>NZ_JAUTWQ010000001.1:0-805474 GCF_046719735.1 Halobacillus rhizosphaerae
GATGGTAGTCGGGTCGATCCCCGTGAGAGTAGGACGTTGCCACGTCATCAAAAGCCTTGGATTTAATCCAGGGCTTTTATTTTTGACTTTTTTCTACTGCCGTTATGTTTTGCTGCAAAGTATTTTCTAAGTTTGCTAAATGCTGTAAACTATAATTGATAAGTAATACTAACAGCGAGGTGAAGAAATGGTTAAACTTGAAAGAAAGAGAGATACATATTTCAATTGGAAATACGCTTATTATCTAATTCTCATACCGATCGGATTTTACTTACTATCTTATAAAGAAGCAATTTCTTCTGTTCAGCAAATCGTTTTAATCGCTATTATGATTTTATTAGCCGTCGTTGGAGTATTCGGTATTACTGGACGATATCAACCAGTAAAAGTTTATGGTTACTTGTATTTAATAAGTGGCTTTCTATTTGCTTATATGGCGTTAGTGTTTATTTGGTAATGGAGATTGGATAGTAATGGTTTGGAGGGATAGTTATCGTTCTTCTCAGGTGGAGTTATTCCCGCAGGAAAATGGTGCGCGGCTATTTTGATAAATTTCCTAACTCTGTTATTTATTTTCGAAGAATCCGGAGATTTTACATTATCTATCATTTGGATTGGGACGTAAGAGATCCTGTTTTAACAACTGAGGATCGGGAAATTATGCAATGGCTGTTAAACAAAGAACTTGGGCGGGAAAGTGAATATCAACAAAGAAAATCGAGAACCAGTTAAATACTGATTCTCGATTTTTATATGCTTATCCCATTGCTTCCCAGGCAGCATGCATGCCGGCCACACGCCCAGTAACCATAGCAGCTGTAATATTATAACCGCCTGTATAGCCGTGGATGTCCAGAATTTCTCCGCAAAAATATAAACGTTCCATTAGTTTTGACTGCATGGTATTTGGGACAATTTCCTTAATGGAGATCCCACCGCCTGTAACAAAAGCTTTTTCAAGAGGCTGTGAGTCATGAACTTGAATTTGAAAGTGTTTAAGCTCTTCTACAAAGGTACGTAATTTCTGGTTTGAAATGTTCCCCGCCTTATCTTCAGGAACAATCTGACCCTTGTGAAGCAAGTAATCCATCAATCGTTCCGGTACCATGCCTTTGACTAAGTTTCGAAATAACTTCTTAGGCTGTTCTTCCACTAATGTTTGAAGCTGCAGTAATAACTCGTGGTCTTTTTGATCTGGAAGACAATCGATTTCGATTAAGACCGGCTTATGACCTTTCATAAACTCTTTTACAACATATTGTGAACAGCGAAGGATTGCTGGCCCAGATAACCCGAAATGAGTGAACAGCATGTCCATTTGATGGGTAATGATAGCTTTCCCTTTTTTATTTAATACTGATACATTTACATCTCTTAGGGCTAAACCTTGCAAAATCTTTTCTTTAATAAAAGATTCATTGGAAATAAGAGGGACTTCTGTAGGGAAAAGTTCGGTAATGGTATGACCGGCTTTCTTTGCCCATGCATAACCATCCCCTGTGGAGCCTGTATGAGGAACCGCTTTTCCACCTACTGCTAAAATGACTGATCGGGTAGTGATTTTCTCTTGAGAATGCAGGATTACCTGGTGCTCCTGCTCTCCGTAATGGATAGCTTGCACCGGAGTTTTAGTGCGTATTTCTACATTCAGTTCTTTTAAACGGTCCAGCAGGGCGTTAACAACGTCTTTTGCTTTATTACTAACCGGAAACATACGGCCGTGGTCCTCTTCTTTTAAGGCAACTCCAAGCCCCTCAAAGAAGTCGATAATATCGTAGTTATTAAATACCGAAAACGGACTGTAAAGGAATTTACCATTCCCGGGAATGTGTTTGATCACTTCTTCTTCAGGAAGACGGTTGGTCACATTGCATCTTCCTCCACCTGAAATCGCGAGCTTGGTTCCAAGTTTATTTCCTTTATCGATTAATAAAGTTTTGACCCCTTGTTCAGCGGCAGCAATGGCTGCCATTAATCCGGAAGGGCCGCCCCCTATTACTATTACCTGGTATGTCATGAGGTTCTTCCTTTCTTTTTAAACCTAATTCAGTTGTTTTGTCTCTATTTATGATAAAATAGATGCGGTCGAATCTACAATAAAATTGAAGGTGAATCTAATAATATGTCGAAAATTTTAAAAGGTACAATGCTTTTGACAGGGGCAACATTTCTGTCAAAGCTTTTAGGTATGATTTACACGATTCCATTTGCACAAATGGTAGATCCAAGCGGTATGGATCTATATTTTTATGCTTATACACCATACAACATTCTGCTAAGTGTTTCTACCTTGGGAGTACCACTTGCTGTTTCAAAGTTTGTATCTAAGTATAATTCTCTGGGTGATTACCAGACAAGCCGCCGAATATTAAAAACAGGAATGCAGCTGATGGCCGTTTCAGGTATTGTGGCCTTTTTGATCCTGTTTTTCGGTTCTCATCAAATGGCCATATGGACATTAGCGAGTGACGCGACGCAAAAAAGTATTGAGGATACCTCGATGGTTATACGCATGGTCAGTTTTGCCTTAATCATTATTCCCAGCATGAGTATTGTCCGAGGGTTCTTTCAAGGAAATGAATCGATGGCACCGACGGCGGTATCTCAAGTAATTGAACAAATTGTCCGCATCGTTTTTCTATTAGCTGCCGTCTTCATCATCCTTGACATCCTTCATGGTTCGACTACATTGGCGGTAGGATTTGCCACATTTGCCGCTTTTATTGGTGGTGTCGCTTCTATTGCAGTACTTTTTTATTACTGGAAAAGAAGAAAACCGCATCTGGACCGCATGCTTGAGCAGCAGGGAGAGACACAGGAAGTTTCAAACGGAGCAATGATCAAAGAACTTTTAGGTTATGCTGGTCCGTTTGTGCTTGTTGGGATAGCCACACCGCTTTATCAATTTGTTGATCAGATGACCTTCAATGACGCGATGGAAGCGGCAGGCCTAAGTGATCTTGCAGATGGTTCAATTTCAGCGATCAATTTTCTTAGCCATAAGCTGGTCATTATTCCGGTTACTTTAGGAATTGGGTTATCTCTGGCCATCCTGCCTGCAATCACCAAAGCGTTTACCAATAATCAAAGAGCGCAATTGTTCCGCCAAATTAATCAAGCCTTAGAAATTGTGGCATTATTAATTCTTCCTGCAATTATCGGCTTGTCTATTGTAGCATATGAAGCTTATGGCACATTTTATGGAGTGGACAATTTAGAATATTACGGCGGGCTGTTAAGATGGTATGCACCTGTTGGTTTGTTCTTTGCTCTCTACACAGTAACAGCGTCAATTTTACAAGGAATTAATCGGCAGAACTTTGCTGTCATCAGCCTGGGCACAGGCTTGCTAATTAAGATTTGCACAAACTCCTGGCTGGTACTTATGCTCGGAGCAAAAGGGGCAATCGTTGCTACTGGGCTTGCAGTAGCCTCAGCAGTTATCCTGAATCTGTATAAAATTCAAAGAGCGATACACTTTTCTTACAAGCAATTATTCAAACGCACCTTGCTAATCACTATCTTAACCACCATCATGGGTTTCGCTGTATGGGCAGTTAAATGGACGATGAGTTTAGGTATGGACCCAATGAATAACAGAGCCCATGCGCTGGTTATTCTAATTGTTAGTGTAGCAGTGGGTGGATTAGTCTACTTATTTCTTGCCTATAAAACAACATTACTAGAGCGAATTATGGGTGGACGAATTTCTAAATTAGATAAGTGGTTGAAACGTAATTAAGGAGGGAATCGCATGCGCATAGATAAACTGCTCGCCAATATGGGTTACGGTACACGTAAGGAAGTAAAAACAATGCTAAAGGGCGGCAGCGTCCGTGTAAACGGAAACGTTGAAAAGAACGGGAAAACACATGTAGATCCAGAGAATGATCAAATCACTTTACTTGGGGAAGTTATAGAATATCGAGAGTATATTTACCTGATGATGAATAAACCTGGAGATTTAGTATCGGCAACTGAAGACGCCAACGATATGACAGTAGTTGATATTCTGCAGCCTGAAGATCAGGTATTCAAACCCTTTCCTGTAGGGCGGCTGGATAAAGACACAGAAGGTCTGCTCCTGATTACGAATGACGGAAAGCTTTCTCATCAACTCACTTCACCTAAAAAAGATGTCGGGAAAACCTATTTTGCCCGGATTGATGGGAAAGTGGAAGAAGAAGATATTGCCCGATTTTCTGAAGGTGTAGAGCTTGATGATGGATATGTTACGAGACCGGCATCCTTAACCATTCTTTCCTCAGATACGATTTCTGAGATTGAACTAACTATTACAGAAGGTAAGTTCCACCAAGTGAAACGGATGTTTGAATCCGTAGATAAAAAGGTGACTTATTTGAAACGAATAAAAATGGGAGAATTGGAACTGGACTCCAGTCTAGAGCTAGGTGAGTATCGAGAGCTTCAGGACGAGGAACTAAAATATTTATTCTCTATTACAAATTCAGGATGAAAAACACCCGGGCATGCCCGGGTGATCTATACATAAAGTTATGAAATTTTTACTTTTTTTTGAGTAGCTGCCCACTTTCCACGGTTCGGACTCGAAACAAGACCGTTATATTCCAAGATACTTAAGTCCCTCTGCATGGTTCTGTCTGTAATTCCAAACTCATCTGCTAACTGATCTGTAGTCACTATTCCCTGATCTCTAATGTAAAGGTAAACAGCTTTTATTCGGTTGAGCATACGGGATGATGGATGATTCAAAAAAACCACTCCTTATTTCGTTGGAATCTGTGAGCCTGTCAATCCTATGAAGTTGATTACATTTTACAACACACATTTGCGTTTCGCTACAAACCCGCGCTAAATTTACAGACAATTCACTAAATTTACACCATTTTAAAGTTAGGAGGCTGAATCATTGGCAGTTTTAAGAAAAATGTTTCTGAAAATGGTTGAAATTAATAACGTAGTGCTTTTTCTTTCCAGTATCGCTCTTGTATTGTTTTCTTCTATTTTAATCGTCGTCGTTGAAAATAATACGTTTCCGACATTCTTTGATGGTTTTTGGTGGGTAATGACCACAGTCACGACAGTTGGGTATGGAGATTATTATCCAGTATCGATCGCTGGGAGGGTCATTGCGATTATCCTATACATCGTCGGGATTGGCCTTATTGGGGTTGTGATCGGAAAAATCATCGACGGGCTTGCCGTCTTTCGAAAAAAACGTCTGGAAGGTGATATTGTGTATAAAGGGTCGGGACATTTTATTATTATTGGCTGGTCTCAAAAAGCAAGTTATGCGGTGAAAGAAATGGTTGAGACAATGGAACAAGCAGAAATTGTTATTATTGATGAGCTGAAAGAAGCCCCTATGCTTACCCAGAATATTCACTATGTTCAGGGGAATGCTTCAGAACAGGAAACTTTAAAAAAAGCGAACGTAAAAGAGGCGCGATCCGTGCTTATTTTCGCAGAGGACCGTTTAACGAATAATCAAATTATAGACGGAAAAACATTATTGATTGCTTCGACCATTGAATCGGTTGCTCCCGGGGTCCATACGATTGTCGAGATAATGGAAGAAAATCATATTCAAAATTTCCAGCATGCTCGTGTAGATGAATTTATTATTTCAAATGAAACCATTTCTTCACTTGCCGTACGTTCTGCCTTTAGAAAAGGGGTCTCAGGTATATATAGTCAATTACTTCGAAGGTCAGTTGGAGATGATTTGTATCATATTCCATTAAATAAGGAGTGGAAAACTTATCGGGACGCTTTTCAAACGCTGCTTGATCAAGGAGCCACTTTAATCGCTGACCGGAATGACCTGACCATAAACCGTAAACTTGATGAACTGCTTCCTGCTGAAGCTGAACTGTACGCAGTATGTGATGATATTACCTATCAGAAAATTATGGAAAGAGGGGACAAGTTATGAATTTTGATAAACTAAGTCAATTTTATCAGGAAGAATATTTAGACAAACTGAGCCGCATCCTGGAAATCCCTAGTGTTTATCAGGAGAGTGAACAGTTTCCTTATGGTGAGGCGATACAGGAAGCTTTAACTGCCTTTCTTCAAATCGGTGAAGCAGACGGTTTTGATGTGAAGAATGTGGATGGACATGCCGGCCATATCGAGTTTGGAGAAGGAGAAGAGCTAATAGGCATTCTAGGCCATTTAGATGTAGTACCCGCAGGAGAAGGCTGGTCTTATTCTCCTTTTACTCCCACCATTGTAAATGGAAAATTGTATGCTAGAGGAGCTCAGGATGATAAAGGCCCGGTTATGGCCGCTTATATAGCTATGAAATTGTTGAAGGACCAGGGTTTTAAGCCCAAGAAAAGAGTAAGGCTGATTGCAGGCACAGATGAGGAAAGGGACTGGAAAGGAATGGACTATTACTTTAAACACGAGGAAATGCCCGGATTTGGATTTTCTCCAGATGCTTCATTCCCTGTAATTCACGCAGAAAAGGGTTTGATGGACTTCTATTTTCAGTTTGACCTTTCTAGAGAAGAAGGGTATTCTGATGTAATGGTTTTAGAAGCATTGACTAGCGGCGATCGATTAAATATGGTACCGGACCAAGCCGATGCTTCGATACGGACGAATGAGGATATTGAAGAGAGCTTTCAACAATTCATAAGGAGCAGTAAAGCGGATGGAGAAATTCACAGAGTCGGAGACCAAGTCCAGATTCATGTGGAAGGTAAAGCCGTACATGCTAGCAACCCTCAACAGGGGATAAATGCACTTTCTGAACTGCTTCGTTACTTAATGAGTTTGCCTATAGATCAATCGCAGCTTATTGGTTTTTTATTTGATAGCTTCTCTGACTCCACAGGCGGACAGATTGGGCTTTCTATGAAGGATGATGTATCAGGGCCATTAACACTGAATTTGGGTTTCTTACAGTTTAAGAGGAATGAACAATGCAAGGCTGGGATAAACCTTCGTTATCCTGTAACTGCAAAACCAGAAATAATCTTGGACACGCTAAAAGAACTGCATGCCCCACTTGCGTATACATTTAAACTTTATGATCATTTGGAAGCTTTATATATAGAAAAGGAGCATCCATTTTTACAAACGTTGACCAGAGTCTACAATGAGGCGATGGGAACACATGAACAGCCTATATCCATAGGCGGGGCAACGTACGCCCGCTCCCTGTCCACTGGAGTTGCCTTTGGGGCCATGTTTTCAGATAGTCCCGATACTGCTCACCAAAAAGACGAGCATGTGAGGATATCAGACATGGTTAAAGCCATTGCAATCTACGCAGCATCTATTTATGAATTAACCAATTAACTGAGCAGAAAGGTCGTTATCTATGGAAGTACAGCATACAGAAAAAACATATCGATTTATTCAAGTCTTTTATTTCTTTGTTTTTTTTGGATTTGGATCATTGTTTCCCTTACTATCCGTTTTCCTGGAACAAGAAAAGGGACTGAATCATACAGAAATTGGAATGATCATAGCTGCACTGCCATTGATTACGATCTTTATTCAGCCAATCTGGGGAATGTTAAGTGATTATACACGAAGACCAAAGCGGTTATTAATGGTAGCAGCCATTGCGGCGGCTGGTCTGGGGTTCTTCTATCCCCTCCTGCAACCTTTTCCAATCCTTCTCGTTGGTATTATTGTTATTGCGCTGTTTCAGTCTGGGATTGTTCCCTTATCAGATAGTTTATCCTTAAGCTTTGTCCAGACGAATGGAAAAGAGTATGGAAATATCCGTTTATGGGGGGCTATTGGGTTTGCTGTATCTGTATTTGTTTTAGGAAGGGTGACGGATCTTACGGGGTCTTTGGATTGGATCTTTTATTTCTTCTCAGCTGGCTTGATTTTTGCTCTGATCGCTCTTACGCAATTCCCAAGAAAAGCGGATGACGTTTCTGTTTCGTTTCGGACGGGGATAGGAATCTTAATTAAGCAGAAGGCTTTTCTACTCTTCTTATTCTCTAATTTCCTAATTTTCGGCCCCGTACTCGCTAATAATTACTATTTTGGTACTTTCATTTTGTCTGTAGGCGGGACGTTATCTGGAGTTGGAATCACTTTTCTCCTTGCGGCAGGAAGTGAAGCTCCGTTTATGAAGTTTGCTCAGCAAGTCATTAATAAGATGGGGGTACTGCAAGTCATTTTGCTAAGTGCTTCGGTATCCTGTTTACGCTGGCTGCTGTACTTCTTCGACCCGTCCAGTACAGTTGTCTATCTTTCCACGATCGTTCAAGGTATATCTGTTGGCTTGTATATCCCAGCTGCATTGATTCTCGTTCGTGAGCTTGCCCCGCGTCAAGTCAGGGCAACCGCAGTAGGTTTATACTCAGCAGTTGGAAATGGGATTGGCAATGCCTTCTTTACCTTTATGGGCGGTGTACTAATCGATGCATGGGACGTTAACGGAATGTATGGTTTCTTCTCTTTGATGACGTTTCTTGGAATAGTTCTGCTTATTGTGGTGCAACAAACGGCCTCTAATCATTCTTTAAAGGAGAAGGTATCCTAATGTCAAATTCTCACTATTTTATAGGGTTTCCAGTACGTGAAGATCTTAAAAATCGCCTGGAAATTTGGCAGAAGCAATTAAGGAAGAAAGCGGATTATAAAGTCTGGACCTTTCCAGACGATTTCCATATAACAGTGAAATTCCTGGGTGATTGCGCCGATAATACATTAGAGGAACTTCTTAAGAACCTTGAAAGTCAAGACTGGCCCTCTGTTTTTTCAGAAACCATCGGCCCGATAGGCAACTTCGGAAGTAATGTTCACCCAAGAGTAGTTCATGCAAAAGTAAGTAAAAGCGATCGTCTTTCGATCATCAAGCAGCAAGTTGAGGAAGCGGGTGTGAAGGCTGGGCTGGATAGAGAGAAACGACCTTATTCTCCTCACATTACTTTAGCTAAAAAATGGGTCTCCGGTACGCCACTAGAGGACGGCTCTTTTCCTTCTGTTTTTAGAGAGGTCTACCACCAGGAGATTTCTCATTTGACCCTCTACCGCATCCATCCGGCAAGGAAACCTAAATATGAGGTGGTTGCCGAGCTTCCACTGCACAAGAAGGAGTGATTATAGTTTGGCTCAGCTGATTAAATTATTCGATTACATCTCCCGTTATGAAACAAATATTTACCAATATCCCAGTCAGTATATCCGCTTGAAGAGAGAGAATTGGAAGAACATGCACCAAATGTGGAAGCAGGGAAGTTTAAATAAACAAGTAGAGATAGATGAACCGGAGGATGAATCATCGGGATGGAAACGGCTATTCAACCGAAAAAAAAATAAAGCATCTGAACATCCTGAAGAGTCGACTGCCAGAGTAATGGAAAAACCGCCGGAAAGTTTAATCGAACTAAAGCAGTATTTTCTAGATGGACTGCTGCCTTTTCAGTTAAAATGGGCATCGACTACACTTCTGCATAAATCATTTGTAGATAAACTTTACTATCAGGATGCACGTTTAAAATACTTTTTGCAAAGGTTTCCTGATACCTATTTGCTCATGTATGAAGCGGTAGTGGAAATGAAAAAAGCAAAGATGGATGCGGAGACGATTTTGGTTGGTCCATTAGGTATAGAAATTATTCATTATTTAGACCTCCCCGATGCTGACGCTGTTATCCCTTCCGATCATAACAACTGGTATGTGCAGCGGGGAAAGGTTCAAGAGAAACTTTTAAGTCCAATGATTGCGTTAAACAGAACGGAAACATTTGTAAAAAGTGTATTAAGTAAATATGGGATTGATTTTCCTTATCATAAGGTTGTTTTAGCTCCGAAGCTTACATTTCAAGAAGCTCAGGTGCCCTTTCATACTACATACATTGATCAAACGCTGTATTCCCAATGGCTTTATGACAAAAGGAATACAGCTTCACCTTTAAAACATAGTCAGTTAAAAGCTGCCGAAGCATTGCTCCAGCATTCCAGAAGTCATTCTATAAAACGGCCGGAGTGGGATAAGGAAGATGATACTGAGGCTATGGAAGAATAAGTTCTGTCTCAGGAAGGGGCTGTGGTCTTCCTATGAAGTACCCCTGAGCATAATCAATTCCTAGTGTTTTCAACCATTCCCATTCTTCAACTGTTTCTATTCCTTCTGCCAGTACTTTGATGTCTAAAGAACCTGCCCGGTCCATCACTTTGAATAAAAATTCCTGGTTTTGCAAATCAATATGACAGTTTTGAACATAGGAACGGTCGATTTTTAAGTAATCAGGTCTGATTAAGCTGAGCATTTCAAGTGTACTGTATCCTGAACCTACATCATCTAAGGCAACTTTCATGCCTGAAGATTTATATGTATCTAAAATAGATTTCAAGTGCTCTACATCGGTGATTTTCTCAGTCTCCACCACTTCAAAAACTAAATCAGCAGGGTCCACATTGAATTCTTTTACCATTTGAAAGGTATGTTTTAAGCAAAACTCTGGTATATAAATGGTGGAGGGGAGAAAATTAATAAACATCTTCTTTCCAGCTTCCACATACTGTGATTTCGTCTTTACTGCAGACCGTCTTGCTTTCTGATCTAGCATCGATTGTAATCCGGCGCGGTGAGCAAAAGCAAAGAGATCTCCTGGATGAACTTTCTGCTCTGTAGTTCGAAGCAGTGATTCATATCCAAATAATTCATTGCTGTGCACATCTACGATGGGCTGGAGATGGGAGGTGAAGTTTTCACTGTGAATGACACTGGCTAAATCAGAGTGGGTTAAACGTTCATACAAGTGTTGAATGGATATCGGGAAAGTTCTCGAAGTAGCCCTATTACCTATATGTACCCAGTAGGCAGGTGTCTGTTCGCTGAAAAGTAAGGCTAAAGAAGATTGCAATTCCTCGAGAGACTGATAGTTTAAGATCAACACCTCTTCATCTTGATACTGGACAGAGAGGTTTCGAGGGACTTGATCTTTTGATAAAGATTTACGGTTAATGATCAGCCCGCCGTATTTTGGCAGCTGCACACTGGTTCCACAAAATTGACAATCGTTTCCCATTCATAAAGACCTCCTTTGGTAATAATAGTATAATAGAATAGTATCACATTTGCATAATGATATGATGGAAATTTAGGAGAAATGGCACATGTATATAGTAATTGTTAATCCTGAATCGGGAAGCGGCAAAGCATTACAGCTATTAAATAATATTCAACAAGATCGGTACTTTCAACAGAAGAACTGTCGTTCATTTATTACAAAATACGCTGGTCATGCGGAAGAAATTGCTGAACAAACAGCTGAAATATATAAAGAGGTTATTGAGGGGGTTCTCGTTGTAGGAGGAGACGGTACGCTGCATGAAGTAATGAATGGCCTTCATCGGTATCCTCTAGTTCCTGTAGCTTTCATTCCTAGCGGTTCTGGCAATGATTTTCATCGGGGGATCCATAACACTCATAAAGAGATTGCGTTATTTCGAAAGATCGTTCAAGATCCTACCGTGCATAACCTCAGGTTTGGAGCCTATCTTATTAATAAAAAAAGAGCCCTTCATAAACGGTTATTTGTAAACAGCATCGGCTTTGGCTTAGATGGGAGTATAGTAACGACTGCCAGCCAGTTGAAGAAAAATATATGGCTGCGGCGTCTGCACTTGCTGTCATTAACTTATCTTTTGTCATTTTTTAAAGTACTTCCTAAATATAAGCCAATCCACTTTGAGCTGGAATTGGACGGGAAACCTGTATCAATAAAGGAAGCGGCTTTACTCACTGTTACCAACCATCCTTATTATGGGAGAGGGATGAAAATTGCTCCCACCGCCGATTTGACCAGATCTTCTTTCAAAGTAATTCTCATCACTCCAATGGCTAAATGGAAAATTTTTCTGTTGTTTTTCAGCGTTTTTATAGGAAAGCATACGAAGTTAAAAGAAGTTCATGAATTCGATGCTGAATCTGTTGTTATTCGATCAAATTCATCAATACCCTTCCAGGTGGATGGAGAAGCAGGGAGATGTTTACATTGCAGGATAGAAAAATCAGATTCATACTATAAGGTGCTGAGCGGGTAAGAGCTAACTCTTGAATGATCTTAAAGAAATGAGTTAGTCTAAATGATAGACTGTTTTTTTCAAGTGAAGAAACATTGACTATGGATAGAAGCAAGACTACGATATAATAGGATAGAATAACTACGTGATGTAATCACAGGAAGATTTGAGGAATTGAAGGTGAATTGGTTGGAGCATATACTTGGAGATAATTGGACAATAACCCCTGCAGGAGGTTCGACAGGAGAAGCATACTATGCTCAAACAGAAGGAAAACGTTTATTCTTAAAACGTAATTCTTCTCCGTTTCTTGCTGTGCTTTCTGCTGAAGGAATCGTACCCAAGCTTGTTTGGACCAAACGCCTGGAAAATGGCGATGTGATTACCGCTCAAGAGTGGTTAGAGGGTCATGAACTAAACACTGAATCAATGAAGCATCCAAGAGTAGCAGCTTTATTAAGTAAAATCCATCATTCTACTGAACTTTTAGATATGTTAATGAGGCTGGGAAAACAGCCTTTAACTCCGGAAGAAATACTAAAGGATTTAAAAGATAATCAGCGGATACTTGACCGAGTGGATCCCCGTCTTGAGATCCATCAAGCGATGAAATTCCTGGAAAGCAATGTTCAGCAGGTGGAACATCATGTTCACGTGGTATGTCATTGTGATACCAATCATAATAATTGGCTTCTTTCTGCAGAGGATCAACTTTATCTCATTGATTGGGATAATGCTATGGTTGCTGATCCGGCTTTAGATTTAGGAATGCTCCTGCACGCATACATCC
The DNA here is from genome assembly GCF_046719735.1 of Halobacillus rhizosphaerae. Classification (NCBI taxonomy): domain Bacteria; kingdom Bacillati; phylum Bacillota; class Bacilli; order Caryophanales; family Bacillaceae; genus Halobacillus; species Halobacillus rhizosphaerae. The sequence goes on from NZ_JAUTWQ010000001.1 coordinate 12,782, forward strand.
CTGAAAAAAACTGGGAGCAGTGGCTTGAGCAGTACGGTGCTGTACCAGATGAACATTTATATGAACGAATGATCTGGTATGCGGTGTCTCAAGGGCTATCCTTTATTCAGTGGCACAAGATGCGAGGAGAATATGAGGAAGCAGCTATTCGCACTGAAGATTTAATACACTTAATGGTAAAGTACCAAATCATTTAAAAAACGCTGCTGATTAAATCAGCAGCGTTTTTTTGTAATGGTTTATGAGGAAGCTGGAGCATACTTAAGTTTCTTTTCGCGTACTTCAGGATTTGTTATTTCACTCAGTTTCTCAAAAGGATAGATAAATAGGGCATAACCAGCAAATAAGACTGAGAAGACAGCTAGTACAGTCATTTCAAAAACTCCGCGAATAAGATTCATAGATTCAATAATCACTCCAGTTAATTTATTATTTTCTAACACAATTACAATCATATATGAGAAAGCGTTTACAACCCAAGTGAGCAGTACAGTTGTAATTAGGGACTTTTACATTGAGAATCGCCATTCTATTCATATATCTTGCTTAAGGTTATAGTTAGGTCGATATAATCACAAATACGAGCAAAATCTTTCATTTTCATAAAAACTTTTATTTTTGACTGTATTCGTGGTACCATTTTTAACGATAATGAAGGAGGAATCGGATTCATGCGTTTGAGAAATAAACCTTGGGCAGATGATTATTTGAGAGAAAATAATCATATCGTCGTTCAAGAACCCTTTTCTATGAAAGGGAAATGGAAAGAGTTATTTAATGATCCTGATCACCCGTTACATTTAGAAATTGGGTCTGGAAAGGGTCAGTTTATTGCAGGTATGGGGGCTCAGCATGACGATGTGAACTTTATCGGTGTAGAGCTGGTGAAAAACGTTATTGTTGGTGCCTTAAAGAAAGTGCTTGAGGCGGGCGTGGAAAATGTGAGACTTGTGAATCAGGATGCTAATGATCTTCGTGAGCTGTTTCAGTCTAATGAAATTGACCATATTTATTTAAATTTTTCTGATCCGTGGCCGAAAAATCGTCATGAGAAACGGAGACTTACTTTTCATACATTCCTAAGTCAGTATGAAGATGTTCTCGTTCCAGGCGGTGAAATTACTCTTAAAACCGATAACAAAGGTTTATTTGAATACTCCCTCGTAAGCTTTTCGGAATATGGAATGATTTTAGAAGATGTTTCGGTAGATTTACACGCGGAGGAGGATCCACTGAATATTTCCACTGAATATGAGCAAAAGTTTTCAGCAAAAGGCCAGCCCATTTACCGATGCCGGGTAAGATTCCAAAGCTGATAGCGTTTACAAGCCGCCTTTCTATGATAAACTGATCCTATAGTTTGCAAAGGGAGGCGTGGTTTGTGGAATCTTTAACTATTGGCAGAGCCCGATTAACATGGCTGAATGGCGGTGTTACTCATATGGATGGGGGAGCAATGTTCGGTGTTGTTCCAAAGCCGCTATGGAGTAAGAAGTATCCGGTAAATGAAAAAAATCAGATTGAATTAAGGACCGATCCGATTTTGCTTGAATTAGATGGCAAGAACTTACTTATTGATTCAGGAATTGGAAATGATAAGCTGTCTGACAAACAGCGTAGAAATTTTGGTGTGTTGGAAGAATCCCATATAGATTCTTCTTTAAAACAACGAAATCTAACCCGTGAGGATATTGATATGGTCTTAATGACTCACCTTCACTTTGACCACGCTTGCGGACTTACGATGTGGGAAGATAATGAGCTGGTGCCTGCTTTTCCTAATGCCACTATTTACACGAGCGAAGTAGAATGGAACGAAATGAAAAATCCTAATATTCGTTCAGCAAATACGTACTGGGAAATAAACTGGAAGCCGGTTGAGCAGCTAGTACATACCTTTCAGGAATCCACTGAGATCCTGCCAGGGTTGAGAATGGTACACACGAGTGGTCATAGTGAGGGGCATTCCATTATCCTATTTGAGGATAACGAAGAAACATTTATTCATATGGCAGATATCATGCCTACCCATGCCCATCAAAATGTGCTATGGGCATTAGCTTATGATGATTATCCAGTGACTTCTGTACACGAAAAGCAGAAGTGGATGGGTTATGGCTACGAAAGACAAGCGTGGTATGTCTTCTATCATGATGCAGAATATCGTGCTTTGCAATTCAATGAAAATGGAGAAAAAATGAACGAGTTAGGCCGACCAGCCCATACCTATAAATAATTCAAAAAAAAAATCCCTTTGGCATTACGGCCAAAGGGATTTTCTTGTTATGCAGTTTCTTCAGTAACATCTACAATTGTACCTGTTTCTGAATCGATAAAGAATTCGTATTGAGTCGTTTGTCCATCTTCGTTCTTAGAGACTCCTCCACGGTAAACTTCGTAATTAATACCGTTTTTGTTAAGGTCTTCTGGTTTCATATAAATCCATGAACCACTTATCGGTCCCTGTTTCTTAAAAGCTTCTTTCGCAATCTTTAATGCTTTCTCAGGCGTTACTCCTTGTTTGCTTCCTACTTGTTCTTTAACTACATAGCCTGCAAGTGCTCCAACACCTGCTGCTATTGCGACTTTTTTCCAATTCATTTAACCATCACCTCACATCAGTATTCTTATTAAACTATACTAAATATTCCCGTTAAAAGGAAATTAAAACTTTAAATCTGATTTGTAGAAACGTTTTCAAAGTTCCGTTAAAATAGAAGAAGAGGCATACAAAAGGAGTTGTACATATTGAATCAAGAAACGAAAGAATTATTTAAGACATTAACAGAGTTGCCAGGAGCACCAGGAAATGAACATCACATGCGTCATTTTATGAGACAAGAATTAGAAAAGTATTCGGATGAGCTCGTGCAGGATCGTCTTGGCGGTGTATTTGGAGTTCGTAATGGAAAAGGACCGACCGTAATGGTTGCTGGACACATGGATGAAGTTGGATTTATGGTTACGCAAATCACTGATAATGGGATGATCCGTTTTCAGCCGCTTGGAGGCTGGTGGAATCAGGTGCTTCTTGCCCAAAGAGTGCAGGTCATTACCGAGCAGGGACCTATCGTTGGAGTAATAGGCTCCATCCCTCCTCATAATTTGACACCAGAACAGCGCAAGAAACCAATGGAAATGAAAAATATGCTTATTGATATTGGCGCAGATGACCGAGAGGATGCAAGAACGCTGGGCATTAAACCGGGGCAGCAAATTGTTCCTATCTGTCCTTTCACTCCTATGGCTAATCAAAAGAAAGTATTGGCAAAAGCATGGGATAACCGATATGGCTGTGGTCTATCCATTGAGCTGTTAAAAGAATTACAGGGGATAAAGCTTCCTAATAAACTTTATTCGGGAGCAACTGTACAGGAAGAAGTCGGCTTGAGAGGGGCACAGGCCGCTTCTAATATGATTAATCCCGATATTTTCTATGCTTTAGATGCGTCTCCGGCAAATGATATGAGCGGAGACAAAAAAGAGTTCGGCCAATTAGGTAAAGGGGCTCTTTTAAGAATATTAGATAAATCTATGGTCACCCACCGTGGTATTCGTGATTTTATTTTAGATACAGCAGAATCTAATGATATTCCTTATCAGTATTTCATTTCTCAAGGAGGAACTGACGCCGGCCGTGTGCATATTTCCAATAATGGCGTGCCATCCGCTGTAGTCGGAATCTGCTCTCGCTATATCCATACCTCTTCATCTATTATCCATGTTGATGACTATGCGGCTGCGAAAGAGCTGCTCGTTCATCTTGTCAAGAATACAGACAAAAATACGGTTGAATTAATTAAGAAAAACGTGTAGATCTCTACCATTTTAAATTAAACTAACACCATGTTTGTTTGTCTGGTTTTATGCTAATATAGGGGAAAGTGTCTGCAAGAGAAAGGTGTTAGTTAAATGAAAGTTTATATAGGTTCACAAAATCCCACTAAGATAAATTCTGTTAAAAAAGTTTTTTCTGAAGATGAGGTCATAGGGGTGGATGTGGAATCGAAAGTTTCGGCCCAGCCTTTTTCTGATGAAGAAACATTAGAAGGTGCCATAAACAGAGCCAGGGAGTCTGTGACAATGAAGAAAGCTGATTTGGGAATCGGACTTGAAGGTGGAGTTATGGAAATTGGAGAAGATCTTTATCTTTGTAACTGGGGAGCTCTGATTGACCGGAAAGAGAATCTTTATACCGCAAGTGGGGCTAGAATCCGCCTGCCTGATCAAATCAAGCAGGGGTTAGAAAAAGGGCTGGAATTAGGAGAAGTCATGGATCAATTTACAGAAAAAGAAAATGTAAGAAAAAATGAAGGCGCCATTGGGATTTTTACGTATGGAGAAATTGAGAGAGCGGAAATGTTCATTCATATTGTTAAACTTCTCACAGGTCAATGGCGTTATGACCAATTACAATAAAAGTCCGAGAGAATACTAGCACAATCACGGTAAACTTAAATGTAATAAGATAGGTAAAATCATAGATAGGAAGTGGCTCTGGATTTGCAGAGACGCTTCATTTTTTCTTAAAAACAAAGGAATCCCCAAACCATTTTCTATTGGTTCGGGGATTCCTTTGTTCTCATACTTTAGGTGAGCTATTCATACAAATAGCTTAAAACTTCGATGGCTTGTTCGATAGTCTCTACGGTAACATTTGCCTGATTGGATAGTTCCTTAAGCGGGTGAATGAGTGATTCCGGCCGCACAAGGATGAGCGGTTTTCGAAGCTGTAAAGCAGCACTCGCATCCATAGCGGTGTTCCATTGTTTATAATTTTCGCCAAACAGTGCTATGACGGCGTCTGCTTTATTTAACAGCACTTGAGTTCTAAAATTATTTATACTTGATGCGGCATCATCACGGAATAATTGATCAGGCTGCTTTCCGAGGATCTCTTCCCCAATGTTATCTGAGCGCTCATGATTTGTTTGAGGGCCGGTAAAATGGATCGAAAGCTCACGCTGCTTTGCTAATTCTTTTACTTTTTCACGCCAATCGTCGTGTATTTGACCAGCTAAATAGACAGTTAGTTCCATACCTTCAGCCTCCTCTAAAACTTATTCATGAACAGTATGTACATATTATGGAAGCGCTGTCCAGCAATTGGACTTGAACCAAAAAATGTTACTTGCCATAGCTCTAAGACATAGTATCATTTGAAAAGAAGGAGCTTCATAACAGGGAGGTATAAGGAGTGCTCAGGCAACTAATCCTATTACTCATTTTGAGTGTTTTTTTAGGAGGATGCAGCATATTCCCTTCTGAAAAAGAGATAGTACAGCACACTCGAGAATCAGCTCAACAGGCATTTAAAGCACAGACACCCACTGCTAATATAAAATCAGGAACGATATCCATGTATTTACCTTCAGCTGTTAAAGTGGAAGAACAAGACGCCAATAATATTATTTTATCTAAGGGAGATAAACAAACCTTTATAGTTTTCTATAATTCTATGGAAGACGAAAGCAGTCAATTGAACTATCAATCTGCTCGCCAAAAAGAAAATCGACTGCTGTTAAAATCATTTAAGGATGAGGATCGTTTTGGCTATGTGCGAGTTATGCCTGTAAACAAGCAGAGCAAGTACGAGCTGCAAGTAGGGCAGGGTGGAGTCAAGATAACCACGTATTCGAAGAAAGATGAATTGGAAGATAATGCGGCGCTGATGATGAATATTGCCAAGTCTATTCATTTTAAAAAGAGTTCTTACAGAGCCAGAGAAAGTTATTAGTTCCGCCGTTTCTTTCGAGAATTAAAAAACGTGAAATCAAGACATGACTTGTCTGATTTCACGTTTTTTTAATTTGTTAGGAAATTATCCTTTTCGGTTTTCCATAATTACGAAGAAAGACGTTCGTCCTGGTAGTCATGATCCGTCTCCTTCGATTCTGCTTCCCTTTCATCATCGTTACTTCCGTCAGATTCTATTTCAGCAGACTCTAATTCCGTTTCTTCCATCTCATGAATAGTAAATTGGCTGACTTCCGCTTCCAACTCTTGGGAAAGTCCTTGCAGATCGGTAGCTAATTGGTGTACCTGGTCAATCGATTGAAGTTGATTTTCACTTGATGCTGCAACTTCTTCAGCAGTTGCTACTGCTTCTTCTGATATCACACTGATGTCCTGTAGCTTATTTTTCACATCTTCATTCACTGTTTCTACGCCTTGAACCGCATTTTTCACTTGCATAATTTGGGTGTTCATGTCCTGAACATGTCCGGAAATACGGTGAAAAGCTGCTTTTGTTTGGGAAACAGCTTGATTTTGAGAGTCTTGATAGTGTTCGAATTTATCTGCTTCTGAAGACAGGCGGAGCATTTGTTCTGACATATGACTCACTAAACGGTGTATGCTTTGAGCTTCTTGTTTAGAACGTTCTGCTAGTTTCCTTACCTCATCAGCCACTACAGCAAAGCCCTTACCGGCTTCACCCGCCCTTGCCGATTCAATTGCTGCATTTAAGGCAAGGAGATTTGTACTATCTGCAATGTCTTCGATGGTGGAAACAATTTTATTGACTTCATTGGATTGCTTAGTAGCAGACTGGACCTCTGAGGACATATGAGTAGCTAAGTCTATAAATGAATTCGAGGTTTTCTCTAATTCATCCACTGTAGTCAAACCTTCCTTGCCTTCTTGATCTGCATCATGCAGACGGCCGTCAATGTCTTGTGTTGCCTGCTTTGTATGAAGAATTGCTTTTTCAACTTGCTCAATTAATTGAGTACTTTCTTCTATCTTCTGAGCTTGGTCCTGAGAACCGATGGCGACTTGATTGATCGCTTCATTCACTTCTTCAGCTTGAGTGGTTGTCTGATCAGATACAGCTGCAAGATGATCAGACGAGGTATTTAAGACGCCGGATGCCTGCAGCAGTTTCTTAACTGAATGCTCCATTTTTTCAGCCATACTGTTAAACTGAGAGCCTAGTTCTGACATCTCATCCTTGGAATGGAGATCAATTCGATAAGATAGGTTGCCTTCTCCAATGATGGAAGCCCCGTTTTTTAATTCTTTTATAGATTTTGAAATAGATTTAATTAATACAATACCTGTGATGAAGGTGACTAATAAAGCAATACTTCCTATGATAGCAAGTAAAATCATCAAGGTTTTTTTCATGCTTGCTTGCTGTTTCTCAGTCTTGTTATTAATTTGCTCGGTAGCCGCCATGACCTGATTTACATGGTTAGCTACGTCTGAGGAGATATCTTCAAAAGATGAGCTTATCTCGTCAGCTTGAGTGTAGGTGCCGTGAATAGTATTAAGAGTTTGTTTATATTTAAGTAAGCTTCTATTTAACTGAGCGGCTTGTTCATCATTAAAATTGACTTGCTCAATGTTCTCTTTGAAGTTATCTGCACTCTTATTAAATGAGGTGTAGTTGGATTCTGTGGGGTTATTCAAGTAAGCAAGTTCATTAATTTTCATTTCGAGAAGCGTGTTCATCAAGGCGGGCTGGTTCAATTGATTAATGGAATCTTTAAATTCTTTGTATGATTTCCTTATGTATTGATACATTCCTTCATTTTCCGAAAAGCCTACAAGCCGAAACATATTGACAAGAGGATCTAATTCCTTCTCGTATTCCGAAGCACTCGTGTTGATTTTAGAAAATGCATTAGAAATGTCAGGATATTGTGAGTAAGTTTCAGAACTAGTGGATGCTAATTTTTCAACTCGCTGAATTCCTGCCTTCACCTCTTCAGCTTTTTTCTCTTTTGGGTCATTAAGAAATGCTTCTTGTTTTCTCGTTGTACGTGACATCTGTGAATTAATTTCTTGACTGTGGATAAGTGCTCCTTGAATTTCACGACTCTTATCGGCTAGTTTAGACTGCTGATTAAAAAAGTATGTAGAGAAGCCAATAAGAATCACGATACTTACTAAAGATAAGATTAATATGAGTCGAACACGACTTTTAATTGTATTCACCTTGTCCCTCCTTAATAGGTTCATTAAATTGCTAGTTCTATATAAATTCTAATTATAGAACTATTGGTCTAGAAAAACAATACCGATAATAGGAGGAATCAATCAAAATAACGGTATATCCTGATTGAAATAATCATAAAGTCTCAGTGTATTTACACATGTTATTTTATTGTGTAAAATATAGTTCGGATCAAAAGAGAGAAGGGGTATGTATGAAAGCATTCTTAAATAAAAAAGGGATTCATATTTCAGTACAAACGTATTTAATCACTGCGCTTAGTTATATGGCACTAGGTCTTTTTTCATCATTAATTATTGGATTAATTATAAAAACTGTCGGAGAGCAAATTGGATATGCGCCAATAGGAGACCCCTTAATCGAAATGGGGACCTTTGCGATGGACTCGAAAATATGGGGCGGAGCGATTGGAGTAGCGATTGCCTATGGTCTGCAGGCGCCGCCTCTAGTCATATTTGCAGCCTTATTCAGCGGTGCCTTTGGAGCGGATCTTGGCGGGCCAGCTGGAAGTTACGTGTCGGCTTTAATTGCAGCGGAGTTCGGGAAAGCTATAAGCAAAGAAACAAGAATGGATATCATTTTAACTCCTTTTGTTACCATTGCAGCTGGATTCATAGTGGGAGCATTTGTAGGTCCGCCTATTAATCATTTTATGACATGGTTTGGGGACGTTATTAATTGGGCAACCCTTCAGCAGCCTTTTATTATGGGAGTGGTAGTGGCAGTACTTATGGGCATTGCTCTTACTGCGCCAATATCTAGCTTAGCTATTGCAATCATGCTATCCTTAGACGGAATTGCTGCCGGAGCTGCGACGATCGGCTGTGCGGCCCAGATGATCGGTTTTGCCACCATCAGTTACAGGGATAATGGATTTGGTGGTTTTCTTGCACAGGGAATTGGGACGTCCATGCTTCAAGTCGGCAACATTGTAAAGAAACCCATTATCTTACTCCCCCCTACCTTGACAGGAGCCATTTTAGCACCAATGGCTACAGTTTGGCTGAAATTGGAGAATAATGCACCTGGAGCCGGCATGGGGACGAGCGGGTTTGTAGGTCAGATTATGACCTTTCAGTCCATGGGGTTCAGCTGGCAGTTATTTTGGACGATTTTATTACTTCACGTGCTCGCCCCTGCATGTTTAAGCTACTTAATCGCGTGGGGATTTAGGAAAAAAGGTTGGATCGCTCCAGGAGACATGAAAATTGAATATGATTGATGATATGCTAAAATGACTTAGGAGGAATGTAGATGATCACTCTTGAATCAGATGACCAATTTAACCAATTGATGAATGAGAACCAGGTTGTTCTGTTATTTTCTGCAGACTGGTGTCCGGACTGTCGAGTACTCGAACCTGTCCTTCCGGAGATAGAACAAGAATTTCAGACTTGGAAATTTGTGTATGTGGACAGAGATCAATTTATTCATAGATGTGCAGAATACGATGTATTTGGGATTCCGAGTTTTCTAGCGTTTCAAGAAGGAAAAGAAGTCGGCAGGTTTGTAAGTAAGAAGAGTAAATCAAGGGAAGAAATTGAAGAGTTCATGAATAAAGTTAACAGGTAAATCAGCTGTGCTTGTGCACAGCTTTTTTCTTTATAGTTCTTTCAGTCTTCGTCTATAATAATAGAACCGTCATAATTAAACAGGATATGCTAAAATAGACGACGAAGTAAATTTCTTCCCCTGAATAAAGGAGGAAAACCAGATGAAAATGACAAGCATTAAAATGAAAAAAAAATTAGAAGAACGTTTGGTTAATGAACAATGGACTACAAAGTATAACCGAGATAAAGACACGTTTAGAATTGAATGGAAAGAAACGGGGAAAGGCATTACCATCACACTCCCCAACGTAATCGCTAAGTTCGAATCTCGAGGAGAAGAGGCGATCGATGAACTAGAGGATCATGTTCAGGAAGCTCTCAGAGTAATGAATGAAACGCATTACCTGACAGGTAAAGAAGAAAACATCTTTCCTGTAATTCGAGCTGCTTCTTTTCCTGATCATACAGAAACTGGAAAAACGTTGATCTATACAGATCATACTGCTGAAACTAGAATATATTATGCGCTTGACCTTGGTAAGTCCTACCAGTTAATTGATGAAAATATGTTAGAAAAAGAAAACTGGACGAAGGAAAGAATTAAAGAAGTAGCTAGTTTCAATGTGCGTTCTCTTCCTGTAAAAATGAAGAAAGATACAGTTTATGGGAATGATTTCTATTTCCACTCTACTAAGGATGGCTATGATGCAAGCCGCATACTCAATGAAGTATTATTGGAGGAACTTAAAGCAGAGTGCAAAGGGGAATTAGCGATCAGTATTCCTCACCAGGATGTAATTATTTTTGCTGATGTGCAAAACCCGCAAGGCTATGATATTTTGGCGCAGATGGCGATGCAGTTTTTCGCTGAAGGTACCGTGCCGGTTACCTCCTTGTCCTTCTTGTATGAGGACAAGCAGCTGGAACCTATTTTTATCCTCGCTCAAAAGAAACCTAATCAAACAAGGAAGGAAGATTAGAATATGGATGTGTTTTACAACAAAACGGGGGTCGGTGACGTTTTAATCCTACCTGTTAACGATGGAGACCGGTTAAACTTTACGTATGAAACATATGGTGACATTGTTAAGATTACGAACGAGGAAGAGGGTACTCTTTTAGGTTATAACATCTTTAACGCTTCTGCCCATTTTAATCTGGCTGATCACGGCAAAATTCGTTTAACTGAAGCATTGCTTTCGCAAATAAAAGATTTATTCCAACAACAGAGTTTGGATGATTCACTGGACTTCGATTTAAGTCCGAAGTTTGTTGTAGGGTATGTGAAAGAAAAGGGAGCTCACGAAAATGCAGATAAACTTAGCGTGTGCCACGTGGATGTAGGGGATGAAACCTTGCAAATTGTATGCGGGGCTCCTAATATTGACCAAGGTCAGTTTGTGGTAGTTGCTAAGCCGGGAGCAGTTATGCCAAGTGGAATGAAAATCAAAGACGCTGAGCTTCGAGGAGTACCTTCAAGTGGTATGATTTGCTCAGCTAAAGAGCTTAACCTCCCTGATGCACCTAAAGAAAAAGGGATATTAGTTCTGGAAGGAAACTACCAGCCAGGCGATGTTTATGAATTTTAATTCCTGCTGGAAATGAGCAGCGTTCTCTCCAATTTAGGAGGGCGCTGCTTTTTTTGTTGGATTATCCCGAAATATTTAAACGGATTGTAAACCAATAAGCTGTGAAAACCTGTTAAAATGAAAATAAACACATACAATTATGAACTTAGAGAGAGAGTGTGATTATTAGTGTGGAAGGAATTTAAAAACAAATTCAAACAAATGTTTGAAGAGGAAAATAGCGAGAGTGGTCAGCCAAAATCTAGAGTATCCAAAGGCGATCAAAAGGATTATAAGCCACGAACTATTCAAAGTGAAGTAAATGCCAAAACAAAAATGACTTATAAATACCCTAAATCAGGAGAATTTAGATTTCCTGTTATCCCTGATCTTCATAAATCAGAACCTGTATCTAAACCTTCTGAGACTCAAAAACCAAGACCACCGAGACAGCGGGAAACAAGCACATCGGAGAGAAAGTCATCATTCAGCCAGAAACCTAAACAAAACAAAAAGCCGAAAAAAGAACCGCTGCCGGAAACTAATTCAATCCCATTTACCCCGACAGAGGTTCCTTCACCTATTTATGGTTACCACAATCGGCAGACAAAAGAGAAGAAAGACACAGAGTTTTCAAAGGTAGTAGAAGACAAAATACACTACTCTCATGATGAACAAGAGTGGCAGGACTTCAGAAAGCGTTTAAGAGGACAAATGGGTAGTGCAAAGAAATCCAATGAGAAAAAAGTAGAAATAAGAGAAGAAGCAGCTTCTCTAGAAGGATCAGCGTATCATAAAGAAGAGGTCATTCCTGCTTCGAATTCTTCAATAAATACATCGATAGAAGACGAGAAGGAAACTGGAACTAATGAGATTGAAGAAAATTCTTTAAGCTTTTTAAATACTCATAAGATGGACCAGGAAAGACTAGAAGCAGATAGTTATGAGAATAGTTACGCTGCAAAAGAAAATGAAGGATCGGGTGTTGAAGCAGCTCAACCTGTAGAGTTTGAAGAAAACGAAGCAGCTCCAATGCTGGAGGATGAGGAAGAATTAGAAGTTGAAGAAAACGAAGCAGCTCCGATGCTGGAGGATGAGGAAGAATTAGAAGTTGAAGAAAACGAAGCAGCTCCGATGCTGGAGGATGAGGAAGAATTAGAAGCTGAAGAAAACGAAGCAGCTCCGATGCTGGAGGATGAGGAAGAATTAATAGTTGAAGAAAACAAATCCTCTACACTGCTCGCCTTTGAGGAACAACCCGATTCAGAAGAAATTGATGGAGAGATAGAGCTGGAACGAGCTGAACCTTTTACAGATGAGGAATTTGAACCGACAAGCGCTTTAGAGGAGCAGGGTCCAAGTGCCGTTGCTCATCCAAAGGAAAATACAGGGGTAGAAAATGAAACTGTTACCATCCGCTCAGAGGGGGACTCAGAGCTTGCAGTTGAAGAAACTTCACGAGAAGATCTTGAAGTGAGTAACAAAACAGAGGCACATGAGGAAAAGCAGGAGTTTGGGAAAAAAGAGCGACCAAAAGAAAATTCAAAGCCCAAACGACATGTGCCATTCAATGTGCTGATGACTCCGAGAGATAAACGGACTAGAGACCAGAAGCAACTGGGGGAGAAAAAATCTGGCGATAACAATCAGGAGGCAGCTCCTAAAGTGACTTCTCTTGAGACCAAGGAAGAAATAAAGGATGAAAGAGTCACCTATTCCACACCTCTACATTTACTTGAAGATCCTGTGGTTCGTTCTGATGAAGATGAAACATGGGTCAGGGAGCAAATGGAATTGTTGGAAACGACTTTACGGCACTTTCACGTAAAAGCAAAAGTAGTAAACGCGATGAAAGGGCCGACGGTGACTCGTTTCGAAGTGCAGCCTGAACCTGGGGTCAAAGTTAGTAAAATTACGAATCTTTCTGATGATATTAAGTTGAGTATGGCAGCGAGAGATATTCGAATTGAGGCTCCAATTCCTGGAAAACAGGCAGTCGGTATTGAAGTGCCTAACACTCAGCCGCAAATGGTTGGATTGCAGGAAATCTTTGAATCTCAAGCGTTTAAAAATGACGTTTCTCCTTTATCCGTGGGGCTAGGGCTGGATATAGGAGGCGATTCGGTAGTCACGAATCTCAAAAAAATGCCTCATGGTCTGATTGCTGGAGCTACGGGTTCAGGTAAGAGTGTTTGTATAAATACGATTTTAGTAAGTTTGCTTTACAAAGCTCACCATGAAGATGTGAAATTTCTATTAATCGATCCGAAGATGGTGGAACTCGCCCCATATAATGACTTGCCTCACCTAGTTTCGCCGGTGATTACCAATGTAAAAGCGGCAACTACGGCATTAAAATGGGCCGTAAAGGAAATGGAAGAGCGTTATGAGAAATTTGTTGAAGAGAGTGTAAGAGACGTTGAACGCTACAACGACAAAATGATTAAACAGAACAGAGCAAGTGAAAAACTACCTTATCTGGTAATAGTCATTGATGAACTTGCTGACTTAATGATGGTGTCTCCGCAGGATGTTGAAGATTCTATTTGCCGAATTGCTCAGAAAGCCCGGGCATGCGGAATCCACTTGCTAGTAGCAACTCAGCGTCCTTCAGTGGATGTCATTACAGGATTAATTAAAGCAAATATTCCTACAAGAATAGCGTTTAGTGTTTCTTCTCAGGTTGATTCAAGAACCATTATTGATTCCGGAGGAGCGGAAAAGCTGCTTGGAAAGGGAGACATGCTGTTTGTTGAAAATGGTTCTGGACAGGCTAGAAGAATTCAGGGAGCATTTGTTTCTGATGATGAAATTGAGCGAGTTACCGGCTATATTAAAAAAATTGCCCCGCCTCAGTATTTATTTGAACAAGATGAATTAATTAAGCAAGTTTCTACTGAAGAAGAAACGGATGAGTTGTTTAACGAAGCTGTTCAATTTGTGGTGGACCAGAATGGTGCAAGCGCCTCGCTTCTTCAGAGAAGGTTCAAAGTTGGCTATAATAGAGCTGCACGGCTTATTGATCAAATGGAGGAGTATGGTATAATTTCTGAACAAAAAGGAAGTAAGCCGAGAGATATTTTACTGAACCAGAAGCAAATAGAAGAAATGACTGGATCTGGAGCATAAGGGAAGGTAAGGATATTCTTATAAAGCTGTGCTACACTTAAGGATAGAATCAGCTGAATCAGTATTCTTGTGAAAATTGAGTTTGTTCTATATGATAAAATATGTATAAAATGAAACGATTCAAATGTCTAAGGAGAAAAATCATGAAGGAAATCGAGCTAAAATTAAATGGAGAAATATCCCGTTTAACAAATAAAACATTTAAATTTGATGAGCGAGTCGGAGAAGGCTGGTTCTCCGCCGTTTATTTTCTCAAAACAAAAGAAATTGTGGAACACCACTTACCCGATAATCATGTGACGATGCAATTCTTTCAAAAAAATCATGGAGTTCTGTGTGGGACAGATGAAACGATTGCTCTTATCCACACTTTTGCAGAGCAACCGCAAGAGTTGGAGATCTATTCGCTTAAGGATGGAGATAAGATCAGTCCTTTTGAGACTGTACTTACGGTCACTGGTTCATATCAAAGCTTTGGATATTTGGAAGGCATTATTGACGGTATATTAGCAAGACGAACCTCTGTGGCAACAAATGTTTATAACGTTGTGAAGGCAGCAAGGTATTCAGGTAAACAAAAACCGATTATCTTTATGGGGGATCGCGATGATCACTATACGCAGCAAGCGGGTGATGGCTATGCTGCGTCCATCGGCGGTTCTACAGCTCAGGCAACACATGCGATGAACGAATGGTGGGGGAAAGAAGGTATGGGAACGATGCCTCATGCCCTCATTCAAATGTTCAGAGGTGATGTAGTGGCAGCTTCGAGAGCATATCAAGCTCAATTTCCCGAAGATCAGTTAATGGCACTTGTCGATTATAACAATGATGTCATCACAGATTCCTTGAAAGTAGCAAGAGAATTTGGGGAGGAGCTTAAGGGAGTCCGCTTAGATACATCAAGAGCTCTCGTAGATAAGTACTTTCTTCGCAACCAGCATTTGATGGGTACATTTGACCCGCGGGGTGTAAATCCGGAGCTTGTTTTTGCCTTAAGACGTGCGTTAGATAAAGAGGGCTTTAAACATGTGAAAATTGTAGTCAGCGGCGGTTTTACAGAAGAACGGATTCGATCATTTGAAGAAAAGAAAGTCCCTGTCGACATGTACGGGGTAGGAGGAAGCTTGTTAAAGATCGGCATGGGTTTTACTGGTGATAATGTTCTTGTAAACGGAGAACCGGAAGCTAAAGAAGGACGCCGTTACAAACCGAATCCGCGATTAGAATATGTAGAGTATGTGGAACAGAATTAACCTTAAAGGCACCCTTGTTGGTTGAGCAGTGCCTTTTTCCTTCTGATATTATGGAACCATAAAAAGAGAAGCTTTTTATCAGTAGAAATCCATGATAAAATAGTTAGGCGTTCTTACAGGTGAGGGTATTTTTATCACTGCTAATTAAATCGCAACTTAAGAAAAGATACATATACTATACTAAAGTGATCCACTTTATTTTGGAGGTTCTTGTTTATGACAACTTACCATTTTATTGGTATTAAAGGAACAGGAATGAGTGCGCTCGCCCAAATCTTGCATGATTCAGGACAGCAGGTGCAAGGCTCAGATGTTGATAAACGTTTTTTCACCCAGGAAACTCTGGAAGCAAGAAATATAGAAATTCTGCCTTTTTCAAAAGATAATATTGGGGACGGCTTAACCGTAATTGCGGGAAATGCTTTTTCTGATGATCATGAAGAAATTGTACGGGCTAAAGAACTTGGTCTCCCTTACTATCGTTATCATGAATTTTTAGGAGAATGGCTGCAGCAATATACAAGTATAGCTGTAACAGGTGCTCATGGGAAAACCTCCACGACTGGATTGTTGGCCCATGTACTATCTGAAAACTATCCAACCTCCTACTTAATTGGTGATGGAACAGGAAAAGGTCATGCAGATAGTCAATATTTTGCTTTTGAAGCATGCGAATATCGCAGGCATTTCCTTTCATATCAACCAGACTATGCCATCATGACAAATATTGACTTTGATCATCCTGATTACTTTACGAGCATTGAGGATGTATTTCAAGCTTTTCAGCAAATGGCTAAACAAGTGAAAAAAGGAATCATTGCCTGTGGAGATGATGAACACCTGCAGCATATCCAGGCGAACGTACCTGTATTGTATTATGGCTTTGCCGATTCAAATGATTTTCAGGCTCAAAACGTAGCGGAAGATGAATTTGGTACGACGTTCGATGTGTTTGTTCGTAACACTTTTTATGAATCATTTACAATTCCGCAATTTGGCGACCACCATGTTTTAAACGCTCTTAGTGTTATTGCCATCTGTCACTATGAGGATATGAAGCCTGAGCAGATTAGTAAACTGTCTACATTTAAAGGGGTTAAAAGAAGGTTTACTGAGAAGAAGTGGAAAGACCAAATTCTCGTGGACGACTATGCACATCATCCAATCGAAATTACCGCGACGATTGATTCGGCAAGAAAAAAGTATTCAGATCGTCCTGTAGTAGCTATTTTTCAGCCTCACACTTTTACACGTACTAAAACATTTTTAAATGAATTCGCCGACAGTCTAAAACTTGCGGATCACGTATTTCTTTGTGATATCTTCGGTTCTGCCCGGGAGAACAGCGGGAAGATGACCATTGATCAACTGCAGGAATTGATTCCTGATTCAAAGCTTTTGGAATTGGAAGATACGAAACAATTAGAAGAATATTCTGACGGAGTACTGCTCTTTATGGGAGCAGGAGACATTCAGAAATTTCAACAGGCATACGAGGAAGAAAATTAATAAACATAAGTGCGGGAGGAAAGCCTTTCGCGCTTTTTTTATGTAAGCAGCTGAATGATAAAATTTTACAATCCTCTAAAACATAGAGGAAATTGGCAATGCTGTAACGAATAATAACCATATAGCAAAAGAAAACGTTTAAAAATACCCATTTGGGGAATAAACTAAATTGTATAAATACATAGGTGAAGGAGTGTCTTGGGGATATGATAATTATATTATACATCGCAGCTCTAATTGCAGCAGTTGCCTTTGCTGTTTTAGTTATCTTCTTGGCAAGAACGTTAATGGCTGTGCGCCGAACCATGAACAATGTGGCCGATACATTAGAAGGCGTAGAAAAGCAAATGGAAGGAATTACCCTGGAAACGACAGCTTTGTTAAATAAAACAAATAAATTAGCAGAAGATGTAGGGGAAAAATCTCAAAAGCTGAATACTCTTGTTGACGGTGTGAAAGGAATTGGGGATTCCGTACAGGAATTCAATCAATCTCTGCGATCCATTTCCAGAGGGATCAGCTCATCAGTCAATGATAATACTGATAACGCTGCTCAAGCCATGAAGTGGGGACAAGTAGCGATCAATTTATGGAAAAGAGCAAAGAAATAAATATCTTATTGGGAGGAATGTAAAAATGAATGAAGAACAGAATAAAACAGGGAATAACAACGGAAGAGATTTTGTGCTTGGATCTTTAATTGGCGGTTTAGTAGGAGCAGCGGTTGCTTTGCTGTTTGCCCCTAAATCAGGCCGTGAGTTAAGAGAGAATCTGAATGAGAGTTCAAGCGGATGGAAAGAAAAAGCCGGAGTATGGAAAGACACAGCTTATGAAAAAAGCGGAGATTGGAAAAACCGCGCAGTAGAATCATCTTCCCATTTCACTAAAAATGTCTCTGAAAAATCTCAGGAGCTAGGTTCTAAAGTTAAGGATTCTACAAAGAATATTCAAAGTAAAGTGAAGAACTTTAGAAGCAGCGACGAAGAGGAAGCTGAGCGTGCGGCACAAGAAGTTGCAGAAGCAATCGAAGAAGCTGCTCAGGAACTGGAAAAACAGCAAGACTCCACGACAACTAATAATCTTTAATAAAAACTGGTGGAAGCCTTAGTGGTTTCCACCAGTTTTTGGATGGAGAAGTCCATCTATTTTCAATATTCGAATCTATTTGTTATTATTTTAATTCCATAAGAAAGACTTTTGCATACGAGGTTTACCGGATTATAGATAGAGCTGGAAAAAGCCATCGCAGCTGCTTTAGGTATTAGGTAAGGAGGATGTTTATGGACTTGAACATTGTTCAATCAGAAGAAGAGTTAGAAGCAGAACTAGACCAAGGTGCTTTTTTCTTATTAAAACACAGTTTAACTTGCCCTATCAGTGCACAGGCAAAGAGTGAGTATGAGAAATTTAGTAAACAGTCGGATTTTCCCTGCTGTATTTTAAATATTCAGCAGTCGAGAGATCTTTCAAATAAAATTGCGGAAAGATTTAATGTTAAGCATGAATCACCGCAAGTCCTGCTTTTTCAAAACCAGCAGGTTACATGGCATGAAAGTCACTTTTCTATCACAGCTGATCAGCTGCACAACCGTTTATAATCGGATGAAGCTGTGGCTCAATTCAAGCTTGAATATCAAAAACCCCGAACCATGGTTACCTTTTGGTTCGGGGTTCTTTTATTCAGCAGTTCATTTGATGAGCAAATGTTCGGCGGGAGTTCAATTTAATTCTTCATGTCGATAGATAAACGGTCTCCAGAAACAATGGTGTCGTTAAAGGTACAGACTGTTTCATTTCGATAAATTTTATATCGGGTTGGTATCGATGATAACTGAATATCTGTCCATTTAAATATATCCTGAAAAATAAAGGGTTGCTTTTCTTTTTCTGTGATAATTAGATGATCATTTGGAAAGACTAGATCCTCTTCTGCTAAATTTTCACCATTTCTTTTAACTTCACATAAAGCTTGTGTAAGATTGATTGGTTTATTATTAAAGAATACCTCTATTTCGTATAGATAAGGCTTGTCCAGCTGCTCTAAGACGCTTCTTAAGGGCAGTCCGCAGTTCATCTTCGTATCAATCGTGTCTTCATGCTTGATCGTGTCTTCCATTCTTCCTGATTCTCCATTAATTAATAGAGGGGCTGTAGCAGGTTTAAGCTCAAACAAGTGTTGATTGACCGTCACAAAATGAGTAGAGGAGGCGGGTTCCACCCACTTCTTTAACCTGGTCAATACCTTTTTTAATTCAGCTAAAGTAGTTACTGGGAAATATTCAATTCGCTGCTGATCTTTAACCTTATAGTCTGCTTTAGCTAATGAGCCATTAACGAATACAACTGGCTGAGTAAATGAGAAAAACTCATTATTGTAAGTTAAGTGAATGCGCTCGAAGTCACCGATCAAGTCTTCTATTGTTAAATCGGGAGGCTGACCGTTGATGCCCTGCTCAATACGAATATCGTCTCCTTCACTCACAGGTGACTCTATGGAGGTAAGAGTACCGTTTCTTAAGATACACGGCGGAGAACCAAAAGCACCTTCGAGAGGTAATCTCTTGCCATTCAGTTCGATCATGAAACCCTCCCCAGGTTTCCCGTAAAGCTTCGTTAATTCAATGCCGGCTGCCAAAATACAATCTCCTACGGTTAATCGTTTCATATCAAATAATCGGATGGTCTGTCCATTCACAATCACATTTTTATACTGAATTGGATTTTGCTTGGCCGCGATAGCTATTCCAATGGGCGTAACTAATTCTGGTCCATGAGAAAGTTGATCATGATCCTTTAATTGTTGAATGGCTCTTATATCGCGGATGGCTATTCGGTTAGCCGGCAGCCCCATGGATTCTGCAAGATATTTAGAAAGTTCTGGGGTTTGACTTCCGCCGCCTACTAACATAACTGCTTTGGGTGCAGAGTGATTAAGGTGTAGAATTTCTGTTGCAATTTGCTCAGCCAGTGATTTTAGAGAATCTTCAATTTTACTTACCGCCTCAGCGTAATGAATAGTAGATTCTAATCCCAATATATCAGTGATAGAAGTATATCCTTTTGTCGTCAGCTCTCTCTTTGCTCGTTCAGCATCAGGGAAATCCAGCAGGTATTCGTCGCTTATGGCTTCGGTAACTGAGTCTCCAGCAGAAGGGACCATTCCATAAGCGATAACCGTACCCGAATTTGTTATTGCGATGTCACTAGTTCCTGCACCAATATCCACCAAGGCGACATTCAATCTTCTCATCGAAGGGGGGATGAGCACTTGGATGGCAGCGATCGGCTCAAGAGTTAAAGCTTCCATTGCTAAATTTGAACGACTTAAGGCTGATAGTAGGGAGTCCACTACCACTTTTGGAAGGAAGGTAGCAATAATCTCCACTTGAGCAATCTGACCTTGTTGATCGATAAGAGAGCCGATTTTCTGCCCATCAATATGATAGTGGAGAACGGAATATCCGACGCAGTAGTACGCCGCCTCCTGGGATTCTTCGGTCATTTGAGCAAGCTGGTATTGTGCTTGCTGCACAGCATTTAATTCAAGATGCATAATATCCTCACGAGTCATAAGCGGCTGTTGAAAAACATCTTGACTGATTTTCGTTTTCTTCGTTCTCAGCGCACGTCCGGCTGCAGCTACACAAACTTTTTTTAAAGGACCATGTTTTACTTCAAGTCGTTCTTTTACTTTAGTGATGACTTTAGAAACGGCAACTACGTCGTGGATTTGTCCATCAAGCATGGATCGTTCAGTATGTTCTTCTGTAATATGGTCAGCTATACGATAGAAGTCGCCAGCTTTTTCTAGAATGATGCCCACGACTGATCTGGTGCCAATATCGAGGGCAAATAATTTTTCATTCATTCGGTTATGTACCTCCAGAAACTAATTTTCTTAAATTTCTTATTTATTAAATCTGGTGAGAAGGGTGACAAGTGCCATAATCTTAGCTATAATTATCCCTAATTATCTTTGAATGTATCATATTTTGTCATTTCATTAAACAAAACAGAGGGGGATGGACAATGAGTAATCAGAAACTTGATGAACTGCGTGGACAACTAGATGAGGTAAACTTGCAGCTTTTGAATTTAATCAATAAACGCGGTGATCTAGTAAAGGAAATTGGCCAAATTAAAGAACAGCAGGGGATGAACCGTTTTGACCCAGTAAGGGAAAGAGTTATGCTGGATCATTTGTCAGAACATAATGGCGGACCTTTTGAGGATTCTACAATTGTCCATTTATTTAAAGAAATTTTTAAAGCAGCACTTGAACTTCAAGAAGATGATCATCGTAAAGCTTTATTGGTTTCGCGAAAGAAAAAACCTGAGGATACAATCGTTGATATAAAAGGCGAACGAATTGGTGATGGACAGCCTCACTTTATCATGGGGCCGTGTTCAGTAGAAAGCTACGATCAAGTGGCAACAGTTGCTGAAGCAGTTAAGAAACAAGGATTGAAGTTATTGCGAGGCGGTGCCTTTAAACCGAGAACCTCTCCTTACGATTTCCAGGGGCTGGGGTTAGAGGGCTTGAAAATCCTCAAACAAGCAGCTGATGAACAGGATTTAGCTGTCGTTTCAGAAATTGTAAACCCTGCTGATTTAGAAGAAGCATTGGACTATCTGGATGTTATTCAAATAGGAGCTCGCAATATGCAGAATTTTGAACTACTTAAAGCAGCAGGCTCCGTTAATAAGCCTGTTTTATTAAAAAGAGGGATGTCTGCTACAATTTCCGAATTTATCAATGCAGCAGAATACATCATTTCAAGAGGGAATGATAAGATTATCTTATGTGAACGAGGAATCAGAACGTACGAGAAAGCAACGAGAAATACATTAGATATATCTTCAGTTCCTATCCTGAAACAGGAAACTCACTTGCCGGTAATGGTGGATGTGACCCATTCTACGGGAAGAAGAGATCTCCTGCTCCCAGCAGCTAAGGCAGCTTTAGCTATTGGTGCGGATGGAGTGATGGCAGAAGTACATCCGGACCCTGCAGTGGCACTTTCAGATTCAGCACAGCAAATGGATATCCCGATGTTCAATGATTTCATGCAGCAATTAACTAAAGTAATTGCTAAATAATGAATCGGGAGAAATAAGTTAGGCTGGAGAACCAGTCTAACTTATTTTTGTGTGAAGGAAGAATCCGTTATAATGGAAAGGGTATTTTAAAAGTACAAAAGACATACTAACATTGCGGAACACAATGAACTATCGTATGATTATTTTATTAAATATTTCGTACCATGGAAATCGGACAAGGGAGGATTCAGAATGAACGTAACAATATATGATGTTGCAAGAGAAGCAAATGTGTCAATGGCAACTGTTTCAAGAGTGGTCAATGGCAACCCGAACGTAAAACCAGCAACGAGGAAGAAAGTACATGATGCCATTGAGCGTCTAGGCTACCGTCCCAATGCTGTAGCACGAGGATTGGCTAGTAAGAAGACAACGACAGTAGGGGTCATCATCCCTGATATCTCCAGTATCTTCTTTGCTGAACTGGCAAGAGGTATTGAGGACATCGCTACTATGTATAATTACAACATTATTTTAAGTAACTCTGATCAGAATAAAGATAAAGAACTTCATCTTATCAATACGATGCTTGGAAAACAGGTAGATGGTCTAGTATTTATGGGCGGAAAAATTACCGAAGATCACATCCGCGAGTTTAAGAATTCCTCCGTACCGATCGCATTAGCTGCTACAGTCGATGAAACCGGCGAAACTCCTGCAGTTAATATCAACTATCAGCAAGCGGCCTATGATGCTACTGAATTATTAGTGGCGCGAAATAATCAGCCGGTAGCTTTTGTATCAGGTCCTGAGAATACTCATGTTAATGATCAGAAGCTTGAAGGGTATAAACGTGCAATGAAAGAATACGGATTCGAGGATACAGAAAATTGGATTGTATCCGGGGATTATTCCTATGATTCTGGAATTGAAGCACTGGAGCAGATTCTAGAACTAAACCAGCGTCCTAAAGCGGTTTTTGTGTCTTCAGATGAAATGGCGCTGGGAGTTATCCATGGTGCTCAGGATCATGGTTTGAACGTGCCGGAAGATCTGGAAGTCTTCGGATTCGATAACACCCGTCTGGCAACGATGGTTCGTCCAACACTATCAACCGTGGTACAGCCTATGTACGATATTGGTGCAGTCGCCATGAGACTGTTAACAAAATTCATGAATAAAGAAGAAGTAGATGAACAAAATGTGATTTTACCTCATAGAATTGTCGAAAGAAACTCAACTCAATCGAAATAGTGCCGATATAGTAAATAGACTGTATCTGTACGAAATTGAGGAGAGAGATTTATGAACAAGCGAGATTTGTTAACGCCAATTGGAATAACCCTGGGGTTCATTATGGTCATATTTGGTATAATGTCCAATGCTGGATTTGGTGGAATGACTTCTTTCATACAAGCCTCTTCGATTGTCATTGTGCTAGGCGGTTTAATCGCTGCTATCCTTGTAAACTTTAATATTTCGGAAGTGAAATTGACTTTTCGTGTAACAAAAGAGGCGTTTAAACAACAGGATATGAATCTCCGGCAGTTGATTAACCTGTTTGTTAAGCTTTCTGAACGCGCTCGGAGAGAAGGCCTTTTGGCACTGGAAGCAGAACTTGAAGATGTTGAAGATCCTTTTATAAAGAAAGGGATTCTGCTTGCCGTAGATGGAATAGAACCAGAAGTTATTAACGATATTATGAATGCGGAGATCGTGGCAGTGGAAGAAAGACATCAGCGAGGCAGAGCCATTTTAGAGAAGGCGGGAGAATATGCTCCTGCCTGGGGGATGATAGGAACTTTGATTGGTCTCGTGCTTATGCTTGAGAGTCTTACAAGTCCTGAAACGCTCGGCCCTAAAATGGCAGTCGCTTTGTTAACCACTTTTTATGGAACGCTGCTATCCAATTTAGTTTTCATACCTATGGCGGGCAAACTTGAAAATAGGACCGAGCAGGAATTGTTTATGAAACAAGTCATTATAGAAGGTGTCATCGGAGTCCAGTCAGGACAGAACCCTAAGATTCTTGAAGAGAAATTAAGCGCATTCTTATCTGAGGAGGATAAGAAGCTGGCAGATGAAGCGGCTCAGGAAGAACCACTGGGAGAAGCTGCCAATGAAGCTTAGAAAACGTAAGAAAAAGGATCAAAATGGTGCACCTAAGTGGATGACAACATATGCTGATATGATTACATTGATTCTAGTGTTTTTTATCCTGCTCTTTTCCATGTCACAAATAAATTTGGTAAAATTCAATGCCATTGCTGAGTCATTCAGAAATCGAATGATCTTGGATTTCTATCCTTCCCCGGTCGAAGAGGAATATCCAACAGAGCAAACGAAGATTCAAGAAAATGGGGAAAAGAATAACGAATTTGAAGACCCCAATCAAAATCCTGACAATTTGGCAGAAAGTCAAAAGGATCAGGATGAGAACAAAGACGAGCTGGATAATGTCATGCAAGAGGTTAATCAATTCCTTAATAAGAACCAATTAAATGATATTATTTCTGCTACTCGAACGAAACGCGGAGTGGTCTTAGTTTTACAAGAGCAGTTATTGTTTGAAACTGGAGAAGCTGAGATTCTACATTCGGGCGGTCCATTTTTAACGAAAGTAGGAACGCTGCTCAACCATATTCCTAATGATGTGAAAGTAGAAGGACATACAGATGACAGGCCGATCTCTACATTCCGCTATCCGTCAAACTGGGAATTATCCGGGGCCAGGGCAAGCAGTGTGATTCGTTACTTAACCTCCCATACTAAAGGGTTGGGGAAAAGTCGCTTTACTGCTGTCGCGTATGGAGATACACGCCCGGTAGCTCCTAATACTTCCAAGGAAAACTGGAGGAAGAATCGAAGAGTAGAAATTGTGATTCTCGATCCCGATTATAAGGGATAAGCCGTACATAGCAATAATTAGACCCTGCATCAGTATCAAATAACTGAAGAATTGATAAATAGGTAAATAAAAAGAACGCGTAAAACCATATTCTTACTTGGTTTCACGCGTTTTTCTTATGCATGATCTATCTCCCTTAATCAAGAAGTGCCTAACAGACTCGTTTCTTGATTAAGGGGTATTATATTTCTTTTGGTTTCGGATAAACTGTAAAGCTTTTTCAAGAATTTGCTCGTTTTTCTCCGTGATTTCCTGTTTCCTAGGTATGGGCTTATAACTTCCATCAGGATCACTCCATTGACTGGGAAGAGTGACAGGTGCCTGTGCCTGCCACTTCTCAAGCCATTTTTCTGGAAGGGGTCCCTGGAATGGAGAGTCTCCTTTCATAACTTTCCATACTTGTGACCATGCTCTTGGAACCACTCTCCAAATATCATATCCGCCACCGCCCAGAGCAATCCATTTACCACCGCAATATTGGTGAGCTAATTCATGGGCAAGTTCAGGAATCTTTTGATAGATTTTCATCGTAGAACAAAGGTGGGTTAACGGATCAAGAAAATGAGCATCTGCTCCGTTCTGGGTGACAATCACATCGGGCTTAAAATATTCTACAATCTCTCTAAATGCAGATTCATAGAGGTGCAAGAAGGATTCATCTTCCGTAAATGCATCTATCGGGAGGTTGAAGGAGTAACCGTATCCCTCTTTCAAACCACGTTCGTTGACGTTTCCTGTCCCGGGGAACAAATATCTGCCCGTTTCGTGCAAGGAAAAAGTGCAGACATTGGGATCGTCATAAAATGCCCATTGTACGCCGTCGCCATGGTGAGCGTCTGTATCCACATACAAGACGCGATAATCATATTTTTCTCGAATATATTTAATCCCTACTGCGCCATCATTGTAGATGCAAAAACCGGAAGCTTTTCTTTCAAATCCATGGTGTAGTCCGCCTCCTAAATTTAAGGCATGGTCAACCTTTCCTTCTAAAACGGCATCAATTGCTGAGAGCGTTCCACCGACAAGTAACGCTGATGCCTCGTGCATGCCTTTAAACATAGGGGTGTCTTCCGTTCCGATTCCAAACTCTAATGCTTCCTCCTCGGATAGTGCTTCTTCTCCTGCCTGCTTAATCGCTTCAATATATCTTCGGCTGTGAGCTAAAGAAAGCTCTTCATCTGTTGCTTTTCGCGGCTCTATTAAATGAGCAGCCGATAATTCGCCAGAAGCTTCTAGCAGTTCCTTCGCAAGAACCACTCTCATTTGGTTAAAAGGATGATCATCTCGGAAACGGTAACTAGTAAAGGAATTTGAAAAAATAAAACCTGTGCTGCAGCTCATGATTCCATCCCTGGCATTTGGGGCCACAGTACTTCGTAGCCCTCCGATTTTAAGTCTTCAATTGTCGGCAGAGGATTCATGGTTTGAATGCGGACTACTATAATCTTGTACTTTGGATCTGGTTTATAAGGATAAATAAGCACGGAGCTGATATTTACTTTCCGCTTTCCAAATACTTGGGTAACCTGCGGCAGTATTCCTGGTTTATTGATTACTTTCACTTCAATTTGAGAGCTCTGAACATTAGTGCCTGTTAATTGAATTAAAGTATAGAGCATATCCTTTTCTGTAATTATCCCAACGAGCTTATTGTTTCTAGTGACAGGGACACAGGCAATTTCCTGTTCATAAAAAATGGATGCGACTTCTTCCGCAAAATCAAGAGGATGAACGGTAGTTACTGGACTCGTCATTATTGATTCAATAGGATTCGTGAGTTCTTCTGCCTGTGATTTAGTTTCAAAAGTAGAAGGGCTAGCATCACGTACATCGCGGTCTGAGACAATCCCAATCACATTGTGATCTTGATCCACGATCGGAATATGTCTAATATGATGTTGATTCAAAAGATGTAAAGCAGTTTCAATCGTTTCATTCGGAGTAAGTGTAATCACTTCTTTTTTCATTATTTCTTCAACTAGCACCTTTACGGCCTCCTAGCTTCGCGCATATTATTTCTAGTTAGAAATCTTAAATGATCAAATTGTTTAATAGAGCTTTCAGGCACATTCTTACCAATTCGAACCATCAAACAGTTGGCAGGGTGGGAAATAATTTCAGGATCATCCGTTGGAGAAGGGGTAAGACCTCCCGCTCCCATCATTTTCTCCATGACCTTTCGATAACTCCATATATTTAACTGTGTTCCTTTTAAATCCCAGTGCCAATAATATTCTGTAGAAATGATGATGTAATTTTCCATAAACTCATCTCTTACTGCAAGTTTGATAAGCCCTGATCCTATTCGATAGCTTCTAAAGGAAGGGATGACTTCTATTGCTCCCAATTCCATCAAGTCTTCCATGTTTCCTTCTGACCACCTCTCCAGGGGATCAGGATGGAGAAAAGTTACATAACCGACTATAAGACTTTCATGTCGCGCAATAATAATTCTTCCTTCTGGAAAATCAGCAATTTCCTTGAGGGCATCAAACTGTTTGGCAGGCGGACGAAAGGCATTTAATTTACTGTCAAATTCATAAGAACTAAGCTCTGTTGAGGATAAAGGTCCCTCAATAATTACAGGGCCAACGTCCGTATCCACCGTGCTGCTAAAATAGGATTTCGTATGAATCATTTATCCACCACCTTACAAATAGAGGTAAAATTCTGTCTTTTTTCATTATACATGAAACTGTAGAGAATTAAATTAAAGAGTGATTTCACAATAGAAGGACAACTATAGCTACTCTTCTTTAAAGTATAAAGAAGAGTAGCTATATAAACGAACCTTACTTAGATCATTAGAGTCTTAGTAAGATAGCAATGTAAAGTTCATATGGAAACAATGGATCATACAAAACAAAAAATCCGAACGATGATAGAGGAATGCGGCAAACATTTCATCATCGTTCGGATTTAATAATATCTAAGAAGACTTCTGTCCCAGTCCCTTTAAATGAGATTTTCTCTCTAAAAGGAATTCTTTAGCTTTAAATTTAGTTAGTACCGTCTGCATTATTAGCAGACTGGCTGTTTGAGTTTGTTCCAGAACTGCTATTCGTACTTGAGGTTTGAGACTCAGCCTCTGCACTTCCGGACCCAGAATCATTGCCGGATCCAGAGTCATTGCCGGATCCAGAGTCATTACCAGATCCAGAGTCATTACCAGATCCAGAGTCATTACCAGATCCAGAGTCATTACCAGATCCAGAATCATTACCAGATCCAGAATCATTACCAGATCCAGAGTCATTACCAGATCCAGAGTCATTACCAGATCCAGAATCATTACCAGATCCGGAATCATTACCTGATCCAGAATTATTACCAGATCCGGAGTCATTGCCGGAGCCAGAATCATTACCAGATCCAGAGTCATTGCCAGAGTTGGACTGATCTCCAGAAGATTTTTTCTCCTTCGACTTAGAGTCACTTCCTTGATCTGGTTTTGGTTCAGGCGCGCCTGGATTTCCAACTTTAGTCGTGCCGGAGAGCCCGGATGAGGTACCAAAGTAATCGACTGCACGAACTGCGTAAATGCCATCACTACCTGAATAGCTTAAGGATGTCCCAGTCGTGCTGCCTACTACACTAAAAGATCCTCCTGGAGTTGACGCACGGTAAACTCTATAGCCTACAACGTCTTTGCTTCCAGAGCCAGTCCAGCTGATCGTCGAAGAATTCGCCGAAACTGAGCTTGGAGCGGCAGGGGCATGTCCATCATTTTCTACTCCTGAGGAAAATGAGGAAGCACCAGACGAAGGCAAGGCAACGTTATTCCAGGCCCCCGTGTTAGGGAGCAGGGATCTTAAGATCGCTGGATGATCGTAATTGTGTTCTTTTATAAATTTCGGGCTCAAAGTTACTCCGCCGCCATTAATAATAAATTCAGAAGGAGTACTGTCTCCTGCAACGACTAGATTGCCATTTACTTTAACAAAGTCGCCGCTGATTAAACTATCATCTACCTTAGTAGGTGCGTACTTTGCATTATAGATGTCGCTTCGAGCTAGGCCGACACTCGAACATAAGTCAGAAGCGAGCAAACCGGATGTAGCGCAGTATGATCTTCTTACTAAACCGCCTGGACTCTGGAAGTTTTTCTTCGGAGCCATAAGATCCGGACGAATATCAGTTACAGCGTTGACGACATCGGCCCACAGTCCAGTGTTTCGCTGGCTGTAACTACCAACATTTGAGAAATCAGCATCGTGGTCATAACCCATCCACATACTCACTGTGACGTTAGGATTGGTGGCAATAAACCAGGTGTCTCTGTAGAACTGTGAGGTTCCTGTTTTCCCTGCCCAGTCCACACCTGGATGAGTAAGCTGTCCCGGTACTCCACGAGCTGTACCATATTTCAATACATCGCGCATCATATCAATCGTGAGATAAGCCGACTGCGGGCTGAACACTTTCGTTTTCTTCTTATTTTTATGCTTATAAAAGGTTTTCCCATCATTTGTGGTAATGCTTTCGATCATATAAGCATCGGTGAATTTACCCATATTTCCAAAAGTTACATAAGCATTAGTTGCTTCTTCATTGGTAATTTGCACGGTTCCGAGTGCAGTAGAGTAATTGGAATGGTCATCTTTACGTAAAGTGGTAATGCCCATTTTTTCTAAATAATTTGTTGCTGGATCTTTGTTAATTATTTTCGCATAAGCCTTTACAGCAGGCACATTATACGATTTAGCCAATGCATACCTGGCTGAGACGAACCCGTGGTTCCTACCGGTATAGTTATGAACTTCCTGACTTGTCCCAGGGTAAGTGTATGGAACATCTGCAAGTACAGAGCCTGGTTGAATGGCTCCCATATCAATCCCTGGTCCATAAACGAGAATCGGTTTCATCGTACTTCCGTTAGACCTTTTCGAATCAGCGGCCAAATTTAACTGTTCTTCATTATAGTCTCTGCCTCCGATAAAGGCGACGATTTTACCTGTTGAGTTCTCGATAATGTTACTGCTTACTTGAACGGGTAGTGTTTCTGTCTTTCCGGTCTTATTCCCGTTTTTATCGTAAATCGGGACCGTTTGGTCAGGAGCGTACCAATTATAATTGTTTTTAACTTTTTGGACAGCGTCATACACTTTTTTATCGATAGTGGTATGGATCTGGTAGCCGCCGGCAGTAAGCTTATGCTCTGCCAATGTGGTGTATTCTTCTCTTAACTGTTTGTCTTTGTTTAAGTCATCCATCGTATGCCCATTTTCTTTGGCGAGCTGCTCAATCATAATTTTCTTCGCCCGCTTTTCAACCTGGGTGGTGATATAAGGATAAGATAGATTGGAAGATTTCGTCTGCTTAGCAAGGGTATTCTTGTTAATTTTAAACTTCATAGCTTTCTTATATTCTTTGTCGGTAATATAACCGCCGTCATGCATGCGTTCAAGCACTTCATGCATCCGGTCAATACCCGGCTGCAGCCCCTTCTTGCTCTTAATCGAGCCATCATTATTGAAAGGCGTATAACCAAAAGGAGACTGAGGCAGTCCGGCAATAAATGCAGACTGAGCTACCGAAAGATCTTTTGCCTTTACTCCAAATATACCTTTTGCTGCCGTTTGAACCCCAGCAATGTTTTCGCCGTTAGAATTTCGGCCGAAGGGTACAATGTTTAAATATCCTTCTAGTATTTCATCCTTATTGAAGAATTTTTCTACACGGAGAGCAAGGAGCATTTCTTTTGCTTTACGTTCGAAGGAAACTTCATTAGTGAGGATTTGATTTTTAACAAGCTGCTGGGTAAGAGTACTTCCCCCGGTTTTAACTGAAGAATTGGTCACTTCTTGTACAATGGCCCGCATAATTGATTTAGGGACCACACCATTATGGTTTTTAAAATTTTCATCTTCCGTTGCGATTACCGCGTTTTTTACGTGGTCACTGACGTCCTTTAATTGAACCTTTTCGCGATAAAGGTCGGACCTGACTTTATTGACGAGTGAATCATCTTCAAATAAAATCTTTGACGTTTCTGAATAGTTATAAATGTCATCATGCATTTCTTGCTTACTGAGCAAAGGTTCATCTTTAACTAAAGAAGCGAAATATCCGGCGCCGACACCGCCTGCAAAAAACAGCCCGATGACTCCAATGATGATAAAGAAAAGAATAATATTCCATACCACGTCGTAAGTAATGCGGGTTCCTTTTTGGATTTTGCCTTTGTTCCATAAATCTTTTATATCTAGTTTATTTCTGCCGTTTTTTTCGTTATCTGCCATTTACATACCTCCTAAAATCCAATGTATATTATAACATAGTCAACCATTAAGAGATATCTTTCCCCTGTAGAATTCATTGCTTTTTTATTTGGATTGTGATAAATATAATACATAGTTAAATACTAGTGCGTTGAATGATTGAAGTAGAAAACAAATCCATGGTACAGAGAACTGACGGATGGTGGGAGTCAGAGCACATTTGTTTTTGAATTACGATCTGGAGCAATCTTCTGGTAATTGGATCAGAAGACGGTGTGAAGAGCCGTTATCGAGACAAGTGGCACATGTTTGTGCAACAAGGGTGGTACCGCGACAAGACCTCGTCCCTTTTATAGGGAGAGGTCTTTTTTGTGTTTCGGTAGTCAGCGTTTTAAAGAATAGAGAATAAGGAGTGTCATTAATGGACTTGCTAAAAGATTTAAAACAACGAGGGTTAATTAATCAAATAACCGATGAAGAGGGTCTGGCCAAACATTTAAGTGAGAAACAAGTAACGTTATACTGTGGGTTTGATCCTACGGCCGACAGTCTGCATATTGGTCACTTACTCCCTGCTTTGATGCTGAAACGTTTTCAGCAGGCAGGTCATCGTCCTATTGCTCTAGTAGGCGGCGGTACTGGGATGATCGGAGACCCTAGTGGTAGATCAGAAGAACGTCAGTTGAATGAAGCAAGTGTTGTTCAACATTTCAGTAATAAATTAACGGAACAGCTAGCAAAGATCTTGAATTTTGACCAGGGGGATAATGCGGCAGTTTCAAAGAATAATTACGAGTGGCTTTCCCAAATGACCATCATCGATTTTCTTCGTGATACTGGGAAGCACTTTGGAATCAATTACATGCTGGCCAAAGATTCTGTAGAATCGAGGATTGAACAAGGAATCAGCTTCACTGAATTCAGCTACATGATTTTACAGTCATTAGATTTTCAGAAGTTATATGAGAAAGAGAATTGTACCTTGCAAATTGGGGGAAGTGACCAATGGGGGAATATAACCGCTGGGCTGGAGTTGCTGCGCAGGTCTGCTGCTGGAGAAAAACAGGTAGAAGCATATGGAATTACTATGCCGCTCGTAACTAAAGCCGACGGTACAAAGTTTGGAAAAACGGCTGGCGGAGCTGTATGGCTTGATCCGAAGAAAACATCCCCGTACGAGTTTTACCAATTCTGGATTAACGCAGATGATCGGGATGTCATTCCATTCCTCAACTACTTCACTTTTTTGACTATGGAAGAGATTGCAGAATTGGAAAAAGAAGTAGAGCAGCATCCTGAGAAACGGACAGCTCAGCGACGGCTGGCTGAAGAAATGACTAAATTGGTTCATAATGAAGAAGCGCTGAAGCAAGCGGAAAGAATTACTGAAGCCCTATTTAATGGAGACATTAAAGCACTGTCCGGTCAGGAAATTCAGCAAGGCTTTAAAGATGTACCTGCCTACACTTCCGAGGAATTATCACCGGGACTCATTGATTTACTTGTCCATGCCGGGATTTCTTCTTCTAAACGTCAAGCAAGAGAAGACATTAAGAATGGAGCTATTTATGTAAACGGGGAGCGAAATCAAGAACTAACTTATACGATCTCTCCCAGTGATCGAATTGAAGATAAATTTACGATTATCCGCAGAGGCAAGAAAAAATACTTTCTCATCCACTATAGGGGATAAAGGCGAATTTATCCGCAGAAAGCCCGAACTAATGGTTCATCATTGGTTCGGGTTTTTATGTAGCCGAAAGAAAGATAGAAAAAAAGCCGCCTTACAATAAGGCGGCTTTTTGATAAGCTATTAACGAGAGTAGTACTCAACGATAAGCGCTTCATTAATTTCAGCTGGAAGTTCAGAACGTTCTGGGTAACGAGAGTAAGAACCTTCACGTTTGTCACTATCAAAGGACAAATATTCAGGTACGAAGTTGTTAACTTCAACAGCTTCTTCTACTACGTTTAAGTTCTGAGATTTTTCGCGAAGACCAATAACTTGGTTAGGTGCAACGCGGTAGGAAGGGATGTCTACACGTCCTCCATCTACAGTTACGTGTCCGTGGTTTACTAGCTGACGAGCCTGACGACGCGTGCGAGCAAGACCTAGACGGTAAACGAGGTTGTCCAGACGAGATTCGAGAAGAACCATGAAGTTCTCACCATGAATCCCTTTCATGTTTCCTGCCTCTTCAAACATACGGCGGAATTGACGCTCAGTTAAACCATACATAAAACGAAGTTTCTGCTTCTCTTGAAGCTGTAATCCGTATTCAGATAGTTTTTTTCGTTGGTTTGGACCGTGTTGTCCAGGTGCGTAAGGGCGCTTTTCTAGCTCCTTACCAGTTCCGCTTAAAGAAATGCCATAGCGACGGGATTTTTTCCAGGTAGATCCTGTGTAACGTGCCATAGGTATTTCCTCCTTTTTATTTTATTTTGCATAAAATAAAAACAGGTGTGTCCATTTTACGCTGCTCATTATGTTTTCATGCACCATCGCTCCAGCAGCAGAGAGTTACACGATGCACCTCTTAACCAAGAGGAACAAAATGAAGACAACGCCGGTTCACATAGGCTGCCATTTATTTTACACAAATGCCATTATAATTTTTTTAAGCTATTAAGTCAAGGCATTCTGTTACATTAGGAGATTTAATTAGTATAAGGAAAGATTTATTTATGTAAAATCAGCATATAATCATCTTTTGAGGGTATATAGTAGTGGTATAATAGACTCAATTATGATGGATGATAGGTGAGATGCATATGG
Organism: Halobacillus rhizosphaerae; assembly: GCF_046719735.1. Lineage (NCBI taxonomy): Bacteria > Bacillati > Bacillota > Bacilli > Caryophanales > Bacillaceae > Halobacillus > Halobacillus rhizosphaerae. The sequence goes on from NZ_JAUTWQ010000001.1 coordinate 46,705, forward strand.
GAGCCAATAAACAAAAGAATAAAGATTTAAATCAGCTGAGAAGTGATATGTTTGAACTGTTTACCACCAATACTAATATAAGCTACAGTACTTGTATGACAGAAGCAAGCAATAAAGTGTGCAGTTTTCTAAAGGCGGATGTCGCGGTCCTGTACCAGTTAGATGAATGGAAGGGAAGATATCATTTAATTACAGATCGTGAGGAAATGAAACAAAAATTCCACGAGACGTTGAGTTTAAAAGATTTTCGCGGTACTCCCCGCCAGTATTTATTTGACCTGACTTCTGATGAGCAGCTCTCTATTCCTAAGCAGAAAGAGTATATCCAGGCGTATCAACTACCTCTTTTTTCTGATGAAAGATGCTTAGGGTTTATGTGGGTGGGATTTAAAGAAGAGATCTCACTGCCTCTTTCTCTTTTAGATGGTCTGGCGTTAGAAATTACGAGATGTGTGAATCATGCAGTCAGTTGTTATGCTTCCATAGAAGAAGGACAGAAGTACGAACTGCTCTATAATGTGGCCGCTAAGTTTCATTCTTCCATCGACATGGACGGGGTATTAAAAGAAATTATCGCTACATTGAGAAAAATTTATCCGGAATTTCATTATTATTTATTGTTATCTCAGAGTTACACGTCTGACAGTGAACTCCCTGTTCGAGAACTGACGTACGAACGTGATGCCTCATCTAAAGCAAGTACCCATGCGTTTTTAACTGGAGAAGTTCAGATAGAGGAGAGGAAGTCAGAAATGCAATCTTTTCTATATGCTCCATTGAAAGGGAAGCAGGGGATTTATGGAGTACTGGAAGTAGCAGCGCCCAGCTATTTATATTTTCCCCAAAAGGACATTGATTTCTTTGTGTTAATTTCAAATACTGCTGGTAAAGCTCTGGAAAACGCCAAATTATACATGCAGTCCCGAAGTCTGATTGATGATCTTCAACTGATTAATGAAACCGCTCATAAATTAAATTCCAACATGAGGCTGACAGAGAAAATATCTTATATGGCCTCTCAAATTAAAACTTCCTTTCAGGCAGATGAAGTAGGTTTTCTAATTTTCAATAATGAAAATGACAAGCAAGCTTATTCAGTATTAGATGGGAGTTCACCTTTCTTTATTTCAGAAAGAGCTGAGCACCTTATCTATGAAATCAGCAGAATGTCCGGAAAAACTCAAGAACCCCTGTTTGTAGGGGATTATGCTGCTAAGACAGGCGGAGGTGAGTGTCCTTACCAATCTATTATGGCAGTACCCATGATGGCGCATGATCAATTGAACGGTCTGGCTGTAGTATTTAAAAAAACGCCCTACTTTTTCAGCTTTGATTCTTTCAAACTGCTCCAATCCCTTGTCCATCATTCTACTCTTGCTTTTGCCAACTCTATGTTAAGAGAAGAACTGGAAAAAACAATCATCACAGATTACTTAACAAAACTGCATTCAAGAAATTATTTAGATAAATGTATGGATAAATACTTGGAACAGGATGAGCTGGGACATTTTATCCTGATCGATATTGATAATTTTAAGAAGGTGAATGACACCTATGGTCATCAAGTAGGGGATGCGGTTATCACCCAAGTGGCTCAATCCATAAAAAAAATTGTAGGAGAGCAGGGTCTGGCAGCTCGATGGGGAGGAGAAGAACTTGCTGTATATTTACCTTCTCTTTCGATTGAAAAAGCTTATGAAATGACTGATTATATTCGCGAAGAAATTTCAGTCGTCACAAATCCTTCCGTGACCGTCTCCTGCGGCATCTCCTCTTGGACAGCAGAGAATCGTCCGGAAAGTCAAAGAATAGTTCAGCAAGCCGATGATGCGCTTTATACAGCTAAGGGTTCTGGCAAAAATCAAATCATTATGGCAGGGCAGGCTCCTGGTTCCTTTATCTTTTAACTTTAAATCCTGCAGCGAAATCTAGTAATGATCGTTTTCAAAGAATAAGGCTTGTTTGTATTTTATCTTGGATAGCTAAATAGAATAATTAGATTCATGAAAGTGAGTTAAAGAAAGGGTCATAAAATGAAGGATCAATTTTTTAATTTAATGAAATGGATGACACACAAAGCAGAAGGAAGAAGATTTATTTTGGGAGTAGATGGATTAAGCCGATCAGGGAAAACGACTCTAGTCGAAAAAATAACCCGCCGGCTTTCCTTTGCTCACGTTCCCGTTTATGTGTTTCATATTGATGATTTAATTACCGCTTCCACATCTAGATACCATACGGGTTATCCTGAGTGGTATGAATATTATTACCTGCAGTGGGAGGTCGACTATTTAACGAAGCAGTTATTCCAAAAAATTAGAACATCGGAGAGCCTTCAGCTGCTTATATATAATGCTGAAGAGGATGAGCAGACAATGCATACGATATTTCTGCCTAGTTCATGTGTAGTGATTATCGAGGGAGTATTTTTGCAGAGGAAAGAATGGAGGGGGTATTTCGATTACTTAGTTTACTTGAATTGTTCTCGTGAGATTAGGTTCAAAAGAGAGAAAGAAACGACCCAAAGGAATTTTTGCAAATTTATAAATAGGTATTGGAAAGCAGAAGATTTCTATTTGAAGACGGAAAAACCGCTTTCTTCAGCAGACCATGTCATACATATAAAGACATAATGGTAAGAAAAACCCCGGAAAGTCAGCTTTCCGGGGTTTTGGGATGGTTAAATATAGTCTTCCAGAGCTTCAGCAAATTGAGTGATATATTTTACATCCAGTTCATCAAATCTACTTACAGTCGGACTATCGATATCGAGTACACCATAAATCTCATTCTGCTTGATCATCGGAACTACTATTTCCGAACGACTGGCAGCATCACAAGCAATATGCCCCGGGAACGAATGCACGTCGTCCACTTTCTGGACCTGTCTTTCTTTTACTGCTGTCCCGCATACACCTTTACCAGACGGAATGCGCACACACGCTGGAAGTCCTTGAAAAGGTCCAAGAACTAGCTGATCTTCTTTCCAAAGATAGAAACCTACCCAGTTTACATCTTCAAGGAATTGATTGAGTAGGGAAGAAGCGTTAGATAGATTCGCTATGTCATCGGTTTCTCCTGTACAGAGCGCGTGAAGCTGTTTAATTAATAGCTGATAATTCTCTTCCTTAGTACCTGTATACTGAGAAGATTGAAACATAGAATGACCTCCTGGATTAGTTTTTCGACAATTCTCTCTAAGATCTTGTCGGGATTTGGTGCACGATTATAAGAAGGAATTTCTTATATAAGGGAGAATATCATCCCTAAGGAGGGAAAAATTATGAACCGTCAGACCTCAACTCGCCAAAAGGTTTTGGATGTTGCCTGTGGTTTGTTTTACAGCAATGGTTTTAATGGGACTTCCGTTCGAGATATAGCAAGTGCTGCAAAGGTTAATGTGTCACTCATTAATTATTACTTTAAAAGTAAACAAGGCCTGTTTGAATCGCTGGCCATTAATTATTTCGAGCCATACTTGGAAATGATGGAAGAAGAGTTGTCCTATTGTAAAGAAGGACGAATGGAATCCTTGGTGAAAAGAATTTTACAATATAAGCAAACGCATTATCAACTTTCTTGTTTATTATATAGAGAATTATCATTAAATACGGTTTTTGCCAGAGAAATGCTTGTTACCTATCTAGCAAAAGAAAACCACTTGTTTACTCAATTACTGTTTCAAAAAGTTAACCCCATAGAAGTTACTTTTAAAGAGAAACTATGTCTTTTACAGCTTAAAGGATTACTGAATGCCCCTTTTATGATGCCTCAGGAATTTAGAGATCCGTTTATAACAGAGGCATCGATTGATCATTTTGTAGAAGTGTATAGTCATTTAATGATGCAGCGGAAATCTATGCAGCATGAGCAGGTCACAGTGAACGCGTGAGCAATGCTTGATCGATTTGGGCCGCCCCTTGCTTTAAGCCATGGGATGTATGCGCATCTGACCCGTAAATCAGGGGGATGCCCATCGAACTTGCGAGATTCGCTATGTGTTTGGGAGGATAACTTTCCTTACAGTAAGTTTTGTTTACTCCTGCCCCATTATAATCTAAAGTGGCCATGTTTTGTTGAGCTGATTCTAGAAACGATGCAGCCATTTCTTCCCAGGTTTCAGGAGCAGGAAACAGTGATTGAAACTTTTTCACAAGTGTCATATGACCAATCCGATTGGGCTTGTACCTTCCTAAAGATGATTCAGCTGATTGAGATAATGCCTGAAAATAAGTTTGGTATACTTTCTCCAATGAACCGAAGTCCTTTACTGTCTCTTCGAACATTTCAGGACTGTAATCGATACAGTACCACTGCTTTTTCCCCTCTAAAAAATGCACAGACAATATCCCGTCGTCCATTTCCGGTCCATAAGTATTAAGAAATTGAAGCGTCTGTTCTTCAAACCCTTTAATGAAATCAATTTCAAATCCTGCATTAATGGTGATATCCTGCTCATATTCTTTCTTTAGTTTCTGTAGTTCCTGTAGATAGGGTTCCACCAGGGACCGATCCATTCCACTGTCTTTGGATGGTACCGGGTCTTGAAATCCTTCAGGAAGAGGGGCATGCTCGGTAAAGGTCATCATATGGTAGTTCAATTGGATGGCTTGTTCGATATAAGCTTTAAGGTTATCTGTGGAACCGTGAGGACAGTAGGGAGAATGGATATGACCATCAAACACGAAAAGTTCCTCCTTTGAATTAGAATTTTTTGTCAATATGCTAATTATTTTGAAATATTTTAGCCAAAATGATTGTTTACATGGTATCATAATAGACAACTGAATTTCATTTGGAACGCTATCTTTCCATTGAACGTGCATATTGTAAGGAGGCTATTTATGAGGTACATCATTGGGGCTATTTTATTATTAATTGCTTTGATCATAACTGGACTAATCTGGCGAAAGAAAGTCTATGATCAAGTTGATCGATTAGAAAGCTGGAAAATGGACATTATGAATCGGAGCGTTACGGAAGAACTGTCAAGAGTTAAAAGTCTTAATTTATCCGGAGAAACCCAAGAGAAATTCGAAGCGTGGCGGGATCGGTGGGACCAAATTTTAACGAAAGAGCTGCCTAACCTTGAAGAAGATTTATTTGATGTAGAAGAGGCTGCTGATCGTTATCAATTTAACCGGGTGAAGAAGACTTTATCCCTTACAGAACAAAAGCTGCTCGCAGTGGAAAAAGATATTGAAGCGATGTTTGAAGAATTAGAAACGCTTCTTGATTCAGAGAAGAGCAGCCGAATTGAAATTGAGGCGGTTGAACCTGATTTACTGGAACTTTCAAAGTCCTTGCTGCATAACCGTCACCAATTTGGACATGCGGTTAAATTTTTTGAAAAACGGGTGGAAGAGCTGCAAAGTAAACTCCAGATCTATGAAAACCTTACAATGCAAGGGGATTATTTGGAAGCGAAAGATTTAGTAGCTTCGGTTCGAGAAGACTTGAAAGAATTGCATGTGGATATAGAATATTTCCCAGATAGGTACAGAAAAGTTAAAAATGAGCTGCCTGAACAGCTGAATGACTTGTTAAATGGAATGGAAGATATGGAAAACGAGGGTTACAGGATCGCGTACCTTGATTTCAAGCCGGAAATACATACATTTCAAGAACAGCTTACCGAAGGACTTGCTCAACTTGAACAAGGGAAACAGGAGAATATTGACTTAATTATTGACGAGGTTGAAACCCGAATGCAGGAGATGTACCGTCAACTAGAAACCGAAGCAATCGCTCATAATTATGTTGAAAAACAGCAGCCCTCTTACCGTGCTCATTTAGATGAGCTGACGACAGTTCTTGAAACGACGGAAAAAGAGATGGAAGAACTTCAGATTGCGTATCAGCTGGAAGACGAGGACGTGGAGACGTACCGTACTTTAGGCAGCTGGCTTACACAATTAAAGAAGAAATATTTGAATTTCGATCATAAATATCAAGATGGACAAACTGCATTTTCCGAACTTCGTAATGAACTTGAAGAGTTTAAGGAGCAGTTGAGTGAATTGAAATCCAAGCATCAGGCATTTAGTGAAAGAATTCATATGCTGAGAAAAGACGAACTTGAGGCAAAGAATCAAATCCAGACAATGGAACAGCTGCTTATAGATACACATCGCCGTTTAAAACGAAGCAATATTCCAGGGATCCCTGCAGATGCTTATGAACTGATGCAGGAAGCGAGTAATAAAGTGGATGAAGTATTTTTAAGTTTGGAACAACAGCCACTTGATATGACAGAAGTGCAGGACAGGCTTGATGCCGCACAGCAATTAACGGAAAAACTTCATATCGATGCAAAAGAATTGCTGGACAAAGCATATCTTGCAGAGCGCTTAATTCAATACGGAAATCGTTATCGAAGTCAGTACCCAATAATTGCCGCCCGGCTGTTAGAGGCTGAAAAAGAGTTTAGATCTTATAACTATGACGGAGCAGTTGAATTAGCTACTTCCGCCATTAAGGAAGTTGATCCTAAGGCACTGGCTCGGTTAGAAGAGGAAGAAGAAGTCTTTGTTTAGGAAGTGTAAACTATGAAAAAAGGGCTGTTGATTCTTCTTGGAATAACTGGTGCTGCAATATGGACCACTGTTATTGTTTTATTTTTCTTGGTGCCGTCTGAATCTCTTCAAGTCGAGGATCACGGTATGGCGGTCACCTTTGAACAGCCATTAAATGAGAAGAAACTTGATGCTCACTTTTCTAAAACGATACAGCAGCCCGCTGAAGGTACAGTTAAAACTGTACTTGGCACGAATAGAATTAGTGAGAAGTGGGTGGAGGATCTCAGCAAGGACGGGAAACTGAGTATTGACACCTTATTAGACGAATTAAATATTAAGAATTAGTGTTCAAACTGGCCCAGGGTTTAACCTGCAGGGTCAGTTTTTTATTTTTTTGAAACGGAACGAGATACGAAGAGTGAAGATCGATATTTAGTAACGTCTCATGGTATGATAATATAATGAACTTGAAAATGTGTAAAAGGAGTTATCCTTTATGATTTATTTAGATAATAGTGCAACTACCCAGCCTTTACCAGAAGTTTTAGATAGCTATCATAAAGTTTCGATGAATTATTTTGGTAATCCATCTTCTGTACACCATTTAGGAAGTGAAGCAGAAAGGCTGCTGGGAAAAGCAAGAAAACAAGCATCCTCTGTATTTCAAGTAGATGAAAAGGAAGTTATCTTTACTTCTGGCGGCACCGAAGGAAACAACATGGCCATTAAAGGTACTGCCTTTATGCACCAAACAAGAGGAAAGCATTTAATAACTTCGAGCGTTGAGCATCCTTCTGTACTAGAGGCTTTCCGTGCTCTGGAATCCCTCGGTTTCGAAGTGAGTTATCTTGATGTGAATAACGAAGGCCGTGTGAACCCAAATGACGTCGAGCAAGCCATAAGAAAGGATACTATTTTAGTGAGCCTGATGTCCGTTAACAATGAATTGGGAACCATTCAGCCGATCCAGGAAGTAGGTAAGTTGCTAAAAAACTACCCGACGACCCTCTTTCATGTTGATCATGTCCAGGGGTTGGGCAAAATACCTATAGCCATCAAAGATTTTGGAATTGATATGTGCACTGTTTCAGGCCATAAAATACATGGATTAAAAGGAACAGGTGCATTAGTGGTTCAAAATCATGTTAGTTTATTTCCGCTGCTTCATGGAGGCGGGCAAGAAAGGCGCTATCGCTCGGGTACCGAGAATCTTCCTGGAGTCACTGCCTTTGTAAAAGCATTAAGGATGATAGAAGAAGAGCGGGAGATTTCTGGAGCAGACCTACTGCAATTAAAAGAAAGTTTGCAGAAGCAACTGCAGAATATACCAGGGGTCTACGTGAACACTCCAGCCCATTCTGCTCCTCATATCGTGAATTTTTCCGTCCCGGGTTTTAAACCAGAGGTGCTGATTCACTCTTTAGGGGAAAGGGAGGTCTATATTTCCACTAAAAGTGCTTGTTCATCTAAAGATTCCAATGTGAGTGCAGTACTTCAAGCCTGCCGATTGGATCAGGAAAAAACTACTTCGGCATTACGAGTAAGTATGTCTTACTTAACTACACACGAAGAAATTAATACATTTATTGAAACGTTACATGGAGCAATCCAAGAATTACAACCCACCATGGGGAGGTCCTTATGAATTTTGATCGAATACTAATCCGTTATGGAGAGATGGCGCTAAAAGGAAAGAAGCGGAACCATTTTGAATCCATATTACAAAGAAATCTTAAAACGAAACTAAAGAACTTTCCTAACACACATATAAAGAAAACAAGAGATAGAATGTACGTTTTGTTAAACGGTGAAGATCCATCCCAAGTTATGGAGAAATGCCGTGAAGTTTTTGGTATTCACAGTATGAGCTATGCGATTAGGGTAGAAAAGAATGAAGAGGAATTAAAAAGCGCGGTCCTTCTTGCATTTGAAGAAGCTGATGGTGCGAGAAGTTTCAAAATATCTGCCAAAAGGTCAGACAAGAATTTCCCTATTAACTCCCAGGATTTAAATCCACTGCTGGGAGGGTACGTGCTGAAAAATACGGACGGAGTTACCGTAGATGTTCATTATCCTGATGTGGAAATAAAAGTTGATATTAGAACCGATGCAGCGTATGTGACAGCTCAGGACTATCCTGGCGCAGGAGGCTTGCCGGTTGGGACAACGGGAAAATCTCTTCTGCTCCTTTCAGGGGGCATAGACAGCCCTGTATCTGGCTATTTAACTATGAAGAGAGGTGTGGAAATCGATGCCATCCATTTTCATTCCCCGCCTTATACTAGTGAACGAGCCAAACAAAAAGTGATAGACTTAGCAGGCGAGCTGTCTAAATTTGGGCATAAGATCAATATACATGTGGTTCCTTTCACAGCCATTCAGCAAAAGATCCAACGGGAGATGCCAGAAGGTTACAGCATGACAATCATGCGGAGAATGATGATGAGAATAAGTGAAAAACTTGCTCGCAAAGAAGGCATTTTGTCGCTTACTACTGGAGAAAGCTTAGGACAAGTAGCAAGCCAGACGATGGAGAGTATGAATGCTATAAATGAAGTAACCAATTATCCTATTATACGTCCGTTGGTTTCCATGGATAAGTTAGAAATTATCACGATCGCAAGAAAGATTGGAACGTATGATATATCTATTAGACCATATGAGGATTGCTGTACGGTTTTTGTCCCGCAAGCACCTAAGACTAAGCCTACTCGTGAAAAATCCACTTACTATGAATCGAATTCAGATTTCACCAATGATATCCAAAAGGCATTGGATGAAACAGCGGTCATTCACGTTAAGGAAAATCAATCAGCTGATCAAATTGAAAACGATTTTGATGAACTACTATAAAGACATCGGTATGAAAATTAGAATTCAAAATGATAACCCGAACCCCTTAATATAATGTGGGTTCGGTTTTTTTCTTTAGCACACTTTCCCCTTATACTCGTCGGGGCTCCCAGGGCGCTTCCGCTTTTGATATATCCAGCTGCGAGTCGCAGATCCACGCGGTTCTAAGTCATCGACTTCCAGAGGGGGAAGATCGCCCCTCTTACAGCCGCTGGCTTAGCCCGGGGGATCTAAACGTTCCTCTCCGCTTTTGAACATCCAGCTCCAGCGCCCAGCCCCTCGAGGTCATAAGTCGATCGCCTGCGGGGAGGACAAGCTCTCACCTCCGCCGCTCGTCTTATGCTTGTCGGGGCTCCCAGGGCGCTTCCGCTTTTGATATAATTACAAGCAAAGCTGATGACTTCTTTTGGGGTTTGGTCTATGGTAGAGCTAACAGGAAATTTCAGGGAGGGTTTGGATATGAAATTATGGTATGGTGGTAAGATTTATACGATGAAGGAAGAAGGTCACTGGGTGGAAGCTGTGGTTACTGAAGGTGGAAAGGTTGTAAAAGCGGGAGATACTCAGGATTTATATAATCAATTTAAAGATGCGATTGAGGAAGACTTTAATTTAACTGGAGCGGTCATGTACCCGGGGTTTACCGACAGCCATCTTCATATTATTGGTCATGGAGAGAGACTGATGCGGTTAGACCTCTCATTTATGAAGTCTGCTGAGGAAGTTAAGCAGGCTTTGAGCCAGCATGCAGAACAGCTTGAGCCAGGCGAATGGATTATTGGTGATGGCTGGAATGAGAATTTATGGGAAGAAAAAAGAATTATACATAGAGACGAGCTTGATGAAATCTCTACCGATCACCCCATGATGCTCACCCGTGTCTGCCGACATGCCCTTCTGGCGAACTCAAAAGCTATGGAACTGGCGCAAGTTAATAAAAATGTAGAAGATCCACAAGGGGGAGTGGTGGTAAAAGACGAGAATGGAGAACCATCCGGTCTTTTTCATGATCAGGCGCAGGAACTTATTAAAAGGGCTATGCCGGAGGTTACAGAAGCTTACTTAAATAAGGCTACAGAACTAGCTGTTCGTGATATGCATACGTATGGTTTAGTTGGCGGTCATAGTGAAGATCTAAATTATTATGGTGGCTTTAAAAGGACATTTGAGGCATTTACAAATGTGATCGATGGGGAAGACTTGAAATTCAGAGCCCACCTATTGGTACACCATGGGGTTATTGAACAGATGGATAAAGAAGGGCTAGGCTTTAAGAAAGGGACCCCATTTGTAGAGTTAGGGGCGATGAAGATTTTTGCCGATGGTGCTATTGGCGGAAGGACTGCCTGGCTGGTAGAAGAATATAGTGATGATCCTGGCAATCATGGGGTTGCTATTCACACAGCGGAACAGCTGACCGAGCTTGTGAAACAGGCCCGCAAACGTAAAATGCCAGTAGCTGTTCATGCAATTGGTGATGGTGCTGTAGAAGCGGTAGCAAATGTTATCGATGAATACCCAGTGGTTAAGGGGGAGCGGGACAGGATCATTCATGCGCAAATACTCCGTCCGGAACTCATTCAACGACTTACCACTATGGATGTGATCTTAGATATTCAACCAACCTTTGTGGCCTCGGATTTCCCTTGGGTAATGGACCGCTTAGGAAATGTACGCCTGAAGACTTCTTACTCTTGGAAAACTTTACTGGATGCGGGAATTATTTGTGCTGGCGGGTCGGATGCACCGATTGAGGAAATAAATCCTCTCCTGGGAATCAGGGCAGCAGTTGACCGAAGAGCCACATATGACAATGAAGTATATCAAACAGAAGAAAGATTAAGCGTTTATGAAGCCATCTCTTTATACACGAAAGGGAGTGCCCTTGCGATCTCGAAAGAAGACAGCCACGGAATAATTGAAGAAGGATTTGCTGCCGATTTCACCGTATTGGACCGGGACTTGTTCTCTCTGAAATCTCATGAACTTGCAGATGCTACGGTAACGATGACTGTGGTGGATGAAGAAATCATGTATCAAAGATAATAAAGAGGAAAGACAAAATGATATTTTAACTTACGGAAAGCCCGAACTAATTATCTCTATTAGTTCGGGCTTTCATAGTTAGTATTTAATTAAAGTTCATGATTCTGCTTCTAATTATTCATTCCAAATAGTCACACTCATATTGCCTTAATCTCCTGGTCAAACCGGCTGCACTGCATTCTATAAGAAAGTACGCTTGACTCGTTCCCAGTAAGAATTATTTTTTAATCTTACAGTCTTAATGACGTTCTGGCTCATTTGTACAGTCAGTTCACGAATATTACGAATGGAATAGGCTTCATTATCCATTCCTACAATAGGAAAATCGTTTCCGTTCTGCTGGACATGAAGTTTTAATGTTCGTTCTGAACCAAGGATGAATGAGGATCCTAAAGTGCGGAAACGATTATTGTTTAAAGAAGCAAGCTCGCTCACTTGAAAACATGGAATTTTAGGGTCCACGACAGCCCCATTTACCGATTTGTTATAACCTGTACTCCCAGTTGGAGTAGCTACGATAAGTCCATCACCTCTAAAGGTTTCAAAGTGGATATCATCAATAAATACATCAATATCAATCGTCTTAATGAGTGTGGATCGGACACTGCATTCATTCAAGCATAGAAACGTGGACTCATTATTAATTGTTGTCTCGATCACGGGAAATCTGCGGACTTCGACTTCCGCATTGATCATAGAGTCAACCATTTCATTATAGTGCTCAATGTCGAAGTCACAGTATAGTCCTGCTTCATTTTCTTTTTTAATCCCCACATATAGACAATCTTGTCGAAAGCCGGTTTTACGTACGGCTTGTAGAAATGTACCGTCACCACCAACGGCTATAATGATATTGGCATTTTTTGAGTCATCCACAATTTTAAAATTATTTTCCTCCGCTAATTGAAAAATCGGTTTTAGTTTTTCGTTTAATTCTTCATGAGGGTGATAGTAAAAGTATAAATTCCTTCTGTCACTGGTCATAGAAGCTCCTCCTTATGTAATTCCTAGTAGATAGTTTACCATTTCATTTTCGCTATGGATAGTTGTAACCCTATGTTTTAGAAGGCATCAGTTAGACATTAACTAGTATAGCCTTCATAATGAATTTGTCACCAATTTTACTTTAGGAGGCAAATTATGACCAGCTTCACCTTTAAAGAACAGTCTGTTACATTGCCAGAAAAGAAGATAAAAAAAGGGGATAAGGCCCCGGATTTTAAAGTTTTGGATAATAAGTTAAATGAAGTGACACTTTCTAAATATAATGGATGCATAAAATTAATTAGTGTGGTTCCTTCACTTGATACTGGGGTTTGTAATGACCAGACCAGGCGTTTTAATGAAGATGCAAATGAACTTGAAAATGTTGAAGTTTTAACCATAAGCATGGACCTTCCATTCGCTCAAAAACGATGGTGCGGTAACTCGGGAATCGATGATGTGATTACTTTATCTGATCATCGCTATGCTTCTTTTGGGGAGGCGTACGGAGTCCTGATGGAGGAAATGCGATTACTATGCAGAGCAGTATTTGTAGTCGACTCCAATGATGAAGTTGTTTATACTGAATATGTTCAGGAAGCTACAGATCACCCTGACTATGATGGAGCTCTAGAAGCAGCAAGATCAGCTGCTTAACATCACAAATCTTGAATATTTTATATGAATTCGATATGGTAGAGATAGAACAAACAAATCATTGAATGGGGAGTGACGCATTTTTAATAATGCGTCATTTTCTTTGAATATAGGTTTGACTAGGAGGAGCGAAATGAAGCAGGCACAAGTAGAGAAATTATATGAATGGATTGATCAAGTATCAACTTCGATCTCAGAGAGTATGAACATTACTTATCTTGAAGGAGTTGCAGAAGGATTAGACGTATTATTTAATGGAAAGCCTTTTGCAGATATGGAGAAGGATTTGCAGTCCACCCTTAACAACGAATTGACTCGAATTAAAACGGATGAATTTGAAAAAGAAGAAGTTCGTAAATCAATTCAACTCGCCATTTTAAAGGGGATGAAAGGGGCCACTCAGCAGCAGCACTTAATTACACCGGACTCTGTCGCCATGTTTATGGGATATTTGACTTCAAAGCTTTTTGAGGGAAAAGAAGAGCTTAGATTGTTTGATCCGGCTTGTGGGACAGGCAATTTGTTGACTTCTGTTATGAATCAGCTTGATATGAAGCTCTCCGCTTATGGTAGCGAAGTGGATCAGACGCTGCTTCAATTGGCATTAGCCAATGCAAACTTACAAAAGAATCAAATTGAATTCTTCCATCAGGATAGTCTTCGTCCTTTCTTACTTGAACCTGTCGATTTTGTATTAGGTGATTTGCCTGTGGGATACTATCCTGATGATATTCAAGCGGCAAATTATAAGTTAAAGGCAGAAGAAGGTCATTCTTACGCTCATCACTTATTTATTGAGCAAGGTTTGAAGTACGTTCAGGATGGCGGTTATTTAATGTTTATGGTGCCAAACTTTTTATTTGATGGAGAACAGTCCAAAGCTTTACAAGCCTTTTTGCGGGAACACGCCCATATTGTAGGAATGCTTCAGTTATCTGATTCTCTATTTAAAAATGAGAAGCACGGAAAAAGTATATTAATTCTGCAGAAAAAAGGTAAAAACGCTAAGCCTCCTAAACAGGCACTGCTAGTAAAACTTCCTTCTTTCAAAGATCCGAATGCAATGTCAGATATCATCGCTCAAATGAATCAGTGGTTTGAGGAATATAAAGCGGCACAATAATGAGAAAATAAAGAATATTAAAAGTAAACGATACCAAAACTGTTTAACCTTGAAAATGATCAAAACGGGTGATTAAATGGTAACTGGTATAATGATATGAACCTATTTTGAGGGGATGAACAATGGTGAGTAATATTCTTGCAATTAATGCAGGCAGTTCTTCGTTAAAATTTCAATTAATCGAAATGCCGGAAGAAAATGTGATTACTAAAGGCTTGGTTGAGAGAATTGGAATGGATGAGTCTGTCTTTACGATAGAAGTAAATGGTGAAAAGGATACAATGGTTACAGATATTCCTGACCACGCTGTAGCAGTTACTATTCTTTTAGATAAATTAACCGATTCTGGAATTATCGCTTCCTTGGATGAAATTAATGGGGTAGGACATCGAGTTGTCCATGGCGGTGAACGATTCAGTGAATCTGTTTTAATTAATGATGAAGTAATTAATGAAATAGAAGACGTTTCCGATTTGGCACCTCTTCATAACCCTGCTAACCTAACTGGGATTCATGCTTTTCGTGAGGTTTTGCCAAATGTTCCACAAGTGGCTGTTTTTGATACGGCTTTTCATCAGACGATGCCGGAACAATCTTATTTGTATAGTCTGCCTTATGAATATTATGAGAAATACGGAATTCGTAAGTACGGTTTCCATGGTACTTCCCATAAATACGTATCTGAACGGGCAGCAGAAATGCTTGGACGCCCAGTAGAACAATTACGACTATTATCATGTCACTTAGGTAATGGAGCAAGTATAGCAGCTATTGAAGGCGGAAAGTCGATCGATACCTCTATGGGGTTCACCCCACTGGCAGGGGTAACGATGGGTACTCGTTCAGGAAATATTGATCCAGCTTTAATCCCGTTCATTATGGAGAAAACGGGGAAGACGGCAAATGAAGTGATGAACGTTTTGAATAAAGAAAGCGGTATGCTGGCACTCTCTGGTTTTTCCAGCGACTTAAGAGATATTGAAGAGAAAGCGAATCAGGGTGACGAACGTGCTGAACTTGCGCTAGAAGTCTTCGCTGGACGGATTCATAAGTATATCGGCTCTTACGCTTCTCGTATGCATGGGATCGATGGAATTATTTTCACCGCTGGGGTTGGAGAGAATAGTACAACCATGAGGGAACGTGTGTTAAAGGGACTTGAGTTTATGGGCGTATATTGGGACCCAGCTTTAAATAAAGTCCGCGGAAAAGAAACGTTTGTAAACTATCCTCATTCTCCGGTTAAAGTAATGATCATTCCTACAAATGAAGAAGTTATGATTGCTAGAGATACCGTTCTTAAAGGGCTTTAATGGTAGGACCTATCAGATAATAAAACTCCACCATTTAGATGTTTTCATAGAAGAAACTTCTTTACTTTTTCACTACAGGATGAATGGTGAGCGATTATAGAACGAATTTAAAACAACCGGCAGATGATGCACGGTTGTTTTTTAGTTTTATTCTTTTAAATTTAAGGCTACAATTAAGTAAAGCAACCTTTGAAGGAGTGGGTGGTCTTGTCCCGGAAAACAATCGCAAATGATTTGAGGAAATGGATTGATCACACGAAAGGCTATCAGGCCAACGATTTTGAAATGATTTATGATGACTGGGTGAACCAAAGGTTTTATCGTCTTGATGATAGTATTAAGCAAAAGTTTTTTTCAAAATTAGATGCTTGGCTGTTTCATACGCATGCCTTCTTACAGGGGACTTCTTTTCAAAATGATGCTAGAGAGCGGATTCTAAAAATCGGGCGGATATTTGAGAAAGATATAGACCAGATTAACGACTTGCAGAACTTGACGATTGATCAATTAACGTATATTGCAGAACAGCAAGTAGCAAGAGGTAGGCTGTATTCTTTTACCCAGGGCGGGTTAACAGGTACTGGCGGATGGCTTCTGTTAGGTGTGGATTTTCCACTAATGATGGTATTGAACTTGCGGGCAGTACAGTTAATTGGATTGACGTTTGGCCATGAAATGAATCACCCATATGAAATGATGCTTTCTTTGAAAGTGTTTCATGCAGCCACGCTGCCTAAACGTATGCAGTCTTTTGCTTGGGAAGAATTGGTGAATGAAGTAAGAAACAATAATGACCCTTATGTATTCGAAGGAAATGATAAATTAACTAATGAAACGTGGCTGGAGCAGCCTTTCAAACAAACCTTTAAGTCATTATTCATTCTTATGTTTAGGAAAAAGCTCTTTCAAGGAATACCTTTGATCAGCGTAGCAATTGGCTCATATTCAAATTATCAGTTAACTAAGCATGTAACTGATTTTGCTATGAGATTTTATCAGTACCGCTATTTAAAAAGCGGAGAGGAGAATTCAGATGGCTCTTAATGATCATAGAAGAAATGCACCTGAAAGTGTAAAGTGTATGATTATAACAGTGAGTGATACGAGAGATAGGAATACAGATAAGAGCGGTAAATTAATCAAAGACTTTTTGGAAGAACATGGCCATCAAGTCAGCAGTTATCTTATCGTGAAAGATGAAAGAGAATTTATAGAAAATGCTTTACATAAAGGAATTGAGAACGAAGAGGTGGAAGTGATTGTTACGAATGGGGGGACTGGGATCGCTCCAAGAGATGTAACGATAGAAGCGGTGGAATCACTTATTGATAAGGAGATCTCTGGATTTGGAGAACTGTTTCGAATGCTGAGTTATACTGAAGATATAGGCTCTGCAGCACTGTTATCAAGAGCAGTGGCAGGTGTTGCCCGCAAGACGGCAATTTTTTCGACCCCCGGTTCTTCTGGAGCAGTGAAATTAGCTATGAGGAGATTAATCATCCCGGAAATAACACACGTGGCAGCAGAGCTGAAGAAAGGCCATTAAAGAACTCCTCATCTTGTTTAGATGAGGAGTTCAAAATTCAATCAGGCATCATGTTCTCGTACAACTAGTACATCACACTTGGCGTATCTTGTGATATGCTCAGAGACACTCCCGATAAAAAAACGTTCCATCGCGTTGAGACCTGTGGCACCGCAAATAATTAGATCTGCTTGATATTTGGGCGCCACATCTTTTGCTATTTTCACTTTCGGAGAGCCATAATCGATATCCACTACGACATTGGTAACTCCAGCTTCTTCTGCTTTTTGCTGATAGTTATTCAGTAGTTCAGTTGCGTACTTTTCTGCCCTAATGGCGAGAGACCGGTCATAAGCCTCTACGGTAGCGAAAGCACGCGTATCTACAACATGAGATAATATCAGTTTCGCATCATTACGATTAGCGATATCAATAGCTTTCTTAAAGGCTACCTCAGCAGTTTCTGATCCATCTACAGCCACCACAATATCTTTATATTCAAATTTCATTATGGACTCTCCCTTCCCTAAGTTACTTTTATTATACCATGTGCAAAGGAAAGATAGACCAGCACCTGCGGGATAAAGTGGAGAATTTTGTGAATATTATGGGCGAAGTGATGTGTATTGATCAGTTGAGAGCCGTTTTTTAAGCAGAGCAGCAAATGAACCGTGCACTCTTGGAAGATGGACGGAATCCAATAGAACCCCCTCCGAGTAGGAAGGGGTTGACCTGGTTAGTTCCAGTTTCGTTTGTACATAACAATAGGATAGAGAATAAATAACAGAATAAAGGTTAGAAATCCGGGGGACCATTCATGAGGTAAACTGAAATAAACCAGACACCCTAATCCAATGCTTCCCAAGGCATATTTATTCATGCCAGAGGATTTTGATAAATGTGATAAAGCCTGTTGATCTAAGTACATACGTTTAACGATTAGAAAGTCACTGGAGATCACTGCTGATATAGGAATCACAAGTCCTCCTAAGAGGGATATATAGGATTCTGCTTCATTTACTAGATCAGGGAAGCCGCTCAAGATGACCCCAAATAGACCAAATAATACTGCACTCTGGATTCGAGTTAGCCCGCTAAAGGTATTTAACAAACTGTAACCTCCCGTATAAGCATTACTTATATTAATAGATACCATGGAGATGATTGCAGTTAAGGTAATAATGCCAATAAGTAGCGGCGAGTCGGTTTGATTGCTTGAGGACACGTAAGGATTGATATTATGGAATAAGGAGGCAGAAGCACAACCGATAAATGCCGTAATAAAAAAGCCAATGCCATTCCCAGCAAGCAGTCCCCAAAGGCCGTGCAGGGGAGTCTTAGCATAACGTGTCATATCAGCTGCAGCGCTTACTCCTGACACGTACTGGACAAAGGCAAGACTAGCAAATAAAAACATACTTGAAATCGAACCGCTTACTTGGGCATGCTCTAACCCAGATGCTTGAGTTTCAGGAGTAGTAAAGTATATATAGAGGATGGCTAGTTCACCAAGTATTAACAGAGGCAGGAAATAAGTCGTTGCTTTTTTTACTGCCTCAAACCCTATAATAGCTAGGGCTGCCATTAATAAGGAAAGCGGAATGGAAAAGAGTAAAAAGGGAGGTTCATTTCCTGTTAACCGCACGAGCAGCTGTTGAATGACATAGGTGCCTCCAATGGTTTGAACACTAAACCAATATAGAGAAGTTAAACTTCGAATAGGGGAAGATAAAAAACGAGCACCCTTCACTCCGAGCATGGTACGAATAGCATACTGAGCTGGTATTCCCAGCCTTGAACCGGGTAGAGACAGAAGAGACACAAATAAAAATCCCAGCAGGGCTCCAAAGCATGTGGAAAGTACACCTTCCCAGAAAGATAAATTCCCTTCCAGTATGGCGAGCGCAGGAATCAAGAAATTCCCTGCATTTGCAGCTACAGCTATTTGAATAAAAGCAAAACGGTACCACGGTGTAACTTGTTTATGAGGGGGGACGGGTTCTAACCCGTAAGTTTCAATCAATTCATTTTGAGTAATCTGTGCTTTCTCGATGCTGAACACGCTCCTTTTAACGAACTAATTGTACAAAAACCTGCCAAGCTTGTAAATATTGAAGCGAGCATTACTGCAAGCAATTGAATATAAGGAGGACCATCCAATGCGACATGCGATTATTACTGCAGGAACTAAAGGCTTAGGAAAAAAAGTGACGGAAAACTTTCTTAAGAATGGACGGTCAGTTACGGTCACATACCGTTCTGACAAAGACAAGGCAATGGAATTGCTTGAAGAATATCCTCAGTTTGCTTCTGTTATCCATATCGTTAAGGTAGATGTAACGGTACGACAAGATATAGAAAAATTGATAAATGAAACGATAGAAAAGTTTGGTCGCGTAGACTATTTAATTAATAATGCAGGACCGTATATTTTTGAGAGGAAAAAATTAATGGATTATTCCCAGGAAGAGTGGGACGCTATGATTAGAGGGAATTTAGATTCCGTCTTCTTTCTGTTGAAAGGAATCGTTCCTCACATGAGAAAACAAAAGTTCGGGCGGATCATAAACTATGGATTCCAAGGGGCTGGATCTGCTTCTGGGTGGATTTACAGGTCAGCATTTGCTGCGGCGAAGGTAGGGTTAGTATCTCTTACAAAGTCGATCGCTTTTGAAGAAGCGGAATTTGGAATTACTTCGAATATGATTTGTCCTGGGAATATTACCGGCGAAATGAAAGAAGCAACTATTGAGCAAGGGAAGATGGTCCATGATCCGGATACACCCATAGGGAGACCGGGGACCGGCGGGGATATTGCAAGAACGATAGAATTCTTATGTGATGAGAATGCCGATATGTCAACGGGGGCAATCTATGAGATAACCGGCGGTCTGGATGTTATTCATAAACATCGATAGAAAAACTGAAAATTCTAACAGAAGGAAAAAGGGTATGGAAAGCAACGCCCTTTTGTTACAATGAAAAGGCTTTCATCAGATTCAACTATTCACTGCATCTAATTGGTGTTATAGTTGAAATCGAAGAAGGAGGACTAGTGTCCTGAATGAATGAAATGGGAGGTTGGAAGCCCGTGAGAATCGGAATACCAAGAGAAGTAAAAAACAATGAAAATCGTGTAGCTATGACGCCTGCTGGTGTTATTTCTTTAGTGAATGCAGGTCACGAAGTCTTTGTGGAAACTAATGCAGGAGAAGGATCCAGCTTTATAGATGAACAATATCAAGAAGCTGGGGCTGCTATAGTTTCGACTGCTAAAGAAGCCTGGAGTCAGGAAATGGTTATGAAAGTAAAAGAGCCTCTTCCAGAAGAATACGGCTACTTTTATGAAGGACTTATCCTATTTACTTATTTACATTTAGCACCTGAACCAGAACTTACTAAAGCATTAATTGATAATAAAGTGGTGGCTATTGCTTATGAAACGGTACAGCTTCCTAACGGGTCCCTGCCGTTGCTTACACCTATGAGTGAAGTTGCTGGCAGGATGGCCTCTCAAATTGGCGCCCAGTTCTTGGAGAAATCTCATGGTGGAAAAGGTGTACTGCTTGGGGGAATCCCTGGAGTAAGGCGCGGGCGCGTTACGGTTATTGGCGGCGGAGTGGTAGGTACAAACGCTGCTAAAATTGCCATGGGTCTAGGCGCGGACGTAACCATCATAGATTTAAATCCTGAGCGGCTTCGTCAGCTGGACGATATTTTCGGTTCAGATATTAATACATTAATGTCAAACCCGCTTAACATTCAAGAAGCCTTGGAAGAGTCTGATTTAGTTGTAGGGGCAGTGCTTATACCTGGAGCAAAGGCACCTAAACTTGTGACCGAGGATATGGTCAAGGCCATGCCGGAAGGGTCAGTAATTGTTGATGTGGCAATTGATCAGGGAGGAATTTTTGCTACTACGGACCGGATTACTACTCATGATGACCCTACATATGTGAAGCATGGAGTGGTTCATTACGCGGTAGCTAATATGCCAGGGGCAGTCCCGAGAACGTCAACAATGGGACTAACGAACGTGACCGTTCCTTATGCTTTGCAGCTTGCCAATAAAGGATACAAGCAGGCATGTAAAGATAATGAGGCATTATTCAAGGGAATCAATACAGCTGAAGGATACGTCACTTATCAGGCTGTGGCTGAAGCTCACAATCTTAATTATGCAAGTGCTCATGATATTCTAAACATTTAATCCACCACGAAGATTCAGCAGAACAATACCCGTTCTGCTGTTTTTTTTATTTAGATTCCGTCTTGAAGATGGAGTGTGTTGGTTAGTAGAGTCAGCTTCTGGAAACAACTTAATATTTCGAAATCAAGTCTTCCAGAAAAGTGCAGGATTTCTGAAGAATCGATTTCGAGGTAATTAATGCCCGCCACCCTACCCATAGGTTGATGAACGGACCTTATCCAATGTGTCTTCCGAGTTACTTGTTAACTAACTATTCTTTGTAACAGACCGTCTTTCCAATCTTTGAAAGGGCATCATTATTTGTTTCCGTTTCATCCAATCAAGGTAGAAGGGAAGGGAATGACGCACAGTTTCCCGACAATCCATTTAATGTAGATACAAGTCTTTTCCCGAAGAATAGTATCACCACTTCCTCCATATTAGATGAGATATTCTCATGGCACTAGAATTTTCGCTTTTTCTTAAAGGGGTTTCGAGATTCTATTATGGCAAGGGGCGGAGGAAAACGGTGAGACTCCTTTGGGAATTGCGGGACAGCTGAGACCCCACAGAGCTGTGCTCGAGGAGGCTCAGCGCCCGCCCCACGGAAAGCGAACCTTTTCCCGCAGCCCCTAAACTAACACTAATGTCTCGAAACTGAGTCTTCAAGAACTGGGAGCTTTTATAGAATATGGAGAACTAGTTTTGATAATAATTTCCTGACTTTAACCTCTACACTAAGTTTTTGCAGAGTTTTTTTGTTAAAATAAATACAAATATGAAACCATTGAATAACCTCATCCGTACTTGTAAGTGCCGAGGTCATAAATAGAGGAGAGGTGAGCACTTGGGATTCTTTTCTAAGTTCTTTTCAAATAAAAAAGAACAAAGTGAAATTAAAGAGCGCACAGCGCTGAATATTCAAGTGGGAGATATCGTAACCTACGATCTTGCAGATTATGAAGTGGTAGGTAAAATCACTTATCGCGATGGTTCCTATAAGTGGTATGCTTATCAGCTTCTAGAAGGAAATCAAACGAAGTGGCTGTCCGCCGAGATGGATGACGAACTTGAACTTGGAATGTATGTTACCGTTCAATTGCCTGTATCCTCCCCGTTTCCGAAAGAGCTTAATTATGAGGGAACGACTTACTATAAAGATGAAGAAGGGGAAGCAGAAGTCACAGGGGAAGGAAGAAGTCAGAATATAAATGGAAGAAGCACTCACTATGCAGACTACGTATCCGCCAATGAGGATTCCTATTTGAGCCTGGAAGCCTGGGGAAGTGAAGTGGAAGTGAGTTATGGCAGCGATATAGAACCGTATGAGATTAAGATTATCGCAGGATCGAAATAATAAAGGAGGAAGTTAAATGTTTAAATTTTTTAATCGTGTTAAAACTGTCGTAGGGGCAGAGTTGAATTCCATGCTTGATAAAGCAGAAGATCCAGTGAAAATGCTTGAGCAGTTTATGAGAGATATGGAAAATGATATTCGTGAAGCGGAAAGTGCTGTTGCCAAGCAAATTGCTAATGAAAAAATGCTGAAACGCAAATATGATGATTCTCAGGCATTGGTTGATAAACGAATGAAACAGGCAGAAAAAGCGATCGATGCCGGGGATGAAGATTTAGCGCGCCGGGCTCTTGAGGATAAGAAAAGTCATCAAGAGCAGGCGGAACAGCTTAAAGCTTCCTGGGACCGCGCTGTTGAAGATTCCAATAATCTTCGGAAAAAGCTTGAAGAAATGAAGAAAGAATACCAGGAAATGAAACTGAAGAAAGATTCTTTGAAAGCACGTGCGGAATCTGCTAAAACGAGAACTAAGATGAACCGGACCATGTCCAATATTGGCGGCGATGAGTCTCGTCAAGGATTTGACCGTATGGAAGAAAAAGTGATGCAGTATGAAGCTGAAGCAGAAACGAGTGAAGATCTATCCCAATCTAATCGCTCACTAGATGATGAGTTTGAAGAGCTCGATAAAGAAGACAGTGTAGATGATGAGTTAGCTGCACTTAAAAAGAAAATGAATAAAGAATAAAAGGAATAGAACTTCGTGCCTGACTATTTTAGTCAGGCACGGAAATTTTTTTGAGGGGAGGAGTATTGTGAGAAGTTACTTAGGTCTAATTATTGTCGGTATCCTTGCTGTTTTCTTGCTGTTCAATATTTTCACTAATGATAATGGGTCACGGAGAGGTATGTCAGGCTCAGATAATTATCAGGAAAATACATATAAAGATTTGCCTTCCGAGCCGGACAAGTCGGAAATTTTGGACACTATCAGCAGTTCCAACGCCTCTTCAATTAGTACACTTATTGAAAATGGGTTTCCATTATTGGATACGGTAAAGACAGACAAAGGAATTTCAAAAATTTATGTTACGCAAAAGTTAACTCTTAAAGAGGCAGCGGATGCTCTGGCTGATAAGATTGAACCGGAAGAAACCAGTCAGAAACAGGACGATAAACAAGTGTTAGTCTATCCAGATCATTTTGTCATTCTTCAAAAAAGTCAGGAACAGCAAGATGTTGTTTTTATAGAATTAGCAAGCGATCAATTTGTTCGAAATAATTATTCACCTGGTTTTTTCAACGGTTTAATGACTTATTATATTTTGAATAGAGCTCTGGGATCTGACAATTGGTATAATAAACGGAAGTCCGCCTGTAAGGCTCAAGGGAATTGTTATGGAGGTTATGTGCAATCGGGCAGGTTTAACTCTGGAACAACGGGGTCGTTTCGCGGGTCATCACAACGCGGTGGAGGACCAGGAGCAGGGAAATAATAAAGGAGGATGTTGAATGGAACCATATCTAACTACACTCGGATATTTTGTGATTGCTATTTTCGTCGTACTTATCGGCTTATTAATTTTTGAATGGGTTACTACTAAATATAAAGATTGGGATGAGATTAGCAGAGGAAATCAGGCCGTAGCTATGTCTGTGACTGGAAAAATTATTGGAATCTGCATTATTCTCTCTTTCGCTATTTATAATAGTCTGACGATTTGGGATACGATCATTTGGGGAGCTTACGGGATTGTCCTGCAGATGATTGCGTACTTTTTGTTTGAAATCCTTACAAGGAAATTTTCTGTACAAACTAAGCTTTTGGAAAACAATACAGCAGTCGGTATAGTTTCAATAGGAGTTTCTATAGGTCTGGCGTTTGTCATCGGAGCTTCTATTACCTGATTTATTTAGTACAATATAAGTGCTTAAAAGCCACTTAGGAATGACTATCCTGGTGGCTTTTTCGAACGGTGAATTTTTAACATGAAGCAATCGGAGTGAACAACATGGATAAAGGAAGGCAGAAGAAAACTCACCTCCTATACTGGGCTTCAGGCATAGTGTCGATCTGCGGCATTATATTTGAAGTGCTGTTTGGTGCACTTGGGTCTTACATACTCGGGGATGGTGTAAAGCAATACACGTTAACGATAAGCCTATTTCTAACGGGCATGGGTGTAGGGGCGAGTTTAAGTGAACGCGTCTTAAAAAAGTTAATTATTACATTTATTTGGATTGAATTTCTTGTCGCCATTATTGGCGGATTTTCAAGTTTTATGATGTTTGGGATGACGGCATTTGCGCCAGATGGAACGGATGCACTATTTTTATACCTCATTACTTTTACCATTGGCGGTCTGACAGGTTTGGAGCTTCCGATTCTTATACGTAAAGCTAATGAGATAGGGGAGGAACTGAACCGAAGCACAGCCCGGGTTTTATTTTCAGATTATGCTGGGGGTTTAATCGGTGGTCTTCTCTTTGCCTTCTACTTACGGCCTCAAATGGGAATGGTGAAGAGTGCTTTCTTTGTAGCTTGTATTAACCTTATGGTTGCTGTGGGAATTTTATATTTATTCCGGGCAGAAATTAAGCGGATGGCCATTCATACAACGGCAGCTATCCTCATTGGAATTTTACTGGTGGCTGGTTTGTTTTTTGGAGAAGAAACGGCATTTTCTTTTGAACAAAAACTGTATAAAGATCCTATCATTTATATGGAAGACAGCTCTTACCAGCATATAGTGTTAACGAAGGAAGAAGGGGATACAAGACTATATTTAAATGGATCTCTGCAGTTTAGTTCCACCGATGAGAAGAGATACCACGAGTCATTGGTTCATCCTCCTATGGCTTATGCTGAACATCCCGAACATATTTTGGTGCTGGGGGGAGGGGATGGTCTCGCTGTTCGAGAGCTGTTAAAGTATAAAGAAATCAAAGATATCACTCTCGTGGATTTGGACCCGGCCGTAACACAATTAGCGGAGAATAATTTCCATTTACTTCAGTTAAACAAGGACTCTCTACACAATGATAAAGTAAACATTATACATAAAGATGCTTTTCAGTTTCTCGAAAAGGCCCAAGGATTCTATGATGTAATTCTTGTGGATTTGCCAGATCCTAATAATGAAAGTCTAAATAAGCTGTATACGAAAGAATTTTATTCCTTAGTAAGAAATCATTTAAGTCCTAAAGGGGCGGCAATGATCCAATCAACCAGCCCTGTATTTGCTACGAAGGTGTACTGGACGATTAATAAAACGGTAGAATCGACTGGGTTGAACACGAAAAACTTTCATGTCGACATTCCGAGCTTCGGAAATTGGGGATTCGTTATGGCCAGCCGCAAACCGATCAGCCTTGATCAAATCCATATAAATCAGCCGACCACTTACTTAACTGATGAATTATTAAAGGTTATGACGGTGTTTGGAAAAGATGAAGACCGGGAAATCATATCCAAGGAAGGGAAGAAATTTCCCCTCAAACCTAACACATTGATTGACCCTCATCTTATTCAGCTTTATGAAGAAGCTTGGCAGAACTATTAAGTGAGGAGTCATAATAATTTTCTAATTTAGGAGTGGTAGAGTGAAAGTATCTTATCATGGACATTCCGTAGTGAAAGTAGAAGCAAATGGAAAAACGATTCTTATTGACCCTTTTATTTCTGAAAATGGAAACACTGATCTGAACGCAGATGAACAAAATCCGGATGTCATTCTGTTAACTCATGGACATAATGATCACGTGGGGGACACATTTGAGATTGCGAAAAGAAGTAATGCACAAATTATCGCCCCTTTCGAACTGGCCACATATCTTGGAAATAAAGGACTAAACGCACATCCGATGTATATAGGCGGAGGCGGTGACTTTGATTTTGGCCACGTTAAATTTACTCAGGCCTTTCACGGTTCCTCTTATACTGAAGAAGACGGTACGATCGTATACACGGGAATGCCTACTGGTATTTTATTAACTATTGAAGGGAAAACAATCTATCATGCTGGGGATACTGGATTATTCTCTGATTTGAAAATGATTGGAGAAATGAATGATATCGACCTTGCTTTTCTACCGATCGGTGATAATTTCACAATGGGTCCAGATGATGCGCTAGTTGCAGCTGAATGGGTAAAGGCTAAACAAGTTGTTCCGATTCACTACAACACCTTCGAGCTGATAAATCAGGATGGAAAAGGTTTCGCTGATAAAGTTAAGCCTGGTAAAGGATTAGCTCTTGAGCCTGGAGAATCTATTGAGCTTTAATATTCAATAGGCGACAGTGATGGTCAAATTATTGTAATCACTAGAAAACCCGAACCAGTGTTTTTGTATTGGTTCGGGTTTTCTGTATATTCTATGCCATTTATCCACTACACCAGGGTTCTTATTAAAGCAGGTTTCTGTAATGCATAGAGAAATTGCAGAACAACTGTATCACTTGTATAATAACAATAACAGATGAAATTATTAGTACAGTTAGAAAGATTGGTGGATGTATGGCGACTAAACATGAACAAATATTAGAACATATTGAAGCATTATCCATAGGAAGTAAAATTTCGGTAAGGCGTATTGCCAAGGCGCTGAATGTAAGTGAAGGAACCGCTTATCGTGCCATTAAAGAAGCAGAGAATCAGGATCTTGTAAGTACAATGGAGCGCGTCGGAACCATCCGCATAGAAAAGAAGAAAAAAGAAAACATAGAACGCCTTACGTTTGCTGAAATTATTAATATCGTGGAAGGACAAGTACTCGGTGGCAGAGAAGGTCTTTATAAAACATTAAATAAGTTTGTGATCGGCGCAATGAAGCTTGATGCGATGATGCGATATACTGAAGCGGGTTCTTTATTAATTGTCGGGAACCGTACCAATGCTCATGAGCTGGCAGTTAAGGAAGGCGCTGCTGTGTTGGTTACGGGAGGATTTGATACGTCTGATTCGGTTAAGAAACTTGCCGATGAAAAAAAACTTCCGGTAATCTCTACAAGTTATGATACTTTTACTGTCGCGACGATGATCAACCGTGCGATCTATGATCAATTAATTAAGAAGGAAATTGTCTTAGTCGATGATATTTATACCAATTTTAATGAATCAAAATATTTACAAACGAAAGATGCAGTAGAGAGATGGTACACTTTAAACGAGGAAACATCTCATAGCAGATACCCTGTGGTGGACCCTCATAACAGGGTAGTAGGTGTGGTCACTTCTAAAGATGTCATTGGGAAAGATAAATCATTTACGATCGACAAAGTAATGACCAAGAATCCTATGACGGTACATACACAGACTTCTTTAGCAAATGCTGCCCATATGATGGTGTGGGAAGGGATTGAATTAATGCCTGTTGTAGATTCGGCACACAAACTGCAAGGTATTATTTCCCGGCAGGATGTATTGAAAGCTCTTCAGCATCTGCAACGGCAGCCGCAGGTAGGGGAAACAATTGATGATTTAGCAACGAAACAGCTGGAACTAGTGGAAGATGATGAGCATCGTTACGTCTTAACTACCCGGGTCTCTCCTCAGATGACCAATCAACTCGGAACGATGTCCTATGGGGTGTTTACCTCATTAGTTACTGAAGCATCGAGCAGGCTGTTAAGGAAGTATAAGAAAGGTGACCTAGTCGTTGAAAATTTATCTATTTACTTTATAAAGCCTGTACAGCTTGAAAGTGATATTGAAATTAGACCGACAATATTAGAGGTCGGTCGTAAACTTGCAAAAGTTGATGTAGAAGTTCATCATAATCGCGCGATTGTTGGAAAAGCTCTCCTTATGGCTCAATTAATTGACCGATAAAAAAAGCCGCTGAATGTTCAGCGGCTGATTCATTAGTAGGATTGTTGTTTGGAATATTCTCTTTGGTAATGTTTGGAGGCTTTCCAGCCATAGCGGAATTGGATAATACCAAGGATAACGAAAACAATTCCTATAAATAAAGAGAGACGGGTTTGGTAGGCAAGATACTGATTAATTCCGAAGAAAGTTACAAGACTGCCTAAGAATATTTTTGAGCGGCTGTTCAAGTATTCTTGAGTTAACGGGTCTTTAGCTCTGACTACCATGACCTTATAATAGATATAAAGCACAAGGGAAATAAGTATACATGCTGAAAAAATGATCACTATGATCGACTCCTGAACTTGTTTTTATAATTCATATTGTAGCTTATGTTATGCAGTTTTGCTACCTGTGAGAGGAAAACAATAGAGGAGAAAACATTAAAAGCTGCTGAGAAAGGAATTTGTTATGTGTAAACAGGAAATTGGAAAAGAAATTAAACAGTTTGACACCATCATCATTCATCGTCACGTCCGTCCGGACCCAGATGCTTTTGGGTCTCAAGCGGGGCTGGCAGAGATCATAAAAGCGAGCTTTCCTGAAAAAACAGTAAAGGTTACAGGTGAAGAAGATCCTGAACTATTATTTTTAACAGAGATGGACACTGTGGAAGATCAAGACTATGAAAATGCCTTAGTTATCGTTTGTGATACAGCCAACCAGGCAAGGGTAGATGACCAGAGGTTTAAGAATGGCAAGAAGCTAATTAAAATTGATCACCATCCTGTTGTAGATGAATATGGAGATATTCAATGGGTCAATACCAATGCGAGTTCGACCTGTGAAATGATATACAGTTTATATTTGGAAGTTTGTCAGGAAGGGTTCAAGATGAATAATAAAGCAGCACGGCTACTCTATGCAGGCATAGTTGGAGATACGGGTCGATTTCTTTTTCCGAGTACGACCAAGCAGACTCTTCAATATGCAGCTGAATTAGTCACGTACTCTTTTGATCGGCCATTGCTCTATAATCAACTTTATAAAACATCTATAAAAGTTGCTAAATTGAAAGGCTATATACTTCAGCACTTTACGGTCCATGAGGAGGGGTACAGTACAATACGTTTGTCAAAGGAAACCCTGGAAAAGTTTGAACTAACTGCTTCCGAAACGAGCCAACTTGTTGGTTTACTTGGAGATATTGAAGGAATATTATCCTGGGTATTTTTTGTGGAGGAAGAAGATATCATTCGTGTACGATTAAGATCAAAAGGTCCAGTTATTAATGAAATTGCTGCTGCGCATAATGGAGGCGGTCATCCTATGGCAGCAGGAGCCACGGCGTATTCCTGGGAAGAAACAGAAGAAATTGCTGAAGAATTAAAGAAGGTATGTAAAGATTTTCAGCAAGACCTGTAATGGAAAATCCTCGAACCGGGAACGGTAAGCGAAAGAGAAGGGCGATGCAGTGATAAATCAGGTCGGACCACTGATTTCATTTTAACGTTAAATATGAAAACCCGGACCGCTGGTTCGGGTTTTCAGTTGAATGAAATTTCTTCTCTCGTTAATTTTCTAAACCAATGTCTAATTTTAATTTCAGTGTTGGCCCCACTATAAGCTGACGGACGATGAGATGATAGGTGAAATCTTCAACTACGAATTTTTTGTTTTCAATAGCGGCTATGATTAAGTCGGTTTGAGAGGCAGCGTCTTTAATTTCCTTACCAGGAATGGAATCTAACTGCTGTTTAACTAGTGAAGAGAGTTGGTGCTGAGTAAGTAAATCTACTTGTAGTTTCTTAGCGTTTGTATAGTGTACGGCGATCTCCTCTACCTTCAACAGGTTAGTGTCCTTATCCTCCGGTTCACCTTCATTGGAAAGAAGTCCTTCATATTTAGCTTCCAGTTCAATTAGTTCTGAATTTAATTCAATATTTTCCTGCGTATAACTTTCATGAAGCTTTCCATGGATAAAGATGAAGAGTAAATAGCCGGCGATCAATCCAAGTATGATTCCGGCAAAAAAGCGGTGCCACTCCTTACTTCTAAGTTGAGGGGGAATATACATTAGGTCACTTCCTCTCCAAGCAGCCATTCCACGAGTAAGAGTGCAGCCTGGACACCTCCCATAGCTGAAATGATAATCATCACTTGTTTAAATAAATCAAATGTAGAGCCTTCAAATATTCCCTTTTCAAAATTACTAATTGCATCAAAGGTTCCGCCAATGGCTGCTACAATTGCCCATATCCTTAAACCTTTGGCGATGCGGAACATAGAAGTCATGGGAGCTTCTCCAGTAAGGAAGCTTCCGATACTGCCGATAAGCGTTCCGCCTGCAATTACTCCAAAAGCGATAAAGAAGCATTGAGTCATGGATATAATTAATCGATCTTCCATCTTGTCCCTCTTTTCGCTGAGAGTGTTAAGTTCTCTTATTGAAAAATTATTCTATAAGTAGACGGATTATGCAGGATGCTTTCCTTGGTCATTGGAGATTCGCTATAATCAGAGAAAGAAAGAAGGTGGACGATTATGTCTTTTACTCATTTACATGTACAGAGCAGCTATAGTCTAATGAAAAGCACCATAAAGATTGAGCCGCTAGTTCAAAGGGCCAAAGAGTTGGGTTACAATTCTTTAGCTTTAACAGATGAAGGTGTCATGAGCGGAGCAGTATCTTTCTATAAAGCTTGTAAACAGCAGGGTGTAAAACCGATTCTGGGACTTAAAGCTGAGGTCAAGTTGGAAAGTACAAGGTCGTCTGTCTTGCTTTTAGCCAGAAACAATACAGGATACGAAAATTTATTGAAAATAAGTACCACTATTCAAATGGAAGAAACGGTCATTGATCTCGAATCTTTACATACATGGAGTACAGGTTTGATTGCTATTGTAATGCCGCCTGAATCTTCCCTCGAAGGAGCTATTGCGGAGAGCGAGGAGAATACATTATTAAACCAATTACAACTATGCTATGAACTATTTTCTAATGAGAATGTTTTTCTTGGTATTCAGGACCGGCCAACAGAAAGAAGGCTCTTAAATCATTTAAAAGACTGGGGAGAAAAAGAAGGGATACAGGGAGCAGCATTAGGAAGAGTGCGTTATTTAGAAGAGGATGGCGGGCAAGCATATCAGTGTTTAAGAGCTATTGATGAGGGAAATCGCTGGTCAATGGAGCACTCGGCAGCACCCTCTGACTATTATTTAAAAAATGGTGAGGAAATGGAAGCAGCTTTTTCCGAGTGGCCGGAAGTCCTACAGAACACCGGCGATATCAGCCGGAGATGTGAGGTCAGCTTATCGTTAGATCATCATTTAATACCGTCCTTTCCCGTAGGGGAAGCGGGTTCTTCTGAGGATTATTTACGCAGACTCTGTGAACAGTCCCTTCCCAAAAAATATTCAAGTAACCAGCCGCAAGCCTGGGAAAGAATGAATCATGAACTTCAGGTAATTACTTCTATGCAATTTAGTGATTATTTTTTAATTGTCTGGGACTTTATTGATTATGCCAGGAGGAATGGGATACATGCCGGGCCAGGCCGTGGTTCGGCTGCAGGCTCGATCGTTGCGTATCTACTGAATATCACCCAAGTCGATCCATTAGCTTACGATTTGCTGTTTGAACGATTTTTAAACCCTGAACGCGTCACCATGCCTGATATCGATATTGACTTTCCTGATCATCGTAGAGATGAAGTTATCGAATATGTCGCAAATAAATACGGGAGAGATCATGTAGCACAAATATGTACATTTGGAACGTTTGCGGCAAGGAGTGTATTAAGAGAACTTTTTAAGGTGATGGAGATTGATGATCATGATGCAGCATTCATTCTTAAGCAGGTGTCAGCTGTAAACAGTACCTCTTTAGTGAAAATCGTTCAATCCTCCGAAGAATTAAAGGAATATATTCGTCAGTCCAATAAATTACAGGTGTTGTTCCGTATTGCCTCTAAGCTGGAAGGGCTGCCAAGACATGTTTCTACTCATGCAGCAGGAGTAGTGATTTCTGAACGTTCTCTTTATAGCCACACTGCGTTAATGAATGGGCAGAGTAACGTTCATTTAACACAATTGGCAATGGGGGACTTGGAGAGCATTGGCCTGCTCAAAATGGACTTTCTCGGGTTAAGAAACTTAACCTTTATTGAAAGAATTGAAAAACGGATTAAGGATTTCAAAGACGCTTCATTTAAAGTGGAAGAGATCCCCTTAGATGATGAGCCTGCTTACTTATTACTACAAGAAGGCAGAACGACCGGTGTGTTCCAACTCGAGTCACAAGGTATGAAAAGCGTGCTCCGGAGGCTGAAACCCACGCGATTTGAAGATGTGGTAGCGGTAAATGCTCTGTATCGTCCTGGCCCGATGGATTATATACCAACTTATATAAACCGTAAACACGGTAAAGAAGCTATTTTCTTTCCCCATCCAGATCTACAGCCCATTTTAGAAAACACATTTGGAGTATTAGTGTACCAAGAGCAGATTATGCAAGTGGCTCAGAAGGCAGCTGGCTACACCCTTGGACAAGCAGATATCTTGCGAAGAGCTGTCAGCAAGAAAAAAGCAAATGTACTTAAGGAGCAGAGAGAGCAATTTATAGCAGGCTGTAAGAGAAATGGCTATGAGCCACAAGTAGGTGAAGAAGTATTTGAATGGATCGTGAAGTTTTCGAATTATGGTTTTAACCGGAGTCATGCGGTAGCTTACAGTTTAATTTCATACCGGCTCGCCTATTTGAAAGCTCATTATCCCTCCTATTTTCTCGCGGAGTTAATCAATGCCCATCTAGGAGACCGGGATAAGCTTGCACAATATATTAGAGAAGCTCGGGATAATCATGTGAAGGTGAAAGCGCCATCAATTAATCATAGTTCCCTGTTGTGTAAAGACGAAAAGGGCTCCATAAGGATGGGGCTTACCGCCGTTAAAGGAGTAGGTTTTCAAGCTGCTAATGCAATTGCTGAAGAGAGGAAGCAAGGGAAGTTTAGAAGTCTTAATGACTTTTGTTTGCGATTAATCTCTAAATCAGTGACGCGGTCAGTGATAGAAGCGTTAATACTGGCAGGTGCTTTTGATGATTTACAGCAAAACCGCGCAAGCCTATTAGCTGGAATTGACCAAGCCCTGGAACAAGGAGAGCTTTTTAAGGAATTTCAAGACCAGCCCGGGTTCTTCGGTACAGACTTGGAATTCGGGGAATCTAAGGTGCAAGTAGAACCATTTCCCATTTTGAAAAAGCTTGCAATGGAAAAGGAAGTATTAGGAACGTATCTGTCAGAACACCCGTTAGAATCCCATAGAACCATTTTGCGCAAGAACGGCTGGATTTCTCTTGCCCAGGCCGATAAAGTTACCCATAATAAGAGTCTTCAAGTGGCGGCAGTGGTTGAGACGATTAAGGAAATCCGCACGAAGAGAGGCGATCCCATGGCTTTTGTTACCATTAGTGATGAAACAAGCGAAATGGATACTGTCCTCTTCCCGGAGGTTTATCGGTCAGCTAAGCCATGGGTGAAAGAGCAAATGTTAATCCAGGCAAAGGGGAAAATAGAAAAGAGAAATGATCGAAAACAGATGCTGATCAATGAATTTTCTTCATTTGAGGAAGAACTTCTCCAACAAGAATCCGAGCAGAGGATATTCATAAGAGTAGAAAGTCAAAGTGAAATAGAAACGATGGAGTACTTAAATCAACTGGCAAAGTATTTCCCGGGTAATACACCGGTCCTCATTTTTCGAGCCGATCAGAGAAAAACCTACCAGTTAGATGAAAGTTATTCATTAGCCATAAGCAGAGAGTGTCTGGACCGATTGAAACAATTTTTTGGAGCATCTTCCATTGCAGTGAGGGCAAGAGATAAAACGGGGGATTAATATCTTAGTCCGTGTTTTTTGAATTTCTTTACACTCTATTCTCATCTGTTATAATTAAGAGGCTGATGGTGGTCTGACCACCCCGGGACGGCTGTATTTAAATTGGATAAAGGAGCGTGTTTCCGTGTCAAATTTACGTGATGAAGCATTGCATATACATCGAGTTAATAAAGGAAAGCTTGAAACTCATTCAAAGGTGCCGATTAGAAATGCGAGAGACTTAAGTCTTGCTTACTCACCTGGAGTAGCAGAACCATGTAAAGAAATCTACGACCATAGAGAAACCGTCTATGATTATACGATGAAAGGGAACATGGTAGCGGTCGTCAGTGACGGCTCAGCAGTTCTCGGACTTGGAAATATAGGACCGGAAGCCGCACTCCCTGTAATGGAAGGTAAAGCTGCATTATTTAAAAGTTTTGCAGGGGTTGACGCCTTTCCTATTTGTTTAGCAACACGAGATATAGACCAAATTGTCCAAACGGTTAAATTAATGGAGCCTACATTTGGCGGAGTGAACTTAGAAGATATTGCTGCTCCCAATTGCTTTATTATAGAAGAAAGATTGAAGAAAGAGACCAATATTCCTATTTTTCATGATGATCAACACGGAACGGCGATCGTAACTGTCGCAGGTCTGATGAATGCTCTTAAGATTACAGGTAAGTCTTTTTCTGAAGTTAAAGTCGTGGCCAATGGTGCTGGGGCAGCTGGTATTGCCATTATTAAACTCTTGTATCATTTTGGCGTGCGGGATATCATTATGTGCGATTCTAAAGGAGCAATCTTTGAAGGCCGTGAGTACGGAATGAATGATGTCAAAGATGAAGTAGCTAAAATTACCAACAAAGACAAATTAGAAGGTAAGCTTGAAGAAGTCATGGAAGGCGCAGATGTATTTATAGGAGTTTCTGTCGGCGGACTGCTTTCTAAAGAAATGGTAGCGAGTATGAATGATGACTCTATTATATTTGCAATGGCTAATCCTGAACCGGAAATCATGCCTGATGATGCCAAAGAAGCAGGAGCAAGAGTGATAGGAACAGGACGTTCAGATTTTCCTAATCAGGTGAATAATGTGCTTGCGTTTCCAGGCATATTCCGAGGAGCCTTAGACGTGCGCGCTACAAGAATTAATGAGAAAATGAAGATTGCTGCCGCGGAAGCGATTGCTTCGCTTGTTAGTGAAGAAGAATTATCGGAGGACTATGTTATTCCGGCACCGTTTGATCCAAGAGTAGCCCCTGCAGTTGCAGCGAGTGTAGCAAAGGCGGCCATGGAATCAGGTGTGGCGAGACATCATGTGGATCCGGAAGAAGTAGCTGAAAAAACACGCCAGCTCACATTAATCGACGAAGATTAGTCATTCTGGAGAAAAATGATTTATTTTTCTCCGGTGTACATATTCAACCCAAGTCTTCCAATATAAGGGAGCGGAAGGAGTGTTTCATGGAATTGGCCAGTTCTGAACAAAAGAAAGTTTATGAAGGTGTTCTTCAGCAATTGAAGTCCTATATAGAAGAGAATCAATTAACAGCTGGGGACAGGCTGCCTTCCGAACGTGAGCTGAGTGAATTATTAAACGTGGGACGCTCCTCTATCCGTGAAGCCTTTCGGGCCTTGGAGTTATTAGGCTTAATTGAAACACGGCGGGGTGAAGGGACGTATATGCGTGCGTATCGTCCATATCATATGGTAGAGCTGCTTTCTCATTTCTTGTTAAATAGTACGAAAACAAGAGACGAGCTGCTGACAGCGAAACAAATGCTGGAGCAGGAAGTTCTTATGCTGCTCTCTGGAAGGCTCTCAACCGAACAAATATCTGTGGCCGCCGCCATTTTAGATGGCGAGATAACCCGGTCTTCTCATGAAGAGTTTTTTCGTTATTTATTTGAGCAGTGCAATCAGGATCTTCTTCTGTCTATGTGGCAGTTTATTACCTGGTTTGCAGATAGTGTTCATGAAGTTACCTATTCTTCATCCTGGTATGAGGAAATGTTTGAAGTATTGAAGAAAGGTAAAGCATCCGATGTTTTAACCTTATATGGACGTGAATAAAAAGATGTTATAATAACATCGACAAAAAAAGAGATATTCTTTAACATGTTTTCTGTATATTGGTTAGAAGGAAGCTTTGTCCCAAAGGAGGAATCACCTTGCTACGAGATTTTTTCAGCAAGAAAAAGCGGTATGCATCCATTCCTAGTCAGGAAGCTAAGCAGGATGTACCAGAAGGGCTTATGCAAAAATGCCCGGAATGTCATAAAATATTTTATCGAAAAGAACTAATCCGAAATTTAAATGTCTGTCCCCATTGCGGTCATCATCACAAGCTTAATGCTTATGAACGGATTGAACTTTTGTTTGATTCGGATTCCTTTCAAGAATGGGACAAACATATGGTCTCTACAAACCCGTTGGGGTTTCCAGAGTATGAACAGAAGCTTGAGAAAGATCGTCAGAAGTCCGATCTTAACGAAGCGGTCGTTACCGGTCAAGCATCCTTAAATGGTTTTCCAACAGCACTTGCTGTCATGGATGCCCGCTTCCGAATGGGCAGTATGGGGTCTGTTGTTGGTGAGAAAATTACGAATGCTATTGAAAAGGCAAGAGTTGAAAAACTTCCTTTCATTATATTTACGGCATCTGGGGGTGCCCGGATGCAGGAAGGCGTATTAAGTCTTATGCAGATGGGGAAGACCTCTGTAGCTCTACAGCGTCTCAGTGCTGAAGGTGGTTTATTTATTTCAGTTATGACCCATCCTACTACTGGAGGAGTTTCGGCCAGCTTTGCCTCCCTAGGTGATTTTAATTTTGCAGAACCTGGAGCTTTGATTGGTTTCGCAGGTAGAAGGATTATTGAGCAGACGATACGAGAGAAACTTCCGGATGATTTCCAAACCGCTGAGTTTTTGCTGGAGCATGGACAGCTCGATAATGTGATTCATCGTCATGACTTAAAATCAACCTTAACGACTGTACTAGATATCCATTCTCCCAGGGGGGAAAAATCATGAAGCATGTGCTTGAATTTGAAAAACCAGTGATGGAACTTCGTGAAAAAATCTCGGAGCTTAAGCGTCTGACTGAAGATAGTGAAATGGATTTAAGCGAAGAAATAGTAACGCTGGAAAATCGATTGGAAAAGCTGGAAACCGACGTATATGATCGGATGCAGCCATGGGACCGTGTACAGATGGCACGCCACCCTGAACGTCCTACAACTCTTGATTATATTGAATACCTATTCACTGATTTTATGGAGCTGCACGGCGACAGACTGTTCGGTGATGACGAAGCTATCGTATCAGGAATTGCAAAGTTTAAGGACGAACCAGTGACGGTCATCGGTCACCAGCGTGGAAAAGACACAAAAGAAAATATCAGAAGAAACTTCGGTATGCCTCACCCAGAGGGATATAGAAAAGCTTTAAGATTGATGAAGCAGGCAGAGAAGTTCAATCGTCCCATTGTTACTTTCATCGATACGAAGGGAGCTTATCCCGGGAAAGCCGCTGAAGAGCGTGGGCAAAGTGAAGCCATCGCAAGAAATCTTGTGGAAATGGCCGGTTTGTCTGTACCCATCATTTGTATTGTTATTGGAGAAGGCGGAAGCGGAGGGGCGCTCGGTCTAGGTATAGGTGATCGTATCTATATGCTGGAAAACTCTACTTATTCAGTCATCTCCCCTGAAGGAGCTTCTTCGATTTTATGGAAGGACTCAAGCCTTGCTAAAAAAGCAGCAGAAAGTATGAAAATCACTTCCTATGACTTGAAGGAATTAGAAGTGATTGATGAGGTTATTCCTGAAATACGCGGGGGTGCTCACAGAGATATTGAGGCACAGTCTGCGCGGATTGAAAAAGTACTTTCAGACGCCCTGACAGAACTTCAAGGCCTGGATTCCTCCCAATTAATAGAAGAACGGTTTTTAAAGTATAAAAATATTGGCGATTATACGTATCTTGATATATAATGGAATGCGTTAAAAGTGAATAATCTTTAGTAAGGAAGTCGCACACCAATTTCGTGCGACTTTTCGCATCTTAACAGGTTGGCAACGCTATCATTTTAAAAAGGGATTCTTTAACTTGGAATCTTAAATCTTTAAAATGTCTACATAGATGGAGTTGATAAGTGAAAGGTTTCGTTTTATCTATGAATGGGGAGACAGTTTAACAAGAAAATCTTTTGAGGTGATGAGAATGAAGAAAATTGGCGTACTTACTAGTGGTGGAGATGCACCCGGCATGAACGCAGCGATCCGTGCTGTGGTACGTAAGGCGATCTATCATGGGCTCGAAGTTTATGGAATCAAATATGGCTACCAAGGTTTAATCGATGGAAATATTGAGAAAATGGAACTAGGTTCTGTTGGAGACATTATTCAGCGCGGTGGAACCAAACTATACTCTGCACGATGTGAAGAGTTTAAAACCGAAGAAGGCCAGCAAAAGGGAATAGAGCAATTGAAAAAACTAGGCATCGAAGGTTTAATTGCCATTGGCGGGGACGGGACCTTTATGGGAGCTAAGAAGCTTACCGAGAAAGGGTATCCATGTATTGGTGTGCCTGGAACCATAGATAACGATATTCCCGGAACTGATTTTACGATTGGTTTTGATACGGCTTTAAATACAATTATAGATGCCATTGATAAAATAAGGGATACAGCAACTTCTCATGAACGTACGTACGTTATTGAAGTAATGGGCCGTGATGCGGGGGATTTAGCATTGTGGGCTGGTCTCGCTGATGGGGCAGAGAGTATCTTGATTCCGGAAGTCGAGGACGAGTTTAATGATGTGATTGACCGCCTGAAGCGCGGACATGACAGAGGTAAGAAACACAGTATTATTATTATGGCAGAAGGCGTAGGAAGCGGAGTCGAATTCGCCAAGAGGATTAAAGATGCAGTAAATCTCGAGACTCGGGTAACTGTACTTGGACATACTCAGCGTGGAGGCTCGCCTTCAGCCGCAGACCGGGTTCTCGCAAGCCGGTTAGGAGCCTACGCAGTGGACTTAATCATTCAAGGTAAAGCAGGCAGAATGGTAGGTATAGAAAAGAATCAATTAGTGGATCATGATATTATGGAAATATTGAAGACAGATCACCAAGTTGGTTTAGACATGTATCGTCTTTCCAAAGAATTATCAATTTAGAAATTTTACTATAATAAAGAGATAGAGTTACATGGTAGCTTGAAAGAGGAGGAAATATTAATGTTAAGAAAAACAAAGATTGTCAGCACCATTGGACCAGCATCAGAATCGATTGAAAAACTTACCCAGCTCATTGAAGCGGGGATGAATGTGGCCCGACTGAACTTCTCTCATGGAGATTTTGAAGAACACGGAGCCCGCATTAAGAATATTCGCAAGGCAGCGAAAGCTACTGGGAAAACAGTAGCCATTCTCCTTGATACGAAAGGTCCTGAAATTAGAACAGGAACTTTAAAAGATGGAGAAGTTTATTTGGAAAAAGGCGCAACCGCTTATGTCTCTATGGAAGACATCGAAGGAGATGCAGAACGTTTTTCAGTAACTTACCCTGGGCTTATTAATGATGTTCATAAAGGATCTAAGATTTTACTGGATGATGGGCTTGTAGAGCTTGAAGTTGTAGAAATTATTAAAGACAAGAACGAAATTAAGACGACAGTTCTTAATAATGGTCCTTTGAAGAATAAAAAAGGGGTTAATGTTCCTAACGTGAGTGTTAATTTACCTGGAATTACTGAAAAGGATGCTAAAGACATTGAATTCGGTATTGAACAAGGAGTAGACTTTATAGCGGCCTCCTTTGTCCGCCGTTCTTCTGATGTGCTGGAAATTAAAGAGCTGTTGGAAAAGCATAACGCGACCGATATCCAAATCATTCCTAAAATAGAAAACCAAGAAGGTGTCGATAACATTGACGAAATTCTTGAAGTAAGTGATGGATTAATGGTTGCCCGCGGTGACTTAGGAGTTGAAATCCCTCCTGAAGATGTACCACTAGTTCAGAAACAGCTGATCCGTAAGTGCAACAAAGCAGGTAAGCCTGTTATTACAGCAACACAAATGCTTGACTCCATGCAAAGAAATCCTCGTCCTACCAGAGCAGAAGCTTCTGATGTAGCGAATGCGATTTTTGATGGGACAGACGCAATTATGCTCTCAGGAGAAACTGCTGCCGGGGATTACCCTGTGGAAGCTGTTCAAACGATGAGCAATATTGCTTGTAAAACTGAAACTGGGCTGAACTATAAACAAATTTTAAGTGAAAGATCTAAGCATAGTGACATGACTATTACAGATTCAATTAGTCAATCAGTTACTCATACGGCGATCAATCTGAACGTTAACGCAATTGTTACGCCTACCGAAAGTGGACATACAGCTCGTATGATTTCAAAATACCGTCCAATGGCACCGATTGTCGCTGTTACTGCAAGTGAAGCAGTTAACCGTAAACTTTCTTTAGTTTGGGGCGTTTACGCTGTAATGGGGCCGCATTCTTACTCAACTGATGAAATGCTTGACGTCTCTATTGAGCAAAGTATTTCTTCAGGCTTAGTATCAAGAGGCAATCGCATCATTATTACTGGCGGTGTTCCTGTTGGAGAAAGCGGAACTACTAACTTAATGAAAGTTCATGTTATTGGAGATGTTCTTGTGAAAGGTCAAGGAGTAGGACAAAAGAGTGCCTTTGGCCGTGCAATCGTCGCCAAAAACGCGAAAGATGCGCTGGATAGAGTAGAAGAAGGGGACATTCTGGTCACTCATAGTTCTGATAAAGATATGATGCCGGTCATTGAGAAAGCTGCCGGTCTGGTAACAGTAGAAGGCGGTTTAACGTCTCACGCTGCTGTTGTAGGCTTAAGTCTTGGAATCCCTGTTATAGTCGGAGTAGAGAAAGCTCTAGAACTAATTGAGGATGGTTCTGATATTACCATTGATAGTTCTAGAGGAGATATTTATGAAGGTCATGCAAGTGTACTGTAATTTATGGTAGATCTTTTTACAGTAGAGAATTAGGTAATTCTTAATTTAGTTAAGACAGAGGAGCTTTTGCTAGGAGGCTTCTCTGTCTTATTCTTTTATACTTGCTGTTTTCCGGTTATAATAAAGGAAATGAGCTTTGCTTAGAAAGGGCGATACTATGTTTCGCTGGTTACTACTCTTAATAATAATCGTACCCGCGATGGAAATCGGCGTGCTTGTTTGGGCTGGGAATTGGATCGGTCCGTGGTGGGTTATTCTATTAATCATTACTACTGGAGTAATTGGTGCTTGGTTAGCTAAACAGCAAGGATTAGAAACTATTCGAAATATCCAAATCTCCATGCAGTCTGGGCAGATGCCTCAGGATGTTCTGCTTGATGGCGCGTGTATTCTTATAGGGGGAGCCTTTCTCCTTACACCAGGGTTTATTACAGACGCAATTGGATTTTTGCTGCTTATCCCTGGGACGAGAACACCAATTAAAGGATTCTTAAAAAGAATGATTATGAAAATGATGGATAGAGGTACGGTCACCATCTACCGCAAATAATAGGGTAGTTATTGAGACTATGACATACAATAGAGCAGAAAACCCGAACCATTGAATTTGCCTTGGTTCGGGTTTTTGGTATTTAGAGTGCAGGTAGCACTTTGTCCAACTTCAGGAAAGTACTTAGTTAGAGCAGTGTCCAATTTTCATGGCATCTAGGCTTTTAATATTCGGCATTTCCTATGAACTTTCTATGTGCCTGAAATGTATTTCCACACCTCGCCTAGCACCCCGGTGGTATGCAGGGTTTTAAGAAAGGCAATAATGACCGGACTTAGAAAGATGCCATAGACACCCCAGAGCTGGTAACCGGCAAACAGACCTATAAGCAAAACAACAGGAGGGACGCCAAAGTGTTCAGCTAACAATTTCGGTTCAAGTAATTGTCTTACAATCACGAGCGTCATATAAAGCAGAGAGAGGCCAATGGTTATGTCAAAAGACCCTGTCAAGAATTCATATAAAATCCAGGGGATAAAAATAATCCCCGTCCCTATATAAGGAACAAAATCCACAAATCCTGATATTACTGCCAGCATCAGAGGATGAGGGAATTTTAGAATTACAAGCCCGATTAGGACAATAATAGAAGAGGTTAGCATGAGTATAAATTGAGCCTTAACAATTCCAGCCATTGTCTTTTTTAAATCAGTGATAACCGCCCCTCCAGTGGTGATGAATGGAGGCGGAAGGAGCCGATATACTGCAGACTTAATGATCTCCCAGTCTTTACAAAAGAAGAATGCAGCTAATGTGCCGATTAATATGGTTGAGAGGGAATTTGGGATGCCTGCCAGACCTCTCGTGAATACGGCAAGCATATGCTGGATAAGTGCAGCTGCTGATGTGCTGACTTTTTGTTTCAGCATCGTTAATGAATAATCAACAGAATGCTGTTGGAATTGATTCATGGAATGAAACATTTTTTCAAACTTATGAAGGAGTGGATTAATGATTTCAGTGCATAAATCCAGTGCTTGTTGGATGAAATCTTGAACATTGACCGGCATACCTGCGGCTAAGTACTGAATACCTTTTACCATTTCGGCAATAAACAAGACTGTTAACCCGCCCACTAACAATAGCCCCAGCAGCATGAAGAGAATGACTGCCGTCCATCTAGGAAAGTGAAAACGCTCCTCCATCATTTTTAGATAAGGCTGAATCAGCCAGGCAAATAAAAAAGCAATTAAAAAGGGGGAGAAGTAGAGCCAGGAATAGCAGATGAGATACCCTGCTGCTCCAGCAATGATTACTACAAAAGCCAACCGGAGAAACTGATCCCGTTTAAGCTTGTCCATTCATTCTCCTCCTCTCGTAACTATGTATATGGTAACGGTTTAAAGTTAACCCCTTAAAGGTGTATAATTAAGCGGGGAAATCAGAATGCAGAATCCGAGGAAATCTATGGTTATTTGATAAAATATCCCTGATTTAACCGGTTTCAATTCACATTCAACTAAGAATACTTTATAATTATTCGTGGGGATTCATTCCTGAGCTAAATTAAAGTCATTGTAAACAGGTCCCTGCGGTTAATTCAGGGACATAGGCAGCATTTAAAAAAGGAGAGATTGTATGTCATCAACTAAAGGTCTTGAAGGAATTACAGCAACAGAATCATCTATCAGCTCCATAATTGACGATAAACTTACTTATGTGGGATATGATATTGATGATTTAGCGGAAAATTCTAGTTTTGAAGAAGTGATTTATCTTCTTTGGAATCAAAAACTTCCTAAACTAGATGAATTAAATGAATTTAAAACAGAGTTAATTTCAAATATGGATGTTCCTAAAGAGATAATAGATCACTTGAAATCCTATGATTTATCTACCGTTCATCCAATGGCAGCACTTAGAACTGCTGTATCTATGCTTGGATTATTTGATTCTGAAGCAGATGTAATGGATGAAGCAGCAAACAAGCGAAAAGCTCTTCGTCTTCAGGCAAAAATCCCGACAGTAGTTACGGCTTTTGCTAGAATTCGTAAGGGAGAAGATCCTATTTCTCCTAAGAATGAACTAAGTTTTGCAGCGAATTTCCTATACATGTTAAATGGTAAAGAGCCGGAAGACATAGAAGTGGAAGCTTTCAATAAGGCGCTCGTACTACACGCGGACCACGAACTTAACGCCTCTACCTTTACAGCAAGAGTATGTGTAGCCACTCTTTCAGATGTTTATTCTGGAGTAACTGCGGCAATCAGCGCTCTTAAAGGTCCACTTCACGGCGGTGCCAACGAACGA
The DNA here is from genome assembly GCF_046719735.1 of Halobacillus rhizosphaerae. Classification (NCBI taxonomy): domain Bacteria; kingdom Bacillati; phylum Bacillota; class Bacilli; order Caryophanales; family Bacillaceae; genus Halobacillus; species Halobacillus rhizosphaerae. The sequence goes on from NZ_JAUTWQ010000001.1 coordinate 90,707, forward strand.
GTAATGGCTATGCTTACTGAAATCGGTTCTGTAGAAAATGCTATTCCTGCTATCGAAAAGAAACTAGAAAATAAAGAAAAGATCATGGGTATGGGTCACCGCGTATACCGTAACGGCGATCCGCGTGCTAAGTTTCTGAGAGAAATGTCCCGCGAACTTACTGAGCTTACTGGACAATCTAAATACTATGATATGAGTGTGAAAATTGAAGAGTATATTAAAGAAAACAAAGGACTTCCAGCTAACGTAGACTTTTATTCTGCTTCTGTTTATCATAGTCTTGGAATTGAACACGATATCTTTACACCAATTTTTGCTGTCAGCCGTGTATCTGGCTGGTTAGCTCATATTCTTGAACAGTATTCAAACAATCGCCTTATTCGTCCTCGTGCAGAGTACGCAGGGCCAAAAGGTCAGACGTATACACCGGTGGAAGAACGCTAAATTTCTGCCGAATTGATGGATCACTGCACTTTTTATTCATCCTATTATAAAGTATGATAGTAAAGGATGATCCATCCCATAGAATAATACGAACTTTATGAACTTATAGGAGGGTTTATTTTGACACAATCTCAAAAAATCACAGTAGAACAAAACGGAGAATTAAATGTACCTGATCGTCCGATTATTCCTTTTATCGAAGGTGACGGAATTGGACCGGATATTTGGGCTGCAGCCAGCCGCGTTATTGAAGCAGCTGTAGATAAAGCATACAACGGAAAGAAATCAATCGAGTGGAAGGAAGTTCTTGCTGGCCAGAAAGCTTATGATAAGACTGGAGAATGGCTTCCTGCTGAGACTCTTGATACGATTCGTGATTATAAAATCGCAATTAAAGGACCTCTTACTACTCCAATCGGTGGGGGAATTCGTTCTTTAAACGTTGCTCTTCGTCAGGAACTTGACTTATTTACATGTCTTCGTCCTGTACGTTATTTCGAGGGAGTTCCTTCACCTGTAAAACACCCTGAAGATACAGATATGGCGATTTTCCGTGAAAATACTGAAGATATCTATGCTGGCATCGAATGGCAGAAAGGTACTCCAGAAGTGAAGAAAGTAATTGACTTCCTTCAGAACGAAATGGGAGTAACTAACATTCGCTTCCCTGAAACTTCTGGTATCGGTATTAAGCCAATCTCTGAAGAAGGTACAAAGCGTCTTGTCCGTGCAGCGATTGATTATGCCCTGACTGAAGGCCGTAAAAATGTAACGCTTGTTCACAAAGGGAACATTATGAAGTTTACTGAAGGTTCCTTTAAAGCATGGGGATATGAAGTAGCCGAAGAAGAATACGGTGATAAAGTATTTACTTGGCTTGAATATGACCGCATTGTTGAAAAAGAAGGCAAAGATGCAGCGAATAAAGCTCAAGACAAAGCAGAAGCTGATGGAAAATTAATCGTAAAAGATTCTATTGCAGACATCTTCCTGCAGCAAATCCTTACTCGTCCTAAGGAATTTGATGTTGTAGCGACCATGAACCTGAACGGTGACTATGTTTCTGACGCATTAGCTGCCCAGGTAGGCGGAATTGGAATCGCACCAGGAGCTAACATTAACTCTGAATCTGGACATGCAATTTTTGAGGCTACACATGGAACTGCCCCTAAATACGCAGGAATGGATAAAGTTAATCCATCCTCTGTTATTCTTTCTGGCGTTCTAATGCTTGACCACCTTGGATGGAGAGAAGCAGGCGAACTGATTTCTAAATCCATGGATAAAACTATTGGAAGCAAAACAGTAACGTATGATTTTGCCCGTATGATGGAAGGCGCTACAGAAGTGAAGTGCTCTGAATTCGGAGACGCATTAATTAAAAATATGGACTAATACGTTTGGAGAGAGGGGAATGTTATGGCTATTCGCAGAAGTAAAATTTCGGTAATCGGTGCAGGCTTTACTGGAGCTACTACAGCTCTTATGACTGCTCAAAAGGAATTAGGCGATGTAGTCCTGGTGGATGTTCCTGATATGGAAGATCCAACAAAAGGAAAAGCCCTGGATATGCTTGAGGCAAGCCCTGTTCAAGGTTTTGATGCTCAAGTAAAAGGAACTTCAAATTATGAGGATACTAAGGACTCGGATTTAGTCATTATCACTGCGGGTATCGCTCGTAAACCGGGGATGAGCCGTGATGATCTTGTGAACACAAATTCTAAAATAATGAAGAGTGTGACTAAGGAAATTGTTAAATATTCTCCTGATTGTTATATTGTTGTTCTGACGAATCCGGTTGATGCCATGACATTCTCTGTATTCCAAGAAGCTGGACTGCCAAAAAACCGAGTAATCGGTCAGTCTGGTGTGCTTGATACAGCACGGTTCTGTGCTTTCGTTGCAGAGGAGTTAAACGTTTCTGTTAAAGATGTGACCGGCTTTGTACTGGGGGGACACGGCGATGATATGGTACCGCTGTTGCGCTACTCATTTGCTGGAGGTATTCCCCTGCAGAAACTAATTTCCCAAGAAAAGCTGGACGCGATCGTTGAAAGAACGCGAAAAGGCGGAGGAGAAATCGTCGGCCTTCTCGGTAACGGAAGTGCGTATTATGCACCGGCTGCTTCTCTTGTCCAAATGGCCGAAGCGATTTTAAAAAATCAGCGGCGTATTCTTCCGGCTATTGCCTATCTCGAAGGAGAATATGGCTATGAAGGAATTTACCTTGGCGTACCTGTTATTCTTGGCGGGGACGGCATTGAAGAAATCATCGAGCTGGAATTAACAGAAGAAGAAAAACAGCAGTTAGATAAGTCGGCTGCTTCTGTTAAAAACGTGCTTAATGTATTAAAATAAAGATGAGGGATTCGAGGCTTGTCCTCGAATCTTTTTTCATCAATCAAAGTAAACGCTTACAAGGGGTGGGGTTCATGTTAGGGAAAAAGAGAAAGCTAGGGAAGAAGATTCGCGATCTGCAAGTGGGTGATTCTTTCACGACGTCTTTTACAGTTGAAGATCGGGACCTCCTTATGTATTTAGGTTTAACAGATGATGCCAATCCTTTATACATTCAGCATGATTACGCTGCACAAACGCCTTTTAAGCGTCCGATCGTGCCTACGGTAATGGTTTTCGGGATGGTTTCTTCTATCGTATCTATGCATTTACCAGGACAAGGGAGTCATATTATCCATCAGGAACTTTCTTACCCTAAGCCTGTGTATCACTATGCTGAAGTACGGTTTAATGTAGAGATTTCTTCTATTAACTTAGAAGAACATATCGTTTCCTTACAAGTAAGAGGGTATGATGAAGAAGGCGGGGAAGTTGTTAATGGTACCGTTCAGGTCCAGCCTCCTTTCCATCCGAATTCTATGAATGCTAACTCATTAGAGAACTTTTATTAATGGTTTAAAGCAGTGCTTAAATAATTTATTCATAGAAAAAATCGAACCTATATTCAGGTTCGATTTTTTTATTTAAGAAATTAGAACATCTTTTCTATTGCTTTCTGTTTCGAGGTCCTAAGCCAATCGTTTGCGGGGGAAAAAGCATTCCCCTCCGTCGCTTGTCATAGGCTTGTCGAGTCTCCCCAGGCGCACCCGCTTTAGTTATCAATATTTTTTCTTTTTTTATACATACTAATATCGTAGGTTTTATTAATTTTTGGTAAAGATTATGAACACACGTATTCAAATTTAATTGTTCGTTGTATGATGATAATGGAAAGTAATAAGTAGCTGAGGTGAGTGAAATGTCCCAAAAGATTTTAATCGTAGACGATGAGGAATCTATCGTTACATTACTTAAATATAATATTGACCAGGCCGGATATGATACTGATGTAGCGTATACAGGAACAGAGGCACTGGAAAAAGCTTCTGATAAGTCGTTTGATATGATTGTCCTGGATGTTATGCTCCCTGGTATGGATGGAATGGAAGTATGTAAACAGCTTCGTCAAAAACAGGTGAACACTCCGATCTTAATGCTGACTGCAAAGGATGACGAGTTTGATAAGGTGTTAGGGCTGGAATTAGGAGCCGATGATTATCTTACTAAACCCTTCAGCCCGAGAGAGGTAGTGGCAAGAATTAAGGCCATTTTAAGAAGGATGATCAGAGAACCTGAGGAAGAGGAAGAAAAGCATATTAAAATTGCCGATCTATCTATTTATCCAGAGCAATATGAAGCTTCCATTAAAGGGGAAAGTTTAACATTTACCCCAAAGGAATTTGAGTTGCTTCTTTATCTGGCACAAAATATGGGAAGAGTATTATCTAGAGATCAGTTACTTAGTGCGGTTTGGAATTACGATTTCGCTGGTGACACGCGAATCGTGGACGTGCACGTCAGCCATTTGCGTGAAAAAATCGAACCGGACACAAAGAAGCCGTCTTACATTAAAACGATTCGTGGTCTGGGCTACAAAATGGAGGAGCCGAAGTAAATGAACTCCAGAACTAGACCCTTGCTCACCTATACAGTTTTAATCGTAATAGTGATGATAGGGCTCGGTGTTTTGTTAGCACAATTAACTCGAAATTATTTCATTAATATATTTGAAGAACGGATTGAAGTTGAAAGTCAGTATTTTTCCACCTATGTGGAGCAATATGAAAAAAATGGAGAGTTAAGTAAACAACAGCTTTATGATATTAGCAAGCAGCTCAACACGGCAATGATATTTATTTCAAAGGATGACAAGGTAATCATGGATACCGTTAGTGCCGTACCGGTGGTTACCGAAAAGGAAAAGCAGAAAATCCTCAAACGTGTAAGTGCAAGGCCAAACCGCGATCGAAATGGCGAGTTAGTAGATAGTTTATTCTATTATCCCTTTACGATCGATTTAGACCAAGTAGACGGTACACTAATTCTTATTTCCCGCGTGAATTCCCTGACGAATATAACTAAGAATATTTGGTTAATAATAGGGTTTATTCTAGTAGCAGGGCTCTTCATTATTTTTCTGATCGGCTATAACATTTTTTCAAAATACATTCGTCCTATACGATCGGCGGCAAATGTCGCTACCGAACTTGCGAAGGGAAATTATAAAGCCAGGACGTATGAAGGCCATTTTGGTGAAGCTGGACAACTCAGCCGTTCCATAAATATTCTTGCAAGAAATCTTCAGGAAATGACCAGTAAAAAGGGGATGCAGGAAAATCAGCTTGAGGCAGTAATTAGCAATATGGGGAATGGGCTAGTACTCATTGATGAAAAGGGTTATATTTTACTTGTGAATCGTGCCTTTTTGGAAAGCTTTGGCGGACAAAGTAAGCAGTACATAGGTCATTTATATCATGATTCGATTCCCTACACTGCTATCCACGAAACCGTCCAAAAAATCTATATGTTTGAAGAAACTGTGAGTGAAACCTTTGTGCTTCCTATGCGTATTGATCGTAAACACTTAGAAGTAACGGGGGCCCCTATTTTTAGCGGAGGGAAGAATTGGAAAGGTATCGTGCTTGTTTTCCATGACATTACGGACCTTAAACATTTAGAACAGATGCGTAAGGATTTCGTAGCTAACGTTTCTCACGAGTTAAAAACTCCGATTACATCGATTCGTGGCTTTTCAGAAACTTTATTGGATGGAGCTATGAAAGATGAAGCTATGCTTGAGCAGTTTCTTCAAATCATTCTCAAAGAGAGCGGACGATTACAATCTTTGATTCAAGATCTTCTGGAGCTGTCTAAGCTTGAAAGAGAAGATTTTAATTTGACGATTGAACAGGTAGATATACAGCGGCTTTTGAATGACCTGCTGCCGATCGTAGAACAGCATGCTGAGAAAAGGGATGTTGAATTACATTCTCAAATCGGGGGTCAAACTCGGATCCAAGGTGATTCAAGTCGGCTGAAGCAAGTGTTTATGAACTTACTAACCAACGCTGTCAATTATACTCCGGAAAAAGGAAAAGTGAATCTTTCTTTTGAAGAACTTGAGGATCAAGTCATGATTTCTGTTTCTGATAATGGGGTAGGTATACCGGAAGAAGAAATTTCGAGAATATTTGAGAGGTTCTATCGAGTAGATAAGGCGAGAAGCCGTAATTCAGGAGGTACCGGGCTTGGTCTTGCCATTGTTAAGCATATCGTCGAAGCTCACCATGGAACCATTTCAGTAGAAAGTGTCGTTGATGAAGGGACAACCTTTACCGTGAAATTACCTAAAACATTTACTTAAATTTAATATAAACTTCAAGCAGTCTTTATATTCGCTTGATATGATTTCTATGAAACCCTTTCATCCAAGGTGTTTTCTCTTTTAATGCAGAAGCTGATTAAGCTTCTGCTTTTTTTTTATTGTTTAGGAATAAAGGATTTCGCAGATCCACTAGGTTCTATGCTAGCGGCTGCAAGAGAGATCTAACCGCTCCTCTCCGCTTTTGATTCATCCAGAAGCGCTTACACTTTTATTTTTGTAATTGTTAATTATTTGAAACGATTGATCACTTCTTTTCGTATTTAAATCATTACATAAATAGAAAGGGAGATGTCATGAGTCTGAGTCAGATCTATAAGTGGGCTGGGTTATTGGTCGCAGCTGTGTTGCTTATATTTATATTATTGACTACGTGGTACACCGTAGATGAATCAGAACAAGCCGTACTTATTAACTTTGGTAAAGCGGAAGATGGAATTACCGAGCCAGGTTTGCATTTTAAACTTCCCTGGCCGATTCAAGAGGTTCAGAGCCTTTCTAAGGAAACCTTTAGCTTGGATTTCGGCTATCCTGGAGAAAGTAATTCAAAGGAGAAAGATAAAGCTCAAATGATCACGGGTGATAATAATATTGTTCAGGCGGACTTAGTGGTGCAGTGGAAAATAACGGATCCAAAGCAATACATATTTGCTTCCGACGATCCTGAACAAATATTGTTTAATGCTACCTCTTCCTCATTAAGAGGAGTGATTGGAACGAGCGAAATTGATCAGGCATTAACATCCGGTAAAGCGGATATTGAAAACGAAGTTAGAGATATTTTAGTTTCTCTAGTGGATGATTATAAGATAGGGGTCTCCATACTTGATGTGAAACTGCAGGAAGTAGATTTGCCAAATGAAGAAGTTCGTAAAGCTTTTACAAAAGTTACGGATGCAAAAGAGACAAAAGAAAGTAAAAAAAATGAAGCGGATAAATATCGTAATAAAAAGGTTGAAGAAGCTTTGGGGGAGAAAGATGCCATCATTGAAAGAGCGGAAGGCGATAAGATAGAAAGAATTGAAGACGCAAAGGGCGGCGCTGCAAGATTTAATGCTTTGTATCAATCGTACCAATCTAATAAAGATATTACTCGCGAACGTCTCGTAATGGAAACTTTGGAAGAAGTGCTTCCAGATGCTAACGTTTATATAATGAACGACAACGGGAGCACAGTAAAATACCTGCCTTTAAATCCTAATCCTTCTCAAACTATTACTCCTCCTTCTTCATCAGCAAAGGAGAGTGATGATAATGAGTGAGAAACATGAATATGCGGCTGAAGGAAAGCAGAAGGACTATAGAAAATATATTAAAGCAGGAATCACGATCCTAATATTTGCAGCTGTGATTTTTTTAGCTCTCAGTTCCGTCATAATTGTAAAGGAAGGCCAATATAAGGTGGTTCGGCAATTTGGAGAAGTTGTTAAGATACATGATACTCCGGGATTGAAATTTAAAGTTCCTCTCCTTCAAGACGTATCTACCTTATCAAAAAGAAAAATGGTCTATGATGTAGCTGAGAAAGAGATTACTACTCTGGATAAGAAGCGGATTATCATTGATAATTATGCTATTTGGAGCATTACTGATCCAGAGAAAATGATTTCAAACGCGCGGCTGATGACTAATGCGGAGGCGCGAATGGGAGAATTTATTTTTTCGACTGTCCGTACAGAGTTAGGGAAGATGGACAAATCAGAAGTTATTAATGAAAAAGAGACATCACGGGGAGCCTTAAATAAAAATATTACCAATAAAGTCAATGAACTGCTGGCGCGCGATAATTACGGAATTAAGGTTGATGATGTGCGCATAAAAAGAATTGATTTACCACAGGACAATGAAGCAACTATCTTTCGCAGGATGGTAACAGACCGGGAAGAAAAGGCACAAGAGTATTTGTCCCAGGGAGAGGCAGATAAAAATCGGATCATGGCCCAAACAGATCGGAAAGTGAAAGAAATGTTAGCGACTGCCCGGGCAAAGGCTGAGCAAATCCATGCCGAAGGGGACCAGCAGGCAGCAAAAATCTATAATCAAGCATTTAAAAAAGATCCTGAATTTTACAAACTTTACCGTACATTGCAATCGTACAGGAAGACGGTGAATGGAGATACAACGATTGTTCTTCCAGAAGATTCTCCTTACACGGAATTGCTGCAAGGTCATAATTAAACCTGAAAAGCGTCTTTTTTCCTCTTTGCCTGAATCATGGTAGAATGGATAAAAAGACGCTTTTGCCGGTTTTTAAGAAATAGGAAGCGAAATCATTTCTTAAAGTAAGTATGGGGCGGGATAAGAGGAGTGAAACATAATGGCAGAGAAACTAGTATTAATAGATGGAAATAGTATTGCCTATCGGGCATTTTTTGCATTACCCCTGTTAAATAACGATAAAGGTGTATACACGAACGCTGTGTATGGTTTTACGACCATGCTATTAAAGGTGCTGGAAGAAGACCAGCCTGAGCACATATTAGTGGCCTTTGATGCAGGTAAGACAACTTTCAGGCACAAAACATATGCAGAATACAAAGGTGGGAGACAAAAAACTCCTCCTGAGCTGTCTGAGCAGTTCCCTGTCTTGAAAGAGCTCCTGGAAGCTTTTAAAATCCCACATTATCAATTAGACCAATACGAAGCGGATGACATTATCGGAACTTTAGCAACAGAAGCAGGAAATCAAGGGTATGATGTGAAGGTCATTTCTGGCGATAAGGATCTGCTTCAGCTGGTCACAGACAAAGTAAAGGTAAGCTTAACGAAAAAAGGGATTACGAATGTAGATACATATGACCCTTCTTTCATGGAAGAAAAAATGGGGGTCCGCCCAGACCAAATTATTGATCTTAAGGCACTGATGGGAGACAGTTCTGATAATATCCCGGGTGTACCTGGTGTGGGAGAAAAGACGGCAGTGAAGTTGTTAAACCAGTTTGATAAGCTTGAACAAGTTTATGATCATCTTGATGAGGTCAGCGGCAAGAAACTTAAGGAAAAATTAGAAAGCCACAAAGAAGAAGCGTTTATGAGTCAGAAACTGGTGACTATTGAGAGAAAAGCTCCTATAACAATTAAACTTGCAGATCTTGCTTACCCAGGTTATGAAAGCCGCGAAGTCGGACAAATTTTTAGAGAGCTCGGCTTTCAATCCTTAGTCGGCCGTATCGAAGGGAATACGGAAGAGGCTACAAATGATGAAAATTGGGAAGAGATGGAAATTTCCGTTGTGACAGAAGTGAACCGGGACATGTTTACAGGTAAAGAAGTACTTGTGGTGGAAATGCTCTCTGATAATTATCATCAAGCCCCCATTGAAACGATTGCGATTGTCAATGAAACAGAAAAATATGTAATAGACATTGAGGACGCAGTGAAGTCAGACGCTTTTAAAGCATGGGCAGAAGACCCTTCCATGGAAAAGTGGGTGTTTGATGCGAAACGTACGTTAGTAGCACTCATGCGCTATGGAATTAACACGAAGGGGATTAGTTTTGATTTACTTCTTGCTTCCTATCTTGCCAATCCTTCTGAGAACCATCATGATATTCCTGCCATCAGTCATCGTATGGGAGAATCGGCTGTAAAGTACGATGAAGAGGTTTACGGCAAAGGCGCGAAGATAAAGCGTCCGGAAAATGTGGAAATCCTCCATGAACATGTAGCTCGTAAAGCTACATTACTTTATAAACTAAAGGATTCTATGGAAGAAGAATTGAAAAAGAATAACCAGTTTGAATTATATAACGAACTTGAATTGCCATTAGCGTTTATTTTAGGACGAATGGAACATCATGGAGTACAGGTGGACGCTGGTCGCTTGAAAGAGATGAAAGAGGAATTAGACGGCCGATTAAAAACAATTGAGCAAGAGGTATATGAACTTGCAGGAGAATCCTTTAATTTAAACTCACCTAAACAATTGGGGCCAATTCTGTTCGATAAGCTTCAACTTCCGGTTATAAAGAAAACTAAGACCGGCTATTCGACTTCAGCAGACGTACTGGAACAGCTGGAGGATAAGCATGAAATTATTCCTAAAATCCTGCTTTATCGTCAATTGGGGAAAATACAATCTACCTATATTGAAGGGTTATTAAAAGTGGTGAACGAGGAAACTGGAAAAATACACACTCGCTTTAATCAAGCCCTTACTCAAACGGGGCGGTTAAGTTCCATTGAGCCTAACCTGCAAAATATTCCGATCCGGCTGGAAGAAGGCAGGAAAATCAGACAGGCTTTTATTCCTGCAAAAGAAGGCTGGGTTATGTTTGCCAGTGACTATTCTCAAATTGAACTCCGTGTCCTTGCTCATATTGCTAACGATGAGAAGCTGATTACTGCTTTTAGGGAAGGGCAGGATATTCACACGCAGACTGCTAGTGAAGTGTTTGGGGTCATTGGTGAAGAAGTGACGAGCCAAATGAGGAGACAAGCAAAAGCGGTCAATTTTGGTATTGTTTATGGAATCAGCGACTATGGCCTCTCTCAAAGTCTCGGCATCAGCCGTAAAGAAGCCCAGGCTTTTATCGATCGCTATCTTGAAAGCTATCCTGGAGTTAAACGTTATATGGATGAATCTATACAAGAGGCTAAGCAGAGGGGATACGTCTCTACCTTTATGAACCGCCGCAGGTATTTACCTGACATTACAAGCCGAAACTTTAATAAGCGCGGTTTTGCAGAGAGAACGGCTATGAATACGCCTATTCAGGGAAGCGCTGCAGATGTTATTAAGAAAGCTATGCTGGATTTAGATCAGCGGTTAAAAGACGAAAAGTTGCAAGCTACTCTTTTATTACAGGTTCATGATGAATTAATACTAGAAGCACCTGAAGAAGAAGTAGAACAATTAAAGGAAGTCGTAGCGTCAGTAATGGAACAAACTGTAGAATTAAATGTTCCGCTTAAGGTTGATTACTCTTATGGACCGACGTGGTACGATGCAAAGTAAGTGAGGAGAATACAGTCATGCCGGAACTGCCTGAAGTGGAAACTGTCAGACAAACGTTAAAACAATTGATTTTAAATAAAACTATTACAGATGTATCCATTTATTGGGACAATATTATTAAACGGCCAAAGGGTCCTGAGGATTTTACTCAATGGCTCTCAGGGCAGACCTTTCGGGATATTGAGCGTAAAGGAAAGTTCCTAATTTTTAAGCTGGATGATCTATCTCTTGTCTCTCATTTGCGGATGGAGGGTAAATATAATGTGCACCCATCTACATCTGAAATTCCAAAACATACTCATGTAATTTTTCATTTCGAGGACGGAACGGAATTAAGATATCAGGATGTAAGAAAATTTGGAACGATGCATGCATTTAGAAAAGGGGAAGAAATAGAGAATAAACCTCTATTATTACTTGGACCGGATCCCTTTGATTCTGAATTTACTGTCGATTATTTCTACCGTAAGCTGCAAAAAACCACAAGAAATATTAAATCCGTTTTATTAGATCAATCCATTGTAGCCGGGCTGGGAAATATATATGTGGATGAAGCTTTGTTCCGAGCTCGGATTAACCCAGAACGGCAGGCTAATCAGCTTAACCTTGAGGAAGCGGGACAAATACGAGATGCCAGTATAGACACCATTATGGAAGCAATTAACCAAGGAGGTACTACGATTCGTTCATATTTGAATGGTCAGGGCCAAATGGGTATGTTTCAACAGCAGCTTCGTGTATATGGTAAGCAGGAAACACCATGCCTTACCTGCGGGACCTCCATTGTGAAACGCAAAGTAAGCGGCAGAGGAACACACATCTGCCCGAATTGTCAGAAGTAACGGCCCAAGCTGTCCCTCACATATACTACCCTACAGCTTTATGTGAGGGGTGTATTGGGAGTGGGGATTGCTGCATTTACACTGTTGTTCGTTATTGCTTTAAGCCTGGATAGTTTTGGGGTAGGCTGCATTATCGGCATGAAGAAGATATTGCTAACAGCAAGGGGAGTCATTACAATTGGTTTGGTTTCAGGAAGCTGTTTTCTATTTTCATCCTACCTAGGAGAACTGGTCCTGCCATTTATTTCAGAGCAGTATGCAAACCGAATCGGAGCATGTACTCTGATCGCCATTGGTCTCTTTTACCTTATTCAAAATTTAAGAAATTCAGAAGATAAGCAGAAGAAGGAAAGGTCATGGACCCAGCCTGCGAGGGTTTTTCAAGACCCTGAAGCTGCTGATATTGATCATTCAGGAGGAATTCGCGGAAAAGAAGTCCTTCTTCTTGGAGCGGCACTCTCCTTTGATTCATTTGGGGCAGGGGTTAGCGGTGCGCTGATTGGGGTTTCCCCGTTATTAACATCGTTACTCATCTCGATTTCTACGAGTCTTATGCTTTTCGGGGGCATATTAAGCGGCTCCAAGCTTAGTAATAAAATTGATAAGCTTTCCATCATTCCTGGGCTTTTACTTATTATGATCGGTATTATTAAATTAATTTGAAAGGTCGGTGGTGGCTATGTCTATTGTGATAGGGCTGACTGGAAGTATTGCAAGTGGAAAAAGCACGATATCGCAAATGTTTGGAGATTTTAATATTCCTGTTGTGGACGCAGATCTGATTTCCAGGGAAGTTGTGGAACCAGGTCAGCCTGCTTACCAAAAAATCATTGAAGCATTCGGTCGAGAAGTGCTGCGAGAAGATCTTACAATAGATCGGAAAAAATTGGGCCGAATTGTTTTTGCAGAAGCTGACAAACGAAAGCAATTGAATGCGATTGTGCATCCTGAGGTGCGTAAAGAAATGGTCCGTAAACGAGAACAGCTCAAGGAGGAGTACAAAGCGGTCGTGCTGGACATCCCGCTATTATTTGAAAGCCAACTTGAGGATTATGCTGACCGCACTTTAGTGGTGTTTGTCGATGAAAACACTCAGCTCAACCGCTTGATGGAACGGGATGAATCCTCCATTGAAGAGGCTAAACAAAGAATTGCCTCTCAAATTCCTGTGCAGAAAAAAGCAGAAATGGCAGATGCTGTTATTAATAACAATGGATCTGTGGAAGAAAGCTTCAAACAATTAAAGGCAATCCTTAAGCAATGGGAAATTATATAATGGAAACGTCAATGGCTGGGCTATTGACGTTTTTTTATATAAAAATTAAAAATTAGTAAACTTAGCTACAAAAGCGCTTACAATGTGTTATACTAATTGTGAAATTTAACTCAAAAGTATATCATATATAGGGGGATGCAATATGGGGAAAACACGAATTGCGATCAATGGGTTAGGCAGAATAGGAAGAATGGTATTCAGAAAAGCGGTTTCTGATGATTCCATTGAACTTGTGGCTGTAAATGCGAGTTACCCTGCAGAAACCATTGCCCATATGCTTAAATATGACAGTATTCATGGCAAGTTTGATGGTGAAATCCAAGCGTTGGATAATAGTATTAAGGTAAATGGCAAACTTATAGCTTTGTGTTCTACAAGAGATCCTTTGGAACTTCCTTGGGATGAAATGAAGATTGATATTGTTATTGAGGCAACCGGAAAATTCCGTACTAAACAAGAGGCAGCTCTTCATATAGATGCAGGAGCAAAAAGAGTCATTATTACTGCACCTGGTAAAGAAGTAGATGCCACTATTGTTATGGGAGTCAATGAGGAAACCTTCTCACCTAAGTATCACCAAGTGATTTCTAATGCCTCTTGCACCACGAATTGTCTTGCTCCTGTAGTAAAAGTGCTGGAGGACAAATTCGGAATAGAAAATGGCCTGATGACCACGGTTCATTCTTTCACTAATGATCAAAAGAACTTAGATAATCCTCATAAAGATTTGCGCCGTGCCAGGGGATGTACCCAGTCCATCATTCCTACCTCCACAGGAGCCGCTAAAGCTCTAGGGGAAGTGATCCCTTCTCTCTCAGGAAAGCTGAATGGAATGGCATTACGTGTTCCGACACCAAATGTATCCCTTGTGGATCTTGTAGTGGATCTTAAAACATCGGTTACAGCAGAACAAGTCAATCAGGCGTTTGAAGATGTATCTACTAATGGGATGAAAGGAATTCTGGAATATAGCACAGAGCCTCTAGTATCCATTGATTATACTACTTCTCCTTCCTCCGCCATTATCGATGGATTGTCCACTCAAGTTATTGGAGAACGTAAGGTTAAGGTTCTAGCGTGGTATGATAATGAATGGGGATATTCCTGCCGAGTAGTGGACCTGGCAAAATATGTCGGTTCTGTAATGAAACAAGAAACGACAGCACGTGTATCTTAATGGGTGGAAGTAAGTCCCAAATTGTTTTATAATAGGAACCAACTTGCAAAAAGTTACTTGCAAATTGGGGATAAAGCGTATATACTTTTTTGTGAACTTCTGAATTTCTTTTATTTTCATGGCTACTCAAAGGGTTAGGACCTCTCAGGACTAACTTTCCCCCGTGGTAGTGCATGGCTGTCATTTCAGGAGGCAAAGAAGTCTATGTACAAAGGGGGATCCTATTATGGATACAATGGGCAGACACGTAATTGCAGAATTATGGGATTGTAATGAAAGTAAATTAAACGATATGGCTTACATTGAACAAGTATTTGTTGACGCCGCATTAAGAGCAGGAGCTGAAGTCAGAGAAGTGGCTTTTCACAAATTTGCTCCTCATGGAGTGAGTGGGGTTGTTATAATATCTGAATCACATTTAACCATTCACAGCTTTCCAGAGCATGGTTATGCAAGCATTGATGTATATACTTGCGGAGACCGTATAGATCCAAATGTTGCTGCTGAATTTATAGTTCAGGCGCTAGAAGCGGGACGAAATGAAACCGTGGAGGTGCCAAGAGGGATGGGACCTGTAGAAGTACAGCAATCTCGTGCTCTTTAATTTAAACCAAAAGTGATGTAAAAAAGACCATTCAGACATTCTGGATGGTCTTTTGTATGCATAGGAGGCATTGATCATACTAAGATGGTTTATGAAATTCCCGGAATTGAAGTTGAATAGCTTTATTGATCGTGGAGTCTATAAATCCTGAATCAATGTCCATGAAAGGTTTTAGATTTACGATAAACAGCTCCTTTTGTTCGTAACCTTACTTTAAAAGGAGCCCTCGTAATCTGATCACCTAGTGTTAATGGCAAATAACTCTATTACCGTAATAGAAAAGAACGGACTCAATCAACTTTTCTAAATGCTTAGAAACATGTTAAAATGATAGGAGATCATGTCGAATTGGCGAAGGGATTTGTGGAAGTGAAAACATTTATATCTAAATATTTCAGTAAGCATTCCGAAACACTAGAGACGCATCAGGACCAAGCGTTAACATCCCATTATTATAAGGCGAAAAAAGACGAGGTGTTTCGTGCGGTTGAAGAATTATTTTCGTCCCCGTCAGAAATTATTGCCGTTTCCAAAGAACGTGGAGAGATTACTGCGAAATACAAAGGGAAAAGACGCGCATTCGTGGTGGCCACGATTATTATGGTGCGTCCATTTCAAACGGCAGTAGATTTTTCCGTGACTACTGAATCCGGCATGCCGATTGATTTTGGTTTCAGCAGGAATCTCATTGTGGAGTTATATGATAAATTGGATCGCCAGTTTCCTTCATTGGACCAGTCAAGATCATAGATAGAAATGACGAATGTGGAGTTGATTGAATTTGAAATGCCCAAATTGCCACTATAAAAGCACTAAAGTGTTAGACTCGCGGCCAATTGAAGAAGGACAGGCCATCCGCCGTCGGAGGGAATGTGAAGCTTGTGACTTCCGGTTTACGACGTTCGAGCGGATCGAAGAAGTTCCTTTAATCGTAGTTAAAAAAGAAGGAACTCGAGAAGAATTCAGCCGAGAGAAACTTATGCGCGGACTTATTCGTGCATGTGAGAAACGTCCGGTTGCAGTAGAAGAATTAGAAAATGTGACGCATGACATAGAAAAAGAATTAAGAAACAGAGGCGTCTCAGAAGTGCCCAGCGGGGATATTGGGGAAATGGTCATGGGACGATTATCCAAGATTGACGAGGTCGCTTATGTGAGATTTGCGTCTGTATATCGTCAATTTAAAGATATCAACGTATTTATTGATGAATTAAAAGAGTTAATTAAACACGAGGATAAAGAATGAGCCTGACGTGGCTCATTTTCTTTTTCTAACAGGGTAAGGAGGGGGAGCAAATGGATCATTCCATCGGAAGATTACTGCCAGTAGACGGTTATTATTTAACAAAAACCGGAGTACCGCCACAGGATGAGAGGATCACATTGACTCATTTATACCAGCCACTTATCGGAAGGCTGCCAATATCCTTATATCAGCTGCTGGAGAGTGAATATGAGACGACGAAGGGGCAGGACTATGCCCAGTCTCATCATAATATTATGTCTTATCTTTCTGCACCCCTTGATAAGATCTATAAAGCTAGAAAAAAATTGGAAGCGATCGGTCTGCTCAGAACTTATCTTAAGAAAGATGAGCAGCATACGATTTATGTGTATCAGCTCAATCCCCCCTTCTCTGCTGATGAGTTCTTTCTGGATGATATGTTAACATTACTGCTTCATCATGAATTAGGGGAAGATAAATACCAGGCATTGAAACAGCGCCTGTTAAACCCTTTCTTGCAGAGGAATGAATTAGAAGAAGTGACCGCTTCCTTTGAGGATGTCTTTAGTGAACTTCCCATGATGAAAGCGGGACCCCAGGATTTAAAGGCAAGTCATGAAGGAAATCAAAAAGCAACTGGACCTGTCATTGACGAATCAAAGGTCGATTTCGTATGGCTTCATCAAGCCTTAAAAGATAGAATGTTTCCCAGTGATCGGATTCTAACGGGAACTAATAAGCGGACCATAGTCCAATTAGCTACTTTATACAATTTGACTTCCAGTGAAATTGAAAGAGCATTAACCTGGGCAATTAATGAAGAAAATCAACTGGTGGTAGAGGAATTAAAAGCTGCCTGTCACGATTTCAGAAAAGACTATCCCTTTAAAATTTCCGAAAGCGGCAATTTAAATCAAAGAGATAAGATCGTTTCTGTAAGTAACCATGAGCAACCCGCTAGTAAAGAAGACCAATTTATCAGCATGCTTGAACAAATTTCTCCGAGGGAACTATTAGAAGACCTTGCTGGAGGTAACCAAGCCGGCGATCAGGATTTGAAAATAATCAGAGACGTTATGACGGAACAGGGGTTATCGCCTGGAGTTATGAATGTGCTTGTTCACTATGTTTTATTAAAGACTGATATGAAGCTTTCCAAAGCGTATTTAGAAAAGATTGCGAGTCATTGGACGCGAAAGAATGTTCAGACGGTAAGACAAGCAATGAACCTCGCTAAGGCAGAGCACCAGAAATACCAGCAGTGGGGAAATCAAAAATCAACTTATCGAAAGAAACAAACGAAAGAGGTTCTTCCTTCGTGGTTTAATGAGCAAAAGCAGGAAGCTCTTAAAGATGAAGGGAATTCTGAGGTTAATACGAATGAAATCGAAGCAAGAATAAGAAAACTTACGAATAAAGGAAAATAAAGCAAAGGTGGTGAAAAATATGGAGCCCATTCAGGAGTCCATGAAAAAATGGATGCGTGACCATAAGCAGTTTCAGCAGCGTTTACAGAATATGAAGGAAGAAGTCGTAAAGTCGTCTGAAATTCAGACATTATTAAAAGAACACAAATCAATCTCAATGGAAGCGATTGACAAGCATTTGATTAAATTATACGAATACCAAACACAATCAAAGGATTGTGAAAAGTGTCCTTCCAGAGATGAATGTATCAATATTCTTCCAGGTTATGTACCTAGAGTAGAAGTGCAGAATGACGAAATTAAACTTGCCTATGATAAATGTAAGCGCCAGAGAAAGAAAGAGCATCAAGATCATCAGCGTTCTTTAGTCAGCAGTCTGCATATGCCTAAAGAAATTATGGAAGCAACTTTGGAACGGTTGGATTTAAAAGACCCTGACCGAGGGAAAGCCGTGGAAAAGACTGTTCATTACATAGAGTCCCTGGGAGACGAACTGCCAGCAAAAGGGTTGTATTTTCACGGTCCTTTTGGAGTAGGGAAAACGTATTTCCTTGGAGCTATTGCTAATGAATTAAGTAAGAAAAATATTGCCTCTATGATCATTTATATGCCGGAATTTGTAAGAGAAATGAAGAATTCCATTAAAGATGATTCAATGAATGGAAAAATTGAAGCCTTTAAAAAGACGCCGATTCTCATGCTGGATGATATGGGCGCAGAATCTCAGTCTGCCTGGTTTCGGGATGAAGTTCTCGGTTCGATTCTGCAGTACCGCATGATGGAGAGGCTGCCCGTTTTCTTCACTTCCAATTACAGCCTAGAAGAATTAGAGAAAGTTTTAATGACTAGTAACCGGGGTGATATCGACCAGGTCAAAGCTAAAAGGATCACGGAAAGAATTCGCCAATTAAGTGAATTAGTCCCTGTAAAGGGAAGAAATCGCAGAGGATAATAAAGTAAGCATAACCGGCATGTTTCCCCTCCCATGAACATAAATATAAGAGAGAGAAATCACTTGATGATTTTTTCATGAGCCGTTTTGAAACAACATGATCTGCTTTTTATAATTTATGTCTGGATACGCGGGGATAGGGGGAACTGTCTTGGTAAGTGTTTGTTTTTCTAACCGTTTGGATGCCGTACTATTTCAAAGGGCTTTCTCGAAATCGAAAACAGTGTTATCGGTTAAAGAATATGATTCACATATACAGGTCGGTTTTTACGATGGACAAGACTATGATGAAATAACGAATGCTTTTATGAAAGTGTTTAGGGAACGTAAATTCCTGGGATGGATCGAAGGGGTATTAACCTACACGTATCATTATAATGATGAGCATGAAATTAGAAGAATAATGGAAATCGCTCAAGAATTCGAAAGAACTCCTCCCGTTGGTGTGGAGATCCCTTCCCTTTTTTCTTCATTGCATTTCTATATAAAAAAATTTATCAAGGATTATAAAGACTTGGATTTTGATACATTAAGTGTGTCAGTATTAAAATCGGTCCATTCTACCCTGGTAGATTACACTGGTTACCTACTTGATGAATATAAACTAGAGGAATGCCACCAGCTGCTCGTAGATAATTGGAGGCAAAGAATCCATAACCGAGATACAGGTGTACAAGTGCTCCATCTTAAAGACGATTCTGGTTTTCGTTACTATCATGATGAAGGAAATGAACTTCGGGAAGCAGAAACATCTGTCTACATGAAGCAATACCCTGATCCTTCCATACTTGAGCTTCCTTTAGACTGGGATATTACCCCGGCACTAGTTCACGCTCCTGAACTGCTCGTCATTTATTCCGATCGCCAGGGGGTAGCAAAGCTTGAATTATTAATGAGTATTTTTGAAGAGAAAGCGATGTGGAAACGTCTCTCAGATTTTCCTTTTTAAAAAGCTTGATTTCATCCATAATAACCGCTATAATACCTACATATTACACTTATATTGGCATGGATGAGGACGAGAACACTAAGAGACGCAAGGAAAGAGAGAGGAGTCATCGGCTGAAAGCTCCTTCTTAATGACTTAGCTGTTTACCACCTCGGAGCTCTGCTTGTGAAAAGATTCTTAGTAATAAGCAGCGTCAGGTCCGCGTTAAGGATGAATGAAGCCGTGTATAATTCACACGGGAATTTTGGGTGGAACCGCGAGTGACAACGCTCGTCCCTTAGCTGCAGAGCTTAGGGACGAGCGTTTTATTTTTTATAAAAAAGGAGTGTCAAAAATGTCGGATCAAATTCAAATTAAATTTCCAGATGACAGTGTAAAGGAATTTGAAAGAGGGACCACAGGAGAAGAAATTGCTCATTCCATTTCCCCAGGCTTAAAGAAACAGGCACTCGCTGTGAAATTAGATGGCGAACCTTATGATTTAAGACGTCCAATAGATAAAAATGGGGCAATCGAAATCCTGACGTATAAAAACCCAGAAGGTATCGAGGTACTTCGGCATTCTACGGCTCATTTAATGGCCCAGGCAATTAAGCGTTTGTATGGTGAAGTGAACCTTGGAGTAGGACCAGTGATTGAGAATGGCTTCTATTATGATATTGATATGGATCAATCTCTTACTCCTGAAGATCTTCCGAAAATAGAAAAAGAAATGCAGAAAATTGTGGATGAAAATTTAGAAGTTGAACGAATTGAACTTTCCCGTGAGGAAGCAAAAGAAAAGTACCGTAAACTTGGAGATGAACTTAAATTAGAATTGATAGATGCTATTCCTGAAGGAGAACCTCTGACTATATATAAACAGGGAGAATTCTTCGATCTATGCAGAGGTGTTCACGTACCTCAGACAAGTAAAATTAAAATCTTTAAGCTTTTGAACATTTCGGGTGCTTACTGGCGCGGAGATAGTGACAACAAAATGCTTCAACGAATTTATGGTACAGCCTTTGAAAAACAAGCACACTTAGATGAATACCTGCACATGCTTGAAGAAGCCAAGGAGCGGGATCATCGTAAATTGGGCAAAGAATTGAATATCTTTACTGTTAGTCAGAAAGTTGGTCAGGGATTGCCGCTCTGGCTGCCTAAAGGAGCTACTATACGCAGGACAATTGAACGCTATATCGTGGATACAGAAGAACGACTTGGTTACAACCATGTATATACTCCAGTTCTTGGAAGTGTTGATTTATATAAAACGAGTGGTCACTGGGATCATTATAAGGATGATATGTTCCCTACGATGGAAATGGATAATGAAGATCTCGTTCTTCGGCCGATGAATTGTCCGCACCACATGATGGTATACAAGAATGAACTGCACAGTTATCGTAATCTCCCTGTGCGAATTGCTGAACTGGGAACGATGCACCGGCACGAAATGTCAGGTGCGCTAGCCGGACTTCAGCGAGTAAGGGCAATGACTTTAAATGATGCCCACATTTTTGCCCGTCCAGATCAATTAAAAGATGAATTCAAACGCGTCGTGCGTCTTGTTCAAGAGGTCTACCATGATTTCGGCATTAATAATTATTACTTCCGTCTCTCTTATCGTGATCCTGCGGATAAAGAGAAGTATGTAGATAATGATGAGATGTGGACGAAAGCACAGGCGATGCTGAAGGAAACAATGGAAGACATGGAGTTGGAATACGTGGAGGCAGAAGGTGAAGCTGCTTTTTATGGTCCAAAACTAGATGTGCAAGTTAAGACTGCACTAGGTAAAGATGAAACTTTATCCACTGTCCAGCTTGATTTCCACCTGCCGGAACGATTTGATCTAACTTATGTCGGGGAAGATGGTAAGGATCACCGGCCGGTTGTTATTCACCGAGGTGTCGTTTCGACAATGGAACGTTTTGTTGCTTTTCTAATTGAAGAGTATAAAGGTGCGTTCCCAACTTGGTTGGCTCCTGTGCAGGCTAAGATCATTCCTGTTTCAGCTGATGCTCATCTAGATTATTCTAAGTCCCTTGAAGATGAACTTCGCCAAGCCGGTATCCGCGTTGAAGTGGATGAACGGAATGAAAAAATTGGTTATAAGATCCGTGAAGCTCAAACACAAAAAGTACCTTTCCAGTTAGTGGTAGGGGATCGCGAAATTGAAGACCATGCGGTTAATGTAAGAAGATACGGAGAACAAGATTCTGAAACAAAATCTGTGCAAACCTTCATAGAAGAAATTAGGAATGAGATTGATCAGAAACTGTTAAGGAAATAGGCTGCTACCAGCCAAAGAATTTTATTCATCAAAGAACCTAGACCATTGAATCCCATTGGTTTGGGTTCTTTGTTATTGATTTAAGATAACGTTCTGCTTCATCTTCCACATTAATCATCGGGTTGATTTTTTGGTTAGGATCTTATATCCTTATAAAAGAGCTAATGGATAGCAACTGGCCGGTTGACATGAATGGTCATGCATGCTATTATAATTTAGGTAACTGAATGAACGGATCTGAGACAAGAAGAAGCACCCGCTTCTCACCTGATCGACGCACTATGCAGTTGGCAGGTTACTTATCCTTTGTAAACTATAGGAGATGTGTGGGTGCAGTATGTACCGACACTTTTTTTAATGGGATTAAATCAATTACTTGTCGATGACAGATCTTTATAAGGTTTCTAAATATACAATGGAGGTGGCTCGTTATTAGCAAGGATAACGTGAATATTAATGAAAAAATCCGTGCTCGTGAAGTACGACTTATTGATGTGAACGGTGAACAGCTTGGGGTTAAATCCCGCAATGAAGCACTGGATATTGCTGCAAATGCAAATCTTGATCTTGTTATGGTCGCACCAAATGCGAAGCCTCCGGTCTGCCGTATCATGGACTATGGTAAGTACCGTTATGAGCAGCAAAAGAAAGAAAAGGAAGCTCGCAAGAATCAAACTACGATTAAGATTAAAGAAGTCCGCTTAAGCCCTGGAATTGAAGAGCATGATTTTAATACTAAATTGCGCAATGCTCGTAAGTTCTTAACCAAAGGCGATAAAGTAAAAGCTTCTGTCCGTTTCCGCGGACGTGCAATTACCCACAAAGAGCTGGGTCAGGACGTACTTGAGCGTATGGCTGAAGAATGCAAAGATGTAGCCCAAGTTGAGACCAAACCAAAAATGGAAGGTCGAAATATGTTCATGATGCTTACTCCTCTAAATGAGAAGTAAGAGATCTATTTTAAGGGAGGAAATTGATTATGCCTAAAATGAAAACCCACAAGGGTACTCAAAAACGTTTCAAAAAAACAGGTACTGGTAAAGTAAAACGTTCCCACGCTTATACAAGCCACTTGTTTGCGAATAAATCAACGAAACAGAAGCGTAAATTGCGTAAAGAAGCTTTGGTATCTGCAGGAGATTACCGCCGCATCAAGCATATGCTTCCAAAAGACTAATTAAGAAACATAAATAGGAGGGATTCCCATGCCACGAGTAAAAGGTGGAACTGTGACACGCAAACGTCGTAATCGTGTCCTTAAACTAGCAAAAGGTTATTATGGTTCAAAACACGCACTATTTAAAACTGCAAAACAACAAGTAATGAAATCAGGTCAGTATGCTTACCGTGACCGTCGCCAGAAAAAACGCGATTTCCGTCAGCTTTGGATTGCACGTATTAACGCTGCAGCCCGTATGAATGATATTTCTTACAGCCGTCTAATGCACGGACTTAAGCTTGCTGGAATTGAAGTGAACCGTAAAATGCTTGCAGATCTTGCGATTAATGATGAGCAAGGTTTCACTAGTTTAGCAGATCAAGCTAAATCTGCACTTAAATAAATAATGAATGATTGAAAAGCCATTTCCGTTCGGTTGGAAATGGCTTTTTTTATTGGAGAAATTAAATTAAATTAAATTAAAATAAAAACAGTAAATTAAGAAGGGTCTGTTAAAGGAGAGGTCTTTACAGTGACAATTGGTGTAAAAACATTATTTTTATATTATCTCGTACTTACGGTCTGGCTTTTTATACTTATGGCAGTGGATAAAAGGAAAGCGAGAAAAAATGCCTGGAGAATTAAAGAGAAGTCATTATGGATACTGGCAGCTTTTGGCGGTGCGATAGGGGGAACCTTAGCTATGAGAATGTTCCATCATAAAACGAAACATACAAATTTTAAGGTAGGGTTTCCGCTGCTTGCTCTGTTTCATCTGCTGTTGCTGTGTTACATAGGTGCTAAGTTCTATCTATAATCTTCCTGTCATATATTGTAGGCAGGAGGGGAATTTCATGGGCGACACAGCATCTGCAGTTTTAGCATGGGTTGGACAGCAAGACGCCTGGGCACCGCTTATATTTATTGCTATTCACTTACTTCGGCCTTTTTTATTTATACCGGTAATGCTGGTATGTATTACAGGCGGAGTATTATTCGGACCCATAGCTGGTACCGCATACTCTGTAATCGGTACGATGTTATCTAGCTTAGCCTTTTACAGATTAATCCGGCTGCTTCCTTCTGGATTTAACAGACTGCAGGCGATGTATAAACGATGGGGGAAAAAACATTCTTCCTTAACGGTCAGGCAAGTAGCTATATTACGATTGATTCCGTTTATCCATTTTCATTTATTGTCTTATTGCCTGATGCAAACAAGTACAAATTTTAAAGATTATACAAAATCATCATTAATGGCAAACTTTCCACTTGCTGTTGTTTATACATCGATGGGGCAATGGTTAACCCTGCTCTCTATTCCAATGATGCTCCTGTTTTCTGGAGGATTGGCGGTATTATGTTACTTTGCACGAAAGAAATATGAAGTGGTTCTCTGGAATGATTTTTTCCAGGCAAGTTGAGCTTAAGAGCAAATTTAAGCGGCAGAGCCATAGGCATAAACAAACCCGATCCTATCACAGGATCGGGTTTAAATTTACGCTTAGGTCTTACATGAGCTTGGAAGTTTCTGCTGCAGGGACTTGATTGTGGTAAGGCCGTCGGCTTATGGATTTCTTCTACTGGACCCTCTTACTCATCATTTTTTAATGGGTGAATAATTAAGCGATTGATTGGATATTTCCATTCGATCGAAGCGTAAGGATAGCGTATGAGGATTTCCTCTTCAAGAAAATATATATCCTCGCGCTCAAGTCCTTGAAGTCGTTCAGGATTATGGGCGCTGACACTCACGTTTACTACTTCGAAGGAATGATCCGTAGCTCCTAAGTATTTCTCTCCTTCAAAAACAAACCCTTTATAAGTCATTAAGAAATTCTGCTTTGTGTTCTCCTTATTATCATGAAAATAGAAGTCTTTTTTGTCGCGGGCAAGGTCCAGTTTTCGTTTGGGATTCACAACAAATTTATAGGCTGTGTAGATAATAAAGGCAATCGCTGCTAGTAACAATAAGCGAAATAATAGAATGATCATAAAATCGTCTCCCTGTATATGGGTTGATAGCTAGTGTACGTATCAGCGTGCCGTTTCGTTTCAAAAAATGATACATTAAGTATAAGAAATAAAAAGGAGGATCACTTTCTATGAATTGGATCACATTATATGAACGGCAGAAACAGCTCGATGAGTACATATCTGCTAACCATAATCTGCAAACATCAGACCTGATTGATCATAAAATACTAGCTCTTTTAGTAGAAGTAGGTGAGCTAGCTAACGAAACGAGATGTTTTAAATTTTGGAGCAGCAAAGCGCCAAGTAATAAAAACGTCATTCTTGAAGAATACGTGGATGGGTTACATTTTATCTTATCACTAGGATTAGATCTAGGATTCCGTTTTAGCTTAGAACTGGGCAGTGAAGAATACACTCAGCTCGAAGCCTTTTTGAGCGTATATTCAAGTATCGAACGTTTTCGGAAGGAGCTTGACAACGAGAGCTATCAACAAATGTTCAAAGAGTTTTTAACCCTAGGCGAAACACTAGGATTTAACAGTGAAGAGATCCAAAAGTCTTATCACAAGAAAAATGAAGTGAACTTTGAACGACAAGATCAAGGCTATTGAGGAAACCTAAGTTTTGTGAATTTTTAAGAAAAGAGATATAATATCGAGTAGAGATCTAAGAGGGAGGAACTTATACATATGGTTAAAAGAGATGAAACTTTGACAATGTTGAAAGAGCTTACAGACGCGAAAGGTATTCCCGGCAATGAAAGAGAAGCTAGGAATGTAATGGAGCAGTATATTAAGCCTTTTGCTGAAGAAGTCTACACGGACAACCTTGGAAGCTTAATTGCTAAGAAGACAGGAAATAAAAAAGGACCTAAAATTATGGTCGCTGGTCACTTGGATGAAGTCGGTTTTATGGTGACACGCATTGATGACCACGGATTTATCTATTTCCAGCCTGTTGGGGGATGGTGGAGCCAGGTCATGCTTGCTCAGCGTGTGACGATCATGACGCGTGAAGGAAACTTAACAGGAGTCATTGGTTCTAAACCTCCACATATACTGCCTCCTGAAGTTCGTAAGAAAGCTTTAGATATTAAAGATATGTTTATTGATATCGGGGCTTCGAGCAAGGAAGAAGCGATGGAATTCGGGGTTAAGCCTGGTGATTCTATAGTCCCTTACTTTGAATTTACCCAAATGAAAAATGAAAAAATGCTCCTAGCTAAAGCTTGGGATAATCGAATTGGCTGTGCGATTGCCATTGAAGTATTGAAGCAATTAAAAGGTGAGAAACATCCGAACACGGTTTATGGCGTTGGAACCGTCCAAGAAGAAGTTGGACTTCGTGGAGCGCGGACTTCTGCTAATTTGATCAATCCAGATATAGCTTTTGGTGTGGATGTGGGGATTGCTGGAGATACCCCTGGCGTTTCTGACAAGGATGCTTCAAGTAAAATGGGAGAGGGTCCTCAGATTATTTTGTATGATGCTTCTATGGTCTCCCATAAAGGACTGCGTGATTTTGTCGTGGAAACTGCAGAACAATCAGAAATTCCTTATCAGTTTGATTCTCTAGCTGGAGGAGGAACTGACTCCGGTTCGATTCATCTAAGCCATGATGGCGTTCCGGCATTATCCATTACGATTGCAACGCGCTACATTCATTCTCATGCTGCCATGCTGCATCGTGATGACTTTGAAAATGCTGTCAAATTAATTGTAGAAGTTATTAAGAAGCTGGATAATAATAAAGTAAAAGAAATTACTTTTAATTAAAGGGAAAAGCCAACCCGCTTATGGGTTGGCTTTTATTATGCCTGTTGTTGATGTAAGCTTGTTTCTAGGGTTTGCAGCATTTCCTGCTTTTCATCTTCACTTGCTTCTTTCCAAATCATTTCGAAAAGAACGCCTAAACCAGGAAGCATTTTTTCTTCACCATTTTGAATGGCATCCACGATAGTAGCTTCCAGCTGTTCCTGATTATGGTCAGAAACGTTAGAAAGTATAGCTTTTCTTAAATTAAGGTCCATGAAGGAATCCTCCTTTGTAATCGATACTGGCTTAACCTGAAAAACATTTGCACGGAGGGAATACTTTCACACAAATGGAGGGATATCGCCAGCTCTCGTTTTTCACATTTAGTTTGACCATTTAAGGTTATGCTATGTATGATAAATAAGAAACTTCAGCAAAAGAGGGTTGAATATGCTTACATCCATCAATAATCCTAAAGTAAAAGAATGGAAAAAACTACATAAACGAAAATTCAGAGAACGAATGGGCTGCTTTATTATTGAAGGGGACCATTTAGTGGAAGAAGCACTTCGCAGCGGGTGGAAGATCGAGGAACTAATGATTCGAGAGGATTACACGTTTCCAATTCCAGAAGAAGTTCCATGGACAGAAGTAAGCATTCAAGTATTTGAAGCTATTGCTCAAACAGAAACTCCTCAGGGGATTGCTGCTGTTGTATCCATTGAAGAGAAACAGTACAAACACTCCCAGTTATCGCTGCTTATTGATGGGGTTCAGGATCCTGGCAACCTCGGCACTTTGATTCGTACGGCAGATGCGGCAGGGTTTGAACAGGTCATTCTTGGAAATGGAACCGTCGATGCTTTTAATGAGAAAGTCGTTCGAGCTACCCAAGGTTCGATTTTTCATATCCCAGTAGTGCGAGGAAATTTGGAGGAAGTTGTTAAAGAATTACAGACTTCTGGCGTTAAAGTATTTGCTTCTTCTTTAACGAATGCGATTTCTTATAAAGAAATAGCGACCCCTCGACAAGTGGCACTTATCATTGGAAATGAAGGAAATGGTGTAAAAGAAGAACTTATAGAGCTCGCTGACGAACAAATATACATTCCGATCTATGGTAAGGCAGAATCATTGAATGCCGCTATTGCAGGAGCTGTCTTAATGTATCATCTTAGAGGATAAGCTTGCACGTGACGCAATCTTTCTCTATAATATATAATCAGTTAAATAGTTAAATGCGTAGAAGGAGCTAGTAAATTCTGCAGACTCGATTTCAGGGACGAAATGCCATGGACTGGGAGCATTTCGATCGTAGCAAGGATTGAAGTTTCACTCTGGAGCTGATCAATAACCATTGGTCCGGATGTTTAAGTCCGTTATGAACTCATGAGTGGGCATATAAGCTATATGTCAACAAGGGTGGTACCGCGAAACGATCAATACAAAGTCTCGTCCCTTTTCAGGGATGGGGCTTTTTTTATTTTTCATAAAAGGAGGAAGTCAAAAAATGAAGGACCGTTTACAGCAATTAGAACAAGAGGCGCTGGAAAAAGTAAGCAATGCAGAAAATGTGCAAGGCTTAAAAGATGTACGCGTGGAATATTTGGGGAAAAAAGGACCGATTACAGAAGTTTTGCGAGGTATGGGAAAGCTCTCTAAAGAAGAGCGTCCTGTGATTGGCCAGTTGGCTAATGAAGTGAGAGAGAGGATTGCTCAAGCTCTTGATTCAAAGCAGGAAAGAATGGAAGATGAAGCGCTGGATCGGCAACTAGAAGCAGAAAGTGTCGATGTAACTCTGCCAGGCCGTCCAGTTGAAGTTGGTGGGCCTCATATCTTAACGAGCATTGTGGAAGAAATTGAGGATATGTTTATTGGAATGGGATTTGAAATTAAAGAAGGACCGGAAGTAGAAACTGACTATTATAATTTCGAAGCACTAAATCTGCCTAAAGGTCATCCGGCCAGGGATATGCAGGACTCTTTTTACATTACGGAAGAGCTGCTGTTACGTACCCATACATCCCCCGTCCAGGCAAGAACTATGGGACAGAGAAATGGGAAAGAACCAGTAAAAATGATCTGTCCGGGTAAAGTGTACCGACGCGATACTGATGATGCAACACATTCTCATCAGTTCACTCAATTAGAGGGATTGCTAGTAGATGAAAATGTACGGATGAGTGATCTGAAAGGCGTATTGAATGCATTTGCTAAACAAATGTTTGGTGAAGAGCGTGATATTCGTCTTCGTCCCAGCTTTTTCCCATTCACAGAGCCATCAGTGGAGATGGATATTTCCTGTAAAGTCTGCGGTGGATCTGGCTGTTCCGTATGTAAAGGGACTGGCTGGATAGAAATACTGGGTGCAGGGATGGTTCATCCAAATGTACTTGAAATGGCCGGATATGATTCGAATGTTTATTCAGGATTCGCCTTTGGCATGGGACCAGAACGGATTGCTATGCTGAAATATGGAATTGATGACATCCGAAACTTCTATACAAACGATATCCGATTCTTAAAACAATACCATAAGGCGTAAAGGAGGAGACTATACATGCTTGTATCATTAAATTGGCTGAAGCAATATATTGATGTCAGCGATTATTCACCGGAAGAATTAGCAGAAATTATCACTAAAACAGGGATCGAAGTAGAAAGCGTGGAACCGATAGCTGAGAAAGCTGAGGGAGTTGTCATAGGTTATGTGCGTTCTTGTGAGCAGCACCCTAATGCAGATAAACTTTCCCTCTGCCAAGTGGATATTGGCGAGGAAACACTGCAAATCGTATGTGGCGCCCCCAATATTGCTTCTGGACAGAAAGTTCCAGTCGCGGCGCCTGGAGCAGTTCTGCCCGGAAATTTCAAAATAAAAAAAACCAAGCTGCGTGGGGAAGCATCTAATGGGATGATCTGTTCCTTACAGGAGCTTGGCGTAAACGAAAAGGATGTACCTAAAGAATTTGAAGATGGAATTTTCGTATTTCCAGAGGATACAGAAGTAGGGGCAAACGCGATTTCTGTATTAAATTTGGATGATACCATTATAGAGCTAGGGTTGACCCCCAACCGTTCTGATGCATTAAGTATGGCAGGTGTGGCTTATGAGGTTGCAGCGGCAATTGATGGGACTTACTGCTTAAAAGAAGAACAAGTGAACACCGCTGAGGAAAAGGCAGAGGATTATCTCTCTGTCGAAGTGGAAGATGAAGAGGCCAATCCATACTATGGTGCTTTTATTATCAAAGATGTCAAAGTAGCGGCTTCTCCGTTATGGATCAGGAACCGTCTTCGAGCTGCTGGTATTCGTCCTATCAATAATGTTGTAGATATTACGAATTATGTTCTACTCGAGTACGGTCAGCCGCTTCATGCATTTGACTATGACCGCTTCAATTCTAAACAGATTTTGACTAGAAGAGCTCACGATGGAGAAGTAATTAAAACACTTGATGAACAGGAACGTTCCTTGACGCAGGATCACTTAGTTATTACAAATGGCGAAACGCCTCAAGCTATCGCTGGTGTTATGGGGGGTTCCACTTCTGAAGTTCAAGACGATACAACGACCATCTTACTTGAAGCTGCTTATTTTGACCCGCGTGTTGTCCGCCAAGCTTCGAAAGAACATGGTCTTCGTAGTGAATCCAGCACTAGGTTTGAAAAAGGAGTCGATCCTAATCGAGTCGAACGAGCAGGGAAACGTGCCTGTGAATTGTTAGCAGAATATGCAAATGGGACAGTACTAAATGGACTGGTTAGTTTTGACAAATTGGATCGTACTGAAAAAATAGTAAAAATACAGACGGATCGAATTAATAACCGCTTAGGAACGGAAATGACAAGTGAAGAAATTGCGGACATTCTGCGTAGACTTCAGTTCGAAGCTGAGCAAAATGGGGAAGAGTTTACAGTTCATATTCCTACACGCAGAGGAGATATCGAATTATTCGAAGATATGCTCGAGGAGGTAGCCAGGATCTACGGCTATGATAACCTTCCTTATACCCTTCCTTCAGGGGCTTCTCAAGCAGGGGGGCTGACTATTGAACAGCAGTTAAAACGTAAGATAAAGGCTTACTTTGAAGGTGCTGGCCTTGATGAAACGATCACCTATTCTTTAACCAATGAGCGAAAAGCAGACCTACTGGTGAGCGCTGACATTCGTGAACAAGCCAAAAGTCCAGTGAGGTTAGCTATGCCAATGAGTGAAGATCACAGCACACTCAGGTTAAGTATGCTTCCTGAATTGCTTGAATCTTTGTCCTACAACGTGGCTAGGAAACAACAAAACCTTGCTTATTATGAATTAGGAACTGTATTTGTCAGTGAAGAATCCACCGTAACTAAGCAGCCTGAGGAAATATTACGGGCAGGCGGAGCAATAACCGGCGAGTGGATGTCCCACCCTTGGCAGCAAGAGAAAAAAACGGTGGACTTCTTTGTAGTGAAAGGGATTGTTGAAGGATTAAGTGAGTTATTGAATATTCCATTCACTTATCGTGCAGCGAAGCTCTCATCCATGCACCCGGGAAGAACAGCGAGTGTATCTTTACAAGGGAAAGTCATTGGATTCGTTGGGCAAGTTCACCCGAAGCTTCAGCGGGAATTTGGATTAAAAGAAACGTACGTATTCGACCTGAATTTGGAAGAAATCTTCAAGCATTATCATAAAGAAGAAACTTTCCAAACCATTCCACGTTTTCCATCTGTGAGCCGGGATATCGCACTTGTGGTAGACGAATCAGTAACTTCTGGTGCCATCTTAGACACCATAACAGAAGCCGGTACTCCTCTTGTGAAAGATGTGCAGGTCTTTGATGTTTATCAAGGAGAGCATTTGCAAGAAGGCAAAAAATCACTGGCTTTCAATTTGTTATACCTTGATCCGAACCGGACCTTGAAGGATCAAGAGGTAGAAGAGGCACATGAAAAGATTCTTCATGCTGTTAAAGAGCATCATGGTGCAGAATTACGCGGATAAAACCGTTTTAGATTCTAAATTTCATGATCACGCAAGCAAAGAAATGCACCACCATTAGAAGCTAAGCAGTCCCTTCTAATATTTCCAAGCAATGAAAACCCGTACCTTTTATGTTAAGAAGGTACGGGTTTTCTACTGGAAAACACTTTTTTTAAGAGTTTATTTGCTTAATTGTAACTATTGTAATTATAAATTTTCTCAAACGAGTTTTTTGGCTTTTTCTGTATTAGCAAAGTGTACTTTCGCGACTTCGTCAAGTTTTGATTCACCGTAGTGACGAATGACTTCAGCAGCAGCCTGATCAACTTTTGGAGAAGCTCCTTTGGGTATAGCTAAACCAGTATCCATTTCTAACTGATGCATCGCTTTAACAAACGCAGAACGAGCCATAATAGAGGCAGCAGCTACTGCAATAGAGTAGCTTTCGGCTTTGGTCATAAAATAGATGTTCTCTTGCAGCTGTAAGCCTTCACTTTTTAAATGTTTTTGATAAACATCAGGCTGTGAAAACTGGTCTACCAGGATTCCTTCTGGTTTATCAGGTGAAATTTTGTCGAGTAGTTTCATTAATGCTTGGTGATGAAGAATGGTTTTCATTTTTCCTTGAGTCCAGCCTTTTTTCTGCCACTGATTGTATTTTTTATTATTCAGTCTTAATAAGCTGTAAGGAATTTTCATCTGAACCAATTCTTTGGCAAGTTCAGTAATCTGCCGGTCGTTCAAGTGCTTGGAATCTTTCACTCCAATGGCTTTCAAATGTCCGATTTGATGAGATGTAACGTAGGCAGCAGCAACAGTAACCGGTCCAAAATAATCTCCGGTCCCAGCTTCATCTGAACCAATGTGAGAACTTGTAAAGAGTGACGAGGCAGGATGGTACCCGTGTTTACTAGATGCTTTAGGCTTTGAACTGGCTGTTGGGGACCCCCATTTGGAAGACTCTGCTTCTGGATTGCTGCCTTGAAACAAAACCTTTCCAGATTGATAAGCGGTAATGCTGCAATGGTTCGTCTTGGCAGCGAAGGAGGCATGCTGCGGTGCAGGCTTTAGTTGGCTGCTATAATGCTTTTTCATTTGAGCAATGACAGGCGATGTTAATTTAAGTACAACTTGTGGCATAATTTGCCCCTTCCCTTAACCTAAATTATAGTGTTAGTATAGCAAATTCCAATATTAAATAGAACATTAAGGAAATACAACCATAATGGTTTCCTAATGTAACAGCTTCGTGTTACTATTAACTTTAGGATTGAGAATTAAGGGGGGTATGGATGTGTCGCAGTCAGACCAAGAGAAAAAAAGAATTACAGTGGAGATTAACAATAGATCTTACACTATAGTTGGTTATGAAGAGCCGCACCATATCCGAATGGTATCTAGTCTTGTGGATCAGAAAATGCGAGAAATTCATGATGCCAACCCTAGTTTGGACACTTCTAAATTAGCTGTACTTACTGCTGTTAACACAATGAATGAGTACATAAAATTAAAAGAAGAATGTACTGAACTGATGAATTATATTGATAAATTGGAGAAAAAGGACGACAATTAAACATGATTGATTTACTATTACTATTCATTTTATTTATCGGAGTGATTACCGGTCTCAGACGCGGTTTTATACTTCAATTGTTTCACTTAATCAGTTTTGTAGCTGCTTTTATTGTAGCTGCATTATATTATGATGATTTAGCGCCAAAATTGAATTTGTGGATTCCATACCCGCAATTCCCCGAAAACGCGGACTGGGCGGTTTTTCTAGACAGTCTGCCACTGGAGCAAGCCTTCTACAATGCGATTGCTTTTGCAATTATATTCTTTGCTGTGAAAGTTGTCCTTCATATAATCGCTTCCATGCTTGATTTTGTCGCCGATTTACCAGTGCTGAGCACTTTAAATGGTCTGCTGGGCGGAATATTAGGATTCGTGGAGAATTATGTAATAATATTTGTTTTGTTATATATTGCGGCGCTTGTTCCATTGGTCAGTGTTCAGAACGCCATTGATCACTCGTTTTTGGCCCAGTTTATTATTGAACACACACCCGTGTTTTCCAATCAGTTGAAAACACTTTGGATTGACCATGTGGCTGGGTTATTTTAAAGAGACCGGACTACTTGTCCATACAAAATAGTCGACCGAAGAATAGCCGCTATGATTCCGATCATGGCGGCTATTTTCTGTTGAAGATGGTGACAGATTCACAGTTTATATTATAGAGGAGTCGATGAACAAATGGCTATTGATAAAAAGAAAGTCATCCATTTACTTGAAGACATTGCTGTTTACTTAGAATTAAAAGGAGAGAATCCTTTCAAGATCTCTGCCTATAGAAAAGCCGCACAGGCACTTGAACGTAACGATCATTCGCTGAATGAAATCGAGGATTTTACCAAGTTAAAAGGGATTGGTAAAGGAACGGCAGCGGTTATAGAGGAGTATCTGGAAAATGGAGAGTCAGAAACACTGCAGCAGTTGAAGGAAGAAGTACCTGAAGGGTTGGTTCCGTTGCTAGATCTTCCTGGCATGGGTGGCAAAAAACTTTCTAAAATTTACCACCAATTAGAAGTAACAGACGCTGATACGTTGAAAAAAGCACTTGAAAATGGAGAAGTAGAGAATCTTGAAGGGTTCGGTAAGAAATCAGCTGAAAAGATTCTTAAAGCTCTGCAGGAGGCAGACTCCCGTCCGGAACGTCTGCCGATGGCCATGATGCTGCCTATTTCAGAAAAGGTATTAGCTTTTCTAAAACAGGGGAAAACGTTTCAACAGTATTCACTCGCCGGCAGTTTAAGAAGAATGAGGGAAACTGCAAAAGACATAGATTTTATCATTGCTTCTGAACATCCGGCTAAAACGAGAGATGAATTATTAACTTTTCCGGATATTAAAGAAGTGGTAGCTTCTGGAGAAACCAAGGTTTCTATCGTCGTTCAGGGAAAATATGACGTAGGAATTGACTTTCGGATCGTAGCTCCTAGTGAATTTGCTACTACTTTGCATCACTTTACTGGTTCGAAAGATCACAATGTGGCGATGAGACAGCTTGCTAAAACCCGGGATGAAAAGATCAGTGAATATGGAGTTGAAAATTCTAAAACGGGTGAAGTAAAGACGTTTAAAAGTGAAGAAGATTTCTTCAACCATTTTGGCCTTCACTTTATACCGCCGGAAGTACGGGAAAACTATGGAGAGGTAGAGAAATTTAAAGATCCTGTTTCTCTCGTCTCTCTTGAGGATATTAAGGGTGACCTGCATATGCACTCTACTTGGAGTGACGGTGCCCAGTCTATTAAAGAAATGGCAGAAAGAAGTAAAGAAAAAGGGTACGAATATATCGCGATTACGGATCACTCTAAATACCTCCAGGTCGCAAACGGTTTGAATGAGAAAAGACTGCGCATGCAGCGGGAGGAAATTGAAAAAGTCAATGAATCAATGGATGATTTTCATATCTTTGCAGGGATTGAAATGGATATCCTGCCAGACGGTCGTTTGGACTTTGAAGACGATTTTCTGAAGGAAATGGATTTTGTTATTGCATCTATCCATTCTAGTTTTCAGCAAACACAAGAGCAGATTATGAACAGAATGCAGGCGGCGCTTGAAAACCCGCATGTTGATATGATTGCTCACCCAACTGGCCGGTTAATCGGAAGACGTAATGGATATGCGGTGGATGTGGAAAAGTTAATAGAGCTAGCGAAAGGCACAGGAACCATTCTGGAACTGAATGCGAATCCAAATCGATTGGACCTAAACTTTGAATGGCTGATGAAGGCGCAAGAAGAAGGAGTTCAAATTGCTATTAATACCGATGCGCATAATTATTCTATGCTGGAACATATGAGAATCGGTGTGGGTACGGCAAGAAGAGGGTGGCTGAAGAAAGAAACGGTCCTCAATACTTGGACTAAGAAACAACTAATGGACAGATTAGCACATACCTAAAAAGGAACAAAGGAGACTATCTACATGAACGGGCGAATCCTCCAAGTTTTAGAATACAAAAAAATTATAGAACAGCTTATAGAATTAGCAGCTTCTTCCTTAGGGAAAGAACAGGCATTGGCATTAAAGCCTTCTTCTGAATTGGAAAAGGTAGAGTTGCTGCAAAAAGAAACTGATGAAGCAGCTCAAGTCCTGCGATTAAAAGGTCATGTGCCATTAGGGGGCATTTTTGATATCAAGCCAAGCATTAAAAGAACAATAATTGGCGGGATATTAAGTGCAGGCGAATGTCTCGATGTCGCAAGTACCATTTATGGCGGGAAGCAGCTAAAAAGATTTATTGAAGATATGGAAGAACCAGAAATGCCGATTTTAAGAGAGATGGTAACTGAAATAGTCCCTCTAACTGACTTGGAGCATCATATCCGCAGCTGCATTGATGACCATGGAGGAGTCATGGACGGAGCTTCTGAGAAGTTAAGATCAGTCCGATCGAAAATACGTACCTATGAAAGCAGGGTGCGCGATAAAATGGACACCTTTACGAAATCAAAGTCAAAGATGCTCTCAGACGCAATCGTAACGATTAGAAATGAGCGCTATGTTCTGCCTGTGAAACAGGAATATAGAGGATCAATTGGCGGAATTGTTCACGACCAATCCTCCTCGGGCGCTACCTTATTTATAGAACCTCAAGCCGTAGTTGATTTAAATAACCAACTCCAGGAATCAAGAGTTCAGGAAAAACAAGAAGTGGAAAAGATTTTAAAAGAGCTATCTGAAGCGATTGCAGCTGATCAAAGCTTCTTGTACAGCAATGTTGAGATCCTGGGTAAGGTAGACTTTATGTTCGCAAGGGCAAAGCTTTCCACCAAGATGAAAGCTTCTATGCCCAAGATGAACAATGAGGGCCGCATCAAAATGAAGCAGGCGAGACATCCACTCATTGATGATGAAGAAGTGGTCCCTAATGATATCGAATTAGGCGAAGACTTTACTTCGATCGTAATTACCGGTCCTAATACAGGCGGTAAGACGGTTACTTTAAAGCTTGTCGGATTATGTACACTGATGGCCCAGTCAGGTCTTCAAGTACCTGCTCTTGATGGATGTGAACTTGCTGTATTTGATGAAGTCTATGCAGACATAGGAGATGAACAGTCCATTGAACAGAGCTTATCTACTTTTTCTTCTCATATGACTAACATTGTCAATATATTAAAGAGAGTAGACAGCCGTTCATTAGTATTATTTGATGAGCTGGGTGCTGGAACAGATCCTCAGGAAGGCGCTGCCCTGGCGATGTCCATTTTAGATGAGGTGGTGCGAAGAAATTCAAGAGTAATTGCAACTACGCACTATCCAGAACTGAAAGCTTATGGTTATAATCGAAAGGGAGTAGTCAATGCTTCCGTAGAATTTGATATACAAACGTTAAAACCCACTTACCGCTTACTAATTGGTGTACCTGGACGAAGCAATGCGTTTGAAATCTCCCGCAGGCTTGGACTGGACGAACATGTGATTGAAACGGCTAAGGGACATGTTGGGAGAGATTCTCAAAGTGTGGAGAATATGATCGCTTCTTTGGAAGAATCGAAAAGAGGCGCTGAACGAGATTATGAAGAAGCTGAGCATCTCCTGAAGGAAGCAGAGGATCTTCATAAGGAATTGCAGAACCAATGGAACCAATTTGAAGAACAAAGGGATAAACTCTACGTCAAAGCTGAAGAAAAAGCTGAAAAAGCTATTCAAAAAGCGCGGCAGGAAGCGGAAGATATTGTTGGAGAAATCCGCAGCATGAAAAATCAAGCCGAATTGAAAGAACACGAATGGATTGAAGCACGAAAAATGTTCGATGAAGCAAGACCTGAACTTGCTAGTCAAAAACCGAAACAGAAACCAGTAAAAAAGCAGGAATCTAGAGAATTAAAACCTGGTGACGAAGTTAAATTAACCACACTAAATCAGCAAGGAACAATTGTGGAGAAAGTCGGCAATAATGAATTTCAAGTTCAAGTCGGTGTTATGAAAGTGAAAGCAAAACGAAAAGATCTGCAATTTGTTAAAGCTGAACAGCCCTACAAAGAAAAGCCAATGGCAACAGTCAAAGGAAAAAGCTACCATGTCAAAACAGAACTTGATTTAAGAGGAGAAAGATATGAGGAAGCTTTAAATCGATTAGAAAAGTATGTCGATGACGCTTTACTCGCTGGTTACCCGCAAGTATCTATTATTCATGGTAAAGGAACAGGTGCTCTGAGAACGGCAGTGAAGAATTTTGCTAAAAATCACCGTTCTATTAAGAGTCATCGAGCCGGAGGTATGAATGAGGGCGGAAGCGGCGTTACAATTTTAGAATTTAGTTAAGTGCAGGTAAAGGAGAGTAAACTATGGATGGTTTTTGGGAATACCCTTTAGTTGAAACAGCGGCCCGATACAGTGTAGTTATCCTATGCCTAGTTGTATTTATGACGGTATTTGAAATTGTCACTTCCTATAACAACTGGAAGGAAATAAAGGCGGGAAACATGGCAGTAGCTATGGCAACTGGCGGCAAAATCTTCGGGATTGCCAACATATTCCGCTTTTCCATTCAGCATAATGATTCACTACTGCAAACAATGGGTTGGGGCTTGTTTGGATTTTTACTATTATTATTTGGCTATTTTATTTACGAATTTTTAACTCCTTCTTTCCGTATAGACGAAGAAATTACGAAAGATAATCGTGCTGTAGGTTTTATTTCACTCGTCATCTCCGTAGGACTTTCTTACGTCATCGGTGCGAACATTATATAAGGGGTGAGTGAAATGGAAACATTGGCTAAAGTACTAATCGTGGTTGCTGCTCTGTTTTTTATCATAGGTGTACTATATTTTTTTGTGTAGCTAATGAGGCAGAAATAAAGAAAGAACGCTTCAAGGTAAAGAAGAACGTAACATGAGCTAATTGAAAATATTAGATTGATCCAGAAACATCATTTAGAGCTGATTAAAAAACCCGAATCCATTGGTTTCGGGTTTTTTACTACATGTCGTGGTCGTTAGCCAATCGCCTGCGGGGAGGAAGAGAGCTCCCCTCCGCCGCTTGTCATATGCTTGTCGGGGCTACCAGGTCACTTCCGCTTTTGTATCATCCAGCTGCGAGTCGCAGATCCACGCGGTTCTAAGCCATCGACTTCCAGAGGGGGAAGTCCCCCCTCTTGCAGCCGCTGACTTAGCCCGGAGGATCTAAACGCTCCTCTCCGCTTTTGTTACTAATTTTTCCAAAATTTTAAATAATATTTCAAATCTTGATAGAAACCGTTATAATAATACTTAAGATAAATTAAAGGAGGCGTTTCGTATGACCATCTCAGAGCGGTTATGGCATAAGCATTATCCTCCAGAAATCTCTACAACTATGGAATATGAGAAAAGACCTTTGCATGAATTTCTAGAAGAAAGTGCTGCTCTTTACGGAGAAAAGAAAGCGCTTTATTTTATGGGGAAAGAATTAACTTACAGGGAAGTGAATAAGCAGACTCGTTTGCTGGCTAGTTATCTGCAGGAGATTGGTTTAACCAAAGGTGACCGGGTTGCCATTATGCTGCCTAATACTCCGCAATCAGTTATTGCCTATTATGCTGTACTTATGGCAGGAGGAGTCGTCGTTCAAACCAACCCTTTGTATATGGAAAGGGAACTCGAATATCAAGTTAAGGATTCAGGGGCTAAAATGATCATTTGTCTTGATGCCTTTTATCCTAAGGCCGTTTACGTAAAAGGAAGAACTTCCCTTCATCATATTATTGTAACTGGAATCAAGGACTATCTCCCCTTCCCAAAAAATAAAATCTATCCATTTATCCAGCGTAAAAGTGCAAAAGTACTTGTAAAGGCGGAGCAATCCACAGATACTCATCTATGGAACCGGATTTTAGAAACGAGCAGCGGGCAAGTGACACCGGTGGATATTGATCCTGAAGAAGATCTGGCGTTACTTCAATATACAGGCGGCACTACGGGGTTTCCAAAAGGTGTAATGCTCACTCACTATAACTTAGTCGTAAATACTCAAATGTCGTTAAACTGGCTTTATAAGAGCGAAAAAGGACAAGAAACGGTTCTGGCTATATTACCTTTTTTTCATGTCTATGGCATGACTTCTGTAATGAATTTATCCATTATGATGAGTTCAAGAATCATTTTAATGCCCAAATTTGAAGCTGAAGATGTATTAAAAGTAATTGAAAAGCAGCGTCCTACTTTGTTTCCAGGTGCCCCAACCATTTATATTGCTCTTTTAAATCACCCCCGCCTCAAGAAGTATGACCTCTCCTCAATAGAGGCCTGTCTGAGCGGATCTGCTCCTCTTCCAGTTGAAGTTCAGGAACGATTTGAAGAAATAACTGGCGGAAAACTTGTAGAAGGATACGGACTGACAGAAACGTCACCTGTTACTCACTCCAATTTCATTTGGGGAAGAAGAGTCAGTGGTAGCATTGGTGTGCCCTGGCCTGATACCGACGCCAAAATAATCAAGCTTGAAGAGAATGAGGAAGCAGACATCGGCAGCATTGGGGAAATTGCTGTGAAAGGACCACAAGTGATGAAAGGCTACTGGAATAAGCCTGAAGAAACGGCACAAGTGCTAAGTGAAGATGGCTGGTTCCGTACTGGGGATATGGGATATATGAACGAAGAAGGGTATTTTTTCATCGTTGATCGTAAAAAAGACATGATTATTGCTGGGGGCTACAATATTTATCCCCGTGAAGTAGAAGAAGTCCTTTACGAACACGAAGCCGTTCAAGAGGCGGTTGTCGTTGGTGTGCCAGATCCTTACCGCGGGGAAACCGTCAAAGCATTTATTGTGAAAAAACAAGGGAGCGGGATAACTGAGGATGAACTCAATGAATACTGCCGCAAAAAGATGGCCGCTTATAAAGTACCTCGAATCTATGAGTTTAGAGATGATCTTCCTAAGACTGCTGTTGGCAAAATACTCAGAAGATCATTAGTGGAAGAAGAGAAGCGAAAATTGGAAGATTCCGAGGCTGTCCAGTAACATGGACGGCCGCTTGGGAATGAATGTTGACAGAATGAAAATCAGTAGTTAGAATAATAGATGAATGACCGTTCATTCATTTTCAACATTCATAAGGCAGGCGATAATAATGAAAAAAAATAAACCTAAATATAAACAAATCATAGATGCTGCTGTTGAGGTGATTGCTGAAAATGGATATCACTCCTCACAAGTTTCCAAAATTGCAAAAAAAGCTGGAGTGGCGGACGGTACCATTTATCTTTATTTTAAAAATAAGGAAGATATCCTTGTTTCATTGTTCCAGGATAAGATGGGACAGTTTATAGAAAAAATAGAGCAGGAAACCAATGCACGACAGACTGCCGAAGAGAAGCTTCTTAAATTGGTAGAAACTCATTTTGAACAGCTTTCTGCTGATCATCATCTTGCTATCGTTACTCAACTGGAATTACGTCAGTCAAACAAAGAATTGCGTCAAAAGATTAATGAAGTGTTAAAACGATACTTAGCAGTGATTGACCAAATTGTGGAGGAGGGAGTGGAAGAAAATCTGTTCCGTCGTAACATGGATCCCCGGCTCGTTCGTCAAATGATTTTTGGCACATTAGATGAAACCGTAACGAATTGGGTGATGAAGGAGCAGAGGTATAACATATTTGAACAGGCCGAAGAAGTTCACACTTTACTCGTTCATGGTTTATCTGAACCATCAAGCTAAAGGAGAGGTTAGCATTGTCAACGATTGATTATCAGGTGGAAGACCAAGTAGCGTTTTTAACTATTGAAAGTCCGCCTGCAAATGCATTGTCCAGCACTATACTTAATGATTTATCATCCATTATGGATAAACTTGAAAATGATTCTTCTGTGAAAGCAGTCCTCATTAAAGGGGAGGGCAAATTCTTTTCTGCAGGTGCAGATATTAAAGAATTCACCTCGTTTCAAGGTGCCTCTGATTATAAAGAATTAGCAAGTAAAGGACAGCAGCTTTTCAGCAGAATAGAAAATTTCCACATTCCTGTAATCGCTGCCATACATGGAGCAGCTCTGGGCGGCGGTCTTGAATTAGCCATGTCCTGTCATATTCGCTATGTCTCCAAAGAGGCAAAACTGGGACTTCCAGAATTAACTCTGGGCATCGTACCAGGCTTTGCCGGTACACAGCGTCTTCCAAGATATGTCGGTGCAGCCAAAGCGTATGAAATGATTTTGACTGGGGTGCCCATTACAGGAGAAGAGGCAGTAAAAGCAGGTCTAGCCAACAACAGCTTTACAGATGCTGAGTTATTTTCTGAAGCAGAAAAACTTGCCAGGAAGATCGCTGCCAAAAGCGGACCGACGATCCATCATGTGATGAGTTTAATACCATTTGCCCACACTAGTCAGTTCCAGGATGGGGTGGAAGCGGAAGCCCGGGCATTTGGGGAAGTGTTTGGCACAGACGATGCCAAAGAGGGTATTCAAGCATTTATTGAAAAAAGAAAACCAAATTTCAAAGATCAATAGCTTAGGAGGTTAAGAGAATGAACATTTATGTTTTGTTAAAAAGAACCTTTGACACAGAAGAGAAGATTGGAATTAACAATGGGAAGATAGAGGACGATGGGGCGGAGTACATTATCAACCCTTATGACGAATATGCCGTTGAAGAGGCGATAAAACTTCGTGACGATCACGGTGGTGAAGTTACTGTGGTCACAATTGGTGAAGAAGATGCTGAGAAACAGCTCCGTACTGCACTTGCCATGGGCGCAGATAAAGCGGTTCTTATTAATACGGAGGATGATCTGGAAGACGGGGATCAATTTACTACTGTGAAAATTCTAG
Source organism: Halobacillus rhizosphaerae (assembly GCF_046719735.1). Classification (NCBI taxonomy): domain Bacteria; kingdom Bacillati; phylum Bacillota; class Bacilli; order Caryophanales; family Bacillaceae; genus Halobacillus; species Halobacillus rhizosphaerae. The sequence continues at coordinate 133,249 of NZ_JAUTWQ010000001.1, forward strand.
AAGCTTTCTTTGACGGGCGTGAAGCAGACATCATCCTAGGTGGAAATGTTGCCATCGATGAAGCCAGCGGTCAGGTAGGTCCTCGTTTGGCGGAAAGATTAAATATGCCTTGCGTTACAACTATTACTAAAATTGAAATTGAAGGGGATAAAGCGAATATCGAGCGAGATGTAGAAGGGGATGTGGAGAAGGTTGAAACTTCTCTGCCATTGCTTGTCACTTGCCAGCAAGGACTGAACGAACCACGATACCCTTCTCTGCCTGGAATTATGAAAGCTAAAAAGAAACCATTAGAAGAGCTTGAAATTGATGATCTGGATCTTGAAGAAGATGATGTAGAACCTAAAACGAAAACAACAGAAATTTTCCTTCCGCCGGAAAAAGAGGCAGGGAAAGTTCTCGAAGGTGAAATTGATGATCAGGTAAAAGAGCTGGTTTCGCTGCTTAAATCCGAAGCAAAAGTACTGTAATGAATGTCTGGAAAGGAGAATCGATATGAGTAAAAAAGTAGTAGTGATCGGGGAAGCACGTGAAGGCTCCCTTCGTAACGTTACATTTGAAGCCATTGCTGCAGGGAAAATTATTAGTGATGGCGGAGAAGTGATAGGTGTATTGTGTGGATCAGGAGATCTGCAGGAATCCGGGAAAGAAATGGTTTATTACGGAGCTGACCGTGTTGTTACCGTTTCTCACGATGAATTGCAAACTTACACAGCTGATGGGTACAGCCAGGCCGTATCTGCTGTGATTGAAGATGAGGATCCAGAAGGTATTGTTATGGGGCATACTTCGATAGGAAAGGAATTAACACCTAAGCTTGCAAGTAAACTCGAAACAGGATTAATTTCTGATGCGACTGAAGTCGTTAATGAAGGCGGTAACATTGTCTTTACCCGTCCTATCTATTCAGGTAAAGCCTTTGAAAAGAAAGAAATTACAGATGGTCTGGTATTTGCTACCATTCGCCCAAATAATATCCCGCCATTAAATCGTGATGATTCTCTTAGCGGTGAAGTAACTGCAAAAGAAGTTGAGGTCAAAGGGATCCGTACAATTATTAAAGAACTTATTCGTAAATCATCTGAAGGGGTCGATCTTTCAGAGGCTAAAGTAATTGTAGCAGGGGGACGAGGAGTTAAAAGCTCGGAAGGCTTTGAGCCTCTTGAAGAACTTGCTGATGTTCTTGGAGGAACGGTTGGTGCTTCACGCGGTGCATGTGATGCTGGTTATTGTGACTACTCGCTGCAAATCGGCCAGACAGGGAAAGTAGTTACCCCTGACTTGTATATTGCCTGCGGGATATCTGGTGCTATTCAGCACTTAGCCGGTATGTCAAACTCCAAGGTAATTGTTGCGATTAACAAAGATCCAGAAGCCAACATTTTTAATGTCGCTGACTATGGAATAGTAGGAGACTTATTTGATGTCGTACCTAAATTAATTGAGGAATTAAAAGAACTAAATGTGAATGCATAATTTATGGAACCGAAACAATTTTGTTTCGGTTCTAATTATTTATAGGTACTGGTTCCGTTTATTTATTGAAAATGCAGGGTATAATCAAATTGTTAGTCACAAAAAATAGAAGATGATATACTCTATACAGACTAAATGGTCGAGGAGGAATTTATAATGTCAATTGTAAAAGCAACGGATCAAAACTTTACTGAAGAAACAAATGACGGCTTAGTCTTAGCCGATTTTTGGGCGCCATGGTGCGGACCATGTAAAATGATTGCTCCCGTTCTTGAAGAACTGGACGAAGAGATGAGCGACCAAGTTAAAATTGTTAAATTAGATGTTGATGAAAATCAGGAAACAGCTGGCAAATTCGGCGTAATGAGTATTCCTACACTTCTGTTGTTTAAAGATGGAAAAGTAGTGGATCAAGTGATCGGCTTCCAGCCAAAAGAAGCTCTTGCTGAATTAATTTCTAAACATTCTTAAATCACCATATTTAGTGATTTATTAAGCCGCGCTGCTCTGCAGTGTGGCTTTTTTCTGTATAAAATTTCCTTGATATGGTACGTTTTATATGAACATCAAAGAAATTTGGAGTGAGTCCCAATGAATTCAATTATTAAAGAAAAATTAGCCGTTCTGCCGGATCAGCCCGGCTGTTATTTGATGAAAGACCGCCAGGGGACCATTATTTATGTAGGAAAATCAAAAGTATTAAAGAATCGAGTGCGTTCTTATTTTACTGGAGCACATGATGGGAAAACCCAGCGTTTAGTTAAGGAAATTGAGGATTTAGAGTACATTGTGACTAATTCTGAAGTTGAAGCGTTAATCCTTGAAATGAATTTAATTAAAAAATACGATCCAAAGTATAATGTTTTATTAAAGGATGATAAAACTTATCCATATCTTAAGGTGACAGCTGAGAGGCACCCGAGATTAATCGTTACAAGAAAAGTGAAAAGGGACAAGGGTAAATACTTTGGACCCTACCCAAACGTAATCGCTGCTCGAGAAACAAAGAAATTGCTTGACCGACTTTATCCATTAAGGAAATGTAACACGATGCCAGATCGAGTTTGCCTGTATTATCACATGCACCAGTGTTTGGGGCCTTGTCAATTTCCCGTCAGTAAAGAAACGAACCAGGAAATTGTCCAAAGCATTACTTCTTTTTTAAGCGGCGGCCATAAAGAAATAAAGAAGGATTTGAAACAAAAAATGCTGGAGGCTTCCGAGGAACTGGATTTCGAACGAGCCAAAGAACTAAGAGATCAGATTGAACATATTGAGTCCGTTATGGAGCAGCAAAAGATGACTTTAAATGACCAGGTGGATCGGGATATTTTTGGTTATTCCTATAATAAGGGGTGGATGTGTGTTCAGGTGTTCTTTGTGCGAAGAGGAAAGCTTATCGAACGTGATGTAGCTTTGTTTCCTTTTTTTGATGATGCTGAAGAAACCTTCCTGAGTTATGTCGGACGATTTTATCTTCATCAAAACCATCCATATCCGAAGGAAATTCTGGTACCGGTTGCTACCGAAGTGAATGTGCTTGAGGGTGTAGTGGATACCAAGGTTGGCATCCCTATGCGGGGACGGAAGAAGGAATTGGTAGAACTGGCCATGAAGAATGCGGATATCGCGCTGGAAGAGAAATTTGCATTAATTGAGAGAGATGAAGAAAGAACGATTAAAGCAGTAGAAACACTTGGTGATCATTTAAATATCACAACTCCTCACCGAATAGAAGCGTTTGATAATTCGAATATTCAAGGGGCTGATGCGGTTTCAGCCATGGTAGTATTTATCGACGGTAAACCGAACAAGAAAGAGTATCGGAAATACAAGGTAAGAAATGTTGAGGGACCGGATGATTATGAAACGATGCGGGAAGTTATTCGCAGAAGGTATCAGCGCGTGCTGAAAGAACAATTACCTTTACCTGATCTAATTGTTGTAGATGGAGGGAAAGGACAGATGAGTGCAGCTTTAGATGTTCTTGAAAACGAACTTGCACTAGACATTCCGCTATGCGGCCTGGCAAAAGATGATAAACATAAAACAAGTGAACTGTTATATGGAGAACCCTCGACAGTCGTGGATCTCGACCGCAAATCGCAGGAATTTTATCTCGTTCAGAGAATTCAAGACGAGGTTCACCGGTTTGCTATCACCTTTCATAGGCAGCTGCGAGGTAAAGGTGCAATTCAATCAGAGCTGGATAAGATTCCAGGAGTGGGAGAAAAAAGGCGGAGGCTCCTATTGAGACACTTTAAATCCGTAACAGAAATCCGTCAGGCAGAGTCGCAGGATATTACCAAGCTTGGCATTCCAGAACCCGTAGCTAATACGATATTGGTTCATTTAAACCAAGAGCAAGAGCCGGCCGAAGAAGAATAAGGGCCGACTCTTTTTTTTACCCTTTCATAGCGGTAATATATATTATTTTTTCTTTCTCATTTATTTCTTCTAAACATTCGTATGTATTTTCCGTAATCGTTTGAATGATTTCAGCTAAAAAGCCACATTCTAAACGAAAGTCCACTTTATATAATTTCTGGAATAACCGCTTTTCAATGATATGACCGGATAACTGAAAAACCATTTCTTTTTTCTTTTCATTTAACAGGGACAGCTCTCCCCAACCCATGTATTGAAAAAATTCATAAAGTTCGTCAAAGGTATGTATGGAGGTTTGTCTGGCCATATTCTTCCCCATGTAATAAAGGAGGTAAGGGGCATCATTCCCCAGAAAGTCCGGCAGAGTATAATAACGCAGGAAATCAAAGCCTGCCCCAGTAGCTACCAGCGACGAAATGTTGTGAAGATCTAGCTTAGTTGATTCTTTCAAGACGCTCATCCTTTCTCTCCTATTATTATCGCTTGAATTCTCTAATGGTGCAACAATAATTCTTCCATAGGAGCTATAGGAAATAAATGTGTATTTTTGAGCATTTTTAGATGCGGATTCTTGACGCTATCACAGGATAGAAGTACAATAAACGTGTTACAAATTGTACATATTTCAGAAGGTATGTGGAAAATAGGGGAATTTCCATACTAAAATTAAGCACTTTTAAAGCGCTTTAATATCTGAGAGTGTACCCAATTCTAATGTTATTCATCTTGAGGGGGGTAAACATGGCAGGAACACGCGGATACGTTAACCGAAGATTACACTCACTTTTAGGAGTCGTACCCATAGGGATCTTCTTACTTGTGCACTTGACTGTGAACTATTTTGCAATTCGTGGACCAGAATCATTTAACTCGGCTTCAGAATTTATGGAAAGTTTACCATATCTTTTTATTATGGAGGTATTTGTAATTTATCTACCTTTACTTTTCCATGCAATTTATGGAGTCTACATTGCATTCACAGCCAAAAGCAACTTATCAAATTTTGGTTACTTCAGAAACTGGATGTTCATGATCCAGCGCGTTACCGGAATTATTACGTTGATTTTCATTGCATGGCACGTATGGGAAACACGAATTGCAATAACCTTCGGCTGGGCGGAGCTTAATTATCAGCTAATGGAAGATATCCTTACTGAGCCTTTCTTTTTCTGGTTCTACATAGTAGGTGTTATTTCCACTACTTTCCACTTTGCTAATGGTTTATGGTCTTTCTTTGTCAGCTGGGGGATTACAGTATCTCCTCGTTCGCAATTGATAATGACCTACGCAAGCATTATTGTGTTTGTAGCAATCTCTTACGTTGGAGTACGTACATTGATTCAGTTTGCATTCGGTATGTAATTTCTACCATAAGAACAACTCGATATATAGTAAGTTTAAGGAGTGAGCTTATATCATGACGAATCGAAACATAGTTGTTGTCGGCGGAGGCCTTGCGGGTCTAATGGCCACAATCAAAGCGGCAGAGCAGGGCGTGCATGTTGACCTGCTCTCTATAGTACCTGTAAAGCGTTCTCACTCTGTATGTGCTCAAGGCGGTATAAACGGCGCCGTTAACACAAAAGGTGAAGGAGATTCACCGTGGGAACACTTTGATGATACAGTTTACGGTGGGGACTTTTTAGCCAATCAGCCTCCTGTTAAAGCGATGTGTGATGCTGCCCCGGGCATTATCCACTTGTTAGACCGGATGGGGGTAATGTTTAACAGGACACCTGAAGGACTGTTGGATTTCCGACGTTTCGGAGGCACGCAGCATCACCGCACGGCATTTGCTGGTGCCACTACTGGCCAGCAGTTGTTATATGCTTTAGATGAACAAGTTCGCCGACACGAAGTAAACGGACTTGTTACCAAATATGAAAGCTGGGAGTTTCTTTCAGCTATTGTAGATGACGATGGAGTCGGCCGAGGAGTTATGGGTCAGAACTTGAATAGTCATGAAATTAAAGCCTTCCCTGCAGACGCAGTGATTATGGCTACAGGAGGACCAGGAATTATCTTTGGTAAGTCAACGAACTCTGTCATTAATACAGGTTCTGCAGCTGCTTCTCTTTATCAGCAAGGTGTTGACTATGCGAACGGGGAATTTATTCAAATTCATCCTACCGCCATTCCTGGGGATGACAAACTTCGCCTTATGAGTGAGTCAGCTCGTGGTGAAGGCGGACGCGTCTGGACGTATAAAGATGGAGAACCATGGTATTTCTTAGAAGAAAAGTATCCTGCATATGGTAACCTGGTGCCACGTGATATAGCAACACGTGAGATATTTGATGTGTGCGTTAATCAGAAGCTTGGTATTAATGGTGAGAATATGGTGTACTTGGATCTATCTCATAAAGATCCTAAGGAACTAGATGTTAAGCTTGGGGGAATCATTGAAATTTACGAAAAATTCGTAGGTGAAGATCCTAAGAAAGTTCCAATGAAGATTTTCCCTGCCGTACACTATTCAATGGGCGGCATGTGGGTCGATTTTGATCAAATGACCAATATTCCAGGGATTTTCGCTGCAGGTGAATGTGATTATACCCAGCACGGAGGCAACCGTCTAGGAGCAAACTCTCTGTTGTCCTCTATTTATGGAGGAATGGTTGCAGGTCCAAACGCAGTGAAATACACGGAAGGTCTGGAAACAATCTCCGATGATATGACTTCTTCATTATTTGATAGAAGACTCAAAGAAGAGCAGGAAAAGTTCGATGCTATTATGAGTATGGATGGCGACGAGAATGCTTACCAAATCCATAAAGAACTTGGAGAATGGATGACAGATAACGTAACAGTGGTCCGTGAAAATGAAAACCTTAAAAAGACAGATGAGAAAATTGTAGAGCTTATGGATCGTTATAAGCGTATCAATATTAATGATACATCTCGCTGGAGCAACCAGGGCGCTATGTTTACCCGTCAGCTTTGGAACATGCTTCAGCTTGCCCGCGTTATTACTCAAGGAGCTCTGAACCGTAATGAGAGTCGTGGAGCACACTTCAAGCCGGAATTCCCGGATCGTAATGATGAAGAGTGGCTGAAGACTACCGTTGCAAGCTATGATAAAGAAAATAATAAACCAGTTTTCCGATACGATCCCGTTGATACGTCGCTAATTGAGCCGCGTAAACGTGATTATTCTAAGAGCAAATAAAGGAGGAAATCATCATGAGCGAAAATAAAACGATTACGTTTATCATTACTCGTCAAGATGAGCCTGATCAGACTCCGTATGAAGAAACCTTCGAAATTCCATACCGTGAGAATATGAACGTAATCTCTGCTCTTATGGAAATTCGTCGAAATCCGGTAAATTCTAACGGAGAAGCAACATCTCCTGTCTTTTGGGAAATGAATTGTCTGGAGGAGGTTTGCGGGGCTTGTTCCATGTACATCAACGGTACACCGAGACAATCTTGTACAGCGCTGGTAGACCAGCTTGAACAGCCTATTCGTCTAGCTCCTATGTCTACTTTCCCTGTTACTCGTGACTTGGCAGTGGATCGCAGCAAAATGTTCGATTCCTTGAAGAAGGTTAAAGCTTGGGTACCTATTGATGGAACTTACGATTTAGGGCCAGGGCCTAAAATGGCGGAGAGTAAACGTCAATGGGCATATGAGCTTTCCAAATGTATGACTTGCGGTGTTTGTTTAGAAGCTTGTCCTAACGTGAACAGTAAATCTGATTTCATTGGTCCTGCTCCACTTTCTCAAGTTCGTTTGTTTAATTCCCATCCAACGGGTGCATTAAATAAGAGTGAACGTTTGCAGACCATTATGGATTCTGAAGGACTTATGGGATGTGGAAACGCCCAAAACTGTGTGCAATCCTGTCCTAAAGGAATTCCATTGACTACTTCAATTGCGGCTCTTTATCGCGATACTGCAATTGAATCCTTCAAAAGCTTTTTTGGCAGTGACAATCAAGTATAACTTCATTTATTCATGTAAGACCGCTGCACACTATGTGCAGCGGTCTTTTCTATGAATCAAGTAAAATTGCATGAGTGGCCATACATAGTATAATAGACATGACTGATTAGAATAAAGGTGGATGTTTAGGTATGAAAAGTATTAAATGGCAACAGGTTGCTGTCTTATTGTTCTTTATTCTTTCGTCCGGTTATCTTATTATGATTGCGGTCACTCACCCTTTCCTGGGGATAAACCTGGAAGAAAGAAATGGAGGATGGTCGATAGTATCCATAGACCGAGAAGGCTGGGCAGCCCAGCATAATCTGCCATTAGACGCGTCGCTAATTTCTGTAAATGGTAAGGATCCGAATGACCATTTAACAGTAAATATGTTTAACGAATTAGAAATGGCGAAATCCTTTACTTTAGAGAAAGATGGACAGATTTTATCTTTTCCAAACATTGAGGAAGCCAGTCCAGTCCACTGGGCACTATATATTATTCTCCCTGGGTTGTTTTTTCTTGCCGTTTTAGCGATTTCTTATTTAGTTCACCAGCGTGTTCCCAGGAGATTCTCTGCTCACCAGCTTACTTTATTCTTTCTAGCGATAGCTACAGGGTATTTAAGCAACAGCGGGGCAGTAAGAGATGATTTATATAGTACTTTTCTAAATACGGGACTTTTCTTAATTTCCCCGGTCATACTCATTCACTTTCTATATAACTACTTTAATGAATTGGGCGTTTCTTGGTTCTCAAAGAAACTCGTTTACTTTTTATATGCGGTGATACTGATTGTCTCAGGTTTTGAAAGCTTCTTTCTCTTTTCTCATGACTATCCAGACAGCTTTAATCCTGTTCCAGCATACATTTTGTCTGTTCTTTACTTGAGCTTATTTTTTGTCATCTACAGAGGGCTTTATTTACACAGGGCTACTGAATATGGCACAATTTTTAAATATATGAGTGTAGGGATGACAATAGCTTTCTTTCCTTATATTTGGCTATATTTGCTGCCGACGCTAGTGTTTAAGGAGGCAATTATCCCGCTGGAGATAGCAGCAATTTTTCTAATCGCATTACCGGTCACATTTATGTATTTAATTACACGTGAACGGCTGATCGATATAAGTTTTGTAATGAGCCGGTTTAGATACTATTTTTTATTATCTATCATTCCAAGTATTATAATAGCTCTATTCTGTGGATTTATAGCAAGGATTCCATTAAACATGATTACTTATTTCCAAATTTATCTAGTTATTCATCTGTTATTAATTAGCTTCTTGTCTTTAAAAGAAGTCTTAGACTTTAAGCTGCAGCGCTTCTTGTTTGCTGCCCGCTATAGTTATCATGAAAGTATGCACCGAATTTCCAGGGATATGAAGAACCAGTCGAATGCAGTGGATCTTATGAAAGTTTTAAGTGATGAAATAAGAAATGTGTTACATGTAAAAGAAATCTATATATATTCTAAGCATAATAACAAAAATGTTTATTGTGTTTACGAGCAAATGCCAGCGGATATATTACAAGATCTTGATGGGCAGCTGGATAAACAAACTTATGACATTGGCACGATCATAGAGACGAATAGAGGTTTTGGAGTCATAGTAGGCTATTCATTAGAAAAGCTAACCATGCTTTGGTGCCGAGGGAAAAAGGATTTTACAACTTTAAACCGTGATGAGAAAACTTATCTTCAGACCATTTCTCACAATGCGAATATTGCGATTGAAAATATGAGCTTAATTGAGGATCTTGTCAAGGAATTGCGAAGACTTAGAAATGATCAGACACAGCAATACCCTGCTTGGCTCTCGAGATTACTGTTCACCATTGCAGAAAATCAAAGAAAGCAACTTTCCGTTGATTTACACGATACTGTTCTGCAGGAACAATTGTATTTATACCGAAAGATGGATGATTTAATAAGCAGCCATAGGTCTGCTTCTGCTACCTTGCAAGCTGAATTAACGATGTATAAGGAGTCCTTACTGGATAGCATTCACTTAATTCGCGAAACTTGTAATGAGCTTCGACCCGCTTTTATAGAGGAATTAGGTTTGGTGCAATCTCTTAAGAATCTAATTAACCAGTATCAATTACGGTCAAATTTTACAGTCTACTTTACAAACATTGGTTTTGATGCTGAACTTGATCAGGAAAGAATATTAGCGGTCTATCGAATCGTGCAGGAGCTTCTTACTAATGCTGTTAAGCACTCTGATGCTAAAATTGTAAAGTTAAGTTTATCCAACGACCAAGAACAGGTGAAGTTATTATATTCCGATAACGGTAAAGGAATGGATTTTTCTTTTCGGCGAGACTTGTTTTCCCATATAGGTTTATCAGGGATTGAACAGCGAGTGAACGGACTTAATGGTCAGTTAACGGTCAATACAGCTTTGGGTGACGGCTTTAAAATGACGATAACTTTTCCGTTCACGGTGAATAAGGAGGTTCAAGTATGAATCGAGTATTAATTGTTGATGATCATCCAGCTGTTGGTGCAGGTACGAAAACTATGTTAGAACAAGAGGAAGATATGAAAGTTGATGTCATCTCAGAAAGTGAAGAAACGAAAGAGCTTTTAGATAAAGTGAGTTACGATATATTACTCCTGGATTTATATATGCCAGGTATGAATGGGGTAGAATTAGCGAAAAGCATTCGCAGCACCTATCCTGACCTTACCATTCTAATTTATACAGGCTTTGATTTGAGTACACACTTCAATATGCTAGTGGAAGAAGATATTAATGGGTTTGTCAGTAAAACAGCGACCCGTGAACAGTTAGTTACAGCAATTCGATGTGCTTTGCGAGATGAAGTAGTCATTCCTTTACATTTGTTCAAACAGCTAAGGCGCTCGGAAGCGAGTATAAGTGATCTAAAAGAATCTCCTGATGGGCCAAGTCTTTCCCTCAATGAAAAAGAACAATCCATTTTGAAAGAAGTTGCCTCTGGATATACCAACCGAGAGATCGCTCAGGCACTGCATATGTCACAGCGCAGTGTAGAGTATACACTGACAGGAATATTTAATAAACTAAACGTACGATCAAGAACGGAAGCATTGTTTAAAGCTCAGGAACTGGGGCTTGTGTCAAAATCTTGATTTGCCGGCACAAGGCGGATGCTGAAGTCATACGATATTTTGACTAAATAATTCCCCTCTATAAGGCTCAGGACAACAAGGAGGGGTACGCTTGTGAAGGAGGACGGCTATCGGCCAACGCAAATTCTTACCAAGCGGGAGCGAGAAGTATTTGAGCTTCTGGTACAGGACAAAACGACAAGAGACATTGCCAATGAACTGTTTATCTCGGAAAAAACAGTTCGTAACCACATTTCAAATGCCATGCAGAAACTGGGGGTAAAGGGACGCTCACAAGCAGTTGTAGAACTGCTTCGTATGGGTGAACTCGAACTTTAGAAATAATACATCAGTCAGCAGGAAATTTGATTAAAGGGTAGAGGCATGCCTTTCAGGTAGTGAAAATTCGCTACCTGAAAGGGTTTTTGTCAGAGTATAAATTACAAATTATCCTTGATATTTTTCTCAATTAACGTGAGAATGAAAATTACAGATTAAATGCGATAGGAGTGCTGAAAATGATCAATTCGACATCCCAGATTGCTGAAGTCGAAAAAGAATTAAGATACATAGCAGGGATCATTAAGCAAAGCGGCCGGGAGATATTAAATCATTACCCCATAACGGCTCCTCAGTTTGTTGCTTTACAATGGCTGTTGGAAAAAGGGGATATGACCATAGGTGAACTTTCCAGCCACATTCATTTAGCTTGCAGCACAACTACAGACCTTGTTGATCGAATGGAAAAGAATGAATTAGTCGAACGAATTCGTGATCCTAAAGATCGACGGATCGTAAGAATTGATGTACTTGATAAAGGAAAGCAGATTATACATGAAGTCATTGAAAAACGTCAGCATTATTTAGAAGGCGTGCTGAAAACAGTGCCGGAAGAAGATGTAGAAACTTTGAACCGGTTATTACAAGTCCTTCACAAAAATATGCTAGGAACGGATGATTAGGGAAAGAGGGATAGTTGTGCGAAAGCCAATTGGTGTGATCGATTCTGGAGTCGGCGGTTTAACTGTAGCGGGAGAATTAATAAGGCAGCTGCCTAAGGAGAAGTTTATTTATTTGGGAGACACGAAACGCTGTCCTTATGGCCCGCGGTCGGAAAAGGAAGTAAGAAAGTTCACATGGCAGATGGTGAATCATTTACTGGAAAGAAATATAAAGATGTTAGTTATAGCTTGCAATACAGCAACAGCTTACACTCTTACTGAACTTCAGGAGCAATTATCTATCCCGGTAATCGGTGTTATTGAACCTGGGGCTCGAGCTGCAATCAAAGTGAGTCAAAATAAACGGATAGGTGTTATAGGTACGGAGGGAACGATCCAAAGTGGGGCTTACCCATCTGCCCTTAAAACTATTGACCAGACGATTCGTGTGAACGGGCTTGCCTGTCCGCCTTTTGTTCCAATGGTAGAGAACGGGATTCTGGAAGGTCCGGAAGCAGAGGACATCGTTGCTCGTACCTTGAGTCCTTTAAAGGCAATGAATCACATTGATACTTTAATTCTCGGCTGTACTCATTATCCATTGATTAAACATTTAGTTCAACGTGAAATGGGCGGTCATATCCAGGTTATTAGTTCAGGAGAAGAAACTGCACGGGAAGCTAGTCTTATTCTTGCCTATCATAGAGATTTAGAAGCGGGAAATGACATTCCTGTCCATGAATTTTATACGACCGGAGATATGGAGAAATTTCGTCTGGTTGCGGATCGTTGGTTTGATGATCCTATTCAGTTCTTAGAATTAGTTGAATTAGAACACGTGAAGAGCTCTGCTTATTATTAATAAGCAGAGCTTTTAATATTTTTCATGAATTCTCTGGTCTATTCCTTTCGAAGGCTCGTATATATGGTAGTACAAACTATCACAGGAGGGAATCGTATGAAATCGCTCGGGATCAAGCCTTTATCGATTGCGGTCTTATTAAGCACAGGCTTACTATCTGGCTGTTTTTTTGAAGGAGAGCAGAGTTTAGAGAAAATGGATACTCCACCGGATAAAGCAGCAGTTAGTAACTCTGATATGGATAGTACGACAGTACAAACTGACAAAGAAAAGACGGATGGAGAAGAAACAAGCAAAGGCACAGTATCCCGTGACATATATTTGCTTGATTCAAATGGACTGGTGGTACCTCAGACATTGGAATTACCTGCCTCAAAGGAAGTGGCTTTGCAATCCCTGCAATATATGGTTAAGGATGGTCCTGTAACGGAACTTCTCCCTGAAGGTTTTCAGGCAGTTCTGCCAGCGGGAACCGAAATTAAAGGAATTAATTTGAAGGACGGTACATTAACGGTCGATGTTTCAAAAGAATTTGGAGAGTATGCGCCTAAAGATGAAAAGAAAATTCTCCAGGCTCTTACTTATACCCTGACTCAATTTGACAATGTAGAGCGCTTAAAGCTTTGGATAGATGGAAAAGAACAAAATACCATGCCGGTGAATGGTTCACCAATCACTGAAGGGGTTTCTCGTTCAGATGGAATCAACATTCAAGTCGGCGACCAGACGGATTTAGTGAATAGTGAGGCCGTGACGGTGTATTTTCCCTCTCAGAACGACCAGCAAATTTATGATGTTCCTGTTACCACCCGGGTAAAGAAGGCAGATGATACTTATGAAACTGTCGTGCAAGCATTACTAGACGGACCAGAACTCGGAACTGCTTTACAGCAGCCTTTTAATGAAGAAGCTGAACTGCTTAGCACAGACTTAAAAGATGGAGTTCTAACTTTAACTTTTAATGAAGGTATATTAAGCGGCGAAAAGCCAAAAGCCATAGCAGATGAAGCATTGTCCAGTTTAGTATTGAGCTTAACGGAAATGAAAGAAGTAGAAGCTGTACAAATAAAAGTGGAAGGTGCGGATGAAGTTTTCAATGAATCCGGCCAGCCTTTAACAGAACCGGTAACTCGTGCAGATATTACAGCAGCAAAAAGCCTATAGAAATTAAACATAAAGGCAGAGTCACTATGAGATCATAGTGGCTTTTTTTATTCTCAGTACTTTTACAACACGAAGCGACTACTACGGATAAATAATCTATGTTAAGATGGGCTAGGATAAAGGTGAAGAAAAAGGAGGACTTTTTCATGAGAAACGATCAGCGAAAAGTCAATGAATTACGTTCTATTACAATAGAAACAGACTACGTTAAGCACCCTGAGGGGTCCGTACTAATAAGCTTCGGAGATACAAAAGTTATTTGTAATGCCAGTGTGGAAGACAGGGTTCCCCCATTTCTACGCGGACAGGGCAAAGGGTGGATTACCGCTGAATATGCGATGCTTCCTAGGGCTACTGAGCAAAGAAACATTAGAGAATCATCTAAAGGAAAAGTTTCTGGCAGAACGATGGAAATTCAACGGCTGATTGGCCGGGCGCTTCGTGCTGTTGTAGACTTAGATAAAATTGGCGAGCGAACTCTCTGGGTTGATTGCGACGTTATTCAAGCAGATGGAGGTACCCGCACTGCCTCCATTACAGGGGCATTTGTTGCTGTGGTGCTTGCCTTTGGGAAAATGGTAGAAAAAGGGAATCTGAAATCTCTCCCGGTTAATGACTTCCTAACGGCAATTTCTGTTGGAGTTCTTGCAGATGGAAAAGAAATTCTCGATCTTTGTTATGAAGAAGACAGCAAGGCTGCTGTAGATATGAACATTGTGATGACAGGCGAAGGTGAATTCGTGGAATTGCAGGGTACGGGAGAAGAGTCAACTTTTACTATGACTCAGCTTCAAACCATGCTCTCCCTTGCTCAAGAGGGCGTAGAAAACCTAGTCCGTCTCCAAAAAGATGCCATTGGAGAATGGGCAGAAGTGATCGAAAAGAAAAAGTCTGCAGGAGTCGCAGGGAAATAATGAAAGAACTTATCATTGCTACAAAAAATGAAGGTAAAGTCAAAGAATTTCGCGATATGTTTTCTAAATATGGAGTTCAAATTAAGTCATTATTAGACTTTGATGAGGAAATTGAAGATATAGAGGAGTATGGGACCACTTTTGAACAAAACGCTGCTATTAAGGCAGAAGCCATCTCTACGGAGTATAACGTCCCCGTTCTTGCCGATGATTCTGGTCTTGAAATTGATGGACTTAATGGAGCGCCTGGTGTCTACTCAGCCCGCTATGCGGGGGAAGAGAAGGATGACCAAAAGAATATAGAAAAAGTACTAAGCGAATTAAAGGACTCAACGGAAGAAGCTCGTGCTGCCAGGTTTGTCTGCGCAGCAGCTGTAGCACGCCCCGGGAATGATACGTTTATCAAAAAAGGTTTCTGTGAGGGGCGAATAACGCTCGACCAAAGAGGGGAAAATGGATTTGGCTATGACCCTATCTTTGTACCCGAGGGTTCAAACCGGACTTTAGCAGAGCATACTCCTGAGGAAAAAAATTCGATCAGTCACCGAAAACATGCTATCCTTCAATTAGAAGAATGGATAAAAGAACAAGCAGAAATGGAGTGATCCATCATGCCTAAGGTACTGATTATCAGTGATAGTCATGGATTAACAGAAGAATTGATGGAAATTAAGCAGCGCCACGAGGACCAAGTGGATGCCATGCTGCATTGCGGCGATTCTGAATTAGCAACGGATTCTGAGGAACTTCAAGGCTTTTACTATGCTAAAGGTAATTGTGATTTTGAAGCAGACATGAATAATGAACAAGTAGTCACTGTTAAGGACTTGACCTTCCTTGTGACCCACGGACATTTATTTCAAGTGAAAACCACTTTAATGCCGCTCTCTTACCGTGCTGAGGAAGTCGGGGCACAAGTGGCTTGCTTTGGACATTCTCATATGGCAGGTGCCGAAAAAGTAAATAGTAAATTATTTATTAATCCCGGAAGCTGCAGGTTGCCAAGAGATCGTGAGGAACCGACTTATGCTATATTAGAATGGGAAAACCTTGAGCTAGTAAAGCTGCAATATTATCATGTCAACGGAGAACCAATTAAAGAATTATCAATGGAAACATCACTTGCAGCGAAGAATTAAAACTTTGCTGCAAGTTCTATTGACAAATCATTGAGTTCTTACTATAATAATCCTTGTCCTCAAAAAAGAAGAAGCTATTAAAATAACTATTTCCTAAAGGAAAGATTATCGCATTGAGCGAGACTTTAAACATTTAAGTTTCTTTTAGTGATGTTGCTGCTATACATACTACTAAAATTGAGAACGTGGAAAAAAAGCTATTAATAGTGCGGGTGTAGTTTAGTGGTAAAACCTCAGCCTTCCAAGCTGATGATGAGGGTTCGATTCCCTTCACCCGCTCCAATACATATTTACGTAAGATTATATTTTGTCCCAATAGCTCAGCAGGATAGAGCAACAGCCTTCTAAGCTGTGGGTCGGGGGTTCGAATCCCTCTTGGGACGCTAACTTAAAAAACGCTGAATCTCTTGTATATCAAGAGGTTCAGCGTTTTTCTTGTATTGTGAACTATACATTCTAATCTCCCATTTCGTTCTTTGGGGCGGGATTGGCGCTGGATTTATTCATCATAATAAAGGTATTTTGTAAATCAACTTGTACTAATTGGGATTCAGAGTTCCCATTTATTTTGAATTCGAGAATAATAATTTTGAATAAATAATTTTTAATGGGCTAAAATAATAAAAATTAATAAAGGGGGAATGAAGCTTGTGGAGTAATGTAATCATTGGTTTACTTATACCGACCGGAATAATTATATACTTATTCAAAAAAAGTCAGAAACTAACTTTGCTCCTATATCCGTTGGGAGTAACTATTGCCGTTGGAGGGTGTGATTGGGGGGATGGTTATTTTTGGGATGTTTCGCCCTTGAATACGCAAAACCCATCATTATCTTCTTTTCCGTTTAATATAGGGTATTTTCCCTTATTGGCTACATCATTTGGCTATACAAAAGAAAAAAAGATAACAAAAACTCCTCTCCTTATTTTTATCTTCACAATCATTACCACGCTCTTGGAATTATCAGCAGTTTTATCAGGTAAAGTTGTTTATGCTCATGGATGGAATATATACTTCACTTTTGGGATTTATATAGCAGGTTTCATTGGTACAACCTGCTATATAAATGCATTGAAAAAGTATGGGATCCTAGAATAATCTGGAGAAAAGGCTCAATGATAAATAAAGGAACTTCAAAATCTGAAGTTCCTTTATTTATTACTATTTTATTGTGATTTTTTATGAATGACTAGAAGAAGTCCAAGAATTTTACGAACTATGTCCGATTAGCAGCAACTTACTATGTTCCTAATAAATGGCTTCAGGGCCCCCTCACGATGAAAGTGGTAGGGTATAAGATCTCTAAAGGGAACCCTAAGAAGAAACATGCAGCTTCGGAAACAGGAACGCTGAGACCGATAACATAGCTGTAAGTCGCTAACTATGTGAAAGCAATTAAGGATGCTTTGAAGAATGTGATTTGGAAAAGATGTTACTCAAGTGTCAGGAATAGTCATTATAGAGAAAATAGGATTGTTTGATCATCAAGATATAGAAAGCTCTTAGTCGATCATATCCCTTCTTGAGTGCACGAAAGGACTCCATACGAAATAGTTTGTACCAAATTACTTGGAGGAGTACGCCAAAAGGATACAAAGGTATCATGTTCTAAAGCAAGGAAGTTGTTCTTTAGAGAAAAGGAGTAAGAACAGATAAATAGCAATCCAGCTTTACAACTGAATTGCTATTTACTCAGGTGAAGGGAGAGATTAGGAACTGTAGGAGGTTCTGAAAAATCCAATCACCTTATAAAGTAAGTATACGGGTTTTTGAGCATTATATGATTGAAAAAAAGCCGGAAGAACTCAGGTATGTCATTGGAAACATAGTCACACATTATATTCTTCTTTAGTGAACATCATTTTAGTAAGAGCAAATCATTAGTAAAGAAGTAAGTACGGAAGTCACTTTTAGGGGCTAAGCCTGCTCATGGTTGCTTATCCCAAAGGCGGGGGTTGGGCTAGCCCTTTTTATAATATGCATGACTTATGAATTTGATTAAGATAAGAAAAAAATTTATATATAGCAAGAGCCAAGGTTAGGGACCCTGGCTGCAGTTTAAGACTTTACTATCAATAAAAACTAGCACCAACGATGATTAGCAAAATAAACAAAACAACGACTAATACAAATGTACTGCCATATCCGTAACCATATCCACAACCGGATCCGCAACCGTAACCATAGCCCATATTCTCACCCACCTTTATATTCATACCACATGATATTCATGTAGAATAATTTTGGAAAGATAAGTGCCCAGGGGAAAAGGAAATTTTACTACATAAATCCAAAGATCTAGGCTTATGACTCGAATGTGGCAATTCGATTATAATATGAAAGCTTCTCGTATGAAAAATGATTCCAACGATCTGTAGGATTAAAAAATGGACGTTGTCTTATTTAAGTCTAGCTCAAAATTAACGAAAAACTGAAGGGATTAAATCAAAGGGTGTTACTGATCTTTTAAGATAAAACCTGTATGAGAAGATGCAATGGTAAAACAAGAAACAAACAATAAAAGCCTCATCATTCTGTGGTGCTTTTATTGTTTGTTTCTTTGCAGTAGATTAAGCAAAACATCTAATCTCTGAGAAATTTCCAGAATTTCTTCGTATGAATGTGAATTCTTGTATGCTTCATACATTGTCTTCCTTAACTCTTCGATTTCAATTTCTAGGTTTCGTTTGTTAACCAATAAACCCACTCCATGTTCTTAAGTTATCTTATGACCATGTTACCCTAATCAAATGGAATAAATCGGTTTATGTATATTATCTTAGAATTTGTTTATTTTAATACTTTTGGAATGGGCAAATAGAAGGTTACTACTAAGGGAGGAGTATATTAGAGAATTGTGAATATAAAAGTATAATAACAGATTGCCTCGAGTAGCTAGATAAAGTATAAAGGAACTTCATGATTATTGAAGTTCCTAATGAATTTCTTGAAAATAGTTATTTAATATTAACTCCTGCACTAGCGTATCCGGCAACTGTACCCACAAGAGTAACTCCTTCTACTGTTGCGGAAAATACCATCAAAAGTCTGTCTCCTTGACTTACAGCTACAGATAAATCTGACAAAGTACCTCTTGCAATGTCCCCTAAAGTTATTGGTGCGTCAATAGTAGGGGTTAACGTGACTAAAGTCTCTGGAATGGCAGTGAAAATATTCGTTGATGGATCAGCAGATCTATACAGTTGTGCTTGGATGGTGGTATCACCTAAAAGAGTGACAGATGCCGTAGCACTAAAGTAAGCAGCAATAGATGTGATAGTGCCGTCACGAGGAACAGAAAAAGCGAAATTTAAAAGTGTTCCGCCGGCCCCGGTTAAATCAATTTGATTACTCCCCAGTAAAGTTACTCCAGTAACGCTACTTCCAAAACCCACAAGGCTTGTTGTTCCCACTAATCCTTCTGCAACTGTGGTTAAAACTACAGGCAAACCTGAAGCATAAGGTATGATGGACCCTGTATCAGTGAGGGTTGTATCCCCATTGGTATTTGTGCTTCCAGGACCACAGCAATTATCTGGTCGGAAATTAGATCTTCCACCAATGGCTTGTATACTTTGCGCCTGGTTAACTCGGATTCGTTTATTCATTTTTTTCCTCCTTCAAAATACCTCAGTTTCATACTATTAGGAAAAAAACATAAAGTGTAGACGAATACCCAAGAAAAGAACAAACCAAGTAAAAATTTCCCTTTCACCTGAACTAAAACAGTGTCTTTACCCAGGGCGTTACCCTATTTTGTCTCGAATTTAGTGTAATTTGCCAATTAGCCCGTACAAAAAATGTATACAGGCATCTACTAGAATGTAAGCAAATAATGTTCTGTAGAAACAGAAGGGATCATGATTTATGGCTAAGCTAATTGCTCTGGACGATGGACATGGTAAAGATACACCAGGAAAGAGAACTCCTTATATTCCAGAGATTGGACGTTCCATACAAGAAAATGAGTTTAACAAAGCAGTTGTTAAGTTTCTAAAGGTTGAGTTAGAGAGATGTGGTTTTAACACTTTATTAGTTGCACCTACAGATGCAGATACACCACTTAAAGACCGAACTGATTTAGCGAATAGCAAGAAGGCAGATGCCTATATTGCCATTCATTATAACGCTTCAGATGGTTCATTTAGCGGTGCAAATCCAAGTGGAATAGAAGTATACGTTTATTTAGGTCACAAAAATAAAGAGGCAGGTAGACTTGCCAGTTCTGTTGCAAAATACCTTCGTCAAGGGACTCCCCAAAATTTTAGGGGAGTTTACGAAGCCGATTTTCACGTTCTGCGTGAATCGAATATGGTTGCCATTCTATCAGAGAACGGTTTTATGGATAATAAACTCGAAGCTTTATTAATGATTGATCAAAAGTTTCAAAAAGAGGTAGCTGTGGAGCATGCCAAAGGAATTTGTGAATACTTTGGAGTAACTTACAAAGCGGAGAAAGAGGTAGAGGAAATGTTGGATAAAGCAATTGTTATTAATTCATTTGTAGATTTTCCAGTAGCAGAGGTCTTAGCTAACAAGATTGGGGCACCCATCTATACAACTACTGTAGCTTCCAAAAGCAAAGTAGCTAAAGAGTTAGTTGTAGTCGGAGGAAACTCAGATGGTTTAAAAGCAGACAAATATACGGTACTTGCTGGAGACGATCGTTTTGCCACAGCTAGAAAAGTAGAGATGTATATTAACTCTCTCTAAATTCTCTTGGAAAGAAGCTTAGGCAGTTGGCAGAATTTTATCATTAGGAGTATCCTTGTTTCGTAGACCATTTGAGATAAACTCAAAGAATATTGATTTAATATGGTTTTACACCACTAAAAACTATTGCAATTATAAGGCATCCAACAGCCTTTTAAGCTGTGGGGCAGGTGGCGAATCCATTTTAGGACGCTAACTTTAAAAACACTGACTCTCTTTTGTTTTGATAGAGTCAGTGTTTTTTTGATTTCTATTTGATTGCATATCTTGAGTTATAGTTGAGAAATTACTTTAGAAATAATCTTCAGAGATTCCAGGACGGAGTAAAAAGGATGTTAAAGAATGCCTGTTCTTATTATAGCTTAGCGTTCTAGGAATTTACTTAGCCTTATCTTTGCTGTAAAAATTTATCGAATTCCTCGTCTAATCTTGTGAGAAAAACGTTACTAAATTGATTTAATTAAGCGTAAGCATATAGTTCTATCTTGCTGTATGGAACTATATGAAGAGTAAGTATAATTTAGAGGAAAAAGGAAAAAAATAGCTAATTATAAGTGTAATATAGCACAAAATGGTTAAAAAATAATCCCTATAGGTTATAGGAATATTTTACTAGCTGTTGTAATATAAATTATGAAATAAGAAGAAATTGGGTGATAGAGTATGGATGTTATAAAATCTTTCAAATTAAATGAACAAGAAATCAAGGACTTAATTGCTGCCGTAAATTTTATGATCTATCATTCGAAAAACAAAGAATCTGATAGGATCCAAAGATTACAAGGAATGCTTAAAGATTTCCTAGCCAATTCCAAAGAGCATGAAGATGAAAAAGATTTTTAAAAAAATGCTCTCTCACAGGGAAAAACAAATTTTTTCGCTTTTGGTTAATGGCTCCTTAAATAAGGAAATTGCACATGCTTTACATATATCAGATCATACAGTAAAAGTACATTTAAGAAACATCTATCGTAAATTGGATGTTAATAACAAAGTAGAGTTGATCCTTCGTTACAAAGACTAAAATACATACTTTAAATTTCAGAAATGGCAAACCTACTGAAAAGCAGGGACGCAAAGCCACGGGTCTAAAGCAAATAATTGTTAAGACAGCCGGGTTACCTAAGGAATGAGAATTAAAGTGATCTCATTTTACTTGAGTTCACTTTTTTTATATAAAAAAATAGAAAGGAGAATTAGATACCTTATCTATACATAAAGCTCTTGAATCCTACTGGGCGGCAGGATTAAAAGAAAATGACGGGCTTTTGTTTTTTAAATGTGTTTTTTTCCACCATATTAAATCCAAATTTCCGATCATTCATAAATAAGATTGTCACAACTTATCCAATAAGTCAAAATATCATCTTCGAAATTAATGAAATGGAAGACTATGGGGATACAAAGGTATTTATGCAAGCATTAAACTTTGTTAGAGAACTGGGCATAGGTATTGCAATTGATGATATGGGAAAAGGTAACTCCCAGCTTCAATCCATCATTGAATGGAAGCCGGATTATGTGAAACTAGACAGATATTTAACTAAGGGTCTTAACGAATCTAAGAGAAAGCAAAGTATCGTTAAACTGCTCTTAGGTTACTCTCAGGAATTTGGTATAAAAGTGATAATGGAAGGAATTGAAACAGTTGAAGAGTTGAAAACCGCCAAAGATTTAGGCGTTTATATTGCTCAGGGGTTTGCTTTGGGAACTCCTGAGAGATTGAAAACATTATTGAGGTGAGGATGATGCTGTATATATTGATATACGAAATATTCCTAAATATGGTATTAATTGTTCTCCCCGTCTATGGACAAAAATCATTTAATAAAGAAAAGAGAAAAGTTAACACTTTAACCAGTCAAAAAGATAGAGACTCTTTATTGAAAAAGCATAAAACCAAGCAGAAGGGAAATTTTCGGTTAGAAATCCCATCTAAGGAATCTTTTCTCATATTAAAAGTTATTGAAAATGAAGATTTTACTAAATTAATAGGTAAGATTGTAAAAGGTAACATTAAAGACATTAGCACCACCGGAGTGAAATTTATTTGTCCCTACAACCTTCCCGTCCATCTTAAAATTAAAGTGGAGATCTGCTTTAAAATAGCAAGTAAAGAGTTCAGATTCAATGCCTACATTGTAAGGAAAGATGAGCACCTTAGCAGAAAATCAAAAAATTATGGTATTAAATTCATAGAAATAACTTCTAAGGAACAAGAAAATTTAATCATAGAACTTCGTAAGCTTGAAGCTCAGCAAAGGAGAAAAGTTACATCTGTTTCATCATAATCAACTTTTTGATAAATGAATAAAGTCACGAGCCGTTTATAGGTTTGAAGGATATAGAGTGGTAGCGAATATGTTTTTGATTCGCAACCGCTCTTTTTATTAGAGGTTTTTTTATTATTAATGGAGGAAAGAAGATGCTATATCTACATGAGGGAGATTTTCTTGGAAATTTTATCAGGCAGCGGCTGATCCTGTCCCATGTTGGATTGAAGAGAATTTTTTGTAGGTGTTGAATAGATTAATGCATATCTGTTCATGCTGAATTATAAAAAGGATGTGACATACCAATGTTTCATTGGGAGACACTTCTCATAATCAGTTTATTTTCAATCAGTATCATTGGTATGCTTACCATCATCTTTTTTGTTTTCTGGAAAGAATAAAATTTTGTCTCTTTGATACTCTATGAAAAAAGATAGGGTAAAGAGCGGCCTGCTTTATTCAGAAGACCAGCTCTCACTAATCCCTGGGGTTTATCCCATTCCGGGGTCGCCAGGATCATAACTATGCTGAACAGTTCCACCTGCGAAATCGATATGGTCTGTAGAGAGTGGAGATGAATGGGAGTTACCAGCAACAAATAATAGAACTAAGAACAGGCCGCACAAGATTCTTTTCATGAATACCCTCCTATAATTAGTAATAAATTCTATTAAACTTTGATCTCAACCACAAATAAATTAGAAAAGTTATTTCAATTGTAATTATATACAATAAATAACAAGAATAGGGAAAAAATTCGAAAAAATTAAAAATAATTGTTGAAATGTGCGAAAATCCTGATGATTTTTAAAAAATAGAGGGTTTAATGGGAGGTTTAAATAGAAGTCAATAGCTTGTCAACGTAAGAAACTGATTAAGTGATTAAATAAGCGTCATAGAGTCTGAACTCCATAACGCTCTTAACCGCTTATATTTAGTGAAGTTCGTAGTTAGTGTGTGGGAAGTTCAAGGGATCTCTTGTCCATTTCTTCTGCTAAAAGACAAACGAAATCTTTATCTAATTGCAGCTTCAAGGACTCAAGGTAAGCTTCCAGTAGGGTTTGATCATCCAGCAATGACAACTTATACAACTCCTTGATTAAACATGAAATTATTTTTCTTAATACACATTTACTTATTTTAACAAAGAAAATATTTTTTACATGGGTATTTAGAACTGTTTTGGCGATTTGAAAGAAATAGTAAACATATTTTCAATAGATAAAACCTTTGATTTTCCAAAATTATTTCTATTTCAACAAATTCAGTGTTTAAATGACCGGCATATAACTTGAAAATTGTCTTCGATAAATACTTGTAATATCAAGTATTAGGCTGTGTTTTATTAAAACTTGCGGATTCTTTATATTGTCTGTTTTTGATAAATAAGAGAAATATCCTCTGGATGAATAGAAATTGTGATGAGGATAATAATAGGTCGATAGATACAAGTAAAAAGTTTCAGGTGAGAGAGTTTTCCATTCAACTTAACTTATTCATTGCGGAAATCTGGAATATAGAAGAAGCTGTCATTTATTACAAAAGCAGTTTTACACCTGTATAGAATAAATGTTTGATATAATACGTTTTAGGTAAGAATAGAGAGAACCTGCAATATTAGACTTCAGGTATTAGGAAGGGTGGCTTATGGAAAATAAGACCGGGAATATAGTAATTTTCCCAAAATGGAGAACCAGGCTTGAAAAAGAGGGATTGCAAGCGGTAAATGAAAAAAGGTACCAGGATGCCGTCGCTTCTCTGCAACCGCTGTTAGAGTATGGAGCAGCAAGCCATGATGCAATTACCGGATTATTAATGAGCTGGATAGAGCTGGGTTATTATGAAGAAGCAGAGTCCTTATGTAAGCAGCAGATGAAAATAGAAGAAGACCATTATTTCGAGTATCTACATATATACATAACGATTTTATTTCAGGACAACCGGTATCAGGAACTCGTTGACTTATTAGATGAAGTGTTTAATAGCGAAGAAGTTCCTCATCAAAACCGTACTCAGCTATGGCAAATGTATGAGGTGAGCAGAAAACTGCTTGAAGATACGAACAAACAAGTAGGAGAAAAGCTCGTTCATGATTTTTTTAAAGGTATGGAAGAAGAGGACTTACATAAGCAATGGCGTTCAGTTGCTCAGCTCCATAAACAATCTGCAGATCAATACATTTCCATGTTTAAACCCATTTTAATGAAGGAAGCGGTGCATCCTATTATTAAGACTGCGATCATTGAATGGTTTCGGGAGAGTAAAATTGAAGAAGCCGTAACGGTATTTAAATTTGGAAAAACAGCAGAAGTTGTTCCTTCTGAATTAAATCTTCTGCAGTCCGAGTATATAATCAAGCAAATTCAAATGAGACTCGGGGCGATAGAACAAAGCAATCCAACCATGTATGAAATGCTGGATCAGTTGTTATATCACTATTGTTATGTAAGGTATCCTCTGTATCCAGACGAAAACGAACTTCCTCTAGTAGTGGAAGCATTAAAACAGCTGGGACATGAATATCTTCAACTTCCCTATTCCTCAAAGGAAGACGAGGAAGATGTCTCCTTATATAAAGAAGAAATTGAACTGTGCGAACAGCATTATTTAATTATTGCAGGACAGTGAATGAGCGAAAATACTGAATTTTATTCCTGCCTACCGCATCAGTTGAAAGCGGAATTCTTTATGTTATAATGTAATGGTTGCAAATTAGATTCGTATGTATAAGAGTCATAGAATCAATTATCAATCGTCTTCGGACGAAAATGAATGATAGATGTTGGAGGGAATTTTTTATGTCAGCAAAATGGGAAAAACAAGAAGGCAATCAGGGTACTCTTACCGTAGAGGTACCTGCAAGTGAATTCAGCCAGGCACTTGATCAAGCATTTAAGAAAGTAGTTAAGCAAGTGCAGGTGCCAGGATTCCGAAAAGGGAAAGTACCTCGTAAATTGTTTGAACAACGGTTTGGTGTAGAATCACTTTATCAGGATGCGCTTGATATTATACTTCCTGAGGCCTACTCAAATGCTGTCGAAGAAACTGGAATTGAACCGGTGGATCGGCCAGAAGTAGATGTGAAAACTATTGAAAAGGGAAAAGATTTAGTTTTCACTGCAGAAGTCACAGTTAAGCCTGAAGTTAAACTTGGGGAATACAAAGGCTTAGAAGTTGAAGAGCTTAGTACGGAAGTTACAGATGAAGATGTGAATAACGAATTAAAACAACTTCAAGAGCGTCAAGCTGAATTGGTAGTTAAAGAGGACGGAGAAATTGAAAATGGCGACACGGTCGTTATGGACTTTGAAGGATTTGTTGATGGAGAAGCTTTTGAAGGCGGCCAAGCTGATAACTATTCTCTTGAAATTGGATCCGGTTCTTTCATTCCAGGATTTGAAGAACAGCTTGTAGGGAAAAAAGCCGGTGAAGAAGCGGACGTTAATGTCTCTTTCCCGGATGAGTACCACGCTGAGGATCTTGCAGGTAAAGAAGCATTATTCAAAGTTAAAATTCATGAAGTTAAAGGCAAAGAACTACCAGAACTTGATGATGAGTTTGCTAAGGATGTAGATGAAGAAGTAGATTCCTTAGATGAGCTTACTAAGAAAACTCGTGAGCGTCTTGAGGAACAAAAGAAAACAGAAGCTGATAACCACAAGCGTGACACATTAGTTCAGCAAGCTGCAGAAAATGCAGAGGTTGATGTTCCACAGTCTATGGTTGACACAGAACTTGACCGTATGATCAGCGAATTCGAACAACGCCTTCAAATGCAAGGCATGACGAAAGATATGTACTTCCAGTTCACTGGTCAGGATGAAAACGCACTTCGTGAACAAATGCAGGAAGATGCTGGTAAGCGTGTGAAAACTAACTTAACGCTTGAAGCTATCTCTCAAGCAGAGGACGTTGAAGTTTCTGATGAAGACGTGAACGCAGAACTAGAAACTATGGCTTCTACCTATCAAACAGATGTAGCGCAGCTGACTCAAATGCTTGGCGGCAATACAGATATGATCAAAGAAGACCTTAAAGTACGTAAAGCGATTGATGTTTTAGTTGAAAATAGTAAAACTAAATAATTACTTGAGAAGACAAGGCTTGGCCAACCCCGCCTTGTCTTCTCCTATATTTAACTTAGAAGAGTTAATTTAATTTTAGAAAATTTAGGGATTGTGAATGAAACAACCCATTTTTTACATATAATAGTAAGGATATGCTATCGTTTGACTTATCCATCACATATCTACATAATGAGGTTGGTGCAATAGATATCGTACTCCTCTAATAGGTATTACTTTTTTGTTGGGAGTTAATTTGGTATGATGAGCAAAAGAACTGAAACGCTTAAGTCATATCTTAACTTCAGTCGCAGCTATTGCGTCATTTTATTAAGGGGTGAAATATATGTTTAAATTTAACGATGAAAAAGGGCAGTTAAAGTGTTCTTTCTGCGGTAAGAGTCAGGATCAAGTACGTAAACTGGTAGCAGGACCTGGCGTTTATATATGCGATGAGTGTATTGAACTTTGTACGGAAATCGTTGAAGAAGAGCTGGGAAATGAAGATGAAGTAGAATTTAAAGAAGTACCTAAGCCACAGGAAATTCGTGAAATTCTTAATGATTACGTAATTGGTCAGGATCAGGCAAAGAAGAATTTATCTGTAGCGGTTTATAACCATTACAAACGTATTAATGCCGGTGTGAAAAATGACGATGTAGAATTGGCAAAGAGTAATATTCTTATGCTTGGCCCTACAGGGAGCGGTAAAACCTTACTTGCTCAAACATTAGCCCGCATTCTCAATGTTCCATTTGCGATCGCGGATGCTACGTCTTTAACTGAAGCTGGTTATGTTGGAGAAGATGTAGAAAATATTCTTCTTAAACTGATACAGTCTGCGGACTATGATGTGGAAAAAGCAGAAAAAGGGATCATTTATATTGATGAAATTGATAAAGTAGCTCGTAAATCTGAGAATCCATCCATTACACGTGATGTGTCAGGTGAAGGTGTACAGCAAGCGCTGCTTAAAATCCTTGAAGGGACGCAGGCTAGCGTACCTCCTCAAGGTGGCCGTAAACATCCTCATCAAGAATTCATTCAAATTGACACTACAAATGTATTGTTTATTGTTGGTGGTGCCTTTGATGGAATTGACCAGATCATTAAGCGCCGTCTCGGACGAAAAGTGATCGGATTTGGATCAGAACAGGCAACGAATGAATCTGAGAAGAAAGAACTCTTGACTAAAGTGCTGCCTGAAGACTTGTTAAGCTACGGTCTAATTCCAGAATTTATCGGCCGTCTACCCGTTATTGGCAGCCTTGAACAGCTGGATGAAGATGCATTAGTTGAAATTTTGACTAAGCCTAAGAATGCTCTTGTTAAGCAATATCAGAAACTTTTCCAAATCGATCATGTGGAGCTGGAGATCGAAGAAGATGCACTTCGTGAGATCTCCCGCTTAGCCATCGAAAGGAAAACAGGAGCCCGTGGTCTTCGTTCTATTATTGAAGGAATTATGTTAGACGTCATGTATGAACTGCCATCTCGTGATGATATTGAGAAATGTATTATTACAAAAGATACAGTCATTGCTGAAAACGGACGTCCTAAGCTGGTACTGACTGACGGGACTATCGAGGAAGACGATCAGGAAACGCCGAAGGAAAGTGCCTGAACTTCCTGAAATTGTGTGAACTCTTTTTTGCTAATAGCCGCGCTACGCGAACTGTAGCGCGGCTAATGCTATCTTTAGACCGTCTTTTAGATGGCATGAAAGGGTTCATACAGGTCATAATACATATAACGAGCTTTGTTATAGAAATGAGTTCCCCAGGGGTGAGAAAATGCTCACCCTTATGTTTTACTTTCTAACTGTATTTATATATGATGAGAATACGAATTCGCATTACCCGGAGGTGTGCAAGCAATGACAGATAACAAAAAAACTCAAATTCCCCTCCTTCCACTAAGAGGTTTATTAGTATATCCATCTATGGTCCTCCATCTTGATGTTGGTCGAGAGAAGTCTGTACAAGCACTGGAGCAGGCGATGGTAGAGGATAATGAAATTTTCTTAGTATCTCAAAAAGAGGTTAATATTGACGAACCATCATCTGAAGATATGTATACGATCGGCACAGTAGTAAGAATTAAGCAGATGGTTAAACTGCCGAACGGTACTAACCGTGTCTTAGTTGAAGGTCTCTATCGTGCAAGCATAGACGAAATGGACGAGGGCGAGGAATATTACCAAGCTAAGATTAGCAAAGTTGAAGATGAGCATGAAGATAAGAATGAGGAAGAAGCTTTAACTCGAACTCTTATGAGCCAATTTGAACAATATGTGAAAGTATCGAAAAAGGTAAGCCAGGAAACATTTAATACTGTATCTGATATTGATGATCCCAGTCATCTTGCTGATATTGTGACTTCTCACTTACCGGTCAAAATTAAAGATAAGCAAAGCATATTGGAAACGAAAAATGTTAAGAAACGATTGCAAAAGCTGATCGAGTTGATTGGCAATGAACGCGATGTTTTGCAAATTGAACAGAAGATCGGTCAGCGTGTTAAAAAGTCCATGGAAAAAACACAAAAAGAATATTATTTGCGGGAACAAATGAAGGCGATTCAATCGGAACTCGGAGATAAAGATGGAAAATCAGGGGAAGTGGCCAGTCTCAGAGAAAAAATCGCAGAGGCCAATATGCCTGAACGGGTTGAGAAGATTGCTGAAAAAGAACTGGGAAGATATGAGAAAGTCCCACAAAGTTCTGCTGAAAGCTCTGTGATTCGTAATTACATTGAGTGGTTAGTATCAATTCCTTGGTCTTCGGAAACAGAAGATAACCTTGATGTTAAGCATGCGGAGAAGATCTTAGACGAGGACCATTATGGATTAGAAAAAGTAAAAGAACGAGTATTAGAATATTTAGCTGTCCAGAAATTGACCCAGTCGATTAAAGGTCCGATCCTATGCCTAGTTGGTCCGCCAGGGGTTGGTAAAACTTCTCTAGCTAAGTCAATTGGACGAGCGATCAACCGTAAATTTGTAAGAATTTCTTTAGGCGGGATACGAGATGAAGCTGAAATCCGCGGTCATCGCAGAACTTATATCGGCGCGATGCCAGGCCGGATTATTCAAGGTATGAAACGAGCTGAAACTGTAAATCCTGTCTTCTTGTTAGATGAAATTGATAAAATGGCGAGCGATTTTCGCGGTGACCCATCTTCCGCTATGCTTGAAGTCCTTGACCCGGAACAAAACTCTACCTTTAGTGATCATTTTATCGAAGAGCATTATGACCTTTCCAAAGTGATGTTCATTGCCACCGCTAATACCATGACTTCTATTCCAGGACCTCTGATGGACCGGATGGAAGTAATCTCTATTGCCGGTTATACAGAAGTAGAAAAACTTCACATTGCGAAAGAGCACTTACTTCCGAAGCAAATTAAAGAAAATGGCTTGAAGAAAAGTCAGCTGCAAATTC
Organism: Halobacillus rhizosphaerae; assembly: GCF_046719735.1. NCBI lineage: Bacteria > Bacillati > Bacillota > Bacilli > Caryophanales > Bacillaceae > Halobacillus > Halobacillus rhizosphaerae. The sequence continues at coordinate 163,659 of NZ_JAUTWQ010000001.1, forward strand.
GTGAAGATGCACTGCTAAAGCTGATTCGAACTTATACAAGAGAAGCAGGAGTTCGTGGAATGGAACGTGAACTTGCAAATATTTGCAGAAAAGCTGCTAAAATTATTGTATCAGGTGAGAAGCAGCGTGTGGTAGTTACTGAAAAACAATTAGAAGAGCTTATTGGCAGGCCCAAATTCCGTTTTGGACAAGCCGAATTAGAAGATCAAATTGGAGCTGCTACCGGGCTTGCTTATACCGCTGCCGGGGGAGACACTTTATCTATTGAAGTCTCGATCTATCCTGGAAAAGGGAACCTTACTTTAACTGGTAAGCTTGGAGATGTGATGAAGGAATCAGCACAAGCAGCATTTAGTTATATTCGCTCAAGGGCAGAAGAATTGAACATAGATGTGGATTTTGTTGAGAAAAATGATATTCACATACACGTGCCTGAAGGAGCAACTCCTAAAGATGGTCCTTCAGCAGGTATTACGATGGCCACGGCACTTGTTTCTGCTTTAACCGGACGAGCGGTTAAAAAAGAAGTAGGAATGACTGGGGAGATCACTCTAAGAGGACGAGTTCTGCCTATAGGTGGTTTAAAACAAAAATCATTAAGTGCGCACCGAGCAGGATTAACAACTATTATTATTCCTGCAGATAATGAAAAGGATCTGGAGGAAATTCCGGAGAGTGTTCGTTCTGAACTTACATTTATCCCAGTTAAGCACTTAGATGAAGTACTAGATCAAGCATTAGTGGGGGAAATACATGAAAGTTAATTATGTGGATATCGTGATTAGTGCGGCAAGCAAAAAGCAATATCCGAAAGATCCAATACCTGAAATTGCTTTAGCAGGAAGATCGAATGTTGGCAAATCATCCTTTATTAATAAGATGATCCAACGGAAAAATTTAGCTCGGACTTCATCCAAACCTGGAAAAACTCAAACGCTGAACTTTTATATTATTAATGAAGAATTTCATTTTGTAGATGTTCCTGGGTATGGTTATGCTAAGGTTTCTAAATCAGAACGGGCTAAATGGGGAAGAATGATGGAAGAATACTTTGCTGAAAGAGAGCAATTACGTGCGACAGCTCTAGTCGTTGATATCCGTCATAAACCCACTGAAGATGACCAAATGATGTATGATTATTTAAAGCATTTTGAATTGCCAGTGATGGTGATTGCCACAAAACTCGATAAAATTAAAAAGGGTCAGCGGCAAAAGCAGCTGAAGACCATCATTCAGACATTGGAAATAGAAGATGAAGATAATCTTATTCCTTTTTCTGCTGAAACTGGCGAAGGCAAAGACCTTGCTTGGAGAACAATGCTGCAATATTTAAATGGAAAACAAAGACAGAAGAATCATTCTGAATGAATAAAAGCGTGGAATCAAAGTGTTTTCTTTTGATTCCACGCTTTTTTTTGCCGCTTAGGAAATGACAAGTTGAAGGGGACGTTGATAACTTTTTGTGGGGTGAAATCCGTCCAACTCCAGCCCGCTTACTTAGATCGGGAGGGGAAATGATGATTTTGATCTATGTTTTATAGAGCAGAATGGAAAAAATATTACAAATATCGAATAATTTAAAGTAAATTATGGGATTTATAAGGATTAGTCAGTATTTTAGCAATTCAATGATTAAATTGCCTTTTTTTCGCTTAATTTCATTTGTAGTTAATTTTGGGAAAAATCAGATTACTAGATATAATGAAGTATATTGCATTGTTACAAATAAGTTACAACAGTTTAAGGAGAGGATTTGGTAGACATGAAAAAATTACTTTTTATGATTGCGTTGAGTTCTCTACTCATCTTTGCTTTGTCCGCATGCGGAAGCAGTGATGATGGAGAAGAGAGTTCTGGCGACTCAAACAACTCATCAGATACTTCAGGAGATTCAGGCAAATCCGCTTCTGATTATAATCTAGTAAAGGATGGTAAATTCACTTTTGCTTCCTCTGGAGAATTCCGTCCGTTCAGCATGACATCGGGCGGGGAAATGACTGGGTTTGATATTGACGTAGCGAATGCTGTTGCCGAGCAATTGGGCTTAGAACCTAACCAGCAGAAATTTAAGTTCGCAGCGATAGTAGAAGGGGTAAAATCAGGCCGTTTTGATGCGGCAGTTGCCAGTCATACCATTACACCTGAACGCCAAAAGGAAGTCGATTTCTCGACGCCTTATTACTATTCAGGGGCTCAAGTTTTCACTCGCCCTGGAAGCGATATTAAAAGTCTTGATGATTTAAAAGGTAAAGAGGTTGCAGTATCTAAAGGATCAACTTACGCGAAGTTTGCTCAAAAAGTAACTGATAATGTGAAGACCTATGATAGTGATGTTGTGGCTTTGCAATCCTTGTCAAAAGGCCGTCATGATGCAGTTATTACTGACTTCCTTACAGGGAAAGAAGCGAAAGGGCAGGGACTTAAGATTGAAGCAAAAGATATGATCGAAAGAAGTGAACAAGCCATTGCCGTCGCCAAAGGAAATGATAAATTACTTGAAGACATCAATGCCGCTTTAAAAACCCTTCGTGAAGATGGAACACTGAAAGAAATAAGTGAAAAATACTTTAAAGATGATATCACCACGAAGCCTGAGTAATTTGGTTAATCATTTTCACTAAAGAGCGCGCGTGCAGCGTGCTCTTTTTAAATGGAGAGGGAGTTGAGTTATTTGTATTTGTCAGCTAGTTTCTGGGAAGCACTTATAAATAGTAAGGGAATATTTTTAGAAGCTTCAAAAATGACACTTGCTTTAACAGCTGTATCAATTTTTATCGCGATCTTTATCGGTTTGTTTTTTGCCCTGTTAAAAATTTCTGATGTGAAAGTTTTAGGCTGGATCGCAAATGTTTATATTTACATCGTACGTGGGACCCCGTTAATTGTACAAATCTTCGTCTTTTACTATGGACTAACAAGTATTTGGATGATAAGTGGATTTTGGTCCGTGGCATTAGGGCTCGCCTTCCACAATGGTGCTTATATCGCTGAGATATTCCGTGGTTCTATACAATCGATTGGGAAAGGGCAAACGGAGGCTGGCCGGTCTTTAGGTATGAGCAGTTCCTTAACAATGCGCCGGATTATTCTGCCCCAAGCATTTCGGAGGGCATTGCCTCCTCTTGGAAACCAGTTTATTATTGGGTTAAAGGACTCTTCTCTAGCCGCCTTTATAGGGGTTTCTGAAATATTTGCAGTCGCCACTACCAGAGGAGCAAACACGTTTGATTACATGACTTGGCTGCTCGTCAGTGCGGTTTATTACTTAATTCTAGTGTTCTTACTGACAATGGTGGTCAGTTTAATTGAGAAGAAAATGTCAATTAGTGATTAACAGAGGGGGACATACAGCTTGGTGAAAAAAAATGAAATGGTACGCGTAGATAAATTAAATAAATCGTTTGGAGATCTTCATGTATTAAAAGATATAGACTTTAACGTGGATGAAAGTGAAGTTGTGGTACTCATTGGAGCGAGTGGCTCTGGAAAGAGTACAATGCTGCGCTGTATCAACTTCTTAGAAATGAAAAATAGTGGAGATATCTATATTAAAGGGAAAGAAGTAGATCCCAAAAAGGATGATTTGAACAAGGTTAGACAAAAGGTTGGAATGGTCTTTCAACATTTTAATCTCTTTCCCCATAAGAGCGTGTTGGAGAATGTGATTGAGGCTCCGATGCAGGTGAAAGGGCTGGCAAAGGCAGAAGCTGCGAAAGAAGGCAGAGAGCTGCTGGAAAAAGTAGGTCTAGGCGACAAAGCTGATGATTATCCTTCTCGTTTATCCGGCGGTCAGAAGCAGAGGGTAGCCATTGCCAGGGCTCTTGCCATGAAGCCTGAAGTGATGTTATTTGATGAACCTACCTCTGCATTAGACCCTGAATTGGTAGGTGAAGTGCTGCAAACCATGAAACGGCTCGCTCAGGAAGGGATGACTATGATTGTGGTGACTCATGAAATGGGCTTTGCGCGAGAAGTCGCAGATCGAGTCGTCTATATGCATGATGGTAAAATTGTGGAAACTGGGGCGCCGAACGAGATTTTTGATCATCCGAAGGAAGAAAGAACCCAGGCGTTTCTAAGTTCGATTCTTTAAAGCTAAAAACAAGCCGCTCATATACATTGAGCGGCTTGTCTTACTTTTTACGTAGAAGCATATACATACCAATAGCAATAAGTACAATCGGCCAGAATTTCTCCAATAACCGAACGAATTGAGCGATCCAGTGTAACCAGCCGGGGTTCGCTGCCAACGCAAATACGGCAAGCCCAGTTAAAATAAGGCCGGGAAAGAGGCCGGATTTTGATTTGGTATACCTTAATAAAAAGGAAACTCCGATGATCAGCGGGTAAATGGCCCAGTGGTCCACCCAAAAAGAATAATGCGTTAATCCATGAAAATGAATGCCGAGCAACAGCAGGAGAGATCCTATGAAGATGTTTTGATATTCCTTAGCTGTGTAACTATATATTAGGAAAGCGGCACCGATAATAATGAGTAAAGTCGGCCAAGAGTAATAGGACTGAAAGAGGGAAATACTAAACTGTCGAAGCAAGAAAAAAATTCCAAATCCTACTAGTAATAATCCAGTAAGCCAATTCTGTTTTTTCATTCTAAACCTCCAGGAACAATCATTACATAAGTTGATTTCTTGCGATATTACGCTGGTTTTGGTATATTACAGACGGATTATCTTTAAATTATAGTTATTATTAGAAACTGAAATAAACATCATATAATTTCATCCTATCACAATACTTTCAAATTCTGTTCAAATTTTAACAGAAAGCTTATATGATTTTCATGTTATAATGTACAGTATGTAAAAGATTGAGGACGTTAATTGGGGGTAGATCAAATGCATATTTTAGCTGTTGGTTTAAATTATAAAACAGCCCCTGTGGAAATTAGAGAAAAGCTTACATTTTCTGATGAACACGTGCCTGAGGCGATGCAGCGTCTCAGCGTCCAGAAAAGTGTCCTTGAGAATGTGATTATTTCTACATGTAACCGTACGGAAATCTATGCTGTTGTCGACCAGCTTCATACAGGCAGGTATTATATAAAACAATTTCTTGCTGATTGGTTTAAGCTGGATAAGGAGGATTTCTCTCCATATCTTTCTATAATGGAAGACGATGGGGCCATAGAACATTTAATGAGAGTGACCGCCGGTTTAGATTCCATGGTACTTGGAGAAACACAAATCCTTGGACAAATGAAGCAGGCCTTTCATTTGGCACAGGAGTCCCAAACTACGGGTACTATTTTTAACCAGTTATTTAAACAATCCATTACGAATGCAAAGAAAGCCCATAAGGATACTGAAATTGGTGAAAATGCTGTATCTGTAAGTTATGCAGCTGTTGAACTTGCCAGAAAGATTTTTGGTGATTTAGTTCATAAGCATATCGTAATCTTAGGTGCTGGAAAAATGGGTGAATTAGCTGCAAAGAATCTTCAAGGCTCAGGAGTGAAACAGGTCACAGTAGTCAATCGTACGTTATCAAAAGCTGAGGTGGTTGCAGATCAGTTTAATGGACTGGCTACAACGATGGACCACCTAGATGAGGCATTGATTGATGCTGATATTGTTATTAGCTCTACAGGCGCAAGCGGATATGTGATCTCCAGGGATCGTATGGAGCCTATCCATCGTCAACGTAAAGGGAAGCCGCTATTTTTAGTGGATATTGCTGTCCCGCGTGACTTAGACCCTGCCTTGGAAGACTTAGAGAGCGTTTTCCTATATGATATTGATGATTTACAAGGGATTGTCGATGCCAACCTGGCACGTAGAAAACAGGCAGCTGAACAAATCGATCTGTTGATTGAAGAACAAATCGTGGAATTTAAAGAATGGCTTCAAACCATTGGTGTTGTTCCTGTTATTTCTGCTCTCCGCTCTAAGGCGCTCGGCATCCAGGCAGAAACGATGAAGAGCATTGAGCGGAAAATTCCTGAACTGTCAGAGCGTGAAAAGAAAGTGCTCCGTAAGCATACAAAAAGCATTATTAATCAAATGCTGAAAGAACCGATTCAGCAGGCGAAAGAATTAGCGGCAAAGCCGGATTCTAAAGAAAATCTGGAGTTATTTACTAAGATCTTTGGCATCAGTGAAGAAGTTGAGCAGGAAGTTATCGAACAAGAAAGAAAGAATAGAAGTGCAGTACAGAACGCTGAAGAAGGACCCTCCTTTTCATCAATCGCCCAGATTGCTAATTCATAAGGGTGGAATTTGTCATGTGGGATTTCAAGTGGATTTATGAACTCGTGCTGTTACTGTACGGTCTTAGTTTAATCGGATACTTCATCGATTTTATTCAAACAAACCGGAAGGCTAATCGATCCGCCTTCTGGTTACTTAGTGTGGTTTGGCTGCTGCAAACCTTTTTTTTATTGAGTCAGGTTCTTGTTAAAGACAACTTTCCAGTTATGAATATTTATGAAGGTCTCTATTTTTACGCATGGATTTTAGTAACCTTTTCATTATTGATAAACCGGTTATTCCGCGTGGACTTTCTGGTTTTTTTTACAAATGTACTTGGATTTCTCGTAATGCTGCTGCACATTTCCACTCGTGCCCAAGCGGATCTTGCTGAGCAAGGCGTCCGATTGGTGAATGAAATGCTGGTAGTACATATAAGTCTTGCACTTATATCCTACGCTTTTTTCACTTTTTCGTTCGTATTTTCGATCATGTACTTGCTGCAGTATCGTTTACTCAAGCAGAAAAAATGGAATACCAAGCTTTTTAGATTAGGGGATTTAACGAAACTTGATTATTTCTCCTATATAGCTATCATGCTTGGGGTTCCCCTGCTGGTTATAGCTATTATTCTAGGAGTGACCTGGGGATATGTTTCTCCGGACGTTTTTTATTGGTACGATTCTAAAACATTGGGTTCCTTTCTCGTATTGCTCGTTTATATTATTTATTTAGTTTTACGAGTGGTAAAGGGCTATCAGGGACGTACAATTTCCATATTTAATACGGCTGCATTTTTGTTTTTACTTATTAATTTTCTGCTCTTTGGATCATTATCAAACTTTCATTTTTAAACCTTGAGGAGGATGTATTTTGCGAAAAATCGTCATTGGTTCACGAAAAAGCAATCTGGCTATCACTCAGACAGAATGGGTGATCGAACAACTGAAAAACTTGGATCCTTCTTATGAATTTGAAATTAAGCGAATTTCTACCAAAGGGGATCAAATCCTTGATGTTACTTTAAACAAAGTAGGCGGAAAAGGGCTATTTATTAAGGAAATTGAGCAGGCGATGTATGATAAAGAAATTGACATGGCAGTTCATAGTATGAAGGATATACCGGGAGAAGTTGCTGAAGGACTGACCGTGGCATCGATTCCTGTGCGGGAGGATCATCGGGATGCTTTTGTCTCTAATGGAAATGTTCTCCTTAAAGATCTTCCAGCCGGCGCTGTGGTAGGAACAAGCAGTCTCCGAAGAGGTTCGCAGATTAAGGCAGTCCGGCCAGATGTGGAAATCAAATGGATTAGAGGAAATATTGACACACGTTTACGGAAACTGAAGGAAGAAGACTATGACGCCATTATCCTTGCAGCCGCTGGATTAAAGAGAATGGGCTGGGATGATGATCTAGTTACGGAATATCTTGAGCCCGAGGTTTGTGTCCCTGCTGTTGGACAAGGTGCCCTCGCCATCCAATGCAGAGAAGATGATGAAGAACTTCGTGACTATCTTATGAAGATCAATCATGAATACACTGCTGTTACGGTTAAAGCTGAACGAAAATTTCTTCAAGACTTAAATGGAGGCTGTCAAGTTCCCATTGGTGGTTATGCTTACAGGAAAGGAAAAGAAATTGTCCTGACTGGTCTGGTGGGTACTCCAGATGGCAAAACTATTTTACAAGAAACGGTTAGCGGTGAAGATCCTCTAGAAGTCGGTAAAGAGACAGCGAAACGTTTAAAAGCCCAAGGTGCCCAGGAAATTGTCGACCGGGCTAAAGAGGAGTTCGGTCAATAATGACTGCACTTGCAGGGAAACGTATTCTTAATACTAGAGGTAAATCCCAGGCGAAATCCCTGTCCATATTAATAGAACAAGCAGGGGGGAGCACCATTGAGGCCCCTCTGCTTTCCTTTCAAAGTCATTCATCAGAAAAAAATGATGATATCATCTCTAAACTTCACGACTATTCCTGGGTTTTTGTGACAAGCTCTAATGGTGTGAAGTTTTTTTTCGATTTATTAACGGAAAGACAAAAGGTGCTGCCCAAGCAGATCCGCTGGGCCGTGGTAGGGAAAAAAACTTCCCGAATACTTGCCGATTATGGTATAGAAGCTGATTTTATGCCTAATAAGTTCCAAGCTCAGCAGTTGGTTAAAGAATTCTTATGCCTCTATGAACATCCTGGACACATTCTTTTTATCCGCGGCAATCAATCTCGGGAGGAAATTCCTCGGATGTTGAAGGAAAAACAGGTGTTTTTTCAAACAATGACTGTTTATGATACGCTACCATTAAAAGATAGTCAGGATCTGATCCATGCATGTATCGAGCACAGTACAGTGGATGCTTTAACTTTCACTAGTCCTTCAACGATCGATGCTTTTATGGAGGCGCTCGGCAAGGGAAAGCAGAAAGCGCTGAGTTTTCCTTGTTTCTGTATTGGACCGACAACAGGAGCGAGGGCACGTGAAAAGGGATTTAAAGAAATCTATATTCCTGAGCAGTATACCCTCTCTCATATGGTAGACCAAATAATTAAATACTTTTCCAATAAAGGAGTTTAATATCATGAAAGAATTAGAGTTTAAACGTCACCGCCGCCTCCGCAGCACAGATAATATGCGTGCGCTAGTGAGAGAAACCCACTTACTTAAAGACGATTTGATTTTCCCTATTTTTGTGCTGGAAGAAAATGATGTAAAGAACGAAGTACCTTCCATGCCTGGAGTTTATCAAGTCTCGCTTAATTACTTAACCGAAGAAATGAACGAGCTGGTGAACTTAGGGATCAAATCAGTGATTGTGTTTGGAGTACCCCAGGAAAAAGATGAAGCAGGCAGTGAAGCCTATAACGAAGAAGGCATCGTGCAAAGAGCAATTCGCCAAATCAAAGAAGAAGTCCCTTCACTTACAGTTATAGCGGATACATGCCTCTGTCAGTACACTGACCACGGGCACTGTGGAGTGGTTCGTAATGGAGATATTGCGAATGATGAATCTCTTGAACTAATCACGAAAACGGCAATTACTCAAGCGCAGGCGGGAGCAGACATTATTGCTCCGTCTAATATGATGGATGGTTTTGTAGCTGCGATCCGTCAGGGATTAGATGAGGCCGGTTACAGCCAAATTCCTGTCATGAGTTACGCAGTAAAATATGCTTCAGCTTTTTATGGACCTTTCCGTGATGCTGCGCATAGTACGCCGCAGTTTGGTGACCGTAAAGCTTACCAAATGGACCCGGCCAATCGTCTAGAGGCCATCAGGGAAGCTGAATCCGATGTGGAAGAAGGAGCGGACTTTCTTATCGTGAAACCTTCTCTTGCGTACCTTGATATCATGAGAGAAGTGAAAGACCGCTTTCGTTTGCCGCTGGTGGCTTACAATGTAAGCGGCGAATATGCCATGATTAAAGCTGCCGCCCAAAATGGCTGGGTGGATGAGAAAGCGATTGTACTTGAAAAATTAACAGCCATGAAGCGCGCTGGGGCAGATTTGATTATTACCTACTTTGCCAAAGACGCAGCCAAATGGCTTAGTGAATCATAATCTTTAGATCTGAAAGGGATGGTAGGAATTGAAAAAATTTGAGCGTTCCATTGAAGCTTACAAAGAAGCTGTAAACTTGATGCCCGGGGGAGTAAATTCTCCAGTAAGGGCGTTTAACTCTGTAAATATGGATCCTATTTTTATGGAAAGAGGAAAAGGCTCTAAAATTTATGATATAGATGGTCATGAGTATATCGATTATGTCTTAAGCTGGGGCCCGCTCATCTTAGGGCATGCTGACGATCGCGTAGTCGAAGCTCTAAAGAAAACAACTGAACTTGGCACAAGCTTCGGTGCACCGACTGAGATCGAAAATAAATTAGCCAAATTAGTGACTGAACGCGTCCCTTCTATTGAAATGCTTCGTATGGTGAACTCAGGTACAGAAGCTACGATGAGTGCGCTTCGTGTTGCCCGTGGTTATACTGGCCGCGATAAAATCCTGAAGTTTGAAGGCAATTACCACGGTCATGGAGATTCACTGTTAATTAAAGCAGGATCAGGAGTGGCGACGTTAGGACTCCCGGATTCTCCAGGCGTCCCTGAATCGATTGCCCAAAATACGATTACCGTACCTTACAATGATTTAGAAAGTGCTCGTTACGTTTTTGAGCAATACGGAGATGATCTTGCTGCTGTTATTATTGAGCCTGTATCAGGAAATATGGGTGTGGTTCCACCAGATGAAAACTTTCTGCAAGGCTTGCGCACGCTCACAGAAAATAATGGCACTGTTCTAATCTTCGATGAAGTGATGACTGGATTCCGGGTAGGTTATAACTGTGCCCAGGGTCACTTTAACGTCACTCCTGATATGACTTGCTTAGGAAAAGTAATCGGCGGAGGACTTCCTGTAGGCGCTTATGGAGGGAAACGAGAGATTATGGAACGTGTAGCTCCTGTTGGTGACATTTATCAAGCGGGCACGTTATCAGGAAACCCTCTGGCCATGACTGCCGGGTATGAGACCCTTTCTGCTATGACAGAAGATCAATATGCAAAAATCAGCAAAAAGGTTGACCGTTTAATGGAAGGATTTCAGGAAGCGGCTACGGAAAACAACATTCCTTATACCGTTAACCGTGCCGGATCTATGGTTGGCTTCTTCTTTAATCAAGAGCCGGTTACCAACTTTGAAACTGCCAGTCGATCTAATCTGGATATGTTTGCAAGGTACTACCGGGGCATGATTGAAGAGGGAATCTTCCTACCCCCTTCTCAATTTGAAGGACTTTTTCTATCTGCTGCCCATACGGACGAAGATATTGAAAGAACCATTGAAGCAGCGAAGAAAGTATTTTCCACCCTGTAAACGGAAATAGAATATCTATACCATTAGCAAACTCGGACCTTTCGATTGGTTCGAGTTTGCTTTGTTTTACGATAAGTTAGAGTTTTGCCACCGTTTATATTCCTATTGTAAGATCATTCTTTCTAAGTACCCGTTTACCGTTGTCTCCTTTTCTATGTATATAACCATACCTCTTGCATAAGTTGTAATAGATGGCTGAGTTTCACCTTATAAGGGAGGGGACATTAAATTGCAAAATAAAGCATTTTCATTTCAATTAGATGAATCTCTATGGTTTAAGGAAGGACAGGGTGTAAGGGAACTTCTAGGCATTTCCCTGGAACCGGAAATTACTATAGAACAATTGCAAAATGAAGTACGGCTGCTTGGGACCGTTGAATTAACTGGAGAATATCTTCCTGATCAGGAAAGGACTCAATATGAGGAAATCCCCACAGTGCAATCCATAAGAGTCATCAGCGAAGTGGAGAGAGGAGAAGAAGGAGTTCATTATTTTTCTCATTCTTTTCCAGTGGAGATAACGGTTCCGAATGAAAGAGTTCACGATGTAAATACCGTACTGGTAGAAATAGAAAACTTTGATTATGAACTGCCTGCTACAAACCAGTTGCGACTGCAGGCTCAAATGAATATCAATGGTATCCGTCAGCCGAAGACCAATGAAATTGCGGATGAAGTTGAATCTTTTGATGAATCAACGACCATTGGGCCGGTAAACTACCAACCTCAAGATACGCAAGAAAAACCAACCGTATATCAGCGGGAAACGCCTTTGGTTTCATTAAATGATGGCCAGTCTCATCACGATGCGGATGAAAGCAGTGGAAGGTGGACTTATAAAAAAACGCAGACCTTTAACGAGTTTTTTGGTAAGGAAGAGAAGAACGAAGAAGTATTCCAGGAATCAGAAGAAAGTAGTAGCGGCTGGGAAATGACTACAGTCATCGAATCGAGTTCCTCTTCATCTATAGCTAATAAATCTACCGCTTCATCTGAAGAGGAGTCTTCAGATGAAAAAGCAAGTGTGCATGGCATTAAGCAAATATTTAAACACTTATTTCCTAATCGAGAAGATTCCTATACTCAAATGAAAATGTACATTGTCCAGGAGGATGAAACGCTGGCAACTATTGCTGAAAGGTATGAGATTTCTTTAAGCAAATTAGAGAAGATGAATGCAAATCGAGATAGTATCGCTCCTGGACAAATCGTGTACATTCCAAGCTAAATCCATTTCAAGTGAAAGGCAAGGTACAGGCCGATAATTATGCCCGTTAAAAAAACGTCAATCGTTGTAGGGAGAAATATGGTGCGGAGCAGCTGGTAAATCATAATAGGTAAGAGCGCTGTTTCGATAAGAAATAACCAGTATCTGCACCATGGAGGTAAACGGTATCTGTAAAATCTGCTCATTTCTTTCACCTCCTTTCATGTTAGGAACCGCCTATTTTTTTAAAAACAGTTGACTAAAATAGTGAATTCTATATACAATATGTAATAGAACTCCTATACGTGAAATGCCAGGAAAGGGAAGAGTATATAATCAACTCCTTTAGAGAGGAAAACAATTGCTGAAAGTTTTCCAGGTTTGTTGGTTGTAGAAGGTCGCCCTGGATGCGCAGCTTCTTTGAAAGGTTAACAGTAGAAGAAGCCGGTTAGAAGCCGTTATTAATTTTAAGTGTGCAGAATAAGTATATGCTGCAAATTAAGGTGGTACCACGGAAATCAATCCCTTTCGTCCTTTATTGGATGGAAGGGATTTTTTGTATTTTTAAAAGACTAAAAGGAGGAAGATCATTATGAAAGAAACAGATCTTTCAATGCCGACAAAATATGATCCAGCAGCCGTTGAAAAGGATCGCTATCAATATTGGATAGACGGAAAGTTTTTTGAAGCAGAAAGAGATTCGAAGAAAGAACCTTATACCGTAGTGATTCCACCGCCAAATGTAACGGGTAAGCTTCATCTAGGCCACGCCTGGGATACAACGCTGCAGGATATACTTACTCGAGTAAAACGAATGCAGGGCTATGACGTACTCTGGCTGCCTGGAATGGATCATGCGGGAATCGCTACTCAAGCCAAAGTAGAAGGGAAATTAAAAGAACAAGGTCAGTCCAGACACGAACTGGGGCGTGGAAAATTCCTGGAGAAATCCTGGGAATGGAAAGAAGAGTATGCTCAATTCATTCGTACTCAATGGGAAAAGATGGGTCTGGGACTCGATTATTCTCGTGAGCGCTTTACGCTGGACGAAGGACTTTCCGAGGCCGTGAAAGAAGTTTTCGTTAAATTGTATGAGAAGGATCTAATTTATCGCGGCGAATACATCATCAATTGGGATCCAGCGACACAAACTGCTCTGTCTGATATTGAAGTGGAATATCAGGATATCCAAGGCGCTTTCTACCACATGCGTTACCCAATTAAAGACGAAGATGGGTTCATAGAAATTGCTACCACTCGTCCAGAAACGATGCTTGGAGATACCGCCATTGCTGTTCACCCTAATGATGAGCGATACCAGCATTTAATTGGGAAAAAGGCTGTTCTGCCGATTATCGGCAGGGAGATTGAAATTGTGGCGGATGATTATGTAGATATGGAATTTGGTTCAGGAGCCGTGAAGATTACTCCAGCTCATGATCCTAATGACTTCGAAATTGGTAACCGTCATAAATTAGAGCGGATTCTTGTCATGAATGAAGATGGAACCATGAATGAGAACGCTGGGAAATATCAAGGGATGGATCGTTTTGAATGCCGTAAGCAGATTATTCAGGATCTTCAAGAGCAAGGTGTGTTATTTAACATAGAAGATCATCTGCATTCTGTAGGGCATTCTGAGCGAAGCGGGGCAGTGGTAGAACCTTACCTTTCTACCCAATGGTTTGTTAATATGGAGCCGCTTGCTAAAGCTGCTGTTGATTTGCAAGGCGGAGAGGATAAGGTTAGTTTTGTACCTGACCGCTTTGAGAAAACTTATTTAAACTGGATGGAAAATATTCGAGATTGGTGTATTTCCCGGCAGCTTTGGTGGGGTCACAGAATTCCTGCTTGGTATCACAAAGAAACAGGAGAAATTCATGTTAGCAAGGAAGCACCGGCAGATATTGAGAACTGGGAACAGGACGAAGATGTATTAGATACCTGGTTCTCTTCAGCGCTCTGGCCGTTTTCTACATTAGGATGGCCGGATCTTGATCAGGAAGACTTTAAGAAGTACTTCCCGACCAATGTTCTTGTTACAGGCTATGACATTATTTTCTTCTGGGTTAGCCGGATGATTTTCCAGTCAGTTGAATTTACAGGCGAACGACCATTTGAAGATGTACTGATCCACGGACTGGTTAGAGATGCTGATGGAAGGAAAATGAGTAAGTCACTAGGCAATGGTGTAGATCCTATGGATGTTATTGATAAATATGGAGCGGACTCCCTCCGTTACTTCTTATCAACGGGATCCTCACCCGGACAGGATTTACGTTTTCAGTGGGAAAAAGTAGAATCCACATGGAATTTCGCCAATAAAATATGGAATGCTTCCAGATTTGCTTTAATGAATATGGGTGACCTTGAATTTAAAAACATTGATATCTCTGGGGAAAAGTCCGTAGCAGATGAATGGATTCTCACTCGATTGAATCAAACAATAGAACAAGTGACGAGAAATATTGACCGGTACGAATTTGGAGAAGCAGGACGTCATTTGTATAACTTCATTTGGGATGAATTCTGTGATTGGTATATTGAAATGGCAAAGATTCCGCTTTATGGGGAGGATGAAGCAAGAATTCACACAACTCGTTCTATTCTTGCCTATTCGCTGGATCAAATCATGCGGATGCTTCATCCATTCATGCCGTTTATTACAGAAGAAATTTGGCAGCACCTTCCTCATGAAGGAGAATCAATTACGCAGGCATCCTGGCCGGTAGTAAGGGATGAATTCCATAATGAGCAAGCTGTTCAAGAAATGGAGCGACTTGTATCTATAATCAGGTCTGTTCGTAATATACGCTCTGAAGTTGACACTCCGATGTCTAAGCAAATCCAATTGCTGATTCAGGCGAAAGATGAAGAAGTAGTGAAAGAGCTGGAGAAGAACAGAAGCTATCTAGAGCGTTTCTGTAATCCAAGCGAGTTAAACATCGCTATTGATCTGCAGGCACCGGAAAAAGCGATGTCCGCAGTTGTGACCGGAGCAGAGCTCTTCTTGCCGCTTGCAGGTTTAATTAACATTGACGATGAAATTAAACGATTGGAAAAAGAGAGAGATAAATGGGACCAAGAAGTTACTAGAGTTCAAAAGAAACTGGCCAATGAAGGATTCGTAAGTAAGGCACCTGAACATGTGGTCGAGGAAGAACGTACAAAAGAAACGGACTATCTAGATAAACGGAATAAAGTGGAAGCAAGAATTAAAGAATTAAAAGCATAACTGGATGAAGGAGGGTATTCACAGGGAATACTCTCCTCTTTTTGAAAAGAGGGAATGGTCGTGTTGAATTATAAGGAAGCACTTGAATGGATTCATTCACGAGAGAAATTTAAAGTTAAACCAGGGTTAAAACGTATGAGCTGGATGATGGAAAAGCTTGGGCGTCCCGAATTAAAGTTTGAAGCGGTTCATGTGGCAGGAACGAATGGAAAAGGTTCCACCGTCTCCTTCCTAAGACATTTATTACAGGAGCAAGGATACCGAATAGGAACATTTACTTCTCCTTACATTATCCGCTTTAATGAAAGAATCAGTCTTAATGGTGACCCTATTAGTGACCAGGAACTTGCAGCGCTAACTGAGAAAATCAGACCGTTAGCAGAGGAACTGGGAAGAATGCCGCTAGGAGAACCCACGGAATTCGAAATCATTACAGCGATGGCAATGCTATATTTCGCAGAGAGTCAGCTGGACTATGCGATTTTCGAAACGGGTCTTGGGGGGAGGTATGATTCCACAAATATCATTCAACCGATAATTTCAGTGATTACGAACATTGGCAAGGATCATGTCAATATACTGGGAAATACCTATGAAGAAATAGCTGTAGAGAAAGCTGGTATTATTAAATTTCAGACTCCAATAATTTCAGGGGTACAGCAGCCGGAAGCGAAATCGGTTATTGGATCTAAAGCAGAGGCAATGGAGGCACCATTAACAGTACTTTATAAAGACTTTTATGTTAATCATTTAAACAGTTCAGATCAAGGCGAGCATTTTTACTTTTACAACCAAGACTTTCACTCGGAAGAATTGCTTACTTCCATGATGGGTGCTCATCAAGTTGAGAACGCTTCTCTAGCTTTACAGACGGTTGAAGTGATGAAACAAATGGGAAAGAAAATGGATCGATCCCGATATAAGGAAGGCATTCAAAAAACTTCCTGGCCGGCAAGGTTTGAAATTATAGCCAATGATCCAGCGATTGTTATAGATGGAG
This sequence comes from Halobacillus rhizosphaerae, assembly GCF_046719735.1. Taxonomy (NCBI): domain Bacteria; kingdom Bacillati; phylum Bacillota; class Bacilli; order Caryophanales; family Bacillaceae; genus Halobacillus; species Halobacillus rhizosphaerae. Next base: position 180,177 of record NZ_JAUTWQ010000001.1, read on the forward strand.
CACATAACTTAGAAGGTACTTTAGCTCTCGTAAACACACTGAAAAACCATTACAGAGGAAAGAAAATATGTTTACTCTATGCTGCACTGGAAGATAAGCCTGTGACAGAAATGCTGGAACAGTTTAAAGGAGTAATTGATGAAGCATGGTTTACGTCATTTGATTTTCCCAGAGCCCTTAGCGGAGAAGTGCTGCACAGTCTTTCCCCGCTGCCTCACTCACACGTTTCTGCAAGCCCGCGTGAAGCAATTGAGAGTATTATTCCTAACTTACACAAGGAAGACGTTTTTCTAATTACAGGTTCTTTATACTTTATTTCTATAATAAGGAAATATTTTGAATCTAACGAACGGCTATGATAATATTATAATTATCTGAATTTTCTAATCATAATTAGGTCAAGCTCACGCGGTATAGCGGTGTTCGTGAAACGGGGTGCGGAAATGACGAAGCAAAAAAAGCTTGTCATTTGGTTCATATGGCTGTTGATTTGGCCTGCTGGTCTTGGATTACTTTATTTTAAAATGGAACCGCCGATTCAAGGGAATGAAATAGATATTATATCCTTTACATTATTAGCTGGAATAGTCGCCCTTTTTCCACTTCTTGCAGGGGATCATCCCGTCTTTTTCACCCATGGCATTACTCTTGCTGTTTTTTTATATTTTGGATTGGTAACTGAACTGGTAATTACTCAGTTTGCCATTCTCTTTTTATTTATGAAAGTGCGTATTGACAAATCGCAAATTCACCGACTGCCGATTAATTTGCTTATGTTTATGGTACTATCCATTGGCAGTGCGTTAGTATATCATCTTTTAGGTGGGGAGCATGGTAAGAGAGCCATCGATAAGATTGAGGATGTCATCCCCTTAATGGCATATGTTCTTTTTCAATTCATTATGAATCACTGCTTTATTAAGATAATAAGTAAATATCTTTACCGCAAACAAGTGAAATGGGTGGATCGGGGAAGTATCTGGGAAGTGGTTACCACCATTCTAGTCACTCCAGTTGGTTTAGTGCTGTATGCAGTGTATACAGAAATTGGTTTGTATGCCGTGTATTTTGTAGGTTTGCCGTTCATTTTTATATCAGGCATCCTTATGCTTTATCATAACAGCAGACAAGTTAACGTTTACCTGCAGAGAACGAGCGAGATTGGTCAGGAGCTTACAGGCAAGCTAGGCGTGACCCAGGTCCTTGATTTGTTTGTAGAAAGAATATCTCATCTGCTTCCTATTGATTATATGTATGTTTTTGATGTCGTTACAGAGGAAAAGCTGCAGCTAATTCGCTATTTTGACCGCAGTGGGATTACTAAAATGAATACCATTGAGTTAAGGAAAGGCACAAGTATCAGTGGGGATACTTGGAAAACCGGTCAAAACAAAGACTATAAGAAAAAAATACAATGGGAGCACTTGGAAAATGAATATACTCCTGAAAAAGCGGAGAGTGTCGTTTCTATTGCCATTGAAAGAAATAAAGAAATCGTTGGCGTTCTCACTCTGTACTCGCTTAAAAAAAGGGCATTCATGCGCTACCAATTTATGATTTTAAATATCCTTGCTAACTATCTTGCTGTTGCCATGGAAAACGCCAGACATTATGAAAAGACAAAAGCGGAAAGTGAACGGTGCTCTTTAACCGGTCTTTATAATTACCGTTACTTTGAGAATCATTTACAACGTACTTTTGAACAGTGGCGTACAAAGAATTATTCCTCACCCATTTCGCTTATTCTTGTGGATATTGACCATTTTAAACAAATTAATGATTCCTATGGACATGAGAGTGGAAATGAAATATTAAGTATGCTTGCTACAAGACTGGAGAAACACCTGGAAGGTAAAGGGCTGATAGCAAGGTACGGCGGGGAAGAATTTGTTATTTTATTGCCTGACGTTCCCTTAGCAGAAGCTGTGAATACAGCGGAAAGCCTGTTAGATGCTATAAAAGCAGAACCTTTTCTCTCTTTCGATCACATTCTGCCTCGAAACACACCTCAGCTTATCTCACTTACAGCCAGCATGGGGGTCGCAAGTTACCCGGAGCATTGTGAAGGACCGCTTGGGTTAGTTCGTCATGCCGATCGTGCTATGTACATCGGAGCTAAGCAAAAGGGAAGAAACCGTGTCGCAAGCTATGACAAAATAAAACAGGGAGCAGAATGAATAATCATTTTGCTCCCTGTTTTTGTTCTAATTAAATAATGTACACTCACTGCCTTCACGTATAGTGTGAGGGCCATTAATATGTTCTTTGCCGACGACTTTCCCTTTTGCGCAGATAAGCTCATTTTCGTTGTCGTTCCATCCTACGGTGTTGTGAAAGATGATATCGCCAGCGGAAGCGATTACGGTCTGATTTTGAAAGTATGCCGGACCCTCAAATGTAATGTTTCCGTATGCTTTAATCATAGAGGCCCCATTTACAGTCGCCTTAGAGGAAATAACAGCATTCCTTCCTATAGTTATTCTGCTGTTGTTTTCCATAACTAGGGAGTCTTTGACCAGCAGGTTACCTGACACCGTTAATTCTGCATTGGAATAAGCTTTTAAGCTTTTATTAAAAATCGCATCTTTTTTAATAGACAGGCGGGTAGTATTTCCAATTAAGAAGTGATCATTCGCGAACAGATAACCCTCACTATTGATCGTTCCACTCGAGTTTATGGAAGTGGAACGATCAAAGCGCAGACTTCCTTTCGCTAGAATTAGAAAATCATTATAAAGGTTAGTCTGTTGGTTAAAGAATATATTATAACCCTCGATCGTGTTCTGATCTTTTTGTCCATAAGTAGTAAAGTTCCCCTGAAATAATATATTTCCAGCAACGGAAAAGCGAGAATTATCAATAGTAGTATCACTGCGATTATAAAAATTCTCTCCAATACTCAAGTAAGCATTTCTAACCGTTATTCCTTCTATAGAAAGTACGCTGCTGTCGAAATCTGCACGGTCGCAAACACCTCCCCAATTCGCAAATGTTGTCCGGTAAAACTTACTTGCTTCGGAATAGCTGCAATTTGGTGGTTTAGGCCGCACTTCTGTATAAGGTTGCCCGTCACTTTCCTGGACCGTATCGAACTCTTCACTTGAAGTGAAGATGTGTAACCCGTTGTCGTCGTTATTATCCCCACTAGAATCTCCACCGGCCAATTCCAGATTCTCCGCCGTTTGACTAGGTATAATGGTTGATATTTGATAACTTTGTGATGGGGTGCTGTCCTTCGTAGATGTTGTAATAGCAACTGATATAGGACTTTCAGCGGAAATTTTTATACAATTTTCTGGTTCATCTAATGTATTTTTACCGTTTTCTATGTATAATTTACTTATTAAGAAATTGTCGAAAGTGAGTAGATTTTCATGGTTAATCATTAATTCAGTCGGAGAATTCATGCAGATATCTGCCGGTCCTTGGTTAGCTTTTTCGCGAATTGCTGTGAGCAGGAGATTGGTTTCCTGTTTTAATTGGACATTGTCTTCCACTGCACCACTGGCATGCATGGACTGGGCAAGTACGCTTACTGTAATCGCTGTTACTATGCCAAAAAGGGCGAGGGCGGTTAGTAATTCGATTAACGTTACTCCTTTATTATTTAAGAGTTTATTCAAAAACCCGCCTCCTTTCAAACTAAATCTATAATAGTGGTGTTGATATGTATAAAGACCAAACTGGGATGACTCTAGTCGAAATACTAGCTGCTCTCTCCCTACTAAGTATTGTTATCATGATATTTCTTGCTATTTTTGGGAAATACTTGCTGTTTGCCGATCGCGTAGAAAATGAACTGGATGCTATTCACCTTGCTGAAGAAATTGGGTTCTATACAGGTTCCATGACTGAGACTTATCAGAACATGGGCAGTAACATTCCAGATTGCAGTCAGTCAGCTGCCCTTGACCTGGATTACATAATACAACAGCAAAATGCCAGGTCAGAAGTCATGCAGTCGGGTAAATGGGAATTAGATGATTCTCATCGATTATATTATACCTCTGCTCAAAATCAAACCTATTACCCAGTAGTAAAGTATTGTCAAGGTACAAATGAAATTGGTTTAGTCATACGACTGCATATAGAAATCTTTCAACTATTAAAGGATGGATCTAAAAAATTCATCACGGAAACATATCATTACATTCCTGAAACTGGAGAGTCTTCATGAGCCGTTTAAAAAATGAAAATGGAGCGGCGCTTGTATTCGTGCTATTTGTAATTGTGGTGGTGGGTCTCCTTACGACGGTTATTGCTTTTCAAATTACTTCAACAGGTAAACAAGTAGCTGTATCTCAACAAACGGTGCAGGCAGAAGATTTAGCAGGTATGGGTAAAGAATTATTGATTCAAAGTATCGAAAAAATAAATGCACAGTATTCAACTCAAAAAGAAGTAAAAAAAGCGATCGAGCAAGAATGGGGAAGACCGCTGGTAATGAATATGGAAAGTAAAGACTCAGTAACTCATTCGTATCAAGTCACGGCTTCTTTAGCTAATGACCTGGGAAATCACACACTCACTATTCATTATGAAAGCAAGGGCTTAGCTGGGGATAGAGAGAAGCTGCTTCAGGGTGAAGTCACTTTAGATTTCTCGCAAACGGAAGAAAGTACTAAGTGAGGGCTGCCTCAATGAGATAACTATTACATAGTATTCAGACCCTATATTGGGGAGAAAGCTAGCGAAAGGAGTCGATTGCATGAAAATAATTTTTTTACTTATATCTTCGCTGCTGCTTTTTCCAATCATGAAAACATATGGAAAAGATCTTTCGAGGAGAAGTAAATATTTGCTTGGTTCTGCGGCCTTTTTATCCGCGTTAATGATTCTGCTAAGTACATTATCATTCGCTGTCTGGCAGTCTATTGTACTGGGAATAGCCATAGTGATTTTGTCTTATATTCTGGTGAGACCGCGTTTAATCGTCATTGATATTGATAAAAAAGGAGAAGCTTCAGAGGAAGATTCTCTGATCACCCCACCAATGAAAATAAACGAAACTATGAAGGAGAGACATCAAGTATCCGAATCTCCGGATGCCGCAGAAACCACTCCGAAACTTGCAGAAAAAGAACCAGCGGCTGCTGTTAAACCCTCATTAAATCAAACGGTTTCTTTACCATCTGAGGGTTTGAATACGGACCTGGAGAAACGTTGGCAGGAAGGTGAGTCAGAGGAGGACATAGAAGACGAATTACTGAAAGCTCGTAAAGACCTCTCCCTTGTACCTTCTATCAGGGCGGCAGCAAAAGAACCACTTGTAAACAAAGAGGAATGGTATGAAGAGGAACTAGAACTTGTTTCTAATCGGACGGCGACTGTCCATCGATACCAGCATGAGAAGGATTCACCTGAAATAGATATGGATGAATTTGAAATTCCTGAACTAGATTTTGAACAATAAGGAGCGGCTGATAGAATGAGCGATCTGAAAGGAGCAGGATTATTTATAGGAATGGTAGTTTTTATGCTGCTCTTTACTTATGGAGGCGCGTTTGGGTGGGGGCTTGCATTTGGAGCGGCGCATAAATTTGCCCCCAACACTGCCGTTAGCGGAGAAATAATTGAAGGATTGACAGAGGATCAGTCTAAGATTCTTTTAAACAAGCAGGTGAACAATTGGAAACAGGCGGCATCCCTGCAGTTGGTTCTACCTGAAGAGACTGTAGAAATAAGCCCTGAGAATTTTCGATTTCATATCCCGAAGACGATAGCTAGTGTAAGCAATGGGGATACACAAAACCTCCAAGTTACTCTAGATCCTATTTTTGCTCAATCTCTTACCGAGCATTTATCAGGCGAAGTGAAAAGCAAGTTACAGCTGGAAAAACTAAAAGAAAAATTATTATCTGATGCCGGACAGTTGAAAAAAGGTCCTCTTACTTATTCGATCTACGACTTCATTCCTGCAGGCATAAAATCTTTATATGAAACCCAATCGAGTTTCTCCATTACTAGGAATGATCGAGGACAGTTACAAGACTATGTAAGTGAATGGAAAGAAGTAACGCTTAAACCTAATCAGGATTTTTCATTGCTTACGTCCATCAAACAAGCAGCGGCAGTTATAGATAAAAGGTCTTTAAACCAATTAGCCACCGTTCTATACGGAGCTGTACTTGATACAAATCTAGTAATTAAAGAACGTCATATTAGTGAAAATCTTCCTTCCTATGCTGACTACGGGAGAGAAGCAAGTGTGGATAGGAACAATGATCAGGATTTAATCTTTACTAATCCTAATCCCTCACCGCTTGTTATGTCCTTATCCATGAATGGTTCGACTGTGGAGGCAGAAATTTCTGGCTACCCTCTGCAGCATAGTTATCATAGTGTGGTCGAAGGAAGTAAGGAAATATCTGAACGGACCGTGATCCACTTATCCTCCTTTGTACCTGAAGGGGACATCCAGGTGAAGCAAAAAGGATCTCCTGGGAAAAGTGTGGAGGTTTTTAGAGAGACGAAAGATCAAAAAGTAAAAATATCCACAGATTATTACCCGCCAACGGATCGGGTAGAATTGCGGCATGGTGTAGAAGGGGAAGGGAACTCAGCATTCTCAAGTAAGGATGCGAAGAGCTCCTCTCAGGATTCCAGCAGTTTATCCAATAGCAGCGGCGCAACGGACTCCTGGGATGCTCAGGATGAAGAGAAGAAACATAAGCTTCCGCCAATCTGGGAAGGCGAGTATGATAAGAACCCTATACAAAAGTAGGAAGGAGGGTGAATGGAATGCAGAGGAAAAGACTCGGCGATATTTTAAAGGATGCAGGTCTCGTATCAGAAGTAGAGATAAAAGAAACTTTAACAAGTAAGAAAGTACAGCAAAAGCTGGGAGATGCCCTTCTTGAACGTGGACTGATAACCGAACAGCAGCTGATTGAAGTATTAGAATTTCAATTAGGAGTCCCGCATGTTTCGCTTTACCGTTATCCAGTAGACACGAATTTGCTGAATTTAGTAACTAAAGATTTTGCCGTTCGTAATCATGTGATGCCTCTTAAAAGAGAAGACAACCAACTGACCATGGCCATGAATGACCCGATGGATTACTATACCATTGATGACCTGCAGATCTCTACGGGGTTTCAGATCGCTCCTGTTATTGCTAAGAAGGACGAAATTATTCAAACCATTAATAAATATTACAATATAAAAGATGCAGAGGATCCGGAACCGAATATAGACCCTGAGGAAGCACCCATTATCAAACTAGTAAACCAGATTTTGCAGACGGGTGTGCAAATGAGAGCGAGTGATGTCCATATTGATCCGCAGGAAACAAAGGTCTACATACGTTACCGCGTAGATGGTTTGTTAAGGACAGAAAGGTCAGTTCGCAAACCGATGCAAAATTCTTTAATCGCACGAATTAAAATCATGGCAAATCTTAACATTACTGAAAATCGATTGCCCCAGGATGGCCGTATAAAAACGAGTATTAACTCTGTCCCTGTAGATTTAAGAATTTCCACACTGCCAACCGTGTTTGGAGAGAAAATCGTCATACGGATATTGGATTTAGGCAGTTTGCTTAATCGTTTATCGGAACTTGGTTTTAACAAGATAAATTTCCAGCGGTATATGGGTATGATTGAAATGCCTTCCGGTTTGATACTTATAACAGGTCCAACGGGCTCTGGAAAGTCATCTACTTTATATGCTTCGTTAAATCACTTAAATACTGAAAACCAGAATATTATCACGATCGAGGACCCTGTGGAGTATCAGATTGAGGGGATTAATCAAGTACAGGTCAACCATGCAGCTGGACTTACTTTTTCCAGAGGGCTGCGCTCGATTTTAAGACAGGATCCGGATGTCGTCATGGTTGGAGAAATAAGAGACTCCGAAACTGCAGAAATTGCTGTTCGTGCTTCCCTGACAGGTCATTTAGTTTTATCAACTCTGCATACCAATAATGCAATCGCTACGATACCTCGGCTGATTGATATGGATATAGAGCCATACCTGGTGGTTTCATCGTTATCAGGTATAGTAGCTCAGCGTCTGGTTCGGAAAATTTGCCGTGATTGTAAAGAAGCGAGAGAACCGGCACAAATGGAACAAGAGTTATTTGAAAAGCGCGGCCTAGCAATTGAGAAAGTATATAAAGGAAAAGGATGCAGCAATTGTCAGAACACTGGATATAGAGGAAGAATGGCGATTCAGGAGATCCTTGTCGTTGACGATGAAATCCGGAATATGATGTTGAATAATCAGGCAATCGCAAATATTCGCAAGTACGCATGGGAACAGGGAATGATTTTTCTGATGGATGATGGTTTACTGAAGGTGAAGCGTGGCTTGACCACCATAGAAGAGATTTTAAGGGTGACTAAGAACGATTAGCTAGGGGTGATGGGAGATGAAAGACAGGTTTGATCACTTATTAACAGCAGCATACAAGTTAGAGGCATCGGATGTTCATTTAACGGTAGGCGTTGCCCCCATTTTCAGATTGAATGGAGAATTAAAGCAATACGGGAAAGAAATCCTAACTCCAGATCAAGTGGAGGAGATGGCGAAAGCGATTTTATCTGAGGTGCTTTGGAATCAGTTTAAGGAGATTGGGGAGATTGATTTTTCCTATGGAATTCCGGGTATATCAAGGTTTCGTATAAATGCCTATCATCAGCGGAATTGTATTTCAATGGCAATTCGAATCGTGCCAACGGAGATCCCTACGTTAGAGGAATTACATATGCCTGAAGTTTTAAAATCGATTGCAGCGGCCCAACAGGGTCTTGTCCTCGTCACGGGACCGACGGGGAGCGGAAAGAGCACGACATTAGCTGCCATGATCGATTATATGAATCATCATATGCGCAGACATGTAATTACTTTAGAAGATCCAATCGAATATTTGCATTCTCATAACTATTGCATTATTGACCAGCGTGAAATTGGATTTGATACGCAAAATTTTCAAAATGGGCTGAGAGCCTGTCTACGTCAGGATCCGGATGTTATCTTAGTTGGAGAAATGCGTGATTTAGAAACAATATCAACCGCCATCACTGCTGCAGAAACAGGGCATCTGGTTTTGGGAACGCTTCACACAACCTCTGCTGCTTCTACTATGGACCGGATGATTGACGTGTTCCCGCCTGCTCAACAGCCTCAAGTGAGAGTTCAGCTTGCAACAGTATTGCAGGCGATTCTTTCTCAGCGGTTGTTTCAAACGAAGGATCGGAAATCACGGAGGGCAGCTACCGAGCTGTTAATCAATACATCAGCCATTAAGAATCTGGTTAGAAATGAAAAAATCTATCAAATCCAAAATGTGATGCAGACAGCAAAAGCCGATCGTATGCACACCCTTGAAATGTCCATTAAAGAATTGCTAGATCAGGGCGTAATAATGGAAGAAGCCGCTCAGTCGTATTTAGAGAGAAGAGACTTATAATGGCTTACTACGATTATAAAGGCAGAGATACGCGAGGCAGGATGAAACAGGGCAGAATTAAAGCGGCAAGTAAAAGAGAGGCAGAAATTCACTTGAAAGAAACCGGAATTATGCCTCGACAGATCCAGGAACTAACTAGTTTTCTTTATAAAGACCTATCGATTGGAAGTGGAGTGAAAAATAAGGATTTTGTGATCTATTTACGCCAGTTTGCCACGCTCATTGACTCAGGAATTTCCTTAGTTGAGGCCACTTACATATTAAGTGAACAAACGAGCAGCAAAAATCTGGGTCAAACACTTCGAAGCATTGCTTTAGATCTTGAAGCGGGTCAGGCATTTTCCTTTGCATCGGATAAACATCGGAAAGTCTTCCCTAATATGTTTGTGAATATGGTTAGGGCAGGAGAAGCGGGAGGTAATCTCGACGAAATCTTAGGGAGAATGGCCGACTATTATGAAAAACAGCACCTCACCAGGCAAAAAGTGATTTCTGCCCTTTCTTATCCAATGGTGGTAGGGGCCATCGCTCTTGTGATTGTTATTTTTATGCTGAGTTTTGTTGTGCCCAGGTTTGCAAATATGTTTGTTTCATTCGGGAGTGAGATTCCATTATTTACTCGGATAATTTTGCAAATGGGGCAGTTTTTTGGCAGCTTCTGGTGGCTGTTTTTTCTAGTTCCATTAGCCCTCTATTTAACTTACCGTTACAGTCGTCAATTCCCTGCTGCAGTCTACCGAATCGACGAACTGAAAATGCGGCTGCCTATCTTTGGAACGCTTATCCAAAAGTCGGCCTTAGCCAGGATGACGAGGACACTAAGTTCTTTATTCAATAGTTCGGTCCCCATTCTTGAAGCAGTTCAAATTACGGAAAGAATTGTTAGTAATAAAGTAATCGAAGGCGTGCTGCAGCAAACAAGACTGTCTCTTGAGAAAGGGGAGTCGATGGCAGCGCCGATGATCGACCACTGGGCATTTCCTTCTTTAGTCACCCAGATGATCGTCGTAGGAGAAAAAACAGGGGCCCTCGATCAAATGCTAAACAAAGCGGCAGATTTTTATGAACAAGATATTGAGCAAGCGGCAGATCGTATTAAAACATTGATCGAACCGATCATGATCGTCATTCTTGCCATTATAGTGGGAGGAATCGTCTGCGCAATTGCTATCCCTATGTTTGCAATCTTTGACAAAATACAGTAAGTTGACAAAATTGAAATGTTTATTATAGTGAACAATAAGGGTAGTTAGTAGAATGGGATCACAACCTTAGTATTAGTTCTTTTGGTCTGGATACATAAGATTGTATGAAACCACGAACAGACAGCTGTCATGCACACTCAGTTTAGGGATTTAGAAGGGCATTATTTTAAATTAAATGTGAATGGAGAGAGTCTATGTTTACCAAATTTTTGAAACAAGTAAAAAATGCTAAAGGGTTTACTTTAGTTGAGCTTCTCGCCGTAATTGTGATTTTAGGAATCATCGCTGCTATAGCCGTACCTAGTGTATCTGGAGTGATCGCTAAGTCGAAGAAGGATGCCACGGTGAGTAATGCAGAGCAGTTGATTGAAGGAGCGCGTTTATTAGTTACTACAGATAACGTCGACGTATCAGACGGAGTTGATATCAATGTCTACAGCTCAGGTGATAATCAGAAAGGATTGGAAGAAGAAGGATTTATTGAAGACGGTCTGGTAGATACTACTGGGGAAGCTTATGATTCTTCAAGCCATGTTCATGTTGAAGAGGGTGAAGATGGAAAAGTCGTTTATTCTGTGTATTTGAAAGGATCAAAATATCAAATTGGATCTAGTAGCGAATTGGTAAAAAGAAAGGATTTAGCAAGGGACAAGGTTACCAAGGTTTCAGAATAAAATTTTTTCTTAAGTTGAATGCATAAGTTTAACACTAATATATTTAGAAAATAGAGCTGCAGCTTAGTATGTGTGTCGAAAGGGCGGCATTATTTAAAGCTGCATTGCGAAAAACCCGGACCTATGGTTCGGGTTTTCGGTGAAATGAATTTCTTTATTCCTACCCTTATTTATTATACATAGGAGATAACCAATATGCATACGTGGATTGCCAGCGGATTATTTATTTACGGCCTTATTTTAGGCTCCTTTTTCAATGTGGTAGGTCTTCGTGTTCCTAACAAGGAGCTATTCAAAGAACAGCGGTCCTATTGCCCCAGCTGCAAAGAGTCTCTTCAATGGTATGAGCTTATCCCGGTGATTTCATTTGTGATTCAATCGGGCCGGTGCCGTCATTGCCGGGGAAATATTTCTAAGCTGTATCCGGTGATGGAGCTGTTCTCTGGGATTATGTTCTCTTCTTGCTACCTGGTGTATGGCTGGAGCTTTGACTTGTTGTTAGCTTTACTGCTTATTTCTTTGTTTCATATTATTATTGTTAGTGATTTAACATATATGGTCATCCCCGACAAGGTTCTGCTTTTCTTCTTTATCCTCCTGCTCAGCTACCGAGCTTTATTTCCATTAACCCCTTTCTGGGCACCGCTTATTGGAGGATTCGCTGGGATCGCGGGGACTGCACTCATTATTCTCGCAAGCCGCGGTGGTATGGGCGGCGGAGACATGAAATTATTGGGTTTAATCGGGTTTGCTCTGGGGCTGAAGTTACTGGTTGTGACTTTTTTTCTGGCTACTCTTATTGGAACGCTGACTAGTGGTTCGCTACTCTGGTCAGGAAAGGTGTCGCGAAAACAACCGATCCCCTTCGGTCCTTTTATCGTACTTGGGGCGATAATTGCCCTCTTCTCGGGCCATCTATTAATAGAGTGGTATCTTACTAGTTTCTTTTAGTACAGGAGGCTTTACTTTGTTTGGAATGAAAAATAAAATACGCCTGCACATCGTTATTAAGGATCACTGCATCCGTTATGGGTTCTCTACACATACTTCTCCTCAGCAGCTGACAACTTACGGTGAAGAGTTTCTCCCTAAAGACTTAATTAAAGAGGGAGTCATTCAGGACACCAGACGGTTCGAAATGCAGGTGGAAAATATATTATGGAAACACAAAATGAGAAAGGCTTCTCTTTTTTTTACTGTTCCTGATGCATCGGCGATTATCCGAGTTCACACTGTTCCGGGGACTTTAAAAGAAGAGGAGATAAAAGGGTATCTTTATCAGCAAATTGGTGAAAGTCTGCATCTTCCTTTCGAGCAGCCTGTCCTGGACTTCGGAATGATTCGGCGGGAGGGAGCAGATACATATATTTTACTAGTGGCCTACCCTGAGGAACGAGTTGAACTGTTGGAAAAGAGTTTTTCTCAAGTTCGGCTTACACCTAAAGCTGCCGAACTATCTTCTCTTTCTATCTATCGTTTGTATCACAAGTTAAATAAAGGTCGGCAGAAAGATCATATGATGCTGATTGAATGGAATGTTGACGGCATTGTTCTCACTGTATTTCATAACGAAATTCCCCAGTTTTCAAGGCATATGAAGTCAACTCTGCTTCTTGATCAGTGGGGCTACAAAAAATATGAGGACCAGACGAGAATCTTTTTTGAAGGAAAAGAAATGGACTTATATGCCTATGTTGTTGACCAGCTGGCTGAAGTTGAAAGAATAATGAGTTTTTATAAATTTTCTGTAACCAAAGGTAATTCTGACATTACGAATATTGTATTAAGTGGTGATTGGCCGTATTTTGAAGAGTTATACCAGCAAGCTGAGGACAAGTTTACAGTTCCGGTTGAGACCCTTGCACCAAAAGAACTTGGATTCAATCTTCCCGCGCGATATTGTGACGTAATAGGACTCTCTTTAAAAGAGTAACAGGTGGTTGTTAGGGGTGTAACATTCATGTTAATGGATATCAATTTGCTAGAGGAAAAAGAAAAACCGAATCGACTGCCCTATTTCATCATTGGGATAGGGCTTCTTGCTCTTTTGTTTCTTGCCGCAAGTACCTGGTATTTTGACAGTCGGTTATCTAGTGAAATCGATATTCACAAGGAACAGTTGGTAAATTTGACGAAAAGGCAATCGGTTTTGCAGGATTCCTTGAATAATGAAGAATTAAATCAGCGAATGGAGCTCCAGACCGCTGTGAAGAAAGAGAAAAATAATATCTTACCGCCTGTCCGCTTACTGAATGACTTAATTTCTCTCTTGCCAGACCACGGGTATTTTGCATCCTATCTTTTTACTTCTTCCCAAATTGAGTTGACAGTGAAATTTGATTCTTTTAGAGATGCTGCTGCTTACACAAACCATTTATCCCAGAAAAATTATGTAACCAATGTGAATCTAAATAATATTTCTACGGAACCACTATCGAATTCATCCCTAGATCCATTTAAGTATCGTCCCAAGTATTCTGCCAGTTATACCGTAGAGCTCACTCGCGAACTAATTTCAGAAGAGAGGAATGGCAAATGAGGCTCAGTTGGACTAGAGCTCAAACGATCCTGTCTATTTTCGTAGTTTTAATCGTTGTTTCTGCCGGAATGTTTTTATACTCTACGGTGATTGTGCCCAAGCAATCGAAGCTTGGGAAGATTCAAGAGGAATTAACAACCGAACAAACATTACTGGACACGTTAAAGGTTAAAAATGACCAGCAGGAACGCCTGAACGTAAAGTCCTCCCGGGAGTTACAAACGTTGATCCCAGTAAATCCCCTGCCAGATCAGCTGCTTCTAATAATCGAGAGGGCAGAAGGAAGCTCCGGTAGTTTAATCCGCAATGTCACCGTAGAATCTGCCAGTTCATCTGAAGCAAATACAAAGCATGAAACGGGTTCTGAAAAAAAGAAAGAGACAGAGCAGCAGGCACTCACTAGCAGCCCTTCCATTCTGCCAGAAGGATTAGAAGCGATTACGTATCATTTAGAGGTGGTCTCACCTAATTTTCAAGACTTTCTTTCATTTTTAAGAGAACTGACAACCGGCCCACGGCTGCTCTCAGTGGATTCTATTAGTTTTGACAGTGAATTTACTTCCGTTTCCGAGGAAAAAGCATTAGATTTCTCTGTTGTTTTTTCAGCGTTTTTTTATCCATCATTAGATTTTCTGGAAAATGAAGCTCCTGATTATAATTACAGTGAAGGGGCAGGGAAAAACAATCCGTTTCCTTACGGTGAGAATGACGATGATGATTTGAATTCCAATGTACGAAAAGATGGAAGTGACTTGTCTGAAGGCTCTTCTTAATTCTCATTCCTGCTAATGAGTTTTAGAAAATTGTCGAAGGGGTGATGACAATTTTCAGCGTAGTTTTTATTATTTCTATGATAGGTTTATAGCAAACCTGCCGGGAGTGATAAAAATGAATCCAAAGAAGAAGATCTCTATTTCCATCGGATCAAAGGGTAAAGAGCCGCAAAATGAAATTATTCAGGCAAAAGAGGAATTGTCAGCCGCTTCCGACCCTAAAGAGAAGAAACCGAACACAGGATTAAAGCTGTCCACATCGATCTATGAACTGCCTTACAAAGGCAAGTTGAAAACCCCCGCATCTCTTAAGTCTATGATCATGACTTCGCTAACGGCATTATTAATTAGTCTTGGGCTGGGTTTTCTGCTGCTCCGCATGTTTGTTTCTATTACGAACGAAGCAACTCCAGGGAATGGCAGCACGGCTGCAGTGGCAGATGGGGATGTTCAGTCTCAGCAAGGAGCATCTGTTGTTTCGTCCTTATCCCTTGATACGTATATCGTCCAAGCTGGGGTGTTTTCTTCAGAAAGTAAAGCTGAAGATTGGCAGTCTAATATTCAGAGTCAATCAGTAGAATCAGTTATTTGGGAACGCGATGGCAGCTATTATCTATTTGTTGGCAGCGCAGCCACAGAGGAAGAAGCAAGTCAGTTAGCTTCACAGATTGCTGCTCATGATATTGACACTTATGTAAAACCTTGGGATGTAAAAACCAAAGAAATAACCGGTAAAGAAAGTGCCTCTCTTCAAAAGCTGGGAGATTATCTTAGCAATAATAATTTATCATCCGTGCCGGCAGCTGAACGGCAGAGTCTGTTAGAAAGCGTTCAAAAAATAAAGCAGCAGCCAGATTTAATAGCGGCGGTCAAAACATGGGCAGACGGAGATAAGGATAACATTGCCTGGATGCTAATTGCTCATGCACTTGAAAATAAATAAGAAATACGGGAATTCGGCTTTTTCATTTTTTCGCGGCTGAAAAAAGCCGAGTTTCTGTCTGAATACTATTCCTTTGGAAAGGGTAGAGCGGCTAATATCACGGAATTTCAAAATCCTGAAAGTTCTTACTTTACTGTAAGATAAGAATACCTCATAAAGTGAAAGGAGATTCCTATGTACTCCCTTGTTCTTGGCTCTGCCTCTCCTCGAAGGTCTGATTTGTTAAAGCAGGCAGGCTTATCATTTACTGTTCGGCCTGCTGAAGTTGAAGAATTTATCGACAAGTCGATGACTCCTAATGCTGCCGTCCTGCACCTTGCTGAAAAGAAAAACCAAGCGCTTAACCTAAGAAATAAAGAAGTGATACTTACCGCTGATACGGTAGTAGTATGGCAGGATAACATCCTAGGTAAACCCTCCTCCTATCACGAAGCTAATCAAATGCTGAACAACTTAAGTGGGTCTTGGCATAATGTTTACACTGGTGTTTGTATTAGAAATGAAGTACAACAGCGCTCCTTTGAGGTATGTACACGCGTGAAATTCTTCCCTTTAACTCATGAAGAAATTGAGCGTTATTTGGAGCATGAAGAAGCATGGGACAAAGCCGGTGCTTACGGGATTCAAGGAAAGGGAGGACTGTTTGTGGAAAGGATTGAAGGGGATTACTTGAGTGTCGTGGGACTGCCTTTGTCTCGTGTGGTAAGAGAGCTGGGCAGGTTTAATATCGGCATCGGCTGATGTCTTTCCTTTATGAGGAATAGTAGGAAAGGCAGGCAAAAGATAGTGGTTCACACGAGTATTATGATTAAAGATGTGCCTAAAGAAGAGAGGCCGCGTGAGCGGTTAATTGAACTTGGATCTCCTCACCTCTCTAACCAGGAACTCTTAGCGATCTTACTTGGAAGTGGTTCCAGAAATGAATCTGTAATGGATCTCTCCCAAAGACTACTTGTTCATTTTGAAGGAATAATGCTTTTGAAAGATGCCACGATAGAAGAGTTAACGTCTATTCGTGGGATAGGGCTGGCGAAAGCAGTGCTCATTATTTCCGCCATTGAGCTTGGCAAGCGGATGCAGCAAATGAAACCGGCAGAGAGATACATGATCAGAAGTCCGGAAGATGGAGCAGATTTCGTAATGGAAGAAATGAGAGATTTAAAGCAGGAACATTTCATATGCCTTTTTCTAAACACTAAGAACCAGGTCCTACACCGGCAGACAATTTTTATCGGCAGCCTGAATGCCTCAATAGTTCATCCTCGGGAAGTATTTAAAGAAGCTGTAAAAAGGTCAGCAGCTTCCATCATATGCGCCCACAACCATCCTTCGGGAGACCCTACCCCTTCTCAGGAAGATATTCATGTTACCCGCCGATTGCAGGAATGCGGAAAGATGATAGGAATTGAATTGCTGGACCATTTGGTCATTGGAGATAGGAAATTTATCTCATTGAAAGAAAAAGGATACCTGTAACACTATCTATTTTTAAAGTTTTTTCGTATAATTAAATAGATGAAAACATAAGCGCCATTTATGAGAACTTCCTTATAAATTGGCGCTTCTTCTCATAAAAAATACTTAAAGCTTCACCCCGTAAATAGAAGCACGGGCTAGAAAGGGAGATATGAATTGGGTTTATTTGGATTTTCGCAGGACTTAGGTATTGATTTAGGTACAGCAAATACTTTGGTATTTCTAAAAAATAAAGGTGTCATTGTTCGAGAGCCTTCCGTAGTAGCTAAGAATACAAAGACAGGAGCGATTGAAGCTGTCGGCAACGATGCAAGAAATATGATCGGTCGGACACCGAGTTACATATCTGTCATCCGTCCTATGAAAGATGGAGTGATTGCGGACTACGATACAACGGCACAAATGATGAAATATTATATACAACAGGCGTTAAAAACCAGGTCTTCGTTTGCAAGTAAACCGAACGTTATGGTTTGTGTACCATCAGGAATTACGATGGTTGAAGAAAGAGCGGTAATCGATGCCACTAAACAAGCAGGGGCGAAAGAAGCATTTCCAATTGCTGAGCCATTTGCTGCGGCAATTGGAGCGGGACTTCCTGTCTGGGAACCCACTGGTAGCATGGTAGTGGATATTGGCGGCGGTACAACAGAAGTCGCTATTATTTCTCTTGGAGGAATTGTAACGAGTCAATCCATTCGAGTAGCGGGAGACGAAATGGATGATTCTATCGTTCAGCACGTGAGGAAAAAGTACAACCTTATGATTGGAGAGCGGACCTCAGAAGAAATTAAGATGGAGCTTGGCGGTGCAGGGGAGATTGAAGAGGTCAGAGAAATGGATATCCGCGGCCGTGATCTGCTTACCGGGCTGCCGAAAACGATCACCATCCAATCCTCTGAAATTATGAATGCTTTAAAAGATACGGTAGATTCCATTATAGAAACGGTCAAAAACACGTTGGAAAAAACCCCGCCGGAACTCTCCGCGGATATTATGGAGAGAGGTATCGTCCTGACGGGTGGCGGAGCTTTATTGAAGAATATTGATACAGTCATTAGTGAAGAAACTAACATGCCTGTTTTCATTGCGGATGAACCATTAGACTGTGTGGCGATTGGAACGGGTAAATCTCTGGAATACATCCAGCATTTCCGCGGCCAGCCTAACGTTGCCAGCCGTTCAACATTGGATTAGGCGGTTAGCTTATGCCTTCCTTATTTCGCAGAAAAAGACTAATGACCGTATTAATTATCTTTATTGTGCTTGTGGGTCTCATTGGCTTTTCTTTACGGGATCGCAGTTCAATTACTGCACCGGAAAAGTTTCTGGAAGACACTGTCGGCTGGGTGCAGACAATTTTTCATCAGCCCATCCGGCTGGTTGATGGCATTTACAATCGTACGCACGACATGCTGAACGTTTATGAACAAAACAAAGTATTGAAAGCCCGTCTGTCGGAATACAAAGGGGCTATTCAAGAAAATCAATTGTTAAAGAAAGACAATAATGAACTAAAAGCGACCATTGATCAAACGAAATCTATGCGTGATTATTCTCCTATCAATGCGACAGTTATAGCCCGCAGCTCTGACCGGTGGTTTGAGCAAATGACTATAAACAAAGGGGAAGAAAATGGAGTGAAAAAGGATATGGCTGTTATTACCAGTGATGGTATGGTTGGCAAAATAAAATCAGCCGGTGCCTTTCACTCCACTGTTCAGTTATTGAGCGGATTTAATCGGTCCAATAAAATATCTGCCTGGGTCGTCCGAGAAGGGGAGGACCAGGATAAGAAACATGTTTTTGGTCTGATTGAGGGATATGACGATGAGAGCGGACGGCTGGTACTGAATGGAATAAACCTTGACGAGAAACTAAAAAAAGGTGATTCCGTTATTTCTTCAGGTATGGGCGGTGTATTTCCTCCAGAACTCCGTATTGGGAAAATCGATGAAGTAGTGAATGACCAATTTGGGTTGACCAAAACGGCTTACGTTAAGCCCTATGCGGACTTATATGATATCAATCATGTCATCGTAGTGGACCGGGCAATGGAAACAGTCAAAGACTCGGACCAAGGGGAAGGAGGAGCAGAGCAATGAGCCGATATATCATTGCTCTGATTCTTCTCGTATTAGTGGCTTTACAAGGAACAGCTATGAGTTTACTCCCCACTCATTTTGTTTATTCGAATCTTTTGATTACCCCTCACTGGGCCCTGTGCTTTGTTCTGCTGGTCGCTATTTTCTATGATAAAGATCAAACATACTTATGCGTCTGGTACGGGATGATCTTTGGTCTTCTCATTGACGTAGCTTATACTGGCGTGCTTGGAGTCTATATGGTGGTTTATGGACTAGTTGCTTATATCATTCATGGATTAACGAAGCTGCTCCATGCGAACTTTTTGTCGGCATCTTTATTAGTCATTTTGGGAATTGCCCTAGCAGATATATTCCTTTATGTTACTTACTCCTTTGTTAAAGTCACTTCTATGACTTGGGGTGCCTATGCCATGGATAGATTAATACCCACACTTGCAGCCAACATGATCTTCTTCATTGTGCTGTATCCGCTAACCAAAAATCTTGTACAGGATTGGTCTGAGGAAATGAATAACGTTTGAGGTGACATCTGTGAATGCGAAAAACCAAAATATTACGATAAAAGGTACAAGAGACGGCTTGACGTTATATTTAGATGATCAATGCCCTTTTGAGGAAATAGTGGATGAATTACAAGATAAACTTTCCATGAATGGTCTCACGGAGGAAGAGCCGCTGATACGAATCACGATTCAATTAGGAAAACGTTATTTAAATGAAATTCAAAAAGAAGCCCTTCGCAAGCTTATTAGAGAAAAGCAGAATTTAGTGGTTGAAAATATTGACTCTGAAGTGATCTCCAAGAAGGAAGCACTTGCCTGGAAAGAGAATACAGAGATAACCCCTGTAGTGAAAACGGTTAGGTCTGGCCAGGTTCTTGAAGTTCGTGGAGATTTACTACTGATAGGAGATGTGAATCCGGGCGGCAAAATAGCCGCTACTGGTAATATCTATATTCTCGGAAGTTTACGAGGCGTTGCTCATGCAGGAATCCAAGGGGATACTCGTACAGTTATTATTGCTTCTTATATGGAACCGAACCAGCTTAGAATCGCCGATCAATTAAGCCGTTCGCCTGATTATCAGTCTGAGGGAGTCTACATGGAATGTGGCTTTATAGATGAAGAAGAGGGAAAGATTCGAATTGATCGGTTACAGGAAATTGTAAAAAAACGACCAGATCTAGCGAGTTTTGAAAGGAGAATGCTTAATGGGTGAGGCAATTGTAATTACCTCCGGAAAAGGAGGGGTTGGAAAGACTACGACAACTGCCAATCTTGGAACGGCACTAGCTCTGCAAAATAAGAAGGTTTGTCTGGTCGATACCGATATCGGTCTTAGAAATCTTGATGTCGTAATGGGATTGGAAAATCGAATCATTTATGACATAGTCGATGTAGTTCAAGAGCGGTGTAAAACCAAACAAGCAGTCATTGCAGATAAAAGATTTGATTGTCTTCACCTTCTTCCAGCTGCTCAAACCTCTGATAAATCAGAAGTGACCCCTGAAGGGATTAAAGCAATAATTGATGAATTAAAACTTGAATATGATTATGTGGTTATTGATTGTCCTGCCGGGATTGAGCAGGGGTATAAGAATGCCGTGGCCGGAGCAGATCAAGCTATTGTAGTAACCACGCCTGAAAAATCAAGCGTTAGAGACGCCGATCGCATTATTGGATTACTAGAACAGGAAGACCTTGAATCCCCAAAGCTTGTAGTTAACAGAATTAGGAGCCACATGATGAAAAATGGCGATATGCTTGATGTGGATGAAATTGTATCCATTTTATCGATTGACCTGCTTGGAATTGTGGTGGACGACGATGCCGTTCTTAAAGCAGCGAACATTGGTGAACCCGTTGCTTTAGAACCAAACACTAAAGCTTCTATCGCTTATCGGAATATCGCACGCCGTATATTAGGGGAAACTGTCCCGTTAATGAGTTTAGAAGAAGATACTAGTTTAATGGCAAAAGTAAAGCGTTTTTTTGGTTTAAGGGCGTAATCCATTTTTTGCACCGAATGTTGAGTACGTTCTGTGAAAAAAAGGGACAATTCGGTTTGCGAAATTCTGGATTTATTTACTGCTGATTATTGAAAGATTTGTGGAAATAGATTTTTTCCACTATAGCCTGAACCATTATTTTACATTGGTTCAGGTTTTTTATGTATAAAGAAGCACTTCGTCTACTTACTTCATGACTCCTGCATCCACTTCCTCTTTCATTAGAGACATAATCACTCCCCCCATCCTCTATTTCTATTTTACTTTCTATACATATAATATTCCTTCTCCCCATAGAATGGTAGAAACGTTAGGTTAGAGAGAAGGGATTTTAGATGAAAAGAGATATTGAACATGTACGAAAGAATATTGCCGACCGCAAAAAAAGAAAAGTTCTTGATGGTCCTGTAAGACCACGTACTACGTTCGTTCCTCCTCAAGATGAAGAACTTCATGGCTTGCCACCTTTAGTTAGTGGATATACCAACGATTACAAAAAAAACGAGGTAAAGTCACGTACCGGCCAGTTGGGTCTGCAATTGCTTTTGTCTGCACTTCTGTTTGCCACAGTGACTGCAGGTGAGCGGACCAACCTAACTTTTCTGGACAAGCCTGAACAGTGGGTGACAAGTCAATTACAAGAGGAATTTCCATTCGCTAAAGTCACCGCTTGGTACAGTGACCGCTTTGGCAAACCTCTGGAATTAGTTCAAAATGATAGCAAGAAAGCAAAAACGGAAGTCGCTTTGCCGGTTAATGGTACAGTCACTAAAACTTTTCAAAATGATGGCAAGGGCATTATTATGACTGCAGAAGACGGATCGAATGTTAAAGCCGTTAAAGCTGGGACGGTTATTTTCGCCGGCAATGATCCTGATACTGACAAAACGGTTATTGTTCAGCACGAAGATGGGTCGAACAGCATTTATGGTTATTTATCCTCGGTTGACGTTCATTTATATGAATTTGTTGATGCCCAGAAAGCCTTAGGGACTGTAGAATCTAAGGAAGGACAAGCGGCTCAATTCTTCTTTGCGATTAAAAAGGATAACAAATATCTAGATCCTGTTCAGGTTATTAAAGTTGATGAAAGCTCTTAATCTCACGAATACAGTCCACGTCCACCCGCTTTTTTTTATTCTTGCACTTTCTGCATTCTTTACTGGGGCCATCTATGAATTTGTTATCCTTTTCAGCATCGTTGCCATTCATGAGCTTGGCCACTATTTTACTGCCCGGCATTTTGGCTGGAGAGTAACAAGAATAGAATTTTGGCTGTTTGGCGGAGCTGTAGTTAGTGAGGAACATAATACGCGACCGTTTAAAGAACAATTATACGTAGTTCTGGCAGGCCCAATTCAGCACTTATGGATATTTGCATTGCTCCTTCTTTTGCAAGTTGTACATGGGCCGCATCCATTAATAACGGTCGCTTATTTCTATAATGGTGTGATTCTTTTATTTAATTTGCTGCCGATATGGCCGTTGGATGGCGGGAAACTTATTTTTTATGCCTTAAATCAAATATGTACTTTCCGCAACAGCATGACCTATGGACTTCTGTTGTCTTTTGCCTTCCTGCTCCTTATTGGGGCCTGGTTTACCCTCAATGATCATTGGACTCTTGCCAGTATCCTGCTCGGCGCTTTTTTAATTACTGAAAACGTCCTTGAATGGAAACGCAAATCGTACATTTATATGAGGTACCTCATGTATTGTTCTACCAGGAAAGCATCGCCGATTCCAGCAAAGTATGTAAATATAGATCCTCATACTTTCGTGAGAGATGTATTAAAAAATATTCGGGCAAATCGGACGCATTTCTATGTCTTGCAACGGTCGCCTGAGTTATATATAGTTAATGAACAGGAGTGTCTTCAAGCTTATTTTCAAAGAAAAAACCCGAATCTATGCTTGAAGGACATCGCAGAAACTGTTCTGGAGTGAGGGATTTCATGAGATCTATTGTATTACATACCCAGCCGTCAGAGAAAAGCGGAGTAGTGATTGAGAATAACGAGGTTACTGAATATGTAAATATCCGCCCGGAAGTGAATACACTTTCGGGTTCTATTTTTAGTGGTAAGGTTGAAAGTATTCATAAAGGCATGCAGGCAGCCTTTATCGATTTTGGCCAGAAGAAAAATGGTTTCCTTAAGAGAGAAGAAATTCCGTGGTGTACTAATAAAATTGAACAAGCGCTAAAAGAGGGGGAAGAGATCAAGGTGCAGGTAATTAAAGAGCCTCTTGATCAAAAAGGTGCACAGTTGACTGCGGATATCACGATACCGGGTTTACTTTGTGTTTATCAGCCCTATGGAGAAAAAGTTTCTGTTTCCAGAAAGATAACCGAACCTTTAAGAACAATATTTCTTAACCAAACAACAGAGTGGCTGGAAGAGACGGAAGGAGCCATCATCCGGACAGCGGCCCAAGAGGTTAGTCAAGATGAACTGCAAGAAGAATTGGCCTCCCTAAAGAGACATTGGAAAAGTTTAGCTGCAGGTACGGGTCATACTTTGTGGCTGGATGCGATAGTACCGGACCAGCTTATTCGAAAGTATCCAATTATGAATGTAGATCACATATATGTAGATGATACAACCATCAGTCAATATTTGAAAAAGAGGTATCCTTCTCTAAAAGAAAAAATCATCTGGAAGAAAGAGTTGGACAGTGTTCTGCCCCGTACGATTAACGAAATACAAAGTCAGTTGATCCAGCGCTATCTGCCCATTGAGCAGGGCATTGAATTAGTAATAGATGAAACTGAAGCCATGACGGTTATTGATGTTAATAGTGCGGGTTATCAAGGGAAAACTCTGTCTAACTCTCAGTCCTTTGAAGTGAATAAGCGGGCAGCTAAGGAAGCTGCGCGTCAACTGAAATTAAGGAACATAGCTGGAATGATTGTGATTGATTTCATCTCTATGCATGACTCTTCTTTAGAAAAGAAATTGATTCAATACATGAGATTGTTAGTGAAGAATGATCTTATCTACACGAATATTTTAGGGATAACCCGGCTGGGATTAATGGAAATAACCCGCAAAAGGCAGTGGACAAGCCCAGGGAAAAGCTTGAAAGAAACCTATTCACCGAGTATTAAAGATTCCACCTGGTTATTTCGTATGGAAAGAGAGCTTCTTTTAAAAAGAACTACCTCAAGCGAAGCGATCTTGGTGGTTGTTAATCCTAGGTTATATGATGAAAAAAAACGATTGCTTTCCAGTCTCATATCTAGTAAAATTCCACAAGAGCTGTTTGTTAGGGAGGATCCTATGATCCACGGCTATCAAATTGAGCTTGAAGGGTCGAGAGACATGGTCCTGGAAGCTGTAAAGCGCCGTGAGTATCATGTTGACAACTTGTTTTGATCTGTGGTAACATTGTTTTGTTATTCTAGTAGCACTCCGATGCTACAACCGCACAGAACAGGTTTTTAAACCGAATCCGGTACCTGAATGGCGAGTCTGAGTAAATTGAGGAGGTGCAAGTATGTACGCAATTATTGAAACTGGTGGTAAACAAGTTAAAGTAGTAGAAGGTCAGGAAATTTATGTAGAGAAAGTGAACGCAGCAGATGGTGAAACTGTCACTTTTGACAAAGTTCTATTCGTAGGCGGAGACAGCACGAAAGTTGGGGCTCCATTTGTAGAAGGTGCTACTGTTACGGCTAAAGTTGAGAAACAAGGTCGTCAGAAGAAACTTACCGTGTTCAAATACAAGCCAAAAAAGAACTACAAACGTAAACAAGGTCATCGTCAGCCATATACGAAGCTTGTCGTTGATAAAATCGACGCGTAAGGCTTAAAGCTGATGATAAAAGCAAAGATGTTTCATTCAAAGCAAATGATTTGCGGGTTTGAAATTTCCGGACATGCACAGAGCGGTCCCCACGGACACGATCTAGTATGTGCGGCAGTATCAGCTGTTTCATTTGGAGCAGTAAATTCCCTCATAAAGCTTTGTGAAATTGAACCTCATGTTAAACAAGGAGGCGAGGGTGGTTTTTTGAAAATCACTTTACCGCAGAAGCTGACCGAAGCCCAGCTTCAGAAAGCTCATACTCTGCTTGAAGGCATGCTGGTTTCACTTGAAACGATTGAAAATGATTACAGTGAATATATTAAAATCCTACATTCTTAAGGAGGTGGAATCTATGCTACGTCTTGATTTGCAATTTTTCTCACAGAAGAAAGGGCAAGGTAGTTCAAAAAACGGTCGTGATTCTGAGTCTAAACGTCTTGGTGCGAAACGTGCTGATGGTCAGCCTGTAACAGGAGGATCTATCCTTTATCGTCAACGCGGAACTAAGATTTATCCAGGAGCTAACGTTGGCCGTGGCGGAGACGACACATTGTTCGCGAAAGTGGATGGTGTTGTTAAATTCGAACGTTACGGACGTGACCGTAAAAAAGTGAGCGTTTATCCTGCAGCGCAGGAAGCGTAAACTGAATTTTATGGTTTCTAACGTATATAAAAAGCTGCGCTGTGCCTATGCATAAGCGCAGCTTTTTTGTTTGTTTGACTACGGTTGAAGAGTGTAGAGCCGTATTGTACCAGTACCCTCGCTAATAGAGGTTCGACTTAGCTGAATTTGGCGTTGCAGACCGCTGCTGCCAAGTTGCTTATGCTTTTAAGATTAGTTTCAGTTTCCTGTTTATTTTTGCTATACTTTTCTTATTATTGATGTGGAGAGGGAGCTGGATAATTTGAGTAATCAAAGGATCATTTCACTTCTAAGACATAAGCGTCATGACTGGATGAATCAAATACAATTAATTCAAGGATACGCTTCTTTAGGAAAACAGGACAAGCTGCTTGAACAGCTAGATGAAATTAAGGAAGAAGCTGAACAGGAACGACGGTTATTAAACAGCCAGGCAGCTGCGTTTTCCATATGGCTGCTATCTTTTAATTGGACATACAGTCAATACCGGCTTACGTTTTTTATGAAAGATGAGGTTGATTTATCCAGTCATGACTTGGATATCACAGCTTATGGAAGAAGAATGATTGAACTTATGACTGAACATAATGTAGAGGGAGAGCTTTATGAAGGTTCTCTGCATATTTATTCGAGCGGATCTCCTGGTTCTACAGGATTAAGCTGGGAATGGGAAGGGCAGTTTAAAAGCCTTTCTGAGTTACAGAAGAAACTTAGCCACGAAGGTTTTATCGTATCCATATTTGGTGAACGTGAACTGTCCGTGGAAATGACGATAGATTGAAGAGGTGAAGGATATGTTTGTCGATCAGGTAAAAGTATTTGTTAAAGGCGGCGACGGAGGAAATGGTCTAGTTGCTTATCGTAGGGAAAAGTATGTCCCTAGAGGTGGACCGGCCGGTGGTGATGGCGGAAATGGCGGCGATGTTATTTTCGAAGTAGATGAAGGATTAAATACATTAATGGATTTTCGTTATCAGCATCACTTTAAGGCGAAACGCGGAGAAAATGGAATGAATCAAAGGCAGCATGGGAAGAATTCAGCTCCTTTAGTAGTAAGTGTTCCGCCCGGTACGACAGTGAAAGATACGGACACCAATAAAGTCATAGCGGATTTAACGGAGCATAAACAGCGTGCGGTAATTGCTAAAGGCGGCCGCGGCGGCAGAGGAAACGCTCGATTTGCTACCGCTCGCAATCCCGCTCCAGAAATTGCTGAAAATGGGGAGCCTGGCCAGGAGCTGGATGTTCAAGTCGAGCTGAAGTTATTGGCTGATGTTGGGTTAGTAGGATTTCCAAGTGTAGGAAAGTCTACCTTCTTATCTGTAGTTACGGCAGCTAAACCTAAAATTGCCGATTATCATTTTACCACTCTTTCTCCTAATTTAGGAGTCGTAGAAAGTCAGGACCATAGAAGCTTTGTCATGGCAGATCTCCCGGGCTTAATTGAAGGAGCTCACGAAGGCGTGGGACTGGGGCATCAGTTTCTGCGTCACGTAGAAAGAACCCGCCTCCTTCTGCATGTTATCGACATGTCTGGGGCAGAAGGGCGTGATCCTTATGATGATTACATTACCATTAATAATGAGCTTTCCTCCTATGATGCTAGACTTGAGAACCGTCCGCAGATAATTATTGCGAATAAAATGGATATGCCTCAATCTGAGGAGAATCTGCGTCAATTTAAAGAGGCAATAGGGGAAGACGTTCCTGTATTTCCTCTATCTACGATCACTCGCGAGGGAATCGACGAACTATTATATGCTGTAGCAGATAAATTGGATCAAATTCCAAAACATGAAGAATCCATTGAGGAAGTAGAAGAACGAGTCGTATATAAATTTGAAAAAGAAGAAGCACCATTTAAAGTCACACGGGATGATGATGGAGCTTATGTTCTGTCGGGAGAGAAAATTGAGTCTCTATTCAGGAGAACCGACTTCTCAAGAGATCAGTCCATCAATCGTTTCGCAAGACAAATGAGAAGCATGGGCGTTGATGAAGCTTTAAGAAAGCGCGGTGCAAAAGATGGCGATACCGTTCGCCTAATGGAATATGAATTTGAATTTGTAGATTGATGAGGAGGGAGAGTTGAATGGCGGATTATAATGAAAAATTTTATTTAGTCCGTAGCGATATCCTTCCTGAAGCAATGAAAAAAACAATTGAAGCAAAAGCGCTGTTAGAACGCGGGAAAGTGGAGTCTATTTTTGAAGCTGTTCAGGACGTGGGTTTATCGCGAAGTGCCTTTTATAAATATCGGGATGCTGTTTATCCGTTTCAAGCAATGGTAAAAGAGCAAATGATTACCTTATTCTTTCATTTGGAGGATCGTTCAGGCACTCTGTCCAACCTTTTATCTACAGTAGCCCAATCAGGCTGTAATGTGCTGACTATCCATCAGACGATCCCTTTACAAGGAAAAGCAAATGTTACTCTTTCCTTAAATACAACAGGTATGGTATTTTCAATAGAACAGTTATTGCAGAAATTACACAAACTCGACTTTGTAGATCGTGTAGAGATCCTAAGTACGGGAGCATAATGTATGGAGGGAAAGAGACATGGAAGAAGAGAAGATAGGTTATTTGGGGCCCAAAGGAACGTTTACCAAAATGGCGGTCGATTCGCTATTTGAAGAAGGAAGTTTTATTTCGTTTGCTAGTATACCCGCTTGTCTTGATGCCGTAGAAGCAGGGGAAATTCATACGGGAGTCGTTCCTTTGGAAAATGCAATTGAAGGTTCTGTGAATCTAACCATCGATTATTTGGTCCATTACGTAAATCAGTCCATCATTGCAGAAATGACAGTGCCGATTAGACAGCATTTATTAGTTCACCCCGCTTATAATGGAGAGAAAATCACCAGAATTTATTCGCATAGTCAGGCTATTGCTCAATGTCATCAGTATTTACACAAGCAATATCCAGAGGCGGAATTAAAATATACCGCCTCCACAGCGAAGGCAGCTGAAATTGTTTCTTCCTCTGACCCTTCTGTGGCAGCCATTGGCAATCACCTGGCAGCTGAACAAAATCATTTGACGATTTGGCAGGAAAATATTCATGACTATGACAACAACCATACTCGGTTTGCTGTCGTGCAAAAAACGCCGCACACGATTAAGGTGAATGACCTTCCAAGCAGACAGAAGACAACCGTGATGATCACGCTTCCTCAAGATTATGTAGGCGCCTTACATCAAGTTCTTGCAGCATTTGCTTGGAGAAAGATGAACTTGTCCAAAATTGAGTCAAGACCTTTGAAGACCGGCCTTGGCAACTATTACTTCTTAATAGATGTAGAGCAGCCTTATGACCAAGTCCTCTTTCCTGGTGTAAAAGCAGAGTTAGAAGCTCTTGGCTGCCAGATGAAGCTGCTTGGAACTTATCCAAGTTACCAAATTGATCTTTCAGCACCTGTTCGCAGAACATAAGATTATCCACCCCTGAAACCCTTGTTTTATAAAGGTTTTTAGGGGTTTTTCTATTTTTAATAAAATAAATTATAGGCAAATTCATCAATCTTTTGGCTTGTGCTGCATAGAGTGTTATGAAGCTATTATTGTCTTTTTGATTTTTAGAATCACAGGAAGGGAGTTGCAACTGTGAGAATTCACATTGTACAAAAAGGAGATACACTCTGGAACATTTCAAAGAAGTATGGGGTCAATTTTGAAGAGTTAAAAGCAATGAATACCCAGCTCTCCAATCCAGATATGATTATGCCGGGTATGAAAATTAAAGTTCCACAAGGCACGAAACAAGTGAAAAAAGAAGCTCCTAAAAAAGAAATGCCGACTCAACATCCCTACAAAGATAATTCTCCAAAACCGATTCCAGTTATTAAGGAAGATGAAAAGGTAAAGGAAAAACCGATGAAACCGGTGAAAGAAAAACCAATGCAGCCGATGCCGATGCAGCCGATGCAGCCGCAATTTAATATACCTGTGCAGATGCCTATGATGGAGCAGCAGCTGCAAAATTATTATACGACATTTAATCTGCCGCAAATGCCGATGCCACAAGCACCCGAGAAGGAGAAGGGGAAGGAGTTGGCTGAGGAATCTTCGGAGGAACCAAAATCTAATGCACAGCCAATGAATTATACTCAACCAGCAGCAGATGCTCAGCAAATGCCGTACTTCCAGCCTGCTCAACCTCAATTAGTCAATAGTGAGTATTATTGGTGTCCTCCGCAGCCAGTAATGATGCCTGCCCATATGAACATGCCTCAATATCCACAAGGCCAAATGCCATGGTACGGTGAAGATTGCGAGTCACCTTCTAATTCCGCATATATGCCTGCCCAGATGCCAGCTCAAAACATGCCGGCGGATTGCGGGTGTGGGGGAGACGATGGTGCACAGCAGCCTCAGGGATTCCAGCCTATGATGGGGTATGGTTCGCCGCAGGGATATAATCCATATGCTATGCAAGGATATATGCATCATGGCGGTTATGGTCAGCAATGGCCGATGGGAGGTTATGGTCAACAGTGGCCGATGGGAGCACCCGGACAACAGTCTCCTACGGGTAGTTGGAATATGCCGCAATCCATGGGAAGTTGGAATCAACAGCAGCCGCCAATGGGAAACTGGAATCAACAGCAGCCTTGGCGAGGCGATGATGTAGATGAAGACTGACCATAAAGAAGGCGATTCCTATACGGATCGCCTTTTCCATTGGCTTAAATACCAAGAAAATCTTCCGATTGAATATATAAAGACGATTAAGCCGAAAGTTTATCAAGTGAAAGTGAATAATCATACGTATCTATTAAAGGGATATAGACGTGCCGGTGTATTAAAACAGCAAATTGATTTCTTTAATCATTGGGATCAAGCTTCTCATATGGCTGCCTGCCCCATTCCATTCCCGGATGCTGCTTTTACAAAGAGTAAACTTGGGTGTGAATGGGGATTATTTGAATGGCTGGAAGGAGATCATGCAGACTTCAAATCCCATTATGACCGACAACAAGCATGTTATCTTCTAAAACAATTTCATCGATCTACAAAAGGAATTGCCATTTTATCGATACCTCGTGATCCTCTGTACATTAAGTGGGAAAGGCGTCTTGAAGATTTTGAAAGCACTCAGAACGTTTTTAATCATTTTAACAAGCAGACCATTTTCCGAGAAATCAGGGCGGCGATGCATCAAAAGCTTGAAGGATTTTCTCAATATGATTGGGGAGAGATCGAAGAGAAAGCTTGGCATGATCATGAATGGCTGCATGGCGATTTAGCTCATCATAATTTTATTGTGAACCCTTCTAAAGGGATACGGTTTATTGATTTTGATTTGTTTCATAACGGACCTAAACTATACGATCAAATTCAGCTTGCTCAGAGATTTTTGCCTTATTTGGAAAATCATCGGGCCGCCTTAATTAATTATTTTCCTCATGCAGACGATCAGGAAATTTGGTTGAAGGGGGTTCTCGTACCAGCGGATATTGTAAGGGAATGGCTGTACGGGTATCGGAAATGTCGTTCTGGTGACGCGTCCATGACTCTCCATATGAGCAAATTAGAGAAAGCTTGGGAAAACCGTAAGATGTTTGTCCGATACGCTGAAAATATGCTAAGATAAGGTATTATAAGTGTGAAAGGATGAACAATCCCGTGAAAGAAAAAGTTGAAAAACTCGTTGCTTGGTTACGTGAACAAGTGGAGCAAGCGCACGTCGATGGACTGCTTGTTGGTGTAAGCGGTGGAATCGATTCCGCTGTTGTCTCAAATTTAATTAAACGTGCTTATCCTGAAAATTCTTTGGGAGTCATTATGCCATGTAAAAGTCAGTCAAGTGATCAGGATCATGCTTCAAAGGTAATTTCTGCATGCGATCTTCCTTCGATCACTGTTGATTTAACAGAAACGCACGATGTTCTGTTTGGAACCATTCAAAAACAGCTGGATGCCAATGGACAGTTAAACAAGGACCAGCTTAAAATGGCAGACGCCAATCTTCGTGCTCGTTTAAGAATGAGTACCTTGTACACAGTAGCTGCCAATCACAAATATTTAGTAGTGGGAACAGATAATGCAGCAGAATGGTACACAGGCTATTTTACGAAATTTGGAGACGGAGGGGTGGATCTTGTGCCCCTTGTTCATTTAACTAAAGGCGAAGTTAGAGAAATGGCGGAATACCTTGGAGTACCTGATGAGGTTATTCATAAACAGCCAAGTGCTGGTTTGTGGGAAGGTCAAACCGATGAAAACGAAATGGGTACGAGCTATGCGATGATTGATAAATTCCTTAAGGGAGAAGAAATCCCAACTGAGGATCGGAATATTATTGAATCTATGCATGAGCGAACAGCTCACAAACGTCAGCTCGCTTCCGCGCCTCCCCAGTAAGCTGGGTAATATTAACAGACTAAAACATTCTTCTTAACCCATAGTAAGGGAAAAAGGAGAATGTTTTTTATGTGGAAAATTACTGTAATGCTAATGATTATGTGTCTTCCTTTAATCGCATGTAATGCAAAAGAACCGAAAGAAACAGGTGAAAATCAAGGGGAGTCATTATACCAGCCGCTTGAGTATAGCGGGGAGAAGGAAGAAACAAAGAAAAGCAGAATTCCTATTGGAGAAGATAGCTATTTTAAACGCTCTGCTGAAGAGGAATTTAATAAAGCGCAGTACGGGAAAACGAACCAGGCCCATAACAATGATTTCTATAATGAGGAATCCATCGCTATTACCAAAGCGGTTAATAAATTTGACGAGGTAACCATGACCCAGGCATTTGAGACTGATGATCAAGTGTATGTTGCAGTTATGCTGAATCCATCTGA
Organism: Halobacillus rhizosphaerae; assembly: GCF_046719735.1. Lineage (NCBI taxonomy): Bacteria > Bacillati > Bacillota > Bacilli > Caryophanales > Bacillaceae > Halobacillus > Halobacillus rhizosphaerae. The sequence goes on from NZ_JAUTWQ010000001.1 coordinate 212,579, forward strand.
TTACCGGGATCGTACTATAGCAAATAAGATCCGCAAAAAAGTAGAAGGAATGACAGATAAACCAGTTACGCTATACACAAACACAAGTAACTGGGATCAAATGAAGGACTTGAATTCCCGCTTAAAAGCTTCACAAGCTCCCGACAAATTGAAAGAAAATATTAAGAATTTCTTTAATAAAGCTTCTAACGCCAAGTAGTGTTCTTTATCACCAGCCAGCGGATATGATATATTAGAAAAGGAAAAGATTTGCTATTGGAGAGGAGAATGTCCATGGCTGGTCATTCAAAATGGAATAATATAAAGCGCCGTAAAGGGGCGCAGGATGCGAAACGCGGAAAGCTTTTCATGAAGCTTGCTCGTGAAATATTCATGGCAGCCAGAAATGGCGGCGGTGATCCAGAAATGAACTCAAATCTGCGGATTGCCGTGGATAAAGCTAAATCCAATAACATGCCTAATGATAATATTGACCGAGCTATTAAGAAAGCTACAGGGGATCTAGAGGGAATTCATTATGAGGAATTCACTTATGAAGGCTATGGTCCAGGTGGAGTTGCCGTTATGGTGAAGGTACTAACAGATAACAAGAATCGTACAGCAGCAGATGTTCGCCATGCTTTTAATAAAAATGACGGGAATTTAGGTGAAAACGGCTGTGTGTCATTTATGTTTCATAGAAAAGGTTTTTTAGTGGTTGATCGTTCTTCTGTAGACACAGATGAAGATGAATTTATGCTTGAAGCGATAGATGCTGGAGCAGAAGAGATGGAAACCACAGAAGAGCATTTTGAAATATATACAGATCCTGAGGACTACAGCAGCGTAAAACAAACGCTCGAGAATGATGGATATACCTTTGATAATGCTGAAGTCACTATGATCCCTGACACCTATACACCCTTGGACGAAGAAGGCGTGGAAAAAATGTTAAAGCTAATAGATATGCTGGAAGATAATGATGACGTACAGGACATCTATCATAATCTGGATGCGGCGGACGAGGTTTTGGAAAAATTATCCTAAATTCCTGTTGCCCTCATAATAGTCTTTGTTTCTGGAGATACTAGAAACAGAGGCTATTTTTTATGAGGGGGAATAGACGATGAATCGCTGGATACTTGGAGTGTCCATATTGCTGACAAGTATTGCTATATGGCAATTCGCTGACGGCGAGAAGGAATTAATACGGCCGGCACATGATGTTTCCATGCAAAGACCATTGAAGGTTGAGTCTGTAGAAGCAGTACCGACATTAGTGAAGGAAGATCCACTGGAGCTTAAAGTTATTTTGAAAACTCACTACATGGATGGCGTAACAGAAACGACAACGAAACAGGAAAAGATCTGGTCGATGATGGACTTTTGGGCGGAGTATGAAGGATGGACAGTCGTTGACCAACAGCTGGATCGCGTCGTATTTCAACGTCAGCTCACGGATATTTCGCCGCTAACTAAGCAGCAGGGATACTTTGGACTTACGCCTGACGGTGAATTAGCGGTGTATTATGGAGAGCCGGAGGAAGGGAAAGTAATTGAATCCTTTAAACCGATTCCGATCAAGCCTTTAGAGTCAAAACGAAAGATTCTTCTTGAAGATGGAATAAAGATTGATAACGTTAAGCATTTTCAACAAGTGTTAAAACAATATACGAAGAAGCAAGGGATATAAATTAAAAGTTTAGTGACCCTACCATATTATTCTGCAAAAAGACTAGGACAGAAGTCTTTTGCTCATTTTAAATCCGAACGTTGATGAAATGCTAAAGGCATTCTTCCTCATCGTTCGGATTTATTTGTTTTGGATGATGAATGATTTAAAGATGGACGCATAGAGATAAGACAGTCCTTCTTGCAGCCGGCTGGGGAATGGGATCCAAACGATTCTCTCCGCTTTGGCTCACTTTTTGTCAGTGGAAAGTACTTAGGGGAACGTGTGCTTGTATGTTACAATAGAGTGTGGTTAAGAATACAGCTTAGAAGGGATTAATAGCAATGATCGCATATGTGAAAGGTCTTCTGTCTACGATTGAAGATGACTCTATAATTATAGAAACAAGCGGTATTGGCTATCACGTTTTGTGTGCCAATCCTTTTCATTTCCAGGAGTTTTTAAATAAGGAAGTGAAAGTTCATACATATCATTATATTCGTGAAGATAACCAGTCCTTATTTGGTTTTAAGAAGAAAGAAGATAAACAGTTATTTGCCCAGCTGCTAAACGTGTCAGGAATTGGTCCAAAGGGAGCTTTAGCGATCTTGGGCAGCGTGAGTGTGGCTGAATTTGTAACAGCGATAGAACAAGAAGATGAGAAGTATTTAACACGTTTTCCTGGTGTAGGGAAGAAAACAGCCAGACAAATGATTCTTGATTTAAAAGGAAAACTTATTATTTGGCTTCCAGATGAAGAAAATGAACAAACCATCTTTTATCAGGAAGATGTTACTTCGAAGGAAAAGAGAGAGAGGATAGAAGAGGCATTGGAAGCTTTAAAAGCACTCGGTTATTCAGAGAAGGAGCTTAAAACAGTCCGCGTAGAATTAAATCAGGCAAAAGCTGGGAAAGTCGATGATTATGTACGCCAGGGACTTCAAATGTTAATGAAATCCTAAGAGAAAGGAGGAGCTTACATGGAGGATCGGATGATATCAGGGGAGTACCAGTCGAGCGATCAGGAAATCGAACTCAGTTTACGGCCGGAAACCTTAAAGCAATATATTGGTCAGGATAAAACGAAGAAAAATTTAAGTATTTTTATCGAAGCCGCAAAGATGAGAAATGAACCTTTGGATCATGTTCTTTTGTATGGTCCACCTGGCCTTGGTAAAACAACGCTTGCTTCCATAATAGCTAATGAAATGGAAGTTCAATTTCGTACGACATCCGGGCCAGCTATAGAAAGAGCAGGAGACTTAGCGGCTATTTTATCTTCGCTTGAACCTGGTGACGTTCTTTTTATCGATGAAATTCACCGTCTGCCAAGATCAGTAGAAGAAGTTCTTTATCCTGCTATGGAAGACTTCTGTTTGGATATAGTTGTAGGAAATGGCCCAAGTGCAAGGTCTGTGCGGTTGGACCTTCCTCCCTTTACGCTGGTTGGAGCAACTACAAGGGCGGGGTTATTATCCGCCCCATTAAGGGACCGGTTTGGGGTACACAGCCGACTGGACTTCTATGAAACACAAGCCTTATGTGCGATCGTTGAAAGAACAGCGGAAATATTTAATGTGGCCATTAAGCAGGAAGCGGCGGAAGAAATAGCGCTTAGATCAAGAGGGACGCCTAGAATAGCGAACCGGTTATTAAAGAGAGTTCGAGATATAGCCCAGGTAAATGGTGAAGAGATCATTAGTCAGGACACTACTCATCAAGCCTTAGAAATGCTGCAAGTAGATCAGCAAGGGCTGGATTTTATTGATCATAAGCTTCTGATTGGCATCATGGATGGATTTCGCGGCGGACCAGTCGGCTTAGACACGATTGCGGCAACCATTGGTGAAGAATCCCAGACGATCGAAGACGTTTATGAACCATTTCTGCTTCAAATTGGATTTATTCAGCGAACGCCCCGAGGAAGAATTGTTACTCCAAAAGCTTATGCCCATTTCAATAGGGAGGTGCCAGGCACTTGACGGGCTTCGGTAAAATCTTTATTGTAATAGGGATTGTTTTTATTATCATAGGATTACTTTGGAGTTTTATTGGAAAGCTTCCCGGCGATATTTCTTTTAAAAAAGGGCCAGTTACCTTCTACTTTCCAATTGTGACTTCAATTGTGGCCAGTATTATTTTATCACTCATTTTTTATTTATTAGGCAAAATACGCTAAGTCAGGAGTAGGGGATTTTCATGGATATTAATCAATACGATTTTGAGCTTCCAGAGGAACTCATTGCTCAAGTTCCATTACTTGACCGTTCTTCTTCCAGGCTCATGGTTTTGAATAGGCAGGAAAAAGAGATCAGCCACCGAAAATTTAATGAAGTACAAGAGTTTCTAAATCCGGGGGATTGTTTGGTTTTAAATGATACGAAAGTGCTTCCAGCTCGTTTGTACGGCGCGAAACAGGATACAGGCGGCAAGGTAGAAGTTCTGCTTTTACACCAGGAAGCTGATGATGTGTGGGAAGTCCTCGTAAAACCCGCAAAAAAAATCAAAGTCGGTACCCGAATTGAATTTGGCGGAGGAAAACTAATTGCTGAATGCACCGAAATACAAGAACATGGCGGTCGCAAAGTGCAATTTTATTATGATGGGATCTTTTTAGAAGTTCTGGAATCGTTGGGCGAAATGCCACTCCCTCCGTACATCAAAGAACAATTATCAGACCGTGAGCGTTATCAGACGGTTTATGCTAAAGAAGAAGGCTCTGCAGCAGCGCCAACAGCTGGTCTTCATTTTACCCGTGAGCTATTAGCGGAAATTGAAGCATCTGGAGTTGAGATTGCTTATCTTACCTTGCACGTCGGATTAGGTACTTTTCGTCCGGTGAGCGTTGATCAAATAGAAGAGCACGATATGCATGCAGAATTTTACCGCGTAAGTCAGGAAACAGCGGCACAATTGAATCGGGTTAAAGCAAATGGGGGCCGGATTATTTCAATTGGGACCACCTCGACTCGAACGCTGGAAACGCTAATGCGTGATTATGGAGAATTTACAGAAGCAAGCGGATGGACAGATATATTTATTTATCCACCTCAGCAGCTCAAGGCAATTGATGGCCTCATTACGAATTTCCATCTGCCGAAGTCCACACTAATTATGTTAGTTAGTGCCTTTGCAGGACGAGATTTTATACTAGAGGCTTATCATCAGGCGGTTGAAGAGAGGTATCGATTCTTTAGCTTTGGAGATGCGATGCTGATTCTGTAGAAAGATTGTTTTAAAGAAAGGATCGAAGCAATGGCAATCACGTACGAATTAATTAAAACATGTAAACAAACGGGTGCACGCCTTGGGAAAGTTCACACGCCTCATGGAACGTTTGAAACACCAATGTTCATGCCGGTTGGAACTCTAGCTACAGTCAAGACGATGAGTCCAGAAGAGCTCGAAAAGATGGGCGCTCAAATTATTCTTTCTAACACCTATCACCTGTGGCTGCGCCCGGGGGAAGATATTGTAGAAGAAGCCGGAGGACTGCATAAGTTTATGAACTGGAATGGTTCAATTCTTACTGACTCAGGCGGCTTTCAAGTGTTTAGTCTAAGCGATTTAAGACAAATTGAAGAAGAAGGCGTCCATTTCCGTAACCATATTAGCGGTGAGAAACTATTTTTATCTCCGGAGAAGGCGATGCGCATTCAAAATTCTCTTGGAGCGGATATTATGATGGCCTTTGATGAATGTCCTCCTTATCCAGCGGAATACGATTATATGAAGAAGTCTGTTGAAAGGACAAGCCGATGGGCGGAACGATGCCTGGAAGGTCATCAAAGACCTGACCAGCAAGGACTGTTTGGAATTGTCCAGGGCGGAGAATACGAAGAATTGCGACGCCAGAGTGCTCGTGATTTAACCTCGCTTGATTTTCCAGGGTTTGCTATTGGCGGTCTGTCTGTAGGCGAACCTAAAGACGTAATGAATCGTGTGCTGGAATTTACCACACCTTTATTACCGAATAACAAGCCGCGTTATCTAATGGGGGTAGGTTCTCCAGATTCCCTAATCGATGGTTCGATCAGGGGGATTGATATGTTTGACTGTGTGCTGCCCACACGAATTGCCCGCAATGGAACTTGTATGACCTCTCAGGGAAGACTCGTCGTAAGAAATGCGAAGTTTGCTCGGGATTTCAGTCCAATAGATGAAGAATGTGATTGTCACACTTGTAGAAACTATACCAGAGCGTACATTCGTCACTTAGTAAAAGCCAATGAAACATTCGGCTTTCGACTAACGACTTATCATAATCTTTATTTTCTGTTAAAATTGATGAGGCAAGTGCGTGAAGCCATTAGAGAAGATCGACTCGGTGACTTTAGAGAAGAATTCTTTGAGCGCTACGGTTTCAATAAACCAAACGCAAAGAACTTTTAGAAAGGGGGAATATAAATGCAAACGTTAGTAGGATTATTACCGATTATTCTTATGTTTGTTATTTTCTACTTCTTACTTATTCGTCCGCAGCAAAAGAAACAAAAGAAAGTCCAGCAAATGCAGACGGAACTTCAAAAAGGAGATAGAATTATTACTATTGGAGGCCTTCACGGAACGATTCACGCTATTGAAGAGAATGCGATCGTGATTGCTATTCAAGATGGTACTCAAATGAAGTTTGATCGTTCATCTGTAAGAGAGAAATTAAATCAAGACTAACTAGTAAACCCGTTACCTTTTAAGTAACGGGTTTTTGTATTAGAAATTCTACCTTTTTTGTGAGCTGCGAGGCAGATTAACACCAATCATACCCCCGAGCCAGGCAGCAATTAATAGTCCTCCGAAATAACTGAGCTGAGGTAGTGAAATCCATGTGTTTTCGAAAATAACTTGAAATAATACCATCATTGCGACAAAAATGAACCCCGTTAATCCTCCAGAAAGCCATCCTTTTTGTTCGGTTTTATAAGCTGACAGCAGACCTCCAGCGGCTAGGATTGTGATGCCAGCGATTAAGGCAATTTGATTAAGAGTTTGATATTCCATAGCAGTAAATCTTAATAGAAGCGCTAATACTCCTGAGAAAAATAACATGGCTAAGAAAATAAATCCAACGCCGTAAGCTAGGACACCCTGCATCATTTTTTTCATCTAACGTCCCCTCCTTTACTTGCTTGTCTATATCAATATATGCAGGGAAGTATTCAAGATAGAAGTAGATATTTCTCCAGTCCAATGAATAGGATAGTGTAAGTCCATTTTAAAGGGGAAGTGCTATGTCTACAGTCCTTGCATTGCTCATTTTTACAGCAAGCTACATATTGATAATGATTGAGAAGTGGAACCGGGCTCTCGTAGCATTATCGGGAGGAGTTCTCTTACTAATCACCCGTGTATATCACTGGGAAGAGGCATTTCTTTATATCGACTGGGAAACCGTAGCCCTTCTTTTTTCCATGATGGTTCTTGTTTCTATAACGAAAAAGACAGGGATCTTCACCTTTATGGCTATCCGGCTGGCACAGTTAGTGAAAGGAAAGCCTGTTCCGCTTCTCGCAGTCACCTCAATATTTACCGCAGTAGGCTCTGCGTTTTTGGATAATGTGACCACGGTTCTTCTGTTTGTACCTGTGTTACTTTCTTTAACTGAAAAACTTCAACTGCCTGCTTTCCCTTATCTTTTGACCACAATATTTAGTTCTAATATTGGGGGAACTTCTACTTTGATCGGGGATCCCCCTAATATTATGATTGGACAAGCGGTAGACCACTTTAATTTCCTGTCTTTTTTATATCATTTGGGTCCGGTAGTCCTAATCATTTTTTTAATCGTTTTAGGTCTGTTAATTCTTCGTTTTCGTTCGACTCTTCCCTATAATCCAGAGCTTGCAGCACAGCTGATGAAATTAGATGCTAAAGAACATCTCGTTGTCTCCAAATTGCTTTTTCAATCGCTTTCTGTTCTTGCTCTCACTATTGCGGGTTTTGTCCTTCACCCTTTTGTCCATATGGATATTACTACGATTGCAGTAACCGGTGCACTTCTGCTGTTATTTTTGACAGATAAGGAATTGGAAGTTGAAAAAGTGTTTCAAGAGGTGGAATGGGTGACGCTGTTTTTCTTTATTGGATTATTTATGTTAGTAGGCGGTCTGCAAACGGCAGGGATAATCGACGAAATCGCTAGAGGCATGATTTGGATCTCAGGAGGAGACATGCCGATCACTTCCATGGTGATGTTATGGAGTTCGGGAATATTATCCGGGGTCGTGGATAATATTCCATTTGTTGCGGCGATGATTCCAGTAGTTAAAGAGCTTCAAGGGTATGGCATGATGGATGTTGATCCGGTCTGGTGGGCCCTTGCCCTTGGTGCCTGCCTGGGTGGTAATGGGACATTAGTTGGGGCATCAGCAAACGTAGTTGTAGCAGGTTTAGCAGCCAGTCACCGTCAGCCAATATCATTTGTTAAATTCACTCTTTATGGTTTTCCCGTATTAATTATTTCATTGCTCGTATGTACCGTCTATGTCTTTCTCCGGTATCTGGTACCTTTTCTAACCTAAGTACTTTTGAGTTCAATTAGCTTTATTGAAGCGGCAGGAACATAAAATTAACGAAATAGGTCATGTTAATACAGTGAGGAGTACTTCGAAGGGGAGCTGATGATTCATGCTTCTAGGACCCACTATATTCCGTACGATTTTGACCTATTTGCTTATTCTGCTGATCTTTCGAATTATGGGGAAGCGTGAAATTGGAGAATTGAGCGTCATGGATTTGGTGGTCTTTATTATGCTGGCGGAGATTGCCGTCTTTCTTATTGAAAAACCAAAGTCATCCATTTGGGAAGCTCTCGTCCCTATGCTCGTCTTATTAATTATCCAGTGGGGAAGTGCGTATGCTTCATTGAAAATTCCCTGGTTCCGAAGCTGGTTTGATGGCAAACCCTCGGTGCTTATTAAACATGGCAAAATAGATGAAGGGGAAATGAGGAAACAGAGATATAATTTCAATGATTTATTATTACAGCTTCGGGAACATGGGATCCAGCAAGTGAATGATGTAGCATATGCGATTCTTGAGCCATCTGGGAAATTATCGATTTTTGAAAAAAACAATGATGGCAGTTCTGATTATGCTGTGATACTCATTGCAGATGGGAAAATTCAATATAGTGGTTTAAAAACCATTAGAAAGAATAAAACTTGGCTGTTAAATGAAGTAGGAAAACATGGATTTCAATCTGTTAAAGAGATTTCCTTATGCTCATTTAACGATCAGGGGGAGTTATGGTTCGATCGGAATAACGAGTTTTCATAATAGCGAAAGAATTTTTTTATTAAAAAGACCCGAACCATTGATTTACATAGGTTCGGGTCTTTTTGTGCTTATCTTATTTCTTAGGAAAAAGCTTACCCCAAGGAATCATTTTCCATTCATCTTTCCGGATTAATTTGAAGACAAATAACAAAGTAATATAGATTAGGGTTAATGTGAGTCCCATAATGATTAATTGCGGCACCGGTTTGCTAGAGAGAAGCCAGTGATCCTTTAATTCAAAACCAATCCACCCGGTTGAAGCGACGATGAGCGTGAACCTTGTAAACAATTGAATCGGCAGCTTAAATTCTGCATGTTTAATGAGAACGGCTAAATGCAATAAGGTGACGATCACTACACCTGTTACCATAGCAATTGCTACCCCATTAATTCCGTATTGCGGCTGTGAACTTAATCCGACAAGCACAATAAACTTTATTACGGCGCCAATCAACGTATTCCACATGGCATAAGAAGCAAGATCGAGTGCTTGTAAACTCGCCTGCAGAGGAGTTTGAATATAATGCAGCAGGAAGAATGGTGCCATGAACTGCAATAGAAAAGCGGCATGACTCGTCCCGTAAATGGCATATAGAATAACAGCAGGAAAAATCATAAAAATAATCGTAATGACCCCACCTGATGCAAGGGAAAGGCGAATCGATTGTAAAATACGGTATTGAATCGTTTCTTTTGCATGAATAGCAGCCGCTTCACTTATCGATGGAACTAAGGCAACGGATAGTGCATGCGTTAAAAAAGTAGGAAGGAATAATAATGGCAGCACATAACCCGTCAGTTCTCCGTATTGTTTCGTCGATTCAATTGCCGTAATTCCAGCAATTGCTAAGCTTTGAGCGACCAATATCGGTTCAAAGAAGTAAGTGAGTGAACCAATAAAACGGCTGCCGGTGGTAGGCAGTGCGATTGCCATTAGTTCTTGAAAGGTTTCCCGCCCCTGACTAATATGTTTCGTCCATGTTGTTCTTAATTTGAACCGTTTACTCAGATTAAACTGCCTCATCATATAGAATAAGGAGACCAATTCTCCTAAAACGACAGCGGCCATAGCTCCTGCTGCTGCATATTGAATTCCATAGGGAAGGCATAATTTCGTTAACACAACCACACCAGTTATCCGTACTACTTGTTCAATGATTTGTGACATCGCCTGCGGCTTCATGTTCTGCCTTCCTTGAAAGTAACCTCTCAATACGGAAGAAACCGCTGTAATAGGAATAATCGGCGTAACAGCAAGTAAAGGGTACAACGCTCTAGCGTCCGTAAGAAAATACTTAGCGACGAGCGGGGAGAGCACAAATAATCCAATTGTAAAAATAATACTAAGTACCCCTGTGATCGTTATGGATACGAGCAGAATTTTCTTTATCTTCTTTTCATTTCCAGTGGCTTCAGCTTCCGAGACACGTTTGGATATAGCAACCGGCAAGCCGAACTGTGTGATTGTGATGGCGAGAATTAAAGTAGGGAGGGCCATCATATACAATCCAACCCCCTCAGCTCCCATCACTCTTGCCACAACAATGCGATTTATAAACCCGAGTAATCGGGTTACCAGCCCGGCAGCTACAAGAATAAGTGCTCCATGAAGAAAGGTTTGTTTAGACATAAATGACATCCGCCTTCTCAAAATTTTGAAATTCCGCTACAATGAAGTATATGCGAATGGTGGGACAAGGCATGACAACCAACAGGAATTCGTTCGCAAGTGTTGGGAATGAGAGGGAGGGCTGGACATGCAAAAACCAACTAGCCAGTGGAAGAGTTTCGTAGAGCCAGTGTTAGAAAGCAAGGTAGAAGAATTTAAACTTATGGGCTACAACCGCGCAAACAAAGAAGAGATCTGGATGTGTCTAAGGAAGAAGGTTTGGAAAGGGGACCCTGCGAAACGGATCTATGAGGTCGTGCAGGACATTTTTCATTTAAGCAGTCAGCTGTATGTTAGCTACTTAACGGTTGATGCATATCAAAACGAGGATTTAAAAGCGTCCATTCAGGCTATTTCTGGACAAATTGGAGATAAATAATAAGACAGGAATCAGCAAATTATTTTAGTAAAACCCAATCTTTTGTTGTCAAATAGAAAAATAGTAGTAAAATTGGTACGGGAAGCTTCAGCAAAACCAATTTAAAGTGAACACAGTCAGCCTGTACCTACGTTATACATACATAGCAATGATGGGTGCAACGGTCTGTAAGGAATAAAGGAGGCAGGGAACGTTATGGTGAAACGAGGTCGTATCGTCGCCTTTTTTCTAGTTCTTGTTGTACTAGGAACTTTAATAGGCACGACCATAACAAATGTTACAAAAGATATAAAGCTAGGATTGGATCTTCAAGGTGGCTTTGAGATTCTCTATGATGTTGAGGCGATAAATGACAGTCAGAATATTGATCAACAAGCAATGGAAGCTACCGTTGAAGCGTTAAACAGGCGTGTTAACGCACTGGGGATAAGTGAAACAAACATAAACATTGAGAGTGGTCATCGGATTCGTGTTCAGCTTGCAGGGGTTAAAGACCAACAGCAGGCACGGAAACTTCTCTCCACTCAGGCACGTCTCTCTTTCCGTGATGTTAACGGAAAAGAATACATGAATGGGTCAGATCTTGTTGAAGGCAGCGCTCAATTGTCTTATGACAAAAACAACAATCCTATTGTCACACTCGATATGAAGGACCCTTCTAAATTTTATGATGTAACGAAAGAAATTTCAGGCAGGGAGCAGGATCCTGATACCCCATACCTAGAAAACCTCATGGTGATCTGGCTGGATTATGATAAGGATTCTTCCTTCGCTGATCAGTATGGAAAAGAAGACCATAACTATATATCTGCGCCGAGAGTAAGTGAGCCTATTCGCAATAAGTCAGTACAAATAGAAGGAAACTTCACTTCTGAATCAGCTAAACAGCTGGCGGATATTTTAAACGCAGGCTCACTGCCGGTCAATCTTAAAGAAACCTACTCGACTTCTGTAGGAGCTCAGTTCGGTGAACAGGCCATGAATAAGACGATCTTTGCCGGTGCGATTGGTATCGCTATTATTTTCTTATTTATGATTTTCTTCTACCGTTTTCCAGGGGTTATTGCTGCAGTTACATTAACGGCATATATCTATTTGATCTTAGTGGTCTTTGATTTCATGCAAGGGGTGCTAACCTTGCCGGGTATAGCTGCTCTGGTGCTCGGGGTAGGGATGGCGGTAGATGCCAACATTATTACCTACGAACGAATTAAAGAAGAGTTAAAATCCGGCAAATCAGTAATGTCTGCCTTTAAGGCAGGTAACCGTCAGTCTCTATCCACTATACTGGATGCGAACATTACCACCTTAATTGCCGCAACTGTACTGTTTATTTTCGGTACCAGCTCGGTAAAAGGGTTCGCGACTATGCTGATTGTCAGTATTTTAGTCAGCTTTATTACCGCTGTATATGGTACAAGGTTCTTGATGGGACTATGGGTTAAAAGCCGCTTCTTAACTAAAAAACCAAATTGGTTTGGCGTTCATTCGAAAGATATTCTGCCAATTGAGAAAGGCAAAGAAGTAGAGCCGACATTTATGAGACGTAAATTTGATCTGGTCGGCGTTCGTAACCGTTTCTTCGCCTTATCGATTGTATTGGTTGTGGCAGGAATTATAGTGCTTTCAATCTTTAAGTTAAATCTGGGAATTGATTTTACCAGCGGTTCGAGGTTATCCATCCTATCTGATGGAAATATAAAGGCTGCCCAAGTGGAGCAGACATTGGATGAAGAGTTTGATGTAAAACCTAAGAAGGTGGTAATTTCAGGAGACAATAATGAAATTGCCGTAGCTAGATTTGAAAAAGAATTAAGCAAATCAAAAATTGCCGATATTCAGACCTATTATGAGGATAAGTACGGCAATACACCGAACGTTAGTACCGTTTCACCAGTCGTCGGGCAAGAACTGGCTAAAAACGCTGCCCTTGCGGTTCTATATGCATCGATAGGAATTATTATCTATGTCACGATCCGATTTGAGTTCTTCTTTGCATTAACTGCGATTATTGCTTTACTGCACGATGCTTTCTTTATTATCGCGCTGTTCAGCATAACGAGGTTAGAGTTTGATATTACGATCATTGCAGCAATTCTTACCATAGTGGGGTACTCGGTCAACGATACGATCGTGACCTTTGACAGGATTAGGGAGAACCTGCAGAGAAAACGCAAGGTTAAATCTTTTAAAGAACTTGCTAAAATTGTGAACGACAGTTTACTGCAGACTTTAACACGGAGTATTAACACCGTTCTCACTGTTATCTTTGCTGCCGTAATGCTGCTCATTTTCGGGGCGTCATCTATAACGAACTTTTCCTTCGCCCTCGTAGTTGGTTTAATTGCCGGTACCTATTCTTCTGTCTTCATTGCTGCTCAGCTCTGGTTGATCTGGCGGGGCCGCAGCCTCAAAGAAAAACCATTAGAGTTTGCGAAAAAGAAAAAAAATACCGGAGGACCTCAGGTCTGATTTAAGCAAAGCTGCCTCTTATAATAGAGGCAGCTTTTTAGATTTATCTTGACTGATTTAGGGTATAACAAGGGTAAGGTTTGAAAGGAGGAATCGAGATTGAAAGGTCAAAGCTATATTATTCTTGCTCTTATTTTTGCTTTACTCATTGCTATTTTTGCTGTAATAAACGTGGATCCCGTTGAAGTGAATTATATGTTCGGAACCGGCCAGGCTCCGTTAATTCTCGTAATTATTATTTCTGTACTTATGGGGGGGCTGGTAACAGCTTCTGCAGGTGCTGTGCGTTATTTTAAATTAAAAAGAGAAAATCGATCTTTGCGTAACCGATTATCTTCTCTTTCTGCTGGCCCAACTGAAGCTGAAGAAAGCATAGCAGATCAGGCGCACGAGTCCGAAATTGGTGAGCGCGATGAGAATACACATAATAATGTAACCTAACTCCTGTTTGCGGCCCCTGGTTCCCTCTTGTATAATAGATGGGTCAGGGGTGAATTTATGTTACGAAGCAAGATGAAATGGAACTTTACATATAACGAATGGAATGACTCTGTGAGTCCCGTTCATGGTCTTACGCAGCTGACACAAACGCTGCTTCACAAAAGAAATATCATGGAACCGGATGAAATTGAAAAGTTTCTGCATCCTTCACTAGATAATCTTCATGACCCTTTTTTAATGTCAGATATGAGTAAATCTGTGGAGAGAGTTAGGAGGGCTATTGAAAATAAAGAGTCGATTTTAGTATTTGGGGATTATGATGCGGATGGTGTCAGCTCCACCACTGTTATGGTGGAAGCCCTTAGGGAAGCTGGAGCAGAATGTGATTTTTACATTCCTAACCGCTTCACAGAAGGCTATGGACCGAATGAAGAGGCATTTATGTTTGCTGGAGATACAGGTTATTCAGTCATTATAACAGTAGATAATGGGATTGCGGCTGCTCATGAAGCGGAAGTAGCCAAGCAGCTCGGGATAGACTTGATTATTACGGATCACCACGAGGTTCAGGAGAAATTACCGGATGCTTATGCGATTATTCATCCAAAAACGTCTAAGGATTATCCATTTGATGAGTTGGCAGGTGTAGGTGTCGCTTTTAAGTTTGCTTCAGCTCTTCTGGGCAGATTTCCTAAAGAACTCTTAGATCTAGTAGTTATAGGTACGATAGCAGACCTCGTTCCCCTTCAAGGAGAGAATCGAATTCTTGCTCACTTTGGACTTCAGGCAATCTCTCATTCCAACCGTCCCGGTATTGAAGCTTTAAGACAAGTATGTGGTATCGATGGGCATATTAATGAAGAAACGATTGGCTTTACGATTGGCCCCCGGTTAAACGCAGTGGGACGGTTACAGGATGCAAGTCCAGCTGTAGATCTTCTCCTATCTTCAAATGTAGATGAAGCTATCCAACTGGCTGAATTTATTAATTCACTGAACCAGGAGAGACAGAAGATAGTGGCGGACATTGCTAAAGAAGCTGAAGAAATGCTTGCCTCCGGTGAAGAGGTTTCTGATCGTGTAATTATCGTTGCTAAAGAAGGGTGGAATCCTGGGGTCCTTGGGATCGTAGCCTCGAAGCTTGTAAGAAAATTTGATCGTCCCGCCATTGTGTTAGGGATAGACAAGGAGTTAGGGGAAGCCAAAGGATCTGCCCGCAGCATCGATGCCTTCGATTTGTTTCAAAACTGTATGGAAGTGAGAGATCGGTTTAAGCATTTCGGTGGCCATGCTCAGGCAGCAGGCATGACGTTGTCAGTCGAACAGATAGACGGTCTGCGTAAGGATTTAAATCGTCTTGCTGATCAGAAACTGTCTGCAGAAGATTACCAGCAGACTTTAGACATAGCCTTGACGGTTGATATTGAAAATCTCTCGTTAAAACAAGTGGAAGAAGTTAATCAACTGCGTCCTTTCGGGATGGGGAATCCTAAGCCATTATTCAGAGTTAAGCATTCTCCAAAAGAAATTCGACTTATAGGAAGCCGCAAAAACCATTTAAAGCTGCAATTTCAGAAAGAAAATGCAAAGCTTGAAGGTGTGGCCTTTGGAATGGGGGAACTTTATCCTCATATCTCTCCTCACGCAAGTTTGGAGGTAGTGGGAGAATTGGGGATTAACGAATGGAATGGCAAAAAAAATCTGCAATTAATGATTAAAGACATGATGATCAACGAATGGCAGCTGTTTGACTTTCGAGGCTCCAAACATTTGGAAAAAAATATAACTATTCCAGATGGAGAGAAATTTGCTGCCGTAACCTTTCATGATGCTGCTCAATCTCCCCATCAATTACCCATCTATTCCCATGCAGAATTAGATGGTTCTGAAGAGTTTGATGGAGTCCTGCTGCTTGATTTACCTAATCGATTAGAAGACCTGGCTGGACTTCTGAAAAAGCAGCAACCAGGGAAATTATATGCCTGCTACCGATTAGAAGATGGCGCGTTCTTAAAGACATGGCCAACCAGAGACCATTTCAAATGGTTTTATGGTATGCTTATGAAGCGCAAAACTTTCAATCTGGACCGTGAAGGTGACCAGCTGGCTGCCCGCCGAGGATGGGACCGGTCAATGGTAGATTTTATTTCACAGGTGTTTTTTGAGCTTGAATTTGTTAAAATGGAAGATGGACTTATTACGATTAATTCAAAACCTTCTCAGAAGGATTTACAGGAATCCGTATTATACCAAGAAAGACAATATCAGCTTAAGATTGAACAAGCATTATATTATTCAACCTTTAAAGAATTAAAAGATTGGCTTGATTCATATATGAGTCCAATCGAGGAGGAAGCAGTTAATGGATTATAAAGAACATATTGCCATCGTAGAAAATTGGCCTAAAGAAGGCATTCAATTTAAAGATATTACGCCATTGATGGATAATGGGAAGGCCTTTAAGTCAGCTGTCGATGACATTGTGGATTACGCCCAGGATAAAGAAATAGAATTAGTCGTAGGACCGGAGGCTCGCGGGTTTATTGTAGGCTGTCCCGTTTCCTATGCTTTAGAGATAGGTTTTGCTCCTGTAAGAAAGGAAGGAAAACTTCCTCGTGAAACGATTAAAGTAGATTATGGCTTAGAATATGGCAATGATGTCCTTGCTATTCATAAAGATGCCATCAAGCCTGGTCAGCGAGTTTTAATTATTGATGATTTGCTGGCTACGGGCGGTACGATTGAGGCAACCATTGAGTTGGTGGAACAGCTTGGCGGAGTTGTAGCAGGATGCGCATTTCTTATCGAGCTTACTTATTTAGACGGACGTAAGAAACTCGACGGTTATGATGTTTGTACTTTAATGCAATACTAGAGAATAGGGAGTGCCCTTCGTGAGGGCGCTCTTTATTTTACAATTAGGTAAATGTGTACGTTTTTCTTTACATTTGTAAAGCTTTTTTCGATAATGAAAAGCAAACCATAGTATTTGGGAAAGTAGCTTAAAGGAACTAGGGTGATTGAATGGCGAAAGATACAGTGCTGACAGCTGAAGAAGTTATTGAACAGGCAGGCAGCTATTTAAATAATACAGATCTTGCCTTTATCCGAAGGGCTTTTCAGTTTGCAGAAAAGGCTCATAGCGAACAGTACCGGAAATCAGGAGAACCATATATTATTCATCCCATTCAAGTGGCTGGAATTTTAGTCAATTTGGAGATGGATCCTGAAACTGTTGCTGGCGGATTCTTACATGACGTAGTTGAGGATACAGAGATTACGTTGGAAGAGATAGAGAGAGAATTTAACACAGAAGTATCCATGCTGGTAGATGGGGTAACCAAGCTGGGTAAGATTAAATATAAATCTAAAGAAGCTCAGCAAGCTGAAAATCATCGGAAAATGTTTGTCGCCATGGCAAAGGACATTCGGGTGATTTTAATTAAACTTGCAGATCGATTGCACAACATGCGGACTTTGAAGCACCTGCCGCCAGAGAAACAGCGGAGAATTTCGAATGAAACACTGGAAATCTTTGCGCCTCTAGCTCATCGGTTAGGAATTTCGACCATTAAATGGGAACTTGAGGATACAGCTCTGCGGTATTTAAATCCACAACAATATTACCGAATTGTCCATCTTATGAAGCAGAAGCGGAATGAACGGGAATTCTATATAGAAGATGTTATGGACGAGATTGACAATCAGCTGAAAGATGTAAATATTGAAGCAGATTTAAACGGCAGACCGAAGCATATTTACAGTATCTATCGCAAAATGGTTTTGCAGAATAAGCAGTTCAATGAAATCTATGATCTTCTGGCCGTGCGTATTCTGGTAACCAGTATTAAAGATTGTTATGCAGTACTCGGAATTATTCATACTTGCTGGAAACCTATGCCGGGACGATTTAAAGACTATATTGCTATGCCTAAGCCCAATCTGTATCAATCGTTGCATACCACGGTTATTGGTCCTAAAGGCGATCCTCTGGAGGTGCAAATCAGAACCCATGAGATGCATGAAATTGCAGAGTATGGGATTGCTGCGCATTGGGCCTATAAAGAAGGTCGTCAAACTTCACCTGAGCAGTCATTTGAAGAGAAGCTCACCTGGTTTAGAGAAATACTGGATTGGCAGAGTGAAACCCATGATGCAGAAGAGTTTATGGAATCTCTAAAAGTTGATTTATTCTCGGACATGGTTTATGTCTTTACTCCTAAAGGGGATGTCATCGAGCTTCCGTCTGGTTCAGTGCCGATCGATTTCGCTTATCGCATCCACACTGAAGTAGGAAATCAGACAATTGGGTCTAAAGTAAATGGAAAAATGGAGCCGCTGGACTATGTGCTAAGGACCGGGGATATTGTAGAAATGATGACGTCGAAACATTCGTACGGCCCCTCCAAAGATTGGATTAAACTTGCACAGACGTCCCAGGCCAAAAATAAGATTAAGCAATTCTTTAAAAAGCAGAGAAAAGATGAAAACATTGGCAAAGGTAAAGAGCTTGTCGAAAATGAGATCAGAAATTTTGGTATTCAGCCCAAAGAGGTATTTTTTGCTGATAATTTAAGACGAGTATCTGAGAAATTTAACTTTTCCAATGAAGAAGATATGTTCGCGGCGGTAGGCTATCAGGGAATCACTGCTGCTCAAATTGCAACGAGGCTCACAGAAAAACTTCGTAAGCAGAAGGAAAAAGAGCAGGATTTAGCTCAAACCCTGGCAGACGTCACTACCACTGAAATCAAAACTTCCAAGCATTCCGGCAAGAAAGATTCCGGTGTCCGGGTGGAAGGAGTAGATAACCTTCTCGTCCGTCTGGCAAAATGCTGCAGCCCTGTTCCCGGTGATGATATTGTTGGCTATATAACGAAAGGGAGAGGTGTGTCTGTGCACCGAACCGACTGTCCAAATGTAAAAACCGACGAAGCTCAGTCTCGACTGCTGCCAGTAGAATGGGAAAGTTCAACCACCGATTCAAAACAGTATCATGTAGACCTGGAAATTTGGGGATACGACAGACGGGGCTTGTTAAATGAGGTATTACAAGCAGTGAATGAAACGAAAACAAATATCACGGCAGTTTCAGGAAAATCAGACCGCAATAAAATGGCGACGATCAATATCACCATTCTCATCCAGAATATCAGCCATCTAAGAAAAATAGTGGAACGAATTAAGCAGATTCAAGATGTTTATACAGTTAGAAGAGTAATGCAGTAATTAAACAGGAGGGGTAGCGGTGAGAGCGGTTATTCAAAGAGCTGCAGAAGCGTCTGTAGAAGTGGATGAAAAGATCGTGGGACAGGTTCAGCAAGGACTTGTCGTACTGCTAGGAGTTACACATGATGACACAGAAGATGATGCCCGTTATCTCGCTAAAAAGATTCCTTACTTACGAATATTTGAGGATGAGACCCAAAAAATGAATCAGTCGTTGCTGGATGTTGGCGGAAGATTGTTATCTGTTTCTCAATTTACTCTATATGGGGATTGCCGTAAGGGACGCCGTCCGAATTTCATGAGTGCAGCCAAGCCTGATATAGCAAACGAGCTGTATGATCGTTTTAACCATATGCTGACTGAAGAAGGCGTCGCGGTTGAAACTGGGGCTTTTGGTGAAATGATGAATGTGAAATTAACCAATAGAGGCCCGGTAACCTTGATTCTAGATAGTAAAGAAAGATAAAAGAGGTACAGGGATAACCTGTACCTCTATTTAGTGATCAATAGTGTTGCCGTGCCAAAAAATCCGAACGATGTTGGAAGAATTCGTTACTATTCCAACATCGTTCGGATTTAATTTTGGCAAAAAGCCTTCTATCATTATGTGAATGATTTAGGAGGGAGCAAAATAACGAAGCAGGCCATTGGTTATGCCTTGAGAAACTTTCGTTTGATAATGCACGCCTTTAACCGTCTGCTCTTCATTACGATCAGATATAAATCCTAATTCGAGAAGAACAGCTGGTTTATTGTTTTCTCTAATTACGTGAAAATCTCCAAAATGTACGCCGCGGCTTTTGAGTCCGGTTGATTGTACCATCTCACTTTGAATATCATTGGCCAGAGATTGGTCTTTATCATGATAATAATAGGAGCCAATTCCATTCGCAGCAATGGAAGAAGGTACACTGTTAAAGTGAAGACTTATGAAAGCGTCCGCCTTGGATGCCTGAGCCGTGGCAGATCGAATAGACAGGGCAACGTATTGATCACTATTCCTTGTTAGGATGACCTTAGCTCCATAGCTTTCTAGTTGTTGTTTTAAATGCTCTCCTGTTTGGAGTGTAATGGTTTTCTCTGTCGTTCCAGTAAAACCTAGAGCTCCGGTATCGCGTCCGCCGTGACCTGGATCAATCATAATCGTTTTTCCATTAAGCGTTCCGTTACTCGAAGGGGCAGATGACAAAGTTCCGTTATGTTCTTCCACAATCCAACCTGCCACAAATGCTGGTTTGCCTTTAAAACTGACTTTGTACCATTCACCTTCTTTGGAAAGGACTTGATATTGGTCTCCTTGCCTGCCGGTCCCTGCGATCTGATGATTTGTGGAAGGACCACTGCGTAAATGGGTGCCATTGTATTGCAGGGTCACATAAGACGAGGAGGAATCTTGTGAAGGGTCAGTATGGTCTTTACTAGTGAACCAACCCGCAACCCAGCCGGTTTTTCCATTATGGAGTTCAATTTCATACCATCCTTGCTGTTCGCTTATGTAGTCGTAATTCTCACTATTATAGACTTGTCCTACTATGCTTCCATTTGTTGAACTTTCATTCCTGACATTCAAAATGGAAGTGGTGATCGTTAATTCACCCATAGATTTTTGAGTCTGACCTGCTGAAGATTCTTCGGATTCCGCAGAAACGGAGTTTGTGAGGTAATCACTGTGTACCCATCCTTTAGTATTGGATTGTTCGATAAGTACCCATTTTCCTTTTCGGTCTTTGACGTTCACCATGTCGCCTTTCATTAAATAACCTTTAATGCTGCTATTTAATTCTGGCCTGGAATGGATTCTTAAATGATCCACTTTAGCTGCAAGAGAACTTTCTTTGCTTTTTACATTTGCAAACTCTTTAGCTACCCAGCCGGTTTGGTCATGCCAATGAATTTTCAACCATTCATTTTTTTCATCAATGATTGAATAGGATTCGCCGGTATTAACTTTTCCCAAACTTGCATATCCTGTACCCGGTCCGCTTCTAACATTTAAATGATCCGCATTAATTGTGGCGGAATCAGCATAAACGGTAGAAGAAACCACTGTTGTGAGCCCTAGAATAATAATAAACAGGGCTATTAATCCTTTTTTTGCCATGCATACACCTCCTGATATTTACCTATCCCTCTTCTATTCGACAATTTGAATTGTAAATCCTTTAATGGGATAAATAAATAATTCTTTGTAATTAATTTTAAAAGTGCTTGACATAGGA
This sequence comes from Halobacillus rhizosphaerae, assembly GCF_046719735.1. Classification (NCBI taxonomy): domain Bacteria; kingdom Bacillati; phylum Bacillota; class Bacilli; order Caryophanales; family Bacillaceae; genus Halobacillus; species Halobacillus rhizosphaerae. The sequence continues at coordinate 233,914 of NZ_JAUTWQ010000001.1, forward strand.
ATATGTAAGCCTATATGATAGTAATCAATTCTATAATGAATCGAAGAAAACCAGTGAGGAAAAAAGTAGTCTGAACCCACATACACAGAGAAGAAATGCCTACGGCTGAAAGCATTTCATTATGATGGTCAGATGAAAGACATTTCTTAGGTGCCGCGTCGAAATAGAAGTAGGCGTGAACGTAAACTAGGCGTTAACTGTTTCTGAGTGGGAGCATAATGGCTTCAACTAGGGTGGCAACGCGGGCAAACTCCCGTCCCTTTTCCTTTTTTGAGGAATAGGGACGGGAGTTTTTTGTTAGTTCCTGGAATTCGAATCAAGAAATTAAGGAGGAATTCAGATGAGTATTAATGCTCCAAGAGGAACGCAGGATCTATTACCTGGGGTTTCGGAAAAATGGCAGTATGTAGAGAAAGTATTAGCGGATTTGTGCCGCCGTTACCATTATAAAGAAATTAGAACCCCTATCTTTGAACACACTGAATTATTTCAACGCGGAGTGGGGGACAGCACGGATATCGTGCAGAAAGAAATGTATACGTTTGAAGATCGCGGGGGCCGTAGTATTACGCTAAGACCTGAGGGTACCGCTTCCGTCGTACGCTCTTATGTTCAGCATAAAGGCTATGGGCTGCCTAATCAGCCGGTTAAGTATTTCTATGTGGGTCCTATGTTCCGTTATGAACGACCTCAGCAAGGGAGACTCCGCCAATTTGTTCAATTTGGCATTGAAGCTTTAGGTAGTGATGATCCTGCGATTGATGCGGAAGTTCTTGCTTTAGCTATGAGTGCTTATGAAGAGCTGGGACTGAAATCTTTAAAGCTGGTACTGAACAGCTTAGGAGACAAAGAGAGCCGTGAAGCTCACCGGGAAGCACTAGTAGCTCACTTTCAACCTCATAAAGAAGAGCTTTGTGCTGACTGCCAAGTGAGATTGGATCAGAATCCATTGAGGATACTAGATTGTAAAAAGGATAGAGACCACCCTGCAATGGAAACTGCTCCATCAATTTTGGATTACTTAAATGAGTATTCTCAAAAATACTTCAACCAGGTTAAAAACTATTTAGATTCTATGGGGATTGACTATGTTATCGATCCCAATCTCGTACGCGGCCTTGATTATTACAATCACACGGCTTTTGAGATTATGAGCGAGGCAGAAGGATTTGGAGCTATCACCACCTTAAGCGGCGGTGGACGGTATACAGGCCTGGTAGAGGAAATTGGCGGACCTGAAACTTCCGGTATCGGTTTTGCATTTAGTATTGAACGTTTGTTAATGGCATTAGAAGCAGAGGAAATAGAATTGCCAGTTAATGAAGGGTTAGATTGCTATGTGGTTTCATTTGGCGATGAGGCTGCTCAGGAAGCGGTTAAGCTGACCTATCAGCTCAGGAATGCTGGAGTACAAGTGGACAAGGATTATCAAAATAGAAAAATGAAAGCCCAATTTAAATCAGCTGATCGGCTTCAAGCAAAATATGTAGTCGTTCTAGGTGATAGAGAAGTGGAAAACCAAGTGGTAAACGTTAAAAATATGCAAAGTGGAGAACAACAAGAAGTGCCAATTGCTGAAGTCGTTCAGCACTTGCAGCAACAGTTACCGGGAGGGGAATAATATGGAAAGAATCGCCTGTGGTTCCATTAGAGAAGCACAAATTGAACAAGAAGTACTTATTAAAGGCTGGGTTCAGAAACGAAGGGATCTTGGAGGATTGATCTTTATTGATTTTAGAGATCGTTCCGGACTGGTTCAGGTTGTATTTAATCCAGAAATTTCTGCAGAAGCACTGGAAATTGCAGAAAGTGTACGAAGTGAATTTGTACTGGAAATTAGGGGAATGGTTGTGGCCCGTGATGCGGCCACGGTAAACAACAACATGGCTACCGGAAACATCGAAATTACAGCTAACCATGTAAAGGTTTTAAATAAGGCGAAAACCCCTCCATTCATGATTGAGGATCAATCGGAGGTATCTGAGGACCTGAGATTAAAGTACCGCTATCTTGATTTGCGTCGTAAAGAAATGCAGGATACCTTTAAGCTTCGTCATCAGGCGACCCAGTCCATAAGAACCTTTTTGAATGAAGAAGGCTATCTTGAAATGGAAACGCCAATGCTTACTAAAAGTACTCCTGAAGGCGCACGGGACTATTTGGTTCCCAGCCGTGTTCATGAAGGAGATTTCTATGCACTGCCTCAGTCTCCTCAATTATTCAAACAACTTCTGATGGTGGCTGGATTCGAAAAATATTATCAAATCGCTCGCTGTTTTCGTGATGAAGATCTTAGAGCAGACAGGCAGCCGGAATTCACCCAAGTCGATATTGAAACTTCTTTCATGTCTCAGGAAGAAATCATGGCCATGACGGAAAAAATGATGGAAAAGGTTATGAAAGAAGTGAAAGGCGTAGAACTCACCCTTCCTTTCCCACGCCTTCCTTACGAAGAAGCCATGGAGCGGTTTGGCTCTGATAAACCAGACACACGGTACGGTCTGGAGCTTGTCAATATCTCGGAGCAAGTAAAAGATTCCGGGTTTAAAGTATTTAGCGGTGCCGTATCTTCTGGTGGTCAGGTAAGTGCGATTAATGTAAAGGCAGAAGCTGACCAATTCTCTCGTAAGGACATTGATCAACTCACAGAAGATGTTAAAGTGTATGGTGCAAAAGGTTTAGCATGGCTTAAGATGAAAGATGGCCAATTGAATGGACCTATTGCTAAGTTCTTTAGTGAAGAGGAAGTTCAACAGCTGCAGGATAAATTAGCAGTAGACAATGGGGACCTCTTATTATTTGTAGCAGATAAGACTTCAGTCGTACGGGACAGTCTTGGCGCTTTAAGACAGAAATTGGCTAGGAAGCTTGATTTAATTGATGAAACTAAGTTTAATTTCTTATGGGTAACGGACTGGCCGCTGTTTGAATACGATGAAGACGCTGGCCGGTACTTTGCCGCTCACCATCCATTTACGATGCCTGCTGCCAAAGATGTGGATAAGTTGCTAACCCATCCAGAAGAGGTTCATGCGGAGGCTTATGATATTGTACTGAATGGATATGAATTAGGTGGAGGGTCGCTCCGTATTCATGAGAAAGAACTGCAAGATCAAATGTTTAACGTTCTTGGGTTCAGCCAGGAAGAAGCGAATGAACAGTTTGGCTTTCTTTTAGAAGCGTTAGAATCAGGAGCACCACCCCACGGGGGCATTGCGTTAGGGTTTGACCGGTTTATTATGCTTCTGGCTGGAAGAACCAATCTTAGAGACACGATCTTGTTTCCAAAAACAGCCTCTGCTCAGGACCCGCTTACAGAGGCGCCTGGCAGTGTGAGCAAAGCTCAATTAGATGAACTTCACCTGCAGTTAAAACAGAAAAAACAGGACTGAAGTCATATAGTTATCCGGGGATATAGTTCTTGATAAGCTCTTGTAAATATGCTACAATTTGGATACAAAATTAAACCAATCCTGATGTGTGCGTTGTTCGAATGTACGTTTTGACCGAACATTTATGAATCGGGAGCCTGGCGTTTTCGCATGGAATGCAAGCCTCTTAACCATCACTGATGGGAGGACGCAAGAAATGCGAAGCAGGGCACCCACCTGCCTGGAGCGGGTTCAAAACTCATGATACAACGGCACAATTGGGATTGGTTTATTTTTTATGTGTGCATAATGTAAAAATGCGTACGGGCACTGCCGTACGCATTTTTTATATATACTTTGGTTGTATGGAATGTTGTTCAGCACTAGCTTCAGGGAATTAGCGGGCAACATTCTCTAAGTTGCCGTTCTTCTCCATTCGAAAGTGTGGTTTCATCTGATAATCCTGCTCATCAAACATAACCATTTTACGGGCACGGTCCATGATTTGAATAAGAGCTTGATAATCTTCACTCATTGATTCTAATTGACTATTTAACTGAAGGTTGATGTCTTTTAGTTTAGCATTTTCTGTTTCCAGATCCTTTAGTTGGTTCTTAACAGAATCAGTTGCAGAGGAATCCTTTTGAAGACTTTTCAAATAACGAATGACCTGAGTCATGTGAAGCTCAGGTTCAGGATCCTTCTGGACTGCAGCATGATAAACTGGCTGATCCTCCTCTTTTTCTTCAATTTCTTCTTGAACCTCATAAGAGAAAGGCAGGTGCACTTGCTGCATTACAGCAGGATGATGACTTGCTTCTTTTCGTTTTTTCTCTTTCCGTTGTTTTTTTGCTAATTCGACAGCTTGCTCGTACTTTTGGCGAACTTCTGCATTCCACCTGAACCCGCAGGCAGCAGAGGTGCGATTTAATAGATCTCCAACTTCATCAAAGGCTTTTAATTGTGTGCTTCCTTCTCTAATATGTCTTAACACTGTTTCTGCAAGTAATAAATCATCTTCATGAGACCAGGCATCCTGTCTTACTTTTGGCATTCTACACCACTCCTGTATAATATTTTTTAGAAAAATAGTTTGGCAGATTTAGTAGTAGTGTTACCAACAAAAAGATGAAATATACTTATCTTGGTTTGTGTTTAGAAATTTTTTCGAAAACTTGTTTAAGAGCCTGTTCAAACTTACCAGTTGCCTTAGGTTCATAATAGCTTCGGTCTTTAATGGAATCAGGCAGGTACTGCTGGCTGACCCACCCATTCTCATAATTGTGAGGATATTTATAGTCTGCCCCTCTGCCGAGTTTTTCGGCACCTTTGTAATGAGAGTCTTTTAAATGGCTCGGAACTTCTCCGCTTTTTCCTTTTCTAATATCAGCTAAAGCTGAATCCAGGGCTTTATATGCGCTATTGGACTTAGGTGATAGAGCTAGTTCAGTAACTGCAACTGCTAAAGGAATACGTGCTTCAGGAAAACCAAGCCTCTCTGCCGATTCGATTGCCGACAGTGCTCTTGGTCCAGCCTGAGGATTTGCGAGTCCGATATCTTCGTAGGCGATCACGACTAAACGTCTCCCTATGCTATCTAAATCTCCTGCCTCAATTAACCGTCCTAAATAATGCAGCGCTGCGTTAACATCGCTTCCTCTAATTGATTTTTGAAAAGCAGACAGAACATCATAATGAGCGTCGCCGTCTTTATCATGGGAAAAGCTCTTCTTCTGCATACATTCTTCTGCGATCTCCAATCCAATGGAAATCTGACCTTTTTCATTTTCAGGTGTAGAGAAAGCAGCAAGTTCCAAGCCATTTAGAGCGGACCGCAAGTCTCCATTAGCAGACTGTGCAAAATGAGTCATTGCATCATCGGTTAATTCCAATGTAAGGTGACCAAGACCTTGTACTTGATCGGTCATGGCTCTTTGGAGTGCTTCCTTAATTTCACTCTCAGTTAACCGGTAAAGTTCAAATAAATGACAGCGGCTGCGAATTGCCGGGTTTATGGAGTGGTACGGATTGCTTGTGGTACATCCAATTAGCGTAAGCGTATTACTCTCTAAATGAGGAAGTAAAAAGTCTTGCTTTGCTTTATCCAAACGATGGACTTCATCCAAGATAAGGACAAGCTGCCCATGCATTTTCGCTTCTTCTACAGCAATCTCCATATCTTTCTTCTTATCTGTTACAGCGTTAAGTACTTTATAGGGAAGCGTTAAACTTTTGGCGAGAGCAATTGCCATTGAGGTTTTCCCTGTACCAGGCGGGCCAAATAGAATCATGGAGGCTAACCGGTTAGCCTTCACCATTCGCTGGATAGTTTTTCCTTCATTTACTAAATGCTGCTGACCGATGATTTCATTTATATGATTGGGCCGCATACGAAAGGCAAGTGGTTTCTGGCTCATGGATCAAGCTCCTTTACTTCTTTATGATGTTAAGCGTAGGATGATTCTTTTAAAAATGCAAGAGACTTGCCATTCATGCTATAATAGCGTTTGGTATAATACGGTTAAGGGCTTAGAATCATGATGAAAAATATAAAAGCTCATATTTTGGCTTGTGGAAAGACAGAATGAATGGAACAATGGAAGCTTTATTTATAAAGGATGATAAACATGAAGATTTCTACTAAAGGCCGTTACGGTCTTACGATTATGATTGAATTAGCCAGAAAATATGGAGACGGTCCTATTTCACTTAAACAGATCGCCCGGGATAATCATTTGTCTGAGCACTACTTGGAGCAGTTAATTGCCCCGTTGAGAAATGCGGGATTAGTGAAAAGTGTGCGGGGGGCGTATGGCGGTTATATGCTGACGAAAGCTCCACATGAAATTACTGCAGGAGACGTTATTCGTATTTTAGAAGGGCCGATCACCCCTGTGGAAGGTATTGAAGATGAAGAGCCAGCAAAGCAGGCACTGTGGAAAAGGGTTCGCGATGCGGTGAAAGATGTGTTAGATACAACTACTCTAGAAGATTTAAAAGACCATGTCGAAGATCAAACCCAAGACGCTTATATGTTTTATATTTAATGAAGTGAGGTGAAAATATGGAATCTATCTATTTAGATCATGCGGCAACGACACCCATGCATGAAATTGTGGTAGAAGCTATGCTTCCCGTCATGCAGGAGGTATTTGGCAATCCATCAAGTGTTCACCAATTCGGACGGAAAGCCAGAAGAATTCTTGATGAGTCCAGGCAGATAGCTGCAAAGAGTATCCACGCAAGAGAAACAGAAATTATTTTTACCAGCGGAGGTACAGAAGCAGATAACTTAGCGCTTTTTGGGACAGCGTTTGCTAATCAAGAGAAGGGTAAGCATATTATTACTACTTCCATTGAGCATCATGCTACATTACATGCAGCCAAGCATTTAGAAACAGAAGGTTTTGAAGTAACTTATCTGCCTGTTGACGAATGGGGAAGGATTTCAGTTGAAGATTTGGCCAGGGAGTTAAGAGAGGACACAATTCTCGTATCCGTGATGATGGTGAATAATGAAACGGGTGTCATTCAGCCGATTAGGGAATGTGCAGAATTACTGCGCGATCATCAAGCCTATCTCCATTCTGATATGGTACAGGCTTACGGTCAGCTCGAGGTGAACGTTCAAGAACTTCAAGTCGATTTACTAACCGTGTCCGGACATAAGATTAACGGTCCTAAAGGGATAGGTTTTCTTTATGTTCGGGAAGGTACGAATTTAGTAAATATCCAGCATGGCGGGGAGCAAGAGAGGAAAAGACGAGCAGGGACGGAAAACATACCTGCCGTTAAAGGATTTCAAAAAGCAATAGTATTACTTGGTGAAGAACGGATCAACAACGTTGAAAAATATACATCTTTGAAGAAGGTGTTTCTGGCAACGCTTGAGGAAGAATCCATTGATTTTCAATTAAATGGAAACCAGAATAACACAGTTGCTTCCATAGTTAATGTTAGTTTCCCAGGAATGAACGTGGAACAGCTGCTGACAAACTTTGATTTAAGCGGCATCGCTGCTTCGAGCGGCAGTGCCTGTACAGCGGGGTCAGTTGAACCCTCTCATGTATTGTCTGAAATGTACGGACCGGACTCAGATCGTACCACTAATTCGATCCGTTTTAGTTTTGGATTGGCTAATCAAAGAGATAACGTCGTCGAAGCAGCCAGAAGGATCAGTCAAATTGTTAAAAGGCTCAGTGTATAAATGAGGAAGGTGAAACATATGAAAGAACCTAAAGATACCCGCGTAGTCGTAGGTATGAGCGGAGGAGTGGATTCTTCGGTTGCCGCTTTGCTATTGAAGCAGCAAGGGTATGACGTAGTAGGGATTTTTATGAAGAATTGGGACGATACAGACGAAAATGGAGTGTGTACAGCTACAGAAGACTATGATGATGTCATTCGTGTCTGCAATCAGCTGGACATTCCCTATTATGCCGTCAACTTTGAAAAACAGTATTGGGATAAGGTATTTACTTACTTCCTGGAAGAGTATAAAGCCGGAAGAACCCCCAATCCAGATGTAATGTGTAATAAAGAGATTAAATTCAAAGCTTTCATGGAGCATGCCATGTCTCTGGGGGCGGATTATTTAGCTACTGGTCACTATGCCCGGGTCCGTGAGAATGAGGGAACTTATGAAATGCTGCGGGGAATAGATGAGAACAAAGACCAAACTTACTTCTTAAATCAATTATCTCAGGATGTGCTGGCGAAAGTGATGTTCCCTATTGGAGATATTGAAAAAAAGAAAGTACGTGCAATCGCTGAAGATGCTGGACTTGCTACTGCTAAGAAAAAAGATTCTACAGGGATCTGCTTCATTGGAGAAAGGAATTTTAAAGAATTTCTAAGTGAATATCTGCCTGCGCAGCCTGGAAACATGGAAACATTGGATGGTGAAGTGAAAGGCAAGCACGATGGCCTTATGTATTATACTCTGGGCCAAAGACAGGGACTAGGGATCGGTGGTGCTGGAGAACCTTGGTTTGTCACAGGCAAAAATATTGAAAAGAATATTTTATATGTGGGACAGGGTTTTCACCACGAAGCTCTTTATTCAGATGGCTTAATAGCTTCTGCTGCCAATTGGACGAGCGGTTCTGCTCCGACCGAAGCCTTTACTTGCACAGCGAAATTCCGCTATCGTCAGGATGATAGTGCAGTTACTGTCAATCCTATCGAGAATGGCACTTGGAAAGTTACCTTTCATGAACCGGAACGTGCGGTTACTCCGGGTCAGGCGGTTGTTTTTTATGATGGGGACGTCTGCCTGGGCGGTGCTACAATTGATGAAGTTTTAAAATCTGACGAGATTCTGACTTATGTCGGCTGACCGTAACAATGGCCATGTCCAGTTCTATTAGGGACATGGCTTTTGAAGTCAATGGAAGTTTCCATTCCCTCCAGTGGTTGAAAATGAAGTTTTATTCAACGATGATCTCACTTAAAGGGATAGGTAGTAAAATATATAGGTAACAACTAAAACTGATATCATTTTTTATAGGAGAGGAGTCAATTATGGACAAAATGTCAAAAGCAATTGAAGAAATGCAAAAGCAGAACTTTGAAGAAGCCGCTCGACTATTTACTGACGCGATCGATGAAAATCCAAAAGAACCTGTAGGGTATATTAATTTTGGGAATTTATTATTGCACATGAATGATTATGACCGTGCGCTTCGTTTCTTTAACAGAGCTATAAGTTTAGATAGCAAGGCTGCGACTGCTTACTATGGAGCAGGTAACGTGTATTACGAACAAGAAAAATTCACAAAAGCTCAGGAGCAATTTTTACTAGCTGTTGAAAACGGACTGGATGAAGCAAATGTCCATTTTATGCTGGGAATGACTTTTTTTCACCAGGAATATATGAAACTTGCTCTCCCGTATTTACTTAGAGCAGCAGAATTAGCGCCAGAGGATGTGGATGTCCAATTTCAATACGGGCTATGTCTTGCCCAGAATGGACAAATTGAAGAAACGGAACGAGTCCTGAATCATGTGCTTCACTTAGAAAAAGATCACAGTGATGCATGTTATAATTTAGGAGTAGTAGCTCTTCATAAAGAGAAACCAGATGCAGCTATCGCTTATTTTGATAAAGCGCTGGAAATTCAGCCGGATCATATGCTTGCTGCACACGCGAAGAAACAAGTAGAAGAAGCGTTGAATAACGATAAATCGTAAGGAGAAATATGGTCATGGAAGAACAATTGGTGAATCCTGAAAAAAATGAAGATCGTCCCTTTGTAAAAGGGGAATTGAAACGGATGATCTTCCATAATGAATCCGAACATTTCTCAATCGCATCAATTGCCGTCCGCGATACGAATGAGGACTTTAAAGAAAAGGATCTTGTAATTAAAGGACATTTTTCTCCTTTAGATGAAGGGGAAACCTATGTTTTCCATGGACAGTTTAAAACGCATAAAAAATTTGGATTACAGTATGAAGTTGATTTTTACCAACGGGTTCTGCCAGAAACTAAAGATGGACTAGTGTTGTATTTATCCAGTGATTTATTTCACGGAATTGGCAAGAAAACGGCGGAACGAATTTTAGATATATTGGGAGAAGGGGCTATTTCTAAGATTCTGCAGAATAGATCTGTCCTCGATACCATTCCTAAACTGCCGAAGGAAAAAGCAGATCAGCTTTATACCGCTTTAAAAGAACATCAGGGCTTTGAGCATGTAATGGTGCATCTTGCTCAATACGGCATTGGTCTAAGACTCTCTCAAAAAATATACGAGGCGTTCAAGGACCAAACTTTAAGCATTATTGAAGAAGATCCCTATCAGCTTGTGTTTAAAGTCGAAGGGTTTGGTTTTCACCGCGCTGACGAGTTAGCTAAACTTCAAAACTTATCTCACGATCACTCGACAAGGCTGCGAGCGGCGTGTCTATATATGATGCAGCAAAGTTTATCTGCAGGGCATGTCTATCTCCCCACATCAGATTGCTTATCACAAGTTGAACAGTTATTAAACAGCGGCCAAGGAGCCAGGATTTCATTTGAACAATTATCAGAGCAAATGATTCATTTAGCAGAAGAACGGTACGTGTTTATAGAAGATGAGCGAGTTTATCTTCCCTCGCTATATTTTGCAGAAAACGGCTTTGTAAGACAGCTCGATCGACTGCTGGAGGAAAAGCTGGAGACCGAATACACGCAAGCCGAATTAATGAAAATTATTGGTAATATTGAAGAAGAAGAGGCCATGAGCTATGGCGAGGATCAATTTGCTGCTATTGAAAAGGCGCTTCATTCTAAACTTATGATCTTGACCGGGGGGCCTGGCACAGGGAAGACCACAGTGATTAAAGGAATTATTCATTCTTTCTCTAAGCTTAATAAGTATTCTGTTAACCCAGGAGATTATGACCAGGACGAACCATTTCCTTTTATCATGGCAGCACCGACTGGGCGGGCGGCAAAACGAATGACTGAATCCACAGGACTGCCGGCAAGTACGATTCACCGCCTGCTGGGATGGGATGGTCATAATAGTTTCGAAAAGAACCAAAACCATCCTTTAGAAGGGAAACTCCTAATTATTGATGAATTTTCCATGGTAGATATTTGGCTTGCTTATCAATTGTTCAGAGCAATTCCCTCAGATATGCAAGTGTTAATAGTAGGGGATGAAGATCAGCTTCCTTCTGTTGGGCCTGGACAAGTCTTAGCCGATTTACTTGCCTCCAATCAGGTGGATTCTGTAAAACTGACGGAAGTATACCGTCAGAAGGAAGGCTCTAAAATTATCCAGCTTGCCCATGAAATTAAGAATGATCAATGTAAAGTAGATTCATTAAATAAACATCATGATTTTACTTTCATCCCTGCAGGAGAACGACAGCTGAAGGAACTTGTGGGAAATATCGTAAAGAAGGCAGTGGACAAGGGGATTGAATTAAGGGAAGTTCAGGTGCTTGCTCCTATGTACCGTACGGATGTCGGCATTCATCAATTAAACATCGAAATCCAAAAACTCTTAAATCCGAAGTCAAACCAAAAGCGGGATTTAGCTTTTAAAGACGTTGTTTTTCGGAAGGGAGACAAGGTGATTCAACTAGTGAATCAGCCAGAGGATGGTGTTTATAATGGAGATATTGGTGAAATCGCAGCCATTTTCAGAGAAGAAGAAAATGTCGATGGGGTAGAACAAGTAGTGGTGGAATACGATGGGAAAGAAGTAGTCTATCCAAGAAAAGATTTAAACAATATTATGCACGCGTACTGCACTTCGATCCATAAATCCCAGGGAAGTGAATTCGCTATTGTCATTCTTCCTGTGGTCCGTGGCTATAAACGAATGCTGAGGAAAAACCTTCTTTACACGGCAATAACCAGATCGAAAGAGTCGTTGATTATCTGTGGCGATCGTAGTGCCTTTTTGGAAGGTGTCAGGTCTGCAGATACAAATATAAGGTACACCAGGCTGAAAGAAAAACTTCACGAAGAGCCACCGCCTGTTTCTGAAGAGGAGGAAGAAGAACTATCTCCTTATGATTTTATGTAAAGAAAGGCGTGCATCAAATTGACTCACAAATTAGGGGTGTCCGGAAGCACGATTATGTCTGACCCCGAAAAGTTAAACGATTTATTTGGTTATCAACTCTCTCACGTCGAAATTGGCGAATTCCCAAATGAAGCATCCTTTCAGAAATTTTTAAAACTAGCAGAACAAAACCAAGTGACTTTTGGTATACATTCTCCCTTAATCAGGGGAAATAGCAAATATGATTTAATAGAAAAGGTATCTGTTCCTACAGAGTTAGCCAGAGATAACTTTGAAAAAGAAGTGTCAGCAATGAAAGAGGCCGGTGCTGCCTACGTTCTAGTTCATTTCCCCTATTTTAGGGGGGAGCGAAGAGAGAATCCTTCAGAAATGATTGAAGAAGGGTTAAGCCTATTAAGCAGCTGGCAGTTGAAATATGGCATTCCAATTGTATGTGAGCCGAAGCTCGGGGTTGATCAGTCTTCTTTAGGCATCGAATATTTACATGAATTTAGCGAAAATTTATGGAAAAGCTACGGGTTATCTATTTGTATCGATATTGGAGACTATCGCATGGCTGCGGGAGATCAATGGAAGAAGTATCTTAAACCATTATTGCCTTTCGTAAAAGTCGTGCACTTACATAATGTTGCTTATTTAGAGGAAGAGTATTTATGGATACCTGTTCATCCTGAATTGGAGTCAAGCTCCCATCATTATGCCATGCAGCCGATGATTGAATACTTGGCATCGGGCAGGGAAAAGTTTTTTGTGTTCGAGCATACTCCCCATTCAAGACCAAGCAGGCAAATGGTTGCCGAGGGAATTCAGTGGGTTCATAACTTGATAGAATAAATGTATGATTTCCCATGAATTAGACCATACTTCTCTTAAAAAAGGAGTATGCTCTATGAGATGTCCAAATTGTAACAATAAGAATCTCGGCCGAATTGGCAATGATCAGTATTATTGCTGGAACTGCTGCCTGGAGCTTTCCATTGAGAATGGCAAAATGAATATCAATCAAATAGAGGAAGATGGAAGTTTAAGTTCATTAAATGATATTTTCTATCAGCAAGGGTCTTAGATTATCATGGGGGACCGCGGAAATCTGTGGACTAGAAGGCTGACTATTTCCTTCTTTATCTTGTTGTTTCTGTTGCTGCTAGCCTGGTTGTTTCCCTATTATGACCATATTTTAATAATGGCATGTAAGATCTTTCTGCCTTTTATGATCGCCATTGTTTTATCTCTTTTGCTTCACCCGCTTGTCCATCTGCTTGAGGAGATAGGGATAAAGCGGGGGTGGGCGATTTTATTAATATTTGCTGTGTTTTTTACGCTTGCAGGGTTTGGGATTTATAGAGGCTATCCTAAATTAATAGAACAGCTGAAGTTATTAAGTGATCAGCTTCCTCAGTTAACCGAAGCTTACCAGGGATGGACAAAACAGATTTATGCTCAGACCGAACGGCTGCCGGATGGCATTCATCACAAATTAGACGGCAGTTTCTCTAATTTTGAAGCTTGGCTGAGTTCTCGTTTGATGATTGTTCTAACAGGCATGAGCGGAATTTTTGATTTAATTTTGTTAATTGCCGTGATCCCGGTCATGACTTTTTATTTTTTGAAAGATGATAAGCTGATTTTCCAAGCATGTATTAAACTCCTGCCTAGAAAATGGCACGAGGAAGGCACCCGTCTTGGGAAAGAACTAAGTCGCTCTTTAGGTGGATATATTCGAGGTCAGCTTCTCATTAGTTTATTTGTAGGAGTACTGGCGTCGATAAGCTTTTGGCTGGCGGGGCTTCCTTACCCGTTAGTTCTGGGGATTATAGCAGGGATAACGAATATTATTCCGTATTTTGGACCGCTGTTAGGGGCGGTGCCTGCTTTAATCGTAGCCATCACTGTGTCTGTAAAAACTTTAGTTTTTGCCTTAATAGCCATTACTGTAATTCAAGTCCTTGAAGGCAATCTTTTATCGCCGTACATTATGGGAAAGAGCATTCATATCCATCCTCTTCTCATCATCTTTGCCTTAATTGCTGGAGGAGAGCTTGCGGGTATTCCAGGTATGATATTAGCCGTGCCTGCACTTACTTGTCTAAAAGCCATCATTCATGAAATTAAACTTGGAAGGCTTGACGTTGACAGATAAGGGCTTGTTCACTATAATTACCCATATCGAACTATATGGACGAATAAACACGATGAAGGAAAAAAGTAAACAGGCATCACTTCTAAGAGAGGGATTTCCATTAGGCTGGGAGAAATCCTGCTGGTGATTTGTTGAAAGCTATTCCAGAGTGCGGTTAATCCCCGCCGGTGTCACGCCTCGTTATTGGCGTATGAGGTGATAGATGATTGTTGTCTATAATCAGGGTGGTACCGCGGTTTTTTTAAAGCTCCCGTCCCTGCCGTTGCGCAGGGACGGGATTTTTTCGTTCATTTGGAAATATCGTTAATAACTGAAATTTGAATACCCAGGTCTTCACTCGGTTGAAAGACTTCTGCGGCTTGGGATGATTACATGAAGTTAAGGCTGCTGAGGTGCATCCATTTCGATAATTTAAGGAGGATTCAGATAATGAAACAATTAACATCCGCTCAAGTGCGACAAATGTATTTAGATTTCTTTAAGGAGAAAGGGCACAGTGTAGAACCAAGTGCTTCCTTGGTCCCTCATGAAGACCCATCACTCCTGTGGATTAATAGTGGAGTAGCTACATTGAAAAAGTATTTTGATGGTCGCGTAATACCTGAAAATCCAAGAATTGTAAATGTGCAAAAATCCATACGGACAAATGACATTGAAAATGTAGGATTTACAGCCAGACACCATACGTTTTTTGAAATGCTTGGTAATTTTTCAATTGGAGATTATTTTAAAGAACAAGCGATAGAATGGGGCTGGGAATTTCTAACGAGTCCAGATTGGATCGGATTCGATAAGGACAGGCTATCCGTGACGGTTCACCCCGAGGATGACGAGGCTTATAACTTATGGAAAGAAAAGGTAGGAGTGAAAGAAGAACAAATCATACGCCTGGAAGAAAATTTCTGGGACATCGGCGAAGGCCCGAGTGGTCCTAATACAGAAATTTTCTATGATCGAGGAGAGGAGTTTGGAAATGATCCCTCTGATCCAGAACTGTATCCAGGCGGAGAAAATGATCGGTATCTTGAGATCTGGAATTTAGTATTTTCTCAATTTAACCACAACCCAGATGATACCTATACTCCGCTTCCAAAGAAAAATATAGATACCGGTATGGGGCTGGAACGAATCGTTTGTGTGATTCAGGAAACTCCGACCAATTTCGAGACTGATTTATTCATGCCTATTATTCACGCTGTAGAAAAAATTTCAAATGATCAATACGGTAAAAACCAAGAAAATGATGTGGCATTTAAAGTGATCGCCGACCACATGAGAACCGTCACCTTTGCAGTGGGGGATGGAGCACTGCCTTCCAATGAAGGCCGTGGGTATGTACTTCGCCGTTTGTTAAGACGGGCGGTACGCTTTGCCAAGCAGCTTGGTATTGATAAACCATTTATGTATAAGTTAGTGCCTGAAGTATCTCAGATTATGCTTGCGTTTTATCCGGAAATTAAAGACAAGCAAGAATTTATCCAGACCGTTATTAAAACAGAAGAGGAACGTTTTCATGAAACTCTTAATGATGGACTGGCTATCCTGTCTACTATCATAAAGCAGGAGTCTGACAAAGGCAGTAACGTTTTTCCAGGTACGGAAGTCTTCCGTCTTTACGATACGTATGGATTTCCTAAAGAATTAACTGAAGAGTACATTGCTGAAGCAGGATTCACGATTGATGAAGCAGGCTTTCAACAAGAAATGAAGCAGCAGCGGGAACGGGCTCGAAACGCTAGACAGAAAACAGATTCCATGCAAATTCAAGAAGGGGTCCTTGGAGAAGTTCATGTAGATAGTGAATTTATTGGCTATGACCAAATGGAAACAAAAGCAGAAATTGTTGAATTAATTAAAGGAAAAGAATTTGCAGATACAGCAGAACAAGGGGATACCGTCTATTTCTTCCTTGATCAAACGCCGTTTTACGCTGAAAGCGGAGGTCAAATCGCAGATAAGGGGTATGTCCAGACACCGAATGGCACGCTTGAAGTAACGAATGTCCAGAAAGCTCCAAATGGGCAGAATATGCATGAAGCAACCGTGAAAACCGGCAGGATAGAAAAAGGGGAACAGGCAAGAGCAGAGGTGGATCAATCCTCCCGTTCCTTTATTATCAAAAACCATACGGCGACCCACCTGCTACATCAGGCATTAAAAGATGTCCTGGGAGATCATGTGAACCAGGCTGGCTCTTTAGTAGCCACTGATCGGCTCCGTTTTGACTTCTCTCATTTTGGTTCCATCAGTCAAGATGAAATAGAGCAAATTGAGACCATAGTGAATGAGAAGGTTTGGAAATCCTTACCTGTCTCAATTGAATATAATTCTATTCAGGAAGCAAAAGAAAAGGGAGCTATGGCGCTTTTCGGCGAAAAGTATGGAGATGTAGTACGAGTGGTGCAAGTCGGAGATTACAGCCTTGAACTTTGCGGAGGGTGTCATGTTCTTAATACGGCAGAAATCGGCTTGTTCAAAATAGTTTCCGAATCGGGGATAGGCGCTGGAACTAGAAGGATTGAAGCAGTGACTGCCAAAGAGGCTTATGTATATATGAATGAGAAAGAAGCCGTGCTCAAACAAGTAGGAGTACTTCTGAAAACTCAGCCAGATAAGGTTACGGAAAGAATTGAAGGACTGCAGAAGGATTTAAAAGAACTGCAGAGAGAAAAAGATTCCTTAACGGCGAAGATTTCAAATCTTGAAGCTTCTTCCATAATGGATGAAGTTGAGCAGGTTAACGGAATTAACGTCCTGGCGAAGCAAGTAGAAGTAAAAGATAAGAATGCTCTGAGAACGATGGTCGATGATTTGAAACAAAACATCGGCTCAGGAATTATTTTGCTTGCTGCTCCAAATGGGGAAAAAGTTCAATTAATTGCAGGGGTTTCCAAAGATTTAGTCGAAAGAGGATATCATGCAGGAAATTTAATTAAAGAAGCAGCTACTAGATGCGGAGGCGGTGGCGGCGGCCGTCCGGATATGGCCCAGGCAGGGGGCAAAGATGCTTCGAAAATTCCAGAAGCGCTTCGCTTTGCCAAAGAATATGTCAATCAAAACTCCTAATTTTTCTTAAGTACTAATTAGGTATATAATAGAGGAAACACTAATAAGTGCGAGGTGACTGTGATGAGCTCAATGGATAAAACAATGAGATTTAATTTTTCGGAAGAACCTTTTGATCAGGATGTCCGGTCTGTATTATTATCGGTGCACAGCGCTCTGCAAGAGAAGGGCTATAATCCGATTAACCAAATTGTCGGGTACCTGCTTTCAGGGGACCCAGCTTACATTCCGCGTCACCAGGATGCAAGAAATCTAATAAGGAAACTTGAGAGAGATGAATTAATTGAAGAATTGGTTAAGTTTTATTTGAAAGAGAATAAAAATAAAGAGGGCGTTGAATGAAAAAGATTGGTCTGGATGTAGGTGAAAAAACAATAGGCATCGCTATTTCTGATGCTTTAGGGTGGACGGCGCAAGGACTAAAGACCTTGCGCTGGAAAGAACCAGACTTTGAAACAGCAAAGGAACCTCTCCGTGAAATTATCACTCAGCATGAAATTACCGAAGCTGTGATAGGTTTCCCTAAGAATATGAATGGTTCTATAGGCCCTCGTGCAGAAGCAAGCCAGGCTTTTGCCTCATGGCTTGAGGAAGAATTTAAGATGGATGTCCATCTTTGGGATGAGCGGCTCACGACGATGGCGGCGGAGCGGGTACTTATTGATGCTGATGTTAGTCGAAAGAAAAGAAAAAAAGTCATTGATAAAATGGCAGCAGTTATGATTTTGCAAAGTTATATGGACGCTAAACAATAAGAGGAGGCATATCAATGGCTATAGAGAAAGAAGAGAGAATTGTAATACCAGATGAAAATGGGGAAGAGCATTTATTTGAAGTGCTTTTTACTTTTGATGTAGACCAGACAGGACATTCCTACATGGCAGTGGTTCCTGCTGAACAGAAAGAAAGTGACGAGGTAGAAGTGTTTGCCTTTCGTTATGAAGAAAAAGGTAACGAAGAAGATGATTTATCATTGTTCCAAATTGAATCAGAAGAAGAATGGGATATGGTTGAAGAAATGCTGAATACCCTTACAGATGAGGATTTAGCTTAGTACATTTAAATGACACTGAAGTCTGCAGCCAAGCGGCTGCAGACTTTTTTGCGGTTTTGGAAATGTTCATTTTACATATAAAATGCCGGGTTATGTAGGAATTTGTGGAAAGTCGTAGAAAGGTTATCCTTATTTATAGTATAATGTACCGGATGGAAGGAGGAAGTCTGTTGTCGGATTCAAAATTTAAGAAAAAATACAAAGAACGACTGGCTAATCGTTCTAAAGAAGCTAGCACGGTTCGCAAAATAGTTTCAATAGTTCTATCCATACTTGTAATAGGAATTGTAGTAGGAGGTCTTTCAGGTTACCTCTATGTGAAATCTGCTTTAAAACCTGTCGACCCTGATGATAATACTCAAAAACAAGTAGAAATTCCCCTTGGTTCTACTACTTCTGCTATAGCAGGAATTCTGGAGAAAAATGATATCATAAAAAATGATCTGATATTTAGATTTTATACAAAATTTAATAATGAATCAGGTTTCCAAGCTGGAAATTATCAATTTACTTCTTCCATGACTTTAGATGAGATTATTGATTCATTGCAAGAAGGTCAGTTAATGAAAAAAGCTGTAGCTAAAGTAACTATTCCAGAAGGGAAGACTTTAGATCAAATTGCAGAAATTTACGGGAATCAATTTGATAACATTTCAAAGAAGCAATTTCTCAACAAAGTCAATGATAAAGATTATGTGAAAAGCTTAATTAAAAAGCATCCAGCTTTATTAGACAAAGTCATCCTTGATAAAAAAATCAAAAGACCTCTTGAAGGATATTTGTTTGCTGCAACTTATCCTTACTACGTAAGTGATCCTTCGCTTGATCAAATCATTGAATCCATGATCCAGAAAAGTGAGTCTGTGATATTGCCTTATAAACAGGCGTTTGCTAAAAAGGATATGACGATTCATGAAGGCGTAACGATGGCATCCTTAGTAGAAAATGAAGCTAGGAATGCAAAAGATCGTAAGAAGATTGCCGAGGTCTTCTATAATCGATTAGATGAAGACATGAGGCTTCAAACGGATCCCACCGTCCTTTATGCTCAGGATAAGTGGAAAGAAAAAGTATTATCTAAAGATCTGAAAGTGGATTCACCTTACAATACTTATAAAATCAGTGGATTGCCAGTTGGCCCCATTTCAAATTTCCACAAAAACTCCTTAGAGGCCGTAGCTAATCCTGCCGATAACGATTTTCTTTATTTCCTGGCAGATAGTGATGGTAAAATTCACTATGCAAAAACGTTAAAAGAGCATAACAATTTCAAAGAAAAGTATATTAATTAGAAAAACATTTCAGGAATGCAAGTCATCACTCGCATTCCTGCTTTTTTATATGTTAAAATAATAGGGTTGAAAAATTGGTGACTGAAAGGACGATTTAATATGGAGGATAAGAACTATTTGGAATCATTGGTTTCTAAATCTGCCCCAGACGTCCACCAGATGGAAAAATATGCTGAGGAGAATGGCGTTCCAATTATGGAACCCTTAGGTATTCATTTTCTTATGCAAATGGTACGAATTAAGCAGCCGAAAAGAATTCTGGAAGTAGGTACGGCTATTGGATATTCGGCTTTGCGTATGCTTGAAGCTTACCCCGACTGCCACATTGTTTCTATTGAGAGAGACGAGGTTAGATATAAAGAAGCACTTGAAAATGTAAAGAAGTTTGGTGACGAAGGAAAAATTCAAATAATTCTTGGAGACGCTTTGGAAGTACAACAACAAGTTAAAAAAGAAGGGCCGTATGATTTATTATTCATTGATGCTGCAAAAGGCAAATATGAAGAGTTTTTCAAATTGTATTCTCCCTTAGTTACAGAGAATGGATTGATTATATCTGATAATGTATTATTTAAAGGATATGTAGCGGCACCTGACCAGGCATCGGCACGTATGGCTAAGTTAGCTGGAAAGATTAGAAATTTTAACCAAAAGCTGATGGAACATCCGGATTTCAGCACAACGATAGTTCCTATAGGGGACGGAGTTGCGTTAACGGTAAGAAACTCATCCAGTACTTAAGGTGAGATAATGATTTTAAAAAAAGAGATGAATTCATCGGGATGAAAGGAGTATCCTTTAGCATGACTGATAAACCTGTCGTAATTGGAGTTGCAGGAGGAACGGGATCTGGTAAGACTAGTGTGACACGGTCTATTATTCAGCGTTTTGCTGATAAGACCATTTTAATGCTGGAACAAGATTACTATTATAAGGATCAGAGTGACCTTCCTTTTGAACAAAGATTACAAACAAATTATGATCACCCGCTGGCTTTCGATAATGATCTGCTTATAGAGCATCTTCAACAATTGATCCATGAGAAACCGGTTGAAAAACCAGTCTATGATTACAAGATGCATACCAGATCAGAGGAAACGATCCACATTGAACCTAAAGAAGTAATCATTGTCGAAGGAATCCTTGTCCTTGAAGACGAACGATTACGTGATTTAATGGATATTAAAGTATTCGTTGATACGGATGCTGACGTCCGCATCATCCGCCGTATGATGCGTGATATTAATGAACGCGGCCGGTCACTGGATTCAGTGATTGAACAATACATTAATGTAGTCAGGCCGATGCATTTGCAATTTGTAGAGCCAACCAAACGCTATTCTGATATTATTATTCCGGAAGGCGGACAGAATCATGTAGCTATTGACTTAATGGCTGCTAAAATTCAAACGGTACTTTACGAAAAAGGTCAAACCTTGAGTAAAGAAAATAGTTGAAAAGTTGTAAAAAATCTGGCATAGTTTTGAATAGTAGTTCTAGAGACACTATAATCTTGATACAGTTATAGTAATTATCAGATGAGCTTACATCTATGTACAGCTCATTTCCTTATATTTAGGAAACCGCATACTGTTGTAATTAAAGGAGTGGTGTAAGAATGGCAGAAGAAAAAAGCTATTACATGACAGAAGAAGGCAAGCAGAAATTAGAGAGCGAGCTGCATCATTTAAAAACGGAGCGCCGTAAAGAAGTCGTAGAACGCATTAAAATTGCAAGAGGGTTTGGAGATCTTTCTGAGAACTCTGAATATGATGCTGCTAAGGACGAGCAGGCGTTTGTAGAAGCAAGAATTACTCAAGTTGAAAACATGATTCGTAATGCAGTAATTATCGAAAATGATAATGATAACCCAGATACGGTTTCATTAGGAAAATCAGTTACCTTTCAAGAGCTTCCAAATGGCGATAAAGAAACTTATAAAATCGTGGGTAGTGCAGAAGCTGATCCATTTGAAGGGAAGATCTCGAATGATTCTCCTATGGCTCAAAGTCTGATTGGTCATGTCGTTGGAGATGAAGTATCCGTGGCAACCCCGGGCGGAGAAATTGACGTAAAAATCATTACGGTAGATCAATAAGAAAGTCAAAGGCAGGGAATTTTCCCTGCCTTTTTCTCTAGTTCTAACCGATTAATTCAATAAGTTTTGGGTACAAAGGACGCATTGGTAACTTGTGCTTGATCCTGTATAATATACAGCGAATTAAAGGAGGAGAAGATCGATGCCAGACAATAAACCATCAAATTCACGGACAGATCGATTTGAAAACAGAAGGAAATGGAAACGAATAATGGCTGTTCTTACTGGATTAGCAGCCCTCGTAGTCGTGGTATTTTTATCGCTCGTTTTCTTTGGCGGAGATGATAGTGCCGGCTCAGCTGAACCATCCAGCCAGAGCAGCCAATCTGCTGACCAAAAATCCGACAGCGATTCATCTAGTACGGATTCCAGCGATTCTAACGGAGAAAAAAATAATGCCTCTGACAATACCGATGAAAATAACAATTCATCAGAGGATTCTCAAAGTGATGAAAGTAAAAATAGTGACGGAGACCAAAAAGATAAATCACAAAAAGATAAAAATTCCGGGGACGACTTGACCGTGGAAGAAGATTCTTCAGATTCTAATGTGGAACGAGTTATTAAGAAGGACTGGAAACCTGTAGCTACTAAGCAGAAAATTTCAGGTGATCATTCCGTTAATTGGTCTAATGATGATTCTCAGGATTGGCAGGAGCTGCTGCAAGCTGTAAGTGAAGCAACAGGGATCCCTGCTAATAGTATGATTACTTGGTGGGTCGATGGAAACGGGCCGCAGAAAGTAGTGGCTACAGTTTCAGATGACGCAGAGAAGCAAACGTATCGCGTTCATGTGGAATGGGTAGAAGGAAAAGGCTATAAGCCAACGATGCTCGAAGCTTTAAAAAGCAATAAATACAAATAATAGAAAACCATTAGCAGGAAGGAAGTCAGCCATGATTGGAATTATCGGCGCAATGGATGAAGAGATTGAATTACTAGAACGCAATATGAACGTTGCGAATAAAGTGGAGGCTGCTGGAACTCTATTTATTGAAGGAGTGCTGAAAGGGAAAGATGTTGTACTCCTAAAGTCTGGGATAGGTAAAGTAAATGCCGCTATGGCAACGACAATGCTTCATGAGAGATATGATATTGATATGGTGATCAATACTGGCTCAGCCGGTGGTTTTGCCGATGAACTTGAGGTGGGAGATGTAGTCATTTCAAGTTTAGTGACCCACCATGATGTTGATGTTACGGCATTTGACTATGAGTATGGACAAGTACCGGGCATGCCACCGATGTATAAAGCAGATGACCGATTAATGACGAATGCCATAGATGCTGTCGCCGGCACCAAGGCGAAAGCTGCCCGAGGAATTATCGCTACAGGGGACAGTTTTATGCAAGACGAAACCCGAGTGAAATTTGTTCAGGATAAGTTTCCAGATATGATTGCTGCAGAAATGGAAGCGGCTGCCATTGCCCAAGTCTGTTATAAATATAATACTCCATTTGTGGTGATACGTGCCTTGTCAGACATCGCTGGGAAAGAGTCCGAAATATCCTTTGAACAGTTTCTCCCATTAGCTGCAGAAAACGCTGCTATCATGATTATGGCCATGGTTGATTCTCTGTAATAACAATAATTACCACCGAAACGCTGAGGCAGATATGGTACAATTTTAATTGTGCAGGAGGTGGCGGTTATGAAATCTTCCGAATGGATGAGCAAAAAGATTTCTGACTTTAAGAGATTTACTATGACTCTGCTGATACTTAGCAGCTATTTATATGTAGGGTCCTTGATTAGTATTTATGAATATCAGAGTACTGCATACTTGTACCTGCTGCCACTCGTTATTTTTGGTTTATGTACAGCATTACTCTTTTCATTAAAAATTAAGAAATGGCAGCAAATACAGCAACAGCAATAATAAGCTCACACGGTTTAGTCCGTGTGAGCTTATTTGTTAATCATATTTAGTAGTCATCTGCTTTTTCCTTGTTTACTTTGCTTATAAAATTCGTGAAAGATCTTCATCAGTGCACGTTTTTCAATTCTAGAGACATAGCTCCGGGAGATTCCTAGTTCTTTGGCGATTTCCCGTTGTGTCTTTTCGTCCTCCTGGTTTAGTCCATAACGGTAAATAATGACTTCTTTTTCTCTTTCATCAAGAATATTTATGAAATCCTTAATCTTTTCAAGTTCCATATGGAGCTGAATTTCCTCTACAATATCTACGGAATCTGCCTGAAGGATGTCGAGTAAGTTCAATTCATTACCTTCTTTATCATGACCAATGGGATCTTGAAGGGATATGTCTTTATTCATCTTCTTAGTGGAACGTAGATGCATCAAGATTTCATTTTCTATGCATCTAGCAGCATAGGTAGCCAATTTTGTTCCTTTCCCCGTAGAATAGCTCTCTATGCCTTTTATTAATCCTATCGTTCCTATGGATATAAGGTCTTCAAAATCTTCTTTCGTATTTTCAAATTTTTTCACGATGTGTGCCACTAAACGAAGATTATGTTCAATCAGCTTATCTCGAGCATCTTGACTGCCTTCTTGCATCAACTTAAGCTGCTTAGCTTCTTCCTCTGGAGACAAGGGGCTTGGGAACGCTTGATTCTTTACGTAGGACATGAAAAACAGTGATTCTTTAAAGAAGTACAAGATAGAAGCGATAATACTGCTCATAAGATGCGCACCTCCTCATTATTTAGGCATCTGCCTAACACATATGTATGTGCGATTGGAGGGCTCTGTGCTTGTTCCTTAATAAAAAGAATCAATACTAATCAAGAAGGCATAAAAAAAGCATGGCTGCCAGGCCATGCTTAGTCTTCTCTAGATATCTTACTTTGTTTATCCTCTTTATATACGGTTGAATAATAATCGTCTTTTACGCTTTTTTCCCATAATGGAACCCCGCTGCGGTATGCTGCTCTTGCAATCATGTGTCCTGATACAGGAGCTGTCAACAGAACAAATAATATGCCAAGCAGAAGCTTGCCGCTGACAATGTCATACTCTGAATACAAGTAAAGGAAGGCACCTATCATAATGCCTGCGACACCGAGCGTGGAGCTTTTTGTAGCAGCATGGAGCCTGGCATATACATCGGGGAACCTTAATATACCAATCGAACCTGAGATAATAAAAAAAGTACCGATGAGTAGTGATAAACAAATGGTAAGATCGAATACTACGTTAATCCACGTCCCGTTCAATAATAACACCCTTTTCCAAGAATTTCGCCAAAGCTACCGTACCGATAAATAACAGAATTCCAATAAGAAGAATAACATCATTGAACTTCGTGGTAACAAGCAGAATGGCGATTAACCCTGCTAAGGCCATCAAATTAATTCCTATAGTGTCAAGAGCCACAGCTCTGTCGGGGTTAGTGGGCCCGGCAAGTGCTCGGTACAATAAGAGAACGATCGAAATGGAAATCCCTATAATGGAAATAATGGTGGTAATGTAAATTAAATTCTGGGTGATGTCCAAAAGATGTTCCATTACCGCGTCACCTCCATGATGGCTTTTTCAAAAGTATCCTTAATTTCATTGATGGATTCTTCCACGTCGGGTACATCCATTGCGTGAACGAAAATAGTGCGATGATCTTCACTAACCGCAATGGAAAGAGTTCCAGGGGTTAATGTGATTAGATTTGCAAGCAAAGTGATTTCCCAGTTGCTTTTTAATTCAATAGGAAGCGCAAATATGCCAGGCTGAATATCCAGTTTGGGTTTGTAGACAAGCTTTACAATATCCACGTTAGCCAGAACTAACTCTCTAACAAACAGGAGAATTAATTTAATTACTTTCCACACACGAATCATGTAAAAAGAATCAGGAATAAAGCGCTGGAAGACAAACAATAAGGCCATTCCTAACAGAAATCCTACAAAGAAAGTAGAAAATGAATAGCTTTCACTCAGGAACATCCACATGACCGCAATGATGATATTTAATACAATTTGAAAGGGCATTGACGTCTACTCCTTTAGTACAGAATCAATATAGATTTGAGGATCCATTAAATATTGAGCAATGGATTCCACAGATGGGTAAAACCATTCTGCGCCTACGCCAAGTAACACCGATAGCGAAAGCAATAGACCAATGGGCCAGGCCATACGCGTTGTTTTCTTTTTCCTTTCCGGTTTGACCAGTTCCCCTTTTTCTCCCCAGAACCCTTGCACAAAAATGCGGATCATTGAGAAGAGGATAAGCAGACTGGAGACTAGAGCGGCCACAACTATTAGAATCTGCTCTTCAGCTAGGCCGCCTTGTAAAAGCAGTAATTTTCCAATGAAGCCGCTAAACGGCGGGAGTCCTGCCAGAACAAGAGAAGCAACAAAGAAAAACCAGCCAAGCACTGGATAATGATGAATTAATCCTTTCATTTTTCTTAAGTCCGAAGTTCCTGAAGCGTAAGTGATTGCCCCGATCAATAAGAAAAGCACACCTTTAATGACCATGTCGTGGATTAAATAATAAATGGTTCCACTTACAGAAGTTACCGTGAAAATTCCAATGCCCATCAGCATAAATCCGACGGCAGGGATGATATTGTAAGCAATGATTAATTTCACATTATTTGTGGACATCGCCCCTATAACCCCGAAGATCATCGTGAATGCCGCAAGATAAATAAATAATGTATGGGTCAGATCGATATTTTGAACAAAAATGAGCGTGAAGACTCTTAAGATGGAGTAGATTCCCACTTTAGTTAACAGCGAGCCAAACAGCGCGGAAACCACAGGGTTAGGTACCGAATAAGGGCTTGGGAGCCAGTAATACAAAGGGAAAACCGCTGCTTTAGTAGCAAACACGAAAAACAGCAGAATAGCAATTGTAGTAAGGATTCCACTTTGATCAACTTCCTGTACCCTTTCTGCAATTTGCGCCATGTTCACGGTACCGACGACCGAATATAAAAACGCTACAGTTGTAACAAACAGCATCGAAGAAAATAGATTAATTAGTACATACTTAATAGATTCTCTAAGCTGAACTCTGCCATTACCTAGAACAATTAAGCCATAAGAAGCCATTAAAAGAACTTCAAAGAATACAAATAGGTTAAACAAATCTCCTGTAATAAAAGCTCCGCTTACCCCGGTAATTAACAAAAAGAATAAGCTGTAAAAATAATAATGCTCCTGTTTTTCAGATAAGGTTTGCGGAGCATAAAACACACAGGCCACAGCAACGATGTTCGTGGTTAAGACGAGTGTAATGGAAAGAACATCTGCCACCAGTACGATTCCATAAGGAGCAGCCCAATCTCCCGTTTCTAAAATTATCGATCCACTGGTGTGAACTTGCCAGAAAATCCAAGCTACCACTATTAAATTTATCACAGCAATTACTTGAGCGGAAATTCGTACAAATTTTATTCTTTTATGGAAGAATGCCAATAAGATGCCCGCCAGCAGTGGCAGGATAATTGGTAGTACTGCTAAATTACTCATAATCGTTACCCCTTAATTGCTCCATATTATCTGTACCATTAACTTTAGATGCTCGATAAGCCAGGACAAGCAATAAACTAGTTACTCCAAAACTGATAACAATAGACGTTAGGATTAAGGCCTGCGGGAGCGGGTCCGTATAGTTTTCTACGCCCTCCTTAAGGATAGGGGGGGCACCGCGTTTAAGCTCTCCCATTGTTAAAATAAACAGATGAGCTCCGTGTGAAATTAATCCTGTGCCAATGATTATCCGAAGCAGCTGCTTTTGGAGGAGGTTATATATACCAGTGGTAAATAATATACCTGCAAGGATGGCCATAATGATTTCCATAATTATTCATCCTCCTTATTGCCGCGAAGTTTAATAAGCCCGTAGATAGCCATGGCAGCAATTCCAAGTACAGTAATTTCGAACATTGTATCCAACCCACGCATATCAACGAGAATGACATTCACGATGTTGTTGCCCCCACCTAATTCATGAGAAGTGTGAATGAAATATTCTGCGATCGAATCGAACCATTTACTGCTGTGAGCAGAAATAGCAACCATAGTCATTAATAATCCAAAGCCTATCGATATTATTAAATTCATCGCTTTTATCCCTATACTTTCTTTCTTCTTTTTCAAATCAGGGAGGTGATAAAAAGCCAGCAGGAACAGAGCGACTGTAACTGTCTCAATTATAAGCTGGGTCAAAGCAAGGTCAGGAGCTCGGTATAGCACGAACAAAATTGATAAACCGTAACCTGCGACACCTAGTATGAGAATCGCAGCAATCCTGTTATTGGTCAGGATGGTGCCAACCGCTGCCAAGACCATCATCACTGCCACGCACATCTCCGGCAGGGTAACGGAAGAGAGATTATCGAATTCAATCGTAAACCCGTTGGTTAAAGCCATAATCGCAAACGTGACGATCATAATCGCAATTAGTATTAATCGAACGTATCGGCTGAGTGAACCATTCATATAACCTTTCGTTATCTTTTCTGAATAGCGTTCGACTCGATAGACCATGCCATCGTAAAATTTATTCAGACTAAGAGGCCCTGGCACAATAGTGTAGAGAAACCTCCAGCTTGGCAGGGAAAGCACCAAAATAGTTCCGAAAACTACCACGGTTAAAGACATGATTAAAGCAGGCTTAATTCCGTGCCAGAAAACAATATGATGTGTAGAGGCGATACCGCTTACCGCTTCTGCCGCATGAGCAATAAATGATTCATTAATTAAGTGAGGAAATAAACCAATGATAATTACGGCAGCTACCAGAACAATCGGGGATAGCAGCATGCCAACGGGCGCTTCATGCGGTTTCTTAGCTAGCTTATCTAATTGAGCTTTTCCTCGAAAGGTTCCGAAAAAGAAATACATAGAATAAACAAATGTAAAGATACTTCCTAAAACTGCGAGATACGGAATTGCTGATTGTAAGAATCCTGCATATCCGGTCAGCACATTATTCAAATCGTTACTTGCTTGAAAAAATAATTCCTTACTATAGAATCCATTTAAAAACGGTAAAGGAACGCCTGCCATCGAAAAGGAAGCAAAAAGAGCTAGCGTTGCTGTGATTGGCAGAAAGCTCATAAGTCCGCCCAGTTTTCTAATATCTCGGACACCTGTTTCATGATCAACTATCCCGGCAACCATAAATAAACTCCCTTTAAAGGTCGCGTGGTTTAAAATATGGAACATGGCGGCAAATACCGCTGCTTCTGTACCAAATCCAAGCATGGCCATGATCATTCCGAGTTGACTGATCGTGGAAAAGGCAAGGATAGCTTTTAAATCGGTCTGGCGAACCGCCATATAAGAGCCCCAGCATAAAGTGACAATCCCAGCTGTGGACACGATAATGAAGAACCATTCCGATGAGGAAAGCATAGGAGAAAACCTTGCTACTAAATATATCCCAGCTTTAACCATTGTCGCGGAGTGCAAATACGCACTAACTGGAGTGGGAGCTTCCATTGCATCGGGAAGCCAAATGTGAAAAGGAAATTGAGCAGATTTAGTAAAAGCCCCTAACAATAGCAACACAAGAATGAAGGGGAAATACTCATTGTTGAGAATCGCTTCCTGTTGGGAAATCATCTGCTGCACACTGGTTGTCCCTGTGATTACATTCATAAACACGAGAGCCCCAAGCATGCTCAGTCCTCCAAATACCGTAATCAACATAGATTTTAAAGCCCCGTAGCGCGAGGATTCTTTAAAATGCCAAAAACCGATTAGCAGAAATGAAGATAAAGAGGTTAGTTCCCAGAAGAAGTACAACACATAAATATTGTCAGAAAGAACAACCCCTAGCATGGAACCCATAAATAATAGAAAATACACATAAAAATGGCCCAGCTGTTCTGAGGTATGTAAATAATAAGTAGAGTAGAAGGCAACTAAAGCCCCGATCCCGCTGATTAACAGCACAAACAACAAGCTGAGCCCATCTAAATTAAATGAGATGTCGATGTTTAAGGACGGCATCCAGCTGTAGTACCTTTGGACAGGTTCAAACCCGTGGCCAAGAAATTGAGAAAAATAAATAAATACAATGACAGGAACGACTGTCACCAAGTAACCCGTGTGAACTTTATACTTCCATTTACTTAGAAATGGGATAATAATGGCAATAATAAAAGGCAGTAATACAGCCAGCAGCATCTAGATGTTCCTCCTCGAAATAACTTCATTTGATCTATGTGAAAAAATTAATAAACGTTATTCACTCAATTGTAATCAAAAAACAACAAAACATTCAACTGAATACCATTATTCTTGGCTAAATGACAGGATTTACACTTTTCCTATTAAATAAGTAGAAACTCATCAATTTTACTCAAACTTTTTTCGTGCAGGAAGAGCAAATTTAATTTGTACAACGAAAATGCCCGAACCATTTATTTCCATTGGTTCGGGCATTTTCGGGTTTTGCCAGAAATGAAGCGGCAGCTTTGTTTATTGCTACTCTTATAACAACACTGTTTCTCCCAGAGTCATTGACTGGCAGTTTGTCTCAGATTAATTTCAGTTTTTGGTATCTTAGATCCTCTATTTAAGTTGTTAACCAACATGGCTAACATATTTTTCTATTAGATGCTGGATCGATCTTTCCTTAATCTCTTCTTTTATTTGGCAAATGAATTCTTCGGAGAGATTGAGCTCAATAGCTTTGTGGTAAGATTGTATTAACAGAGCATCAGATAATTGTTTCATACCTCTGTCACTCAGTGACAGCCACCTCCTGTATAAATTAGATTCATTACACCCTTTTTTATAATGCAATTTAACCTTACCACGATCCTAAATTCGTCACAATACAGGGTTTATCTACAAGCAAATGTAGATAACTGTTCGCTTAAATTACACAAGTGTAGTGGTAACAATGGTGAATGAGTGTGGAAACTGTGTATAAACTTATCCACAGGTCGGGGTTGTCAGTAATTGTCGAACGATTTTTGTACTAATGAGGATTTGGAAATTAGGAAAAATAAGAAGTGGTCTTTTTATTTGATTCGGCGGACGTGAGGTAAGGGAGCTGCACTTTACGCGGACAGCTACTGCAAGAATGGATCATTCAAGGAATGGGAGCTCTAATTCGTCAATTTTGTTTCTGTTTTCATTAATGAGGATCATCTTGAGGGACAAGGACATGGATAAAGTTAAGGGGAATTTATCTTCAGCTTTGAATCCTGTCTTATTTTTGTTTATGATAAGTAGGGAGATTTCAAGGTTATTGCCTAGAGTGGAGTGAAATATGGATGTTAAATAATTTCTTACCGAATGAACACTATTCCAGTGTGTTTGATATAAAACCAAGCGATTTGAAAGCTAATGGTGTAAAAGGTATTATTACCGATTTGGATAATACACTCGTTGCCTGGGATGTTAAAGATGCTACCGATGAAATCATCGATTGGTTCAACCTGCTGAGCGAGCATGGAATTCAAGTTACGATTGCATCAAATAACAACGAGAGCAGGGTCAGGCTATTTTCCAAGCCTCTGGATACTCGCTCTATTCATAGTGCAAGAAAACCGTTATCCAAAGCATTTAAAAAAGCCCAGAAGGAAATGAAATTAGAAAAAGATGAAATTGTTGTAATTGGAGATCAATTACTCACAGACGTACTAGGCGGGAATTTAGCTGGATTTCATACCATATTAGTCGTTCCAATTGCACAAACAGATGGGTTCTTCACTCGGTTTAACCGGAAAATTGAAAGAAGAATATTAGACTGGATGGAACGTAAAGGAAAATTAACCTGGGATAGGAGAAATGATTCATGAGTAAAATTCAATGTCAGGGCTGTGGAGTGGAAATACAAACGACAGATCCTGAGCTTCCAGGCTATGCACCGAAATCGGCGATGCAAAGAGAAGATATCATTTGCAAAAGGTGTTTTCGACTGAAGCATTATAATGAGGTTCAAGATGTCCCTTACCACGATGATGACTTTTTAGAGATGTTAAATCAAATCAGCGAAAACCAAGGTCTTGTAGTTCAGCTAGTCGATATTTTCGATTTTAATGGCAGCTTTATTTCAAGTTTGAAACGATTAACAGGTAACAATCCCGTTTTATTAGTAGGAAATAAAATGGATGTCCTGCCGAAATCAGTTAACCACAGAAAAATGAAAGACTGGCTTCGAAGGGCAGCAAAGGATCAGGGGCTTTCTGTGGAAGATGTTTTTTTAATTTCTGCTGAAAAAAACCAGGGAATAGAAGAACTTTCTAAGGCGATTGATAAATATCGAAAAGACCAAGATGTCTATGTGGTAGGAACAACCAATGTGGGGAAATCCACATTTATAAACACCTTAATTCGTAACACTTCCGGGGTGAATGAAGCGATCACTACATCTTACTTTCCAGGAACGACACTTGGTTTTATTGATATCCCTCTGGATGAGCAAAGTTCTTTGTACGATACTCCTGGAGTAATTCAGCGTCATCAAATGGCTCATTATGTCTCAGATCAGGATCTTAAAATTATCACCCCTAGAAAAGAAGTAAAACCTAAAGTCTTTCAGCTGAACGAGCAGCAAACGCTCTATTTTGGAGGTCTAGGCCGGCTGGATTTTGATGCGGGGGAGAGAAGTTCGTTTATTTGCTACTTCTCCAATGAGCTAACTATCCATCGGACGAAACTTGAAAAAGCAGATGATTTATATAAAAATCATTTAGGTGAATTACTATCGCCGCCGGATAAGAAGACCATCCAGCAGCTGCCTGAATTAGACAAGCATACCTTTAGAATCAATGAGCCCAAGATAGATATTGTATTCTCAGGTTTAGGCTGGGTAACGGTGCCTGAAGGAAATATTTCTGTGACAGTATATGCACCAAAAGGGGTCAAAGTATCTCTGCGCGAATCTCTGATATAGGAGGCGATGAAATTTGTTACAGCTTGGATTAATCGGATATCCGGTGGGGCACTCCCTGTCTCCCTGGATTCATAACCGGTTACTTGCCCAA
Source organism: Halobacillus rhizosphaerae (assembly GCF_046719735.1). NCBI lineage: Bacteria > Bacillati > Bacillota > Bacilli > Caryophanales > Bacillaceae > Halobacillus > Halobacillus rhizosphaerae. The sequence continues at coordinate 266,382 of NZ_JAUTWQ010000001.1, forward strand.
AGCGGGCTAGAAGGAGAGTATCAGTTACTGGAAATAAAACCAGAGAATTTTCATCAGGAAATTCAAAAATTAAAGAAAAGTTCTCTCAATGGTTTTAATATAACGATCCCATACAAAGAAAAAATACTTCCCTACTTAGACGAAACAGATGAGGCTGCCAACCATTTAGGAGCAGTGAACACGGTAAAGGTCGAGAATGGCCGATGGATTGGATATAATACGGATGGCATCGGGTACGTTCATTCCATCAAAAATCGCTTTCCTGATTTGTCTTTTCCTGATACTCGTGTGTTAATTCTAGGGAGCGGAGGTGCTGCCAGAGGAATTTTCTTCGCTTTGGCAGACGCGGGATGCTTGAAGATTGACTTGGCAAACCGAACTGTAGATAAAGCAGCGGCCTTGATTGAGGAGTTAAATTTAAAGGTGAAATCCTCAGCACTGAATTTGGAAGATGCCGCCTTACAATTAGCAAACTATGATTTCGTAGTTCAAACGACTTCTGTTGGTATGAACCCTGACACTGATGCCCAAATTATCAGTCTGGACAACTTGAAAGAGAATGTTATTGTAAGTGATATTGTTTACCGGCCGATGGAAACCCAGTTTCTTCTGGAAGCTGAGCGAAAAAAGGCACGCTTACATTTTGGACACGAAATGTTATGGCAGCAGGCGGTTTATTCATTTCAAGTTTGGACCAATAAAAAACTAGAAACGTCCCAAATGATGCAAGAATTCGAAGATAAATTGAAAGGGGTACACCATGCTGACTAGTAAGCAAAAAAAATTCTTACGCTCAGAATCCCATGCGGTTCAGCCGATATTTCAAGTGGGTAAAGCGGGCGTAAATGAAAATATGACAGTGCAAATTGAAGAAGCATTAGAAAAACGCGAGTTAATCAAAGTGAGTATTTTACAAAACTGTTTTGAGGATAATCAAGCGGTGGCAAATGAAATTTCTGATCAAACCGGGGCAGAGATTGTGCAATTAATTGGGAATACCATAATCCTCTACAAAGAGTCACAAGAGAACAAGCAGCTTATTCTGCCATAAAGGAGCTTGTCTATGAGGCGCATAGGGATATTGGGTGGGACATTTGATCCTCCTCACCACGGGCATATGGTGATGGCTGAATATGTATATAATGAAATGGAGCTGGATGAGATCTGGTTTATTCCGTCTCACCTGCCGCCACACAAGCAGAAAGCAGCAGTGTCTTCAGAAGAACGGCTCCAAATGGTTGAACAAGCGGTGGCAGGAAATAACCATTTTAAGGTTTCTTCAGTGGAATTAGATCGCAAAGGAAAATCTTATACCATAGATACCATGCGGGAGTTGACTCGTTCGAATAAAGAAGTGAAGTTTTACTTTATTATCGGAGGCGACATGGTGGCAAGTCTCTCACAATGGCATAACATCGAGGAACTTGGAAAGCTGGTCCAATTTGTAGGAGTCACGCGTCCGGGCTATGACTGGGATGGGAAGATACCGGTTTATCATGTGGAGATTCCGTTGCTTGAAATTTCTTCTTCTCTCATAAGAGAGCGGGCCTCTGTTGGTAAGTCGATCAGGTACTTAGTGCCGGATAATGTCTATCAGTTTATAAAGGAGCATCGATTGTATGAATCTGACTAGAGAGGAAGCACTCGCTTATGTTAAGCCTCACTTAAAACAATCGAGGTATGAACATACAGTCCGAGTCACCGATACAGCTGTGGAACTCGCAGAAAAATATGGATCAGACCGAAAGCTTACCGAATTAGCAGCCGCACTTCATGATTATGCTAAGTACAAAGACATAGATTTAATGAAGCGGTGGATTGCAGAAGACCGTCGATTACCGAAAGACTTACTGGACTACCATCATGAATTATGGCATGGACCCGTAGGAGCTCTCATGCTTGAAAGAGAAATTGGCTTGGATAACCAGGCTGTTATTTCGGCCATAAGTGCTCATACTACTGGTAAAAAGCATATGAGTGTGATGGACAAAGTTGTATTTTTAGCGGACTATATTGAGCCTGGTAGAGATTTTCCAGGTGTAGATGAAGTGAGATCTATAGCGAAGGAAAATTTAGATCAAGCCTGCTTAATGGCCTTAAAAAATACCATCTCATTTTTAGTAAGCAAAGACCGAACTGTTTATCCTGACACACTGCATGCATATAATGATTTTATATAGGTATATAAACAGGTGAAAGTTACAGATAAAGAATAGGATGAATAAGGGAGGAAGACCATGGAAAGCAAGGAATTAGTAACATTAGCCGCTCAGGCATGTGATGAAAAAAGAGCAGAGGATATCGTGGTACTTGATATGTCCGATGTTTCCTTAATTGCCGATTATTTTCTGATTTGCGAAGGTTCAAATGAACGTCAGGTGCAAGCGATTGCCAGAGAGTTAAAGGCACAGGCTGAAAAAGTTGGAATAGAAGTTAAAAGGATGGAAGGGTTTGACCAGGCACGTTGGGTTCTCGTAGACCTGAATGATGTCGTGTGTCACGTTTTCCATAAAGATGAGCGCCACTATTACAACTTGGAGCGTCTTTGGGGAGATGCCTCTACGGTATTTGTCGAAGGCTTAGAAAGTTAATTGCTATGAGCTACGGAAGAATGGCTGAGGTATATGATCAGCTTATGGCTGATGCTCCTTATTCAGAATGGGTGAGCTTGACGCAGAAAATTATAAACCAATACCATCCTGATATTCAGTCGATTCTGGATTTAGGCTGTGGCACCGGAGAAATCACATGTCGCTTAAGCGAGGCTGGTTTTCAGTTAACCGGAGTGGATCTGTCGGAAGAGATGTTATCATTAGCTGCCCAAAAGAGCCCGGGAACTAAAATTAATTGGCTGCACCAGGACATCCGTGAATTAAAAGGACTGGAGAACTTCGATTGTATCGTCAGCTTTTGCGACGTGTTAAATTATATAACTACAGAGGAAGACCTGCAAAGAGTTTTTAAAAATGCATATCACAGTTTGACTGATTCAGGACTGTTTATCTTCGACGTTCATTCTCTTCATCACATTCAAGATCATCTCTTAGGTGAGACATTTGCTGAAGTTTATGATGATATATCCTATATATGGTTATGCGACCCGGGGGATATGAATGACACGGTTGTTCATGATTTAACCTTTTTTTTACAATCGGAGGACGTTTATGAACGTTTTGATGAGCAGCATGTTCAAAGAGGTTATTCAGTCAGCGAGATTGAACGGCAAATTACCTCGGCAGGTTTTCAGTTATTGAATATATGTTCAGATTTTAAATTGGATGGAAGTAGAGATGGTGATCGATTATTTTTTATTTGCCAAAAGTGAAGAAAGAATAATTGAAATGGTTTAGTCTCACGGAGAATCATCTCTCCAAAACTGGAGACTCCATGACTGCGATTAGGTCTTTACTTTCTTCGTCTTTGGATAATTTGAATTTCTCATAATTGTTCGCTAAAAAAAATCCGAACCCTTTAAAACATTGGTTCGGATTTTTTTTATGGACTGAACAGTTTCAGTTTTTATATTCCTATACAGTCTAAGTGTTATAGGAAATTTGAAGGCCGCTTAAAAAAATTGGCAATTTTTGCAGGATAATCAGATATTCGGTCGAAAACTATACTATGGGTCTAAAACTTTATCGTCTTTTTATCCTCGAGGTGTTTCCTCTGCGTTGCCGTGAACATTTCTTCAAACAATGGTCCGACATGACTTTCCAGCGCTTTTAATCCTTCTCCAGTCACTCCTCCTTTAACCGTTACTTTTTCCATCAGTTCATCTAACGAAAAAATTTTCTTCGATAATAACGTACCAAGCCCTATCATCATTTCTTCTGTTAACTCCGTAGCCTTCTCTTGGGGAATTCCTGATACTTTATGTGCCGATTCGATCCAATTTTTCAACAGGAAACTGACAAATGCAGGTCCGCAGGAAACAATATCTGAACTCGCTCGTATATACTCTTCTTCAATTTCTACCGGATGAGAAATAGTTTTAAACAAGGTCCGCAGGTTTTGTTTATTCCCTTCCGTTATTCTTTCCCCAAAGGTAAACAGACTGACCCCAGACAATGCCCGATTAGTAATAGAAGGAACGATTCTTGCTACCTGACAGGGGGTGTGATTCTCTAACTCGTTAACCGATACAGGGCTGGTAATAGAAACCAGACAGTGGGAATCATTGAGATTGTGATTTAATGGGTCCAGTACATCTTTGAAATGATGCGGCTTCACGCATAAAAAAATAACATCACTGTTATTCGTTACTTCTTCTAAACTGCTGGCAACGGTTAAATTTTTGTATATTTTTTTTAATTTCAATGCCTTTTCAGCACTTCGATTATAAATGACAAGGTCCCGGGCTGAGACTGCTTTGCTTGTAATGAATGAAGTAGTCAGCATACTTCCCATGTTTCCAGTACCAATTATCCCGTAACGAATGGAAATCCCCTCCTTAATGGCTTACTTTACCTATTTTTATTCCGAATAAATGGAATTATGAAAGGGTGGTGTTAGAATTTGACGTTTGTAAAGAAATACGCTTGGATTGCCCTTCTTATTGTCGTTGCTGCGTTTCTTGTTTTTAAATCATCTGATACTCACTCTACCTTGGAAGAAGAACCGGAATTTATCCCTTCTTCTAATAAAGCGGAGGCAGAAACTGCCGTGGAAAATACGAATGAAGAAAGTAAAAGCAGCATTTTTGTGGACGTCAAAGGGGAAGTAAAGAGTCCGGGAGTATATCAAGTGAAAGCCGGACAAAGAGTGGATGATGTTCTCGCAATGGCCGGAGGCATGACCCATGATGCCGACCCTGCGAGTGTAAACCTTGCTCAAAAACTTCAGGATGAAATGGTGATCCTAGTATCCTCCAGCCAGCAGGAAGCAGGCACAGGAGAACTTTCCAGTCAGATGGACAAACTCAGAATTAACCAGGCAACAGCTGAAGAGATTGAGTCTTTGCAAGGGATTGGCCCTTCTAAAGCAGCAGCAATTGTCCAGTATCGAGAAGAAGAAGGACCCTTTAAGTCAAAAGAGGATTTGTTAAATGTCGGAGGGATAGGTGAAAAGACGCTGGAAGCCATAAGTGAGAACATTCAAGTGCCTTAGAAGAAGTTTGACGTTATTTTAAACGGTAAGGTAAACTGAATAGAAAAGAAAACAGGGGGACAAAGATGGAAAGAATTTCGTGGGACCAGTATTTTATGGCACAAAGTCACCTTCTTAAATCTAGAAGCACCTGCATGAGGCTCTCAGTCGGAGCGGTTATCGTAAGGGAAAAACGAATGATTGCCGGCGGGTATAATGGGAGTGTTTCAGGTGAAGTACACTGTATAGATGAAGGGTGTTATGTAATTGATGGGCACTGTGTACGAACCATCCATGCTGAAATGAATGCTCTGCTTCAATGCGCTAAGTTTGGGGCTGCAACAGAAGGTGCAGAAATTTATGTTACCCATTTTCCCTGCCTGCATTGCACGAAAGCTATTATTCAGGCGGGGATAGAAGCGGTCTATTACAGTACAGATTATAAAAATCACCCCTACGCGATAGATCTGTTACAACAATCAGGTATCCGTGTAGAAAAAGTACCGTTAGAGAATTCAGGTACAATAGAACAAAAGGATTTTCTCGATCTTTTATTTACAAAGCTCGAGAAAAGTGAAGCTACCAAGGGGGAAGTTGCTGAGTTAAGAAAGCAGGCATCCCGGCTATTTTCACTTCAGGATGCGGACCAAACGTGAGAGGAAAGCTGCATCTTCCTCTCATAGCTATGATTCTGGGGGCAATGATCAGCCAATCAAAAGGCGTGACTGCATTAGCCCTCATAGGAATCTCCGTATACTGGATAGGTAAGCTGAAGAATGCGAGAGCAGGAGCGCTGCTTCTTGCTTGTTCTGTTTTTGGTTATTACTACTTTATCCCTTCTCCGATTTCATCCTTGTCAAAGGATCCTGTCCGTATTATCGGTCAAATCACTTCTCCAATAGCGGAAACTCCTCATACCCTTCAAGTCCGTTTGAAAAAAGAAACCCCTTCCAAGACAACTATCGTTTTATTGACTTACTTTAAAAGTGAACATGAAAATAAAGAATTTCAGAGTTATTTACGGAAGAAATGGCGTTTTGGAGCCCAATGCACTCTTTATTCTCCCGAAGAACTTTTAAAAGAAGCCAGAAATCCGGGCGAGTTTGATTATCGAGGGTATATGGCATATCAAGATGTAGAGGCACAGGTAAGAATAAGTGAAAAGACTTCGATGACCTGCCAGGGAGTATCTTGGGTGGACGAGCTTTATGAGTGGAGAAGCGTTATGCAAAATAAAATGAAGGCAACAGTTTCATCTGAAGCTTATCCGTGGATGAATGCTTTAATGTTTGGTGAAGCAAACGATCTGAATGAGGAGACCGTAGAATGGTTTAGGAACTGGGGCATTTCTCATATTTTAGCCATATCAGGCCTTCATGTGGGGTTATTGTCAGGAATGATTTTCTTTATTTTATTTCGTTCAGGAGCGGTTACACTAGAACATGCACGTTTCCTTCTATTTATTTTTCTCCCTGTATACGGTTTTATAGCAGGAGGGAGTGCTTCTGTATTAAGGGCCGTTTTAATGGCTGTTTTTGGCTTACTATTTGTGAACAGGAACTTAAAAATTACTGGCACGGATTTAGTTTCTCTGGCAGCTTTCTGCCTCTTGCTTATAGCCCCAAATCAGTTTCACCAAATTGGTTTTCAGTTCTCCTTCCTCGTGACCTTCGCCCTTGTCCTTTCTTCCCCTGTCTTATCACAAACCTCAAACAAACTGCATCTTTCTTCAAAAATCAGTGTAATATGCCAGCTTTCTATCCTTCCGTTGCAAATCCATTATTTTTATGATTTCAATCCACTTTCTCTCTTTGCCAATTTATTGGTAGTCCCCTATTTTTCATTGGTTGTGATCCCGCTATGCATGCTTTTATTTCTCCTCGCGTTCTTATTTTCTCCCTTTGCCTATGCCGCCTCCGACTTATTTTTTCATTTACATTCCTTAATTCTGGGATGCCTGCAAAAGCTGACGGATCCATTCTTAATCAAATGGGTTATTGGTGAGATAACTCCGCCGTGGATTCTGGTCTATTATCTTTTTTTTAGTTTTATGATGATCGCATGGAATCATGGAAAATTAAAGCATGCATTTATCTGCGCTACAGCTTCATGCGTAACAATTGGAGCTTATGCAAGCGTGCCCTATACAGTGGATCAGGGCAGGGTTACGATGCTTGATATCGGCCAGGGAGATGCCTTTGTAGTAGAGCTGCCTTATCGTAAAGGGGTGATCATGATTGATGCAGCGGGATTACCGCCATTTATGATGAATCCAAAACAGACCGAAGAAAATATTATTCGGCCTTATCTTAAATCAAGGGGGATTAGTCATTTGGATGCTTTAATGATTTCCCATCACGATACTGACCATAGTGGCAGTGTCAATCCATTAGTGGAAGACTTTAATGTAGATTGGTTCATTGTCAGTCCTTATTACATTGTAAATTCAGATTTGAATGATAAGGTGAAGGTTTTGCGGGTAAATGCTGGTGACAGGATTAAGGTGAAGGGTCAATTATTTTCTGTATTAAACCCTGAGGATGATGCTCATAATCCTAATGACAATTCTGTGGTTCTCTATACTGAAGTGGGAGGGAAATCATGGCTTTTTACTGGCGATTTGTCCACCCGTATGGAGGAAAAGGTACTGGAAAATTATCCTGAATTGCATGTGGATGTTCTCAAAGTCGGCCATCATGGGAGTAAGACGTCCACCTCGGAAAAATGGATATCCCAGCTGCAGCCTCAGTACGGCTTAATTTCAGCAGGTGTTAACAATCGTTATGGTCACCCCCACCAACAAGTAGTAGACCGGCTGAAGCATCACAGCGTAAACCTCTGGAGGACGGACCAAAGCGGGGCAGTTCAATTTAATTTCTCTGGGCAAAGTGGAACGTTTTCCGCGTTTCTCCCGTATAATGCGAGCAGAGATTAAAAAAAGACTGCTATAAAGCAGCCTGAGGTGTTAAGTTCGTTATTGGATAGCAGAGAAAATAACACCGATAAAGAAAATTACAAAGAAGAATAGAAATGATATGCCAAACCCTAATCCTGAATCAACTACATCATTTGTTTTGGATTGAATTTCATTTTTAAATTCGTTCATTGTTACCCCTCCTATTTGTCTAAGTTCAAGTATAAGCGATTACATGGTTAAAATCCACAATCATTATGAATGAATTTAAAATCCTCTCTTATTGAATCCATTGCCTCAGCTAGCAAGACTTGTCACAGATAATTATCTCAAGAGCGGTCACACTATAGATGAGGGGAACAACCTCGTCCTCTTCAATGGCGTCCGGGGCTGTTGAAAGGCGTTTATATAGATAGCAACTGCGGCGGCGTACAAAGGCTGACTTTGACATGATGGCAATTGAAAATTAAAATAGTGTCACAGCCTTCCCAATAATTTTGGGCGCCGTCGTATTTTTTAAGTGAAAGGAAACTTATAACATATATGGGGAAAACACAACAATCACACGTTTATTTATTGTATGGAGCAGAATCTTTTTTAATTCAGGAAAACAAGCAGAAAATTGTTGAGCAAGCACTAACAGAAGAAGATCGTGAATTTAATCTTTCTCAGTACGATTTAGAAGAAACGCCTATTGAAGATGCAGTAACCGATGCAGAAACTTATCCGTTTTTAGGTGGAAAAAAAGTGGTTATTGCTAACAACCCGGTCTTTCTAAAAGCAAAGCCAGATAAGCTTCCGTTTGAACATGATGTGGACATGCTGTTAAATTACATAGAGCATCCTGCTGACTACAGCATCCTGATTATGATTGCGCCTTATGAAAAGCTTGACGAGAGAAAAAAAGTCTTTAAGCAATTTAAAAAGCATGGAAACGTTATTCCATGTCAGCCGGTTAGAGAATGGGAAATAGACAAGTGGATTCAGACGCTAGCCAAGGAATTTCAGATCGTCGTGCCTGAAAATATCCATGAGTTATTCGCCAGTGAAATCGGAACGAATTTAATGGCCTTGAGAAAAGAAATGGAAAAACTCGCATTAAATGTCGGTGAAGGCGGTACAGTTACTCGTGAATTAGCCGAACAGCTTTTATCTCATAGTGCAGAAACTTCGGGATTAAAGCTTGTGGATGCAGTAATGGAGAAGAATCTCAGCCGGGCGATTATGATCTATAAAGATTTGCTGAAACTGAACGAAGAACCTATCGCTCTAACTGCTTTGCTTGCCTCTCAGTTTCGCATTATCAGCCAGGCCAAAACTTTGAAGAAGAAGGGCTATGCGCAAAACCAAATGAACTCTTACATTAAAGCGCATCCGTATGTCATTAAAATGGCATTAAAAAGAGAACGATTCTTTTCTTTTGAAGAATTAAATGAAATTATGAATCAGCTTGCAGAGACGGATTATAAATTGAAGCAAGGTAAAATGGAGAAAGAATTAGCCTTTGAACTGCTGCTTTATAATTTAATTCATATTAAACAAAGGAATAGAGAAATAATGCATTAAAAAACCATCAGCCACTTGGCTGATGGTTTTTTAAGAATGAAAAACGATCCTTATCAGAGGATCGTTTGTTGGTCATAGGCTAAATTTATAATGCGTTTACTTCTTTAGCCAGGCGAGATTTTTTACGGTTCCCGTTATTTTTATGAAGGGCACCGCGCTTGACAGCTTTATCAATTTTCTTGACCGCTGTTTGCAAAGCATCTTTAGCGTTCTCTGTATCATTTTTAGATACAAGAGTATCAACACGTTTCACAGCTGTACGCATGTCGGATTTGAACGCTGCGTTTAGCTGGCGTGCATCCATATTTAAGCGTACACGTTTTTTAGCAGATTTAATATTAGGCATAGTTTCACCTCCCAGGTAAAAACCAAAAGACTGATTCATATCGAACAAGAGACATTTTACCAAAGCGAGCGCTTGTTTTCAATAGGTTTGTGAAACCAGACTGATCCATTTGCATAGTTTAACACCTTTAAGGAGAAAATTTGCATAAGGAGGGAAAGCATATGAAGCAAGAAAAAGGTTATTCAGTACGTACTGATTTAGCATTAGAAGCACATGAAATGAACGTGAAGAATGATCCGTCTTCTTCGGATTCAGATGGTGTAGAAGTGTTGGAAAAGGAAGTTCATGATATTAAAACTACTTACGTTACAGTGGACCAGGCAGGCGCTGAACGAATCGGGAAGAAAGCAGGTCATTACATTACACTGGAATCACAGGCTATTCGTAAACAGGATACCGAGCTTCAAGTTAACCTGGCAAAAGTGGTTTCGGGTCAGCTGAGGAAAGTATTAAGTGACAGTGGCATTAAAGAAAGTGACCGCTGCTTAATCGTTGGGTTAGGAAATCATTTAGTCACACCTGATGCATTAGGCCCACTGGTCACTGAGAAAGTGCTCGTAACCAGCCACTTGTTTGAACTGCAGCCAGAAACTGTCCAGGAAGGTTACCGGCCGGTGTCAGCGGTAACTCCAGGAGTTATGGGTCTCACAGGTATTGAAACAAGTGATATGGTTCATGGGATCATTGAAGAAACTAAACCAGATTTTGTTATCGTTATCGATGCTTTAGCTTCTCGTTCTATTAATCGCATAAACGCAACGATTCAACTATCCGATACAGGGATTCATCCCGGCTCGGGTGTAGGAAATAAGCGGAAAGAGATTAGTAAAGAAACCTATGGAATTCCAGTAATTTCGATTGGCGTTCCAACAGTGGTCGACGCAGTGACCATTACAAGTGATACGATCGATTATGTTTTGAAGCATTTTGGAAGAGAGTGGAAAGAGAAGGATAGCCCGTCTCAAGCTCTATCACCGGCCCTTAATCCATTTGAGAGAAAGACACTGACGGAGGAAGATCATCCTACAGATGAACAATCCCAAGCTGTATTAGGAATGTTTGGGCAGCTTGAGGAAGCTGAAAAGAAACAACTTATAAAAGAAGTCCTTACCCCATTAGGGCATAACCTGATGGTCACTCCTAAAGAAGTGGATACCTTCATAAATGATATGGCCCATGTGATTGCTTCGGGAATAAATGGAGCATTACATCCTGGCGTCGAAGATGGAGAGGCGCAATCCTATTCCAGGTAAGTGAAAAAATAGATGTCCGTTCTATGTTTCTTCTCACTGACATAAGATTTACTAGAGTTGAGTCAGAATGAGGAGAGGATTTTCCTATGCCACATTATCAGAAATGGAAAAAAAAGCGGCCAAACCTGGTCAAGCAAGGCTCAAAATGGTTAGGTGGAGCATTTACTATTCTGATTTTATTATTTATAGGGATAGGTTTTTTGACTGGAGCGAAAACCACTTATCGAATTTATTCGGATACCATTCAAGGATGGACGACCCAATTAAAGGGAAGTTCATTTATTTACTTATTTGAGATGGAGAATCGAATGTTTACTGGAGCTCACCCGGAAGGTGAGAACTTTCCGGGATTATCCACGTTATCGTTTCAGCTATTAACTAGCTTGACCCCAAACGATCCGAGAAGTTTATTAGGTAGAGAGATCCCAGGTCTGTCCTCCTACAATAGTGACATAATTATAGCGGGAGAAGGAACTGATTATACTACCATTCCTATTGAATCAAGGGCACCGATTGATGTGGTCCAAAAAGATAGAGAAGCAGTGGGGAGCGAAGATAAGAAACCAAATCAAGATGAGAATAAACCGCAAAATATCAAAAATAAGAAAGTGTTCATTTACAGCACTCACAATAGAGAATCTTTTCTACCGCAGCTGCCAAAAGGTACTTCAATAAATGAAGCCTACAGTGGAAAAGTGAATGTGTCCTTAATCAGTCAAAGGTTGGCAGAAGATTTGGAGAAGAATGGAATCGGTGCGGAAGTCGATCATACTGATATTTCGAAAGTGCTTAAAGACAAGGGAATGGAGTATTATGAATCCTACGATGCTTCTCGGCCGGTGGTAAAGGAAGCAATGAGCAGAGAAGATTCTTTACAGTACTTTTTTGATATTCACAGGGACAGCCTTGGCAGAGAGTATACTACGACTACGATTGACGGTAAAAATTATGCAAGAGTGGTATTTGTTATAGGTGCAGATAACAAAAATTATGAAAAGAATCTTAAAATAGCTTCTGACCTTCACAAAAGGATTGAGAAGAAATATCCTGGATTGAGCAGGGGAGTTATTACAAAGAAAGGGTCCGGAGTTGACGGAATATACAATCAGGACTTAAGTCAGCACTCACTCCTCTTTGAAGTGGGTGGACTTGGAAATAACTTGGACGAATTATATCGCACAGCTGACATTCTTGCAGGCATATTTAGTGATTATTACTTTGATTCAGAAAAGGTTTCTAAAAATTCCTAATATCTGAGGGGGAAGAGTAATGAAGTGGCTGATGATTCTGCTGATTGGTTGTGCTCTCTTTATTTTTGGAGCAATTTATGGAATCCAGAAAAATGCTGAAAAATATGAGCAATTGCAAGATTCTGCTGCCTCCCTTGATGCGAAGAATAACTCCAGTCATAAGGAAGGTCAGGTGGAAAAGAAGGTCGACCATAAGGTTTCACAGCCTGCCAGTAAAGGTGTCTGCCAAACCAGCCTATCAGAAGAGAAGTCTGCTCCATTGATCGTACGATTTGCAGTGGGATTAGGGCAGTGGGTATCAGCGTGCTTTGATCTGGCTGTGTTGATTCTTTCTCAAATGCTTCATTCGGGGCCATAAGCGAGTCTTTCCCAAAATAGACGGGGATTGAATAATACTACTCCTATTGCTATAATCAAGCTAGCTAACTGTGCCTAATTTAGTAGGAGTGATGTATTTTGACTAGTCAATCGAAACAGGAAAGGGTACGCAACTTCTCGATCATTGCCCATATTGATCACGGCAAATCGACTCTTGCAGACCGTATCCTTGAAAAAACGAACGCATTAACACAAAGAGAAATGAAAGAACAATTCCTCGATGCTATGGACCTTGAGAGAGAACGAGGCATTACGATAAAATTGAATGCTGTTCAATTAAATTACAAGGCAAAAGATAATTTAGATTATACCTTTCATTTAATAGATACCCCCGGCCACGTCGATTTTACATATGAAGTGTCCAGGAGTCTCGCTGCCTGCGAGGGAGCTATACTTGTGGTTGATGCTGCACAGGGAATTGAAGCACAAACCTTAGCTAATGTGTATCTTGCCCTGGAAAATGACCTGGAAATCATCCCGGTTATTAATAAAATCGATCTACCGGGTGCCGATCCGGAAAGAATTAAGCAGGAAATTGAAGATGTCATAGGGATAGATGCCTCTAATGCTATATTAGCTTCAGCCAAAGAAGGGGTAGGAATTGAGGAGATTTTAGAACGGATTGTGTCGGACATTCCTGCACCGGATGGAGATGCTAAAGCCCCAACCAAAGGTCTTATTTTTGATTCCTTATATGACACGTATCGCGGGGTTGTTGCTTATACGTGTGTCAGAGAAGGCTCGATAAAAGTCGGCGACAAGATTAAGATGATGGCCACTGGGAAAGAATTTGAAGTTAATGAAGTGGGTGTTTTCCGTCCGGCACCTACAACCCTTAAGGAGTTAAATGTAGGAGATGTCGGCTACTTAACTGCCTCCATTAAAAACATTGGGGATACGCAAGTAGGGGACACGATTACTCTTGCCAATAACCCTGCAGAAACACCGCTTCCTGGTTATAAAAGGCTGAATCCAATGGTGTTCTGCGGACTTTATCCGGTGGATGCGAATAATTATAACGACCTGAGAGACGCTTTAGAGCGTCTTGAACTGAACGACTCTTCTTTACAATTTGAAGCGGAAACCTCTCAGGCTTTAGGATTCGGATTCCGCTGCGGTTTCCTGGGAATGCTCCATATGGAAATCATCCAGGAACGGATTGAAAGAGAGTATAAAATTGATCTTATTACCACGGCTCCAAGTGTTATTTACAAAGTGAAATTGACCGATGGTACTTCTATAAACGTCGATAACCCTTCCATGATGCCGGATAATCAGCAAATTGAAGAAGTACAGGAACCTTTTGTCAAAGCCACCATTATGGTGCCGAATGATTACGTTGGACCTGTCATGGAAATTTGCCAGAGGAAACGTGGCAATTTTATGGATATGCAGTATTTAGATGACAATCGTGTAAATGTTGTTTATGAAATTCCGCTTTCTGAAATTGTTTATGACTTTTTTGATTCTTTAAAATCCCAAACTAAGGGATATGCTTCCTTTGATTATGAGTTGATCGGTTATAGAGATTCCAATTTGGTGAAGATGGATATCCTTCTGAATGGAGATACCATAGATGCCTTGTCCTTTATTGTTCACCGTGATTTTGCTTATGAACGAGGGAAAGTGATTGCTGAAAAGTTAAAGAAATTAATTCCAAGACAGCAGTTTGAAGTGCCGGTTCAGGCGGCGATTGGAAATAAAATTGTAGCCCGGACGACAATCAAAGCCATGCGTAAGAATGTTCTCTCCAAATGCTATGGAGGAGATATATCACGGAAAAGAAAACTTCTTGAGAAACAAAAAGAAGGGAAGAAAAGGATGAAGATGGTAGGTTCTGTGGAAGTACCTCAGGAAGCCTTCATGTCTGTCCTTGAAATTGATGATGATTGATAAGAATCTGGATAAAGCCGCAGGAGACTCTCTCTTGCGGTTTTCCTTATGAAAGGTGGTTCCCAATGAATATTCCTTCTGCTTATATACACATTCCTTTTTGTCAGCAGATCTGTCACTACTGTGATTTTACGAAGTTTTTTTATAATGAACGTCTCGCCGATGAGTATTTAACTGCCTTGGAAAAAGAAATCCATACGTACATTCCGGGTGAGAAAGCAAAGGTGAATACCATCTTTGTTGGGGGAGGTACTCCTACGGCCTTGAACCATGCTCAGTTAGAAAAATTGCTGGAGACGATTGCTGATCATTTTTTAATCGAAGAATGTGAAGAATATACATTTGAAGCAAATCCCGGTGACCTTGATTTAGAAAAAGTGAAAATGCTGAAAGCTTATGGTGTTGATAGAATTTCCTTAGGGGTTCAAGTCTTCGATGATGCAATGCTGGAAAAAATCGGCCGTATTCATAAGGTGGCAGATGTTTATACCAATATAGAACGTCTGATGCAAGTGGGGCTGACTAATGTGAGCATTGACTTGATGTATGGTTTGCCTGGACAATCCGTTGCTGACTTTGAGAAAACCGTGGATGAAGCGATGCAGTTTGGTTTGCCGCACTATTCTTCTTATTCCTTGCAAATTGAGCCGAAGACCGTTTTTTATCAAAGGTATAACAAGGGGAAATTGGTCAAGCCACCGGAAGAAGATGAAGCAGAGATGTATGAATTATTGCAAAGAAAATTAGCTGCAAATGGTGTGTCACAGTATGAAATAAGTAATTTTTCCAAGCCTGGTTATGAAAGTAAGCACAATTTGACATACTGGAATAATGAGAATTATTACGGGATTGGTGCAGGGGCCCACGGTTACCTGCCTGGGAAAAGGACGGTCAATATTCGACCTCTTCCTGCCTATGTCAAAGAAGCGATGAGTAGTGGAAAACCGATACTTCATGAAGAACCTGTCGGGCTGAAAGAACGAATGGAAGAGGAAATGTTTTTAGGGTTGAGAAAAACAGAAGGGGTTTCAACGAGTCAATTTACGGAAAAATATCAACGGAAGCTTTCAAATGTATTTGGCGATGCAGTTCCTAAGTTGAAAAGCCGTGGCTTGCTAGAAGAAACTGAGGACAGGATTCGATTAACTGAAAGAGGAAGGATTCTGGGTAATGAGGTTTTTCAGGAATTTTTAATCGATTAAAAATTTGAGAAGATATCCGTTGACATCCGTCACCCCTTTTGATAATTTATTATTAGATTTAGCACTCGCTTAAACGGAGTGCTAACAGAGGTGATCATCGATGTTAACAGAAAGACAACTGCTGATATTGCAAGTCATTATTGATGATTTCATCCTGACTGCGCAGCCGGTTGGTTCGCGGTCAATCTCTAAAAAGGATGCTGTTACTTTTAGTTCAGCAACCATTAGAAATGAAATGGCAGACTTAGAGGAAATGGGATTCTTAGAAAAGACGCATTCCTCTTCAGGACGTGTTCCTTCTGAAAAGGGATATCGCTTTTATGTAGATCATTTGCTGTCTCCTTTAAGCCTGTCTAACAAAGAGCTTTTTACAATACGGGAAGCCTTTAATGACCGAATGCTGGAATTTGAGCGTGTGGTTCAGAAATCTGCAGGCATTTTATCAGATTTAACTAACTATACTTCGCTCGTCCTAGGACCGGAAGTGTTTGAAACTAAGCTTAAACAGCTGCAAATTGTTCCATTAAATGATCAGTCAGCTATCGCGATTTTAGTGACAAACACCGGTCATGTGGAACATCGGGCTTTTAATGTACCGGTGGAAATTGACCGTTCAGAGCTTGAAAAAATGGTCAATATCTTGAATAGCCGGCTCCAAGGGGTTCCGTTAGTTCAACTGCATGAGAAGCTCTATTCAGAAATTAAGGATCTTCTCCAGAGTCACACAGATCGGCATGAACATTTATTCTCCTATTTGCACGCAGCTTTATTGGGGGACCAGCCCACTAAGCTTTATATAGGTGGTAAAACAAATATTCTCATGCAGCCGGAATTCAGAGACCTGGAAAAGGTACGCTCTCTCTATTCAGTAATGGAGAAAGAAAGTGAAATGGCGGATTTGCTGCGTACAGGAGAAGAAGGGATTCATGTTCTTATTGGACATGAGAACCCTTATGATGCCATGCAGAATTGCAGCTTAATTACAGCGAGTTATACTTTAGGTCAAGAGCAGGTTGGCACGATTGCTTTGTTAGGTCCAACCCGTATGGAGTATAATCGGATGATATCATTAATGAATGTATTATCTAAGCATATGACAGAAACATTCCGGAGTTTGTATTAAAGATTCGGGAGTCAAGTGAAGATGGGAGAAATATGGCCCATCGCTTCTTTTTGTCTATTGCTTTTTCTGGTTATTAATTCATGTTATAGTCAGTAACGGTGAACTGGAATTCAGGAGGTGTAAGACGTGGAAGAGAACAAACAACAAGAGCAGGAAATCATTGATGAAGAACGTGATCAGGAAGTCAATGATCAAGATGAGAATCAACAGGATATGAAGGATACCGGCGAAGTTGAAAAACTTCGTTCAGAAAAAGAAGAAATCGAAAATCGTCTGCTTCGTTTGCAGGCAGACTATGATAATTTCCGCCGCCGCACGACGAAGGAAAGAGAAGCGGATCGGAAATATAGATCACAAAGTTTAATTGAAGAGTTAATTCCAATTCTCGATAACTTTGATCGAGCTTTACAGATAGAAGTGGATGGCGATTCCGTCAAAAACTTTGCTGATGGAATGAAAATGGTTTACCAGCAATTTCAAGCTGCCCTTGATAAAGAAGGGGTAGAAGCAATTCCAGCAGAAGGGGAATCATTCGATCCTCATTTGCACCAGGCCGTTATGCAAGTGGAAGATGAAAATTATGAATCCAACATTGTCATCGAAGAACTGCAAAAAGGCTACCGTTTAAAAGATCGGGTTATTCGCCCGTCTATGGTTAAAGTAAATCAATAAAAATATTTTTGGATGTAGTAAGTAAAGGAGGACACTAATCATGGGTAAAATTATTGGTATTGACTTAGGTACAACAAACTCTTGTGTAGCAGTGATGGAAGGTGGAGAAGCAAAGGTTATTCCGAATCCGGAAGGGAACCGTACTACTCCATCAGCTGTAGCTTTCAAAAATGGTGAACGTCAAGTAGGGGAAGTTGCTAAACGTCAGGCAATCACGAACCCTAATACGATTCTTTCCATTAAACGCTATATGGGTACTGACCATAAGGTTGAAGTGGAAGGCAAAGAATTCACACCTCAGGAAGTTTCTGCAATCATTCTGCAGTACATTAAGAACTATGCGGAAGATTATTTGGGAGAAACTGTTGATAAAGCAGTTATCACAGTTCCAGCTTACTTCAATGATGCAGAGCGTCAAGCGACTAAAGATGCAGGTAAAATCGCTGGGCTTGAAGTGGAACGTATTATTAACGAACCGACAGCTGCAGCATTAGCTTACGGCATTGATAAAGAAGACCAGGATCAGACCATTCTAGTATATGACCTTGGCGGCGGTACCTTTGACGTTTCCATTCTTGATATTGGAGAAGGCACGTTTGAAGTGGTCTCCACTGCAGGGGATAACCGTTTAGGCGGAGATGACTTTGACCAAGTGATCATTGATCATATGGTAGCAGAATTCAAGAAGGAAAACGGCATTGATCTTTCCCAGGATAAAATGGCGAAGCAGCGCTTGAAAGATGCAGCTGAAAAAGCGAAGAAAGACTTATCAGGTGTAGCTCAAACACAAATTTCCCTGCCATTTATTACTGCTGGGGAAGCAGGGCCTCTTCACCTTGAAATGAATTTAACTCGTGCTAAATTTGAAGAGCTTTCTGCAGATCTAATCGAACGTTCTATGAAACCTACTCGCCAGGCAATGAAAGATGCTGGTATGAGTTCTAATGATATTCATAAAGTTCTTCTAGTAGGTGGTTCAACTCGTATTCCAGCTGTACAGGAAGCAATTAAAAAAGAAGTAGGCAAAGATCCTTCTAAAGGAGTTAATCCTGATGAAGTTGTAGCGCTTGGTGCTTCTATCCAGGGCGGTGTGTTACAAGGGGACGTTAAAGACGTAGTTCTTCTTGATGTAACCCCGTTATCACTGGGAATTGAAACAATGGGCGGAGTAACAACTAAGCTTATTGAACGTAATACAACAATCCCTACGAGCCATTCTCAGGTGTTCTCTACAGCTGCTGACAACCAGACAGCCGTTGATATTCATGTCCTTCAAGGGGAACGCGAAATGGCGCAGGACAATAAGACTCTGGGCCGCTTCCAATTAACGGATATCCCGCCAGCACCACGCGGTGTACCTCAAATTGAAGTAAGCTTTGATATCGATGCCAATGGAATTGTAAATGTGCGTGCGAAAGATATGGGTACAAACAAAGAACAATCCATTACGATCAAGTCTTCATCTGGTCTTTCTGATGAAGAAGTTGAAGATATGGTACGCCAAGCAGAAGAGAACGCTGAAGAAGATAAGAAAAAACGTGAAGCAATCGAACTTCGCAATGAAGCGGATCAGCTTGTCTTTACAACAGATAAAACGATTAAAGACCTTGGCGATAAAGTAAGTGATGAAGAAAAGCAAAATGCTGAATCTGCTAAAGAAGAGCTGAAAACTGCTCTCGAAGGTGAAGATCTTGAAGCTATTAAAGAGAAGAAAGAAGCTCTACAGGAACAAGTTCAAAACCTTTCCGTAAAATTATACGAACAAGCACAGCAGCAAGCTGAAGCTGAACAAGGTGATCAAGCAGGTAATACAGAAGAAGATGTAGTCGATGCTGATTACGAAGAAGTAAACGAAGACGAAAAGAAGTAAGATAGTATGGGAAAAGAAAAGTCAAAGTCAGGATCTTCTTGGCTTTGACTTTTTTCACGCATGAAGGAATTTGCCTGAAGTGCCCTCACAATGTTAATATAAATCTTATGCAATAGGCCCGGGAGAGTGATCCACAAGTGAGTAAACGCGATTATTATGAGGTTCTTGGAGTATCAAAGGATGCCTCTAAGGATGAAATCAAGAAAGCCTATCGAAAACTGGCACGGAAGTATCATCCCGATGTTAGTGAAGAAGATAACGCTTCTGAAAAATTCAAAGAAGCTAAAGAAGCTTATGAAACGTTAAGCGACCAGCAGAAGCGTACCCAGTATGACCAATTTGGCCACGCGGGTCCTAACCAAGGTTTTGGCGGCTTTGGCGGTGGCGGAGAAGACTTCGGCGGCTTTGGCGATATCTTTGATATGTTCTTTGGCGGCGGTGGCCGCAGAAGAGATCCTAACGCACCCCGTAAAGGTGCAGATCTTCAGTACACCATGACAATGGAGTTTGAGGAAGCGATTTTTGGTAAAAGTACAGACATTGAGATTCCTATGGAAGAAGAATGTGAAACTTGTGGAGGAGACGGGGCAAAACCCGGCACTTCTCCAGAAACTTGTTCGCATTGTCAAGGAAGCGGACAAATTAACCAGGAACAAAATACACCGTTCGGCCGTGTTGTGAATCGCAGAGTCTGTCACCATTGCCAAGGTACAGGAAAAATCATCAAAGATAAATGCAGCACCTGCGGCGGAGATGGCCGAGTGACGAAACGCAAGAAGATTCATCTGGACATTCCAGCTGGCATTGATGAAGGCCAGCAGATTCGCGTACCTGGTAAAGGGGAAGCCGGTGTAAACGGCGGTCCAGCCGGTGATTTATTTGTTGTTATTCATGTCAGACCGCATGAGTTTTTCCATCGCGAAGGCGACCACATTTTCTGTGATATTCCATTAACATTTGCACAAGCTGCTCTTGGAGACGAAATAGAAGTCCCAACTGTACATGGTAAAGTTAAACTGAAGATTCCAGCTGGTACGCAGACGGGGAAAACATTCAGACTTAAAGATAAAGGGGCTCCAAACGTACATGGACGTGGACATGGAGACCAGCATGTGAAGACGAAAGTTATTACACCGAAGAACCTGACGGACCATCAAAAAGAGTTACTCCGTGAGTTTAATGATATCAGCGGTAATGGTGCTACTGATGAACAGCACGGAAACTTTTTTGAGCGGATGAAACGGGCTTTTAAAGGTGATCAATAGGTAGAACAGGGAGAGAGTGTCTTTGAACGAATGGCTATGATTGGTGTCTTAAATTACATTCACCGGATCCATTGTTCGGGCACTCTTTTTCTACATGGGTTAAAAAATTTATAACAAAGAGAGTTGATCTGTTTGAAATGGTCAGAAATTTGTATTCATACTACAAATGAAGCAATCGAACCGGTTTCCAATATTCTGCATGAATCTGGAGCGAGCGGTGTAGTCATTGAAGACCCTCAGGATATGATCAGGGAAGATACAGGTTTGGGAGAAATTATTGAATTGAACCCCGATGATTATCCTGAAGAGGGAGTCTATGTAAAAGCCTACTTGCCTGTTAATAGTTTTATTGGGGAAGCGGTAGAAGAAATTAAACAATCGGTTACTCAGCTGGTTTCATTTGGTATTGACATTGGCCACAATAACGTGACACTGAGTGAAATTAATGAAGAAGATTGGGCGACAGCTTGGAAGAAATATTACAAACCAGTAAAAATTTCTGAGAAGATTACGATTATCCCTACATGGGAAGAATATACACCTGTATCTACTGATGAAATTATCATAGAAATGGACCCTGGAATGGCCTTTGGCACGGGGACACATCCTACCACTGTCTTGAGCATTCAAGCACTTGAACAATACTTAACGAAAGAAGATACGGTACTTGATGTAGGTTGCGGCTCAGGAATTCTTAGTGTAGCTTCTGTCCTTCTCGGAGCAAATCACGTTTACGCGTATGACCTTGATGATATAGCGGTTAAGAGTACAGCCAGCAATGCCGAACTAAACCAAGTAGAAGGTAAAATTACACCAAGGATAAACAACTTGCTGGATGATGTAACTATAGAGGCTGATGTAATCGTTTCAAATATTTTAGCGGAAATTATTGTTCGATTTACTGATGAGGCTTATCATGTAATTAAGCCTGGAGGTTATTTTATTACGTCTGGGATTATTTCGGGAAAGAAAGACTTGGTAAAAGAGCAGTTAACGGCCTCAGGATTTGAAATTATTGAAACCAATAAAATGGAAGACTGGATCTCCATTATAGCCAGAAAACCAGAATAACAGGTGAGAGATTATGGTACAACGCTATTTCGTTAAAGAAGATCAATGGGATAATCAAACGGTAGTCATTCATGGTGAGGATGTCCATCATATTGGAAGAGTGATGAGAATGGAGCCTGGAGACACCATCATTTGTATACGTTCTGATCAAGTTATAGCTGAATGCAGAATTACTGATATAAGCAGTGATGAGGTCACTTGTCATATAGAGAGCTGGATTAGCGAGGACCGGGAGCTTCCTGTATTCGTGTCTATCGTGCAAAGTCTCGGCAAAGGGGATAAGCTCGAACAGGTGATTCAAAAAGGAACAGAACTTGGGGCTTATCGCTTTATCCCTTTCAAAGCGGATCGTTCTATATCGAAATGGGATGATAAGAAAGCTGAAAAAAAGATTCAGCGCCTGCAAAAAATTGCAAAAGAAGCAAGTGAACAATCACAGCGCACTCATATTCCGGTAATCGAGAATGCTTCTACTATAAAGGAAGTTATGGCAATGGGGGAGACTTTTGATGCTAAAGTCTTTGCTTACGAAAATGAGGCAAAGACGGCAGAATTTCACTCGCTGGCATCCCATTTAGAGACAATCAATGCTGGAGATCATGTTCTAGTCGTCATTGGACCTGAAGGCGGTTTTTCCGAGAGAGAAGTGAATACCCTTTATGATCATGGATTTCAATCTTTTCGGCTCGGCCGCAGAATACTTAGGATGGAGACCGCTCCATTGTATTACTTATCAAGTGTTTCTTATCAATTTGAAGAGTTGAGGTGAATGTAAATGCCAAATGTAGCATTTCATACGCTGGGTTGTAAGGTTAATCATTATGAAACAGAAGCAATCTGGCAGCTATTTAGTGACCGAGGGTACGAGCGGGTGGACTTTGAACGTCCTTCCGATGTTTATGTAATTAATACGTGTACGGTTACAAACACAGGGGATAAAAAAAGCCGTCAAGTTATCCGCAGGGCGATCCGTAAGAATCCGGATGCGGTTATTTGTGTAACAGGCTGTTATGCCCAGACTTCTCCTGGAGAAATTATGGATATACCTGGAGTGGATATTGTAGTAGGAACGCAGGACCGAATTAAAATGCTTGAGTATATTGAACAATTCAAGAACGAAAGACAGCCAATTAACGGAGTCACGAACATTATGAAAAACCGTGTATTTGAAGAATTGGATGTCCCTTCATTTACTGACCGTACGCGTGCTTCTCTGAAAATTCAAGAAGGCTGTAATAACTTTTGTACCTTCTGTATTATTCCGTGGGCACGTGGCCTTATGAGATCTCGGGATCCAGAGGAAGTTGTTAAACAAGCGCAGCAGCTAGTTGATGCCGGTTATAAAGAGATTGTGCTAACTGGAATCCATACAGGCGGTTACGGCGAAGATCTGAAAGATTATAACCTTGCCATGCTGCTTCGTGAATTGGACAGTCGAGTGAAAGATCTTAAACGGATTCGTATTTCCTCCATCGAAGCGAGTCAAATTACAGATGATGTGATTAAAGTTCTTAATGATTCCGACAAGATTGTGCGTCATCTTCACATTCCTTTGCAATCTGGATCGAATACTGTTTTGAAAAGAATGAGAAGAAAATACACGATGGAGTTTTATAAAGAAAGAATTGATCGTATTAAAGAAGCACTGCCTGGATTAGCGATTACATCAGACGTGATTGTTGGTTTTCCTGGGGAAACCGAGGAAGAATTCATGGAAACGTATCGATTCATTAAAGAAGTCGGATATTCTGAGCTGCACGTTTTCCCATTCTCTAAACGGACAGGCACCCCTGCCGCAAGGATGAAAGACCAAGTAGAAGATGAAATTAAGCACGATCGTGTGCGACGTCTCATTGAGCTTTCCAATCAGCAAGCAAAAGAGTATGCTTCTACCTTTGAAGGAGAAGTTTTAGAAATGATACCGGAGGAGCATTCCAGAGATGAGGATGGTCTATTGGTCGGATACACAGATAATTATCTAAAAGTGAAGATTTCCGGAAGCGACAAGCTGATAGGGGAAATTGTAAGGGTTAAAATTACCAAGGCCGGCTATCCTTATAATAAAGCGGAATTTGTTCGTGTGATGGACAGTCCTTCCAGTGTGTCTTTAAGTTCTTAGGGAACTTGAAAAAATCAACTGGAATGACATTCCACTCTAACTGTTCACCTTTACTGCTGAAATCCTAATGCATTTTTGTGATAGTCATGCTATGATACAATAGATGTACGAACAACTCATTTTAGAAGAAGAAAGGGACGTTTATGTTATGGACCAAAATCTTGCAAAAATGATCGACCATACACAGCTGAAACCAGATACACCGAAGGAGAAAATCACACAAATTTGTGAAGAAGCACGAGACAATCATTTTGCCTCCGTTTGTGTTAATCCTTATTGGGTAGAATACTGCTATAGTCTTCTCGAAAATTCCGATGTAAAAGTATGTACGGTGATTGGTTTCCCTCTAGGGGCGACCACTACAGAGACCAAAGCTTTTGAGACGCGGCAGGCGATCGAAAAGGGTGCGACAGAAGTGGACATGGTCATCAACGTGGGTGAATTGAAATCAGGAAATACAGAGAATGTTCAAAAAGATATAGAAGCAGTAGTACGTGAAGCAGCAGGAAAAGCATTAGTTAAAGTCATTATCGAAACTTCTCTACTATCTGAAAATGAAAAAGAAGTGGCTTCGGCATTAGCAAAAGCAGCAGGAGCTGATTTTGTAAAAACGTCTACTGGTTTTTCCGGAGGAGGAGCTACTGTTGAAGATATTAGCTTAATGCGGAAGACAGTGGGTCCTGACATGGGCGTGAAAGCTTCTGGAGGGGTTCGCGACTATACTGGTGCCAAGGCGATGATTGATGCGGGAGCTACAAGAATCGGTGCCAGCGCAGGGATTTCTATTGTGAACGGTGAACAGGGAACATCAGATTATTAATAATCGCTAATATGGTATTTAATGGTATGTTTTAGGGACATTGTGCCATGGTTTTTCCGATTAAATTGGTTGAATTTTTGTTTGATAAGTCATAATAAATGGCTATTATTTAATAAAATAAGTTGACCATACGTGTCCCTTATAATATAATTGTCAAAGGTATGGGAGACTTCCCATATAAAGAAGAAACAGTCTTTTTGCTTCGGAGGGAGGGAAATAGCATGTCAAAAACAACTCGCGTTCGTAAAAACGAGTCTCTTGAAGATGCTCTTCGTCGCTTCAAGCGTGATGTATCTAAAAGTGGTACACTATCTGAATATCGTAAGCGTGAATATTACGATAAACCTAGCGTACGCCGCAAGAAAAAATCTGAGGCCGCTAGAAAGCGCAAGTAGTGATTAAAGAGGGTGTTAGCAGATGACAATCACGGAACGTCTTAACCAGGATATGAAAACTGCGATGAAGGCGAGAGATAAGAAAACTCTGTCCACAATTCGTATGGTCAAGGCTTCTATGCAGAACGAAGCTATCAAACTTGGAAAAGACACATTATCTGAAGAAGAAGAATTAACTGTTTTATCTCGAGAGGTAAAACAGCGAAAAGATTCCCTCCATGAATTTCAAGAAGCTGGACGCGATGATCTTGTAGAAGGACTTAATAATGAACTTGAAATTTTACAAGTATATATGCCGAAACAGCTTTCTGAAGAAGAACTTGGACAAATCGTTCAAGAAACGATTCAAGAGGTAGGAGCTTCCGATAAGAGTGACATGGGAAAAGTCATGAGTGCCATTATGCCGAAAGTAAAAGGTAAGGCTGATGGATCCCAAGTTAACAAGCTCGTACTAAAGCATTTATCCTAAAGAATAAAGACCTCTCTTTTAACTTTTAAAAGAGAGGTCTTTTTACATATTTTTTGAAACCAATTCTCCTTTTGAATCGTATAACAAGTATTCACCGGGGAAGCTAAAGAGGAGGTGATCGAGCATGACTAAATTATTTTTTCGGATCATAATTTTCAGCTTCTTGCTTGTTACAGGGGCTTTCTCTCTCCTGCAGGTAGTTTCCTTACCTGCTTACGCACAAGGTGAAGGAAAGCTTGTGTATATCATCCCTATAGAGGATACAGTTGAGCGGGGAATGGCGGCATTCCTTCAGCGGACCACTAATGAAGCATTGGAACAGGGTGCGGATCATGTGATATTTGAATTAGACACCCCTGGCGGCCGGGTAGATGCAGCTGGTGAAATTGGAGAAATTATACAGGATTTAAAAATTCCGAACACTGCCTTTGTCACCAGCCGGGCGTATTCAGCGGGCTCTTACATAGCTCTGAATACAGACAATATTTACATGAAACCTCAAGCCACTATGGGAGCATCAGGAGTGATTAAATCTGATGGGACAGCTGCAGATAAAAAAGCTCAGTCAGCATGGATATCTTCGATGGTTACGGCAGCTAAGGCACATGGCCGGGACCCGCTTTATGCGAGAGCAATGGCTGATCCAAAGGTGGATTTACCTGAATACGGAGCGGCCAAGGGGGAATATTTAACGTTAGGTCCTTCGGAAGCCAAGGAAACCGGTTACGCGGAAGGAATTGTGGATGATCGCACAGAATTACTTAATGAGCTGGGTTTATCCGATGCCAAAGTAGTAGAAGAATCTCCTACTCTTGCTGAAAACCTTGCTAGGTTCCTGACAAATCCCGTAGTCATTCCGATCCTGCTATCCGTCGCAAGCTTAGGGCTGGTAGTGGAACTTTACTCTCCAGGGTTTGGCATTCCTGGTATTATGGGGATTCTTGCTCTAGTGCTCTTTTTCTATGGGCATATTGTGGCAGGTCTTGCAGGATACGAGGCAGTTATTTTGCTGATTCTGGGTGTGGTGCTCATTATAGCTGAATTATTTTTGCCGGGAGGGATCGCAGGTATTGCTGGCCTGATAGCGATTGTAGCTTCTCTTATGCTTTCCTCAGCAGATATGGGCTATATGGCCATGAGTATTGGAATCGCTCTACTTGTTACGATTGCAGTATCTCTCGTTTTATTTAAAATCGTTGGCATGGAGCGAGGCTTTTTCCGGCATATTATTCTTAATGAATCAGCTTCTGCCGAGAAAGGATTTTTATCTTCAGTAACCAGACTGGAGCTGATAGGGCTGGAAGGTGAAGCGATTACTCCGTTACGGCCGGCGGGGACAGCTATACTGGAAGGTGAACGCTTAGACGTGGTCAGTGAAGGCGGTTTCATCCAGGCTAAACAGCGAGTTAAAGTTGTCAAAACAGAAGGATCACGAATTGTGGTCCGTCCGATCAATTCTCTACGAAAACAGGAGGAATAAAAAATGACATTAAACGAACTCATGCCCATTATCATTGTAGGTATCATCATTATCGTGGTCGCAGTTTTATTTACATTTATACCTATTATGCTCTGGATCAGTGCTCTTGCTGCTGGAGTCAGAATCAGTATATTTACACTAGTAGGTATGAGACTGAGAAGAGTTATCCCTTCTAGGGTGATCAATCCATTAATTAAAGCGCACAAAGCAGGAGTAAATGTAGATACTAACCAATTGGAAAGTCATTATTTAGCGGGTGGGAATGTAGACAGGGTAGTTAATGCTCTGATAGCCGCACAGCGGGCAAATATCGAATTAAGCTTCGAGCGTGCAGCGGCTATTGATCTTGCCGGCCGTGATGTTTTAGAAGCCGTTCAAATGAGTGTAAATCCTAAAGTGATTGAAACTCCGTTTATAGCTGGTGTGGCAATGGACGGGATTGAAGTAAAAGCTAAGGCAAGAATTACAGTAAGGGCAAATATAGACCGCCTCGTCGGGGGTGCAGGGGAAGATACGGTTATTGCCCGAGTTGGCGAAGGAATCGTATCGACCATTGGTTCTAGTAAGAATCATAATAAAGTGCTTGAGAATCCAGATCTCATTTCCCAAAATGTATTAGGTAAAGGGCTCGATGCAGGGACAGCTTTCGAAATTTTATCCATTGATATTGCGGATATCGATATTGGTAAGAATATCGGAGCTATCCTGCAAACTGACCAGGCAGAAGCTGACAAAAACATTGCCCAGGCTAAGGCTGAAGAGCGCAGGGCAATGGCCATTGCAGAAGAGCAGGAAATGCGTGCCAGAGTACAGGAAATGCAAGCTAAAGTGGTGGAAGCAGAAGCAGAGGTACCTCAAGCTCTAGCTGAAGCCCTCCGATCTGGGAAGATGGGAGTCATGGATTATATGAATTATCAAAATATTAATGCTGATACTGATATGCGTGGAACGTTAGGGAAAATGTCTGATAATAAAGCAGAAGATGACGAAAAATAAGCAATTTTTTAGGAAAGGGCGCATTTAAATGCAAAACCTTTTTGATATGATCTTTAGTAATGTATTTGTATTGCTCGCTATAATTGCAGGGGTATTCAGCTGGTTTAAGAGAATGAGGTCAAAGGAAGATAAACCTATCCCATCTGGCCCTGCAGTTCCTAAACAGGATAAAGATCCGGAGAGGGAGTTAGAGCCTCACACTGTGTTTTCTGAGCAAAGCAGGGATCGCGTAGGCGAGTATTATGATAAGAAGAAAAAGCAGCTGCAGGATGCTGATCAAAAAGAGAATGGCAAGCAGTCAACAATATTTACGTATGAAACACCTAACAAGGACCTTCACCGGCAGGAGGTAAAGGGCAGGGAACTTGAAGTTTATGTGGCAGGGAATGACCATAGTTCAACTTCACCAATCAAAGTAAATAAAAAGTGGAACAAAAACCGTATTGCAGAGGGAATTATCATGGCAGAAATTTTAGGACCGCCGCGTGCTTATAAGCCTCACCGGTCTCAAATAAGAAAAAGATAGGGAAACGCACGAATTGTAGTGATACAATTCGTGCGTTTTTCGTATAAATAAAAGAGAAGGGAGGAAGTCGGATGTCAAAATGGCAGCAGCAGATACGCACATGGCTAGGACGCTACTTCGATTTACCTTCCGATGTAATGCTCGATCTTCCTCGAGTAACTACAATAGGTTCAATACATGTTTACATAGAGAACCATACGGGGCTCTTACATTTTTCTGATCAGGAAGTACGCCTTCAGTATAAACAGGGGCAAATCAGGATTTCTGGGCAAAATTTAGGAGTGAAAATGATGCTGAAAGAGGAAATTCTTCTGGAAGGAACACTAAAGTCCGTTGAATTTTTACCTGCGCACGAATAAGGGGGGATGGTATGTCCAGCAGCCAGCAAGACTATTTCTTCGGAATTGTGACAATAAGTGTGAAAGGTAAATTAATTGAGCCATTTTTACAAGCTTGTGTAAGGAATGGATGTCAAATCTCAAATGTTACTCGAGTAAGTACAGATGAAGTCCAAATGTCGATCCGCTTAAAGGACAGGGCGATTTACCGACGTCTTAGAAAATCCTATCGCTGCAAAATCCATGTAGTTGACCGTAAAGGAATTCCATTTCTATTTCAAAAAATGCTAAAGCGTACATCTCTTGTTCTCGCATTTCTTATAGCGGTAATCTTAGTTTTTTTACTGGCCAACACACTTTGGTCGATAAAAGTCGATGGATTAACGCCCGAACTGGAAGCAAGCGTAGAAAAGCAATTAAAGAGCTATGGAGTCTCTCCAGGAAAACTTACCATAGGGATGAAGGATCCTATCGAAATCCAGAGTAAACTTCTGGAGGACGTTCCTGATTTGCTGTGGATTGGTG
This sequence comes from Halobacillus rhizosphaerae, assembly GCF_046719735.1. Classification (NCBI taxonomy): domain Bacteria; kingdom Bacillati; phylum Bacillota; class Bacilli; order Caryophanales; family Bacillaceae; genus Halobacillus; species Halobacillus rhizosphaerae. The sequence goes on from NZ_JAUTWQ010000001.1 coordinate 295,938, forward strand.
TGAAAAAACAAGGGACAAGCTATCATCTTTATGGAGTAGAAAAAACAAGACAGGATATTAATAACAATAACCATCCGGCAGACCTGGTCGCCTCAAAAAAAGGAATGGTTATTAAAACATTTATTAAGAAAGGCAAGCCACTGGTTGCCGTTAACGAAATCGTTAAAAAAGGACAAAAGCTTGCGGCAGGGGAATTGGCAGAGGATAGTGATACATTCGTCAGGGCTGAAGGGGAAGTGGTTGCTGAAACATGGTATAAAGCCAGCCTGACTGTTCCCATGAAGCAATCATTGATGTTAACCAATGGGGATACTAGAAAAGCATTTAATCTTAAATTCGGCCGAGTGGAGGTCCCTATGTGGGGATGGTGGCATAAAAAAGGTCAGGATGAGCGTGAGGAACATTTCGTTTCAGATTGGAAATTATTTAAATGGGATGTTCCCGTGAATTTAGCAACCACATATTATATTCATAACGAATCACAATCCGCTGACTTCTCTAAAGAAGAAGCAATAAAGAGAGGAATGAACACCGCGAAGCAAACGCTTTATCAGCAACTTTCCAAGGACGCTGAAGTGAAAGAAGAAAATGTTTTGCACGAGCGTAAGGAGAATGGTAAAGTAAAATTAATCCTGTTATTTAAAGTATATGAGAACATTGCAGTCACAAGAAATCATTAAGAAAGTAACTCAAGGAGATGGAGTATGCAAGAAGACCTTAAAACAATCGATATACAATTGGATAATACTACCGAAGCTTTATCGCTGTTCGGTACAGAAGATAGAAATCTAAAACAAATTGAAGGACAATTAAACGTTTCGATAATTTCCAGAGGCGAGCGAGTAAGTGTTTCCGGACAGGTCGAACATGTGAAATTAGTAGAAGATATTCTTTTATCTATTTTAGCTCTTATTCGAAAAGGGCTTACCGTTACGGAACGGGATGTAGTTTACGCAGTTGAGCTCGCTAAAAATGGGAAAATCAATCAATTTGAGGCGCTTTTCGAAGATGAGATAACCAGGAATGCAAAAGGAAAATCTATTCGGGTGAAAACACTCGGCCAGAGAAATTATGTGAATGCTATTAAGAGAAATGATTTAGTGTTCGGTATTGGGCCGGCAGGAACCGGTAAGACATATTTAGCCGTTATTATGGCGGTAAATGCTTTAAAGAAAGGCGAAGTGAAAAGGATCATTTTAACTCGTCCTGCAGTAGAAGCTGGTGAGAGCCTCGGCTTTCTTCCAGGCGATCTTAAGGAAAAGGTTGATCCTTACTTGCGGCCGCTGTACGACTCTCTACATGATGTTTTCGGAGCGGAGCACACGGCGCGCTTGATTGATCGGGGAACGATTGAAATTGCCCCGCTGGCTTATATGAGAGGCCGTACATTAGATGATGCTTTTGCAATTTTAGATGAAGCTCAAAATACAACTCCTGAACAAATGAAAATGTTTTTAACCCGCTTAGGTTTTGGTTCAAAGATGATTATTACAGGAGATATTACTCAAGTGGATTTACCTAAAGGAGTAACTTCCGGTTTGCGAGTTGCAGAAGAAAGGCTGAGCCATGTGAAAGGGTCTGCTTTTATTCATTTGGATCAAACTGATGTGGTAAGACACCCTCTCGTCCAGCGTATTATTAACGCATATGAAAGCGACCAGTCATAAGGCCCAGAATTGGGCCTTATTTCTTATACTATATTGGAATAATTTGTAATGGGAGGTTATCATGGATAATCATACAGGCGGAGGTTTGCTGCTATACATAAAGCGCTACAGCTTCTGGTTAAAAGCCGGCCTTCCCTCCTTGTTGTTCGCTTTTTTCTTTTTTGTATTATCGATTTCTAACGTATACACAGAAACCTATCACTTAGAAAAATTCAGTACGGCAAATGAAACGATTAGATCTCCTATTACAATTGAAAATGAAAGGAAAACACAGCAGAAAATCAGAGAAGCTACCCAATCCGTTGATGAGAGATATACGGTTTCCAGTGCTATTACGGAGGAAAGAGTAGGTAAAGTAACTGAAATATTCGACGCTGTGAATAAAACCAGAGATTTAAATGTGAATGCTGAATCTTCTTCATATGATAAGGCTGCCCAGCTCAAAACTTTATTGTCGGATGACATTTCTGAAGCACTTCCTTCAGCGCTCTTTCGGCCATTGGTAGATGCCGGTAAGTCTGACCTTGATGAAGCCCATTCTCTGCTTGAATCTTCCTTAATGGCTGCTTTTAAAGACGGGATTCGCGCTGCTGATCTCTCAGACGCTGAAGATAATCTCAAATTAAAAATTAAATATTCCAGTCTACCCGAGGATATGAAGTCTGCCATCTCTGACATTGGCGTATTTGCACTAAAGGAAAATGCTTTATTTGATCCTCAAAAAACGGATCAAGCTCGAAAAGAAGCCGCTTCCCAAATTGAGCCCGTGATGATCAGGGCAGGGGAAGTGCTGGTGACTAAAGGGTCTACCATTACGAGTGAAATTTATGAGGAACTACAGATTGCTGGACTTCTGGATACACAGAGAAATGGTCTCCCCATTATAGGACTTGCCTTGTTTTCTTTATTACTGGGTGGAATTATGTTTTATGAAAGCGTACGAGGGCTGAGAAGCAATAAACTGACGATTCGCCATATTGCAGTCATTTTATTAGTTTCTTTTTTTATGGTGACTATGATGAAAATTATGAGCCTATATGCGACGACAAGTCAGCCTGTTTATTATGCTCTTCCAGCAGCTACCGGGGCAATGCTTATCAAGCTGTTATGCAATGAAAGACTGGCGATCATCATGTCATTAGTCTATGCCGTAATGGCCTGTGTGCTATTTAATGGGGAAATTGCTGGGGTGTTGAATGCTCAGGCAGGTATATACATGGCTTTGTCTCAATTAGCAGGGGCCTACTTTCTCGTAAATACTAAAGACAAGCTTGCCATTGTGAAATCAAGTACGGGTGTTGCCGGGGTAAATATTTTAGCGTTACTATTCTTTTTATTCATTTCATTTGAAAAATATTCATGGTTTGAATTGTTTCTATATTGCGGTTATGGTGTAATGGCAGCTTTTTTGGCAGCTGTTTTAACCATTGGATTACTGCCGTTTATTGAAACGGGATTTGGACTTTTGTCTGATAATAAATTGTTAATGCTTGCCAATCCCAATCACCCGCTCCTGAGAAAAATTTTGACGGAGGCACCGGGAACCTATCATCATAGTGTAATGGTGGCTAACTTAAGCGAATCGGCTTGTGAATCTGTGGGAGCCAACGGTTTATTGGCAAGGGTTGCTGCTTATTACCATGACTTAGGGAAGACCGTCCGTCCTCATTACTTTATTGAAAACCAAATGGGAATGAGAAATCCTCACGATTTTCTCGATCCCGAGCAGAGTGCTGAAATCATTATTAACCATCCTTATGACGGAGCAGAATTATTGAAGAAAGAGAAGCTGCCAGAAGAGATTATCGATATTGCCAAACAGCATCATGGAACAACATTACTGAAGTATTTTTACTATAAAGCGAAAGAAAATGATACAGTGGTAAGGGAAGAGAGTTATCGATATCCAGGACCGAAACCCCAGTCGAGAGAAGCTGCCATCGTTGCGATATGTGATTCTGTCGAAGCTGCTGTAAGATCGCTTAACCAGCCTACAGAAGAAGAAATTCAGGAAATTGTGCATGGAATTATTGAAAACCGCTTGTTGGATGGACAATTTGATGACTGTAATTTAACTTTTAAAGAATTGAATAAGGTAGAAAGATCTATCTGGGAAACACTACACGGAATTTATCATTCCCGGATTCAGTACCCGAATCCAGGAAAATTAGAAAGGGCGGCCAAATAAATGATTCAAATTGATTTTCATGATGAAACATCCTCAGTCGATGATGCTTTTTATGATTTAATCGAAAGGATTCTGCAATTCAGCAGTAAACAAGAAGGGGTTCCCGCTGAATCAGAAGTATCCATCAGCTTTGTGGATAATGACAGAATACAAGAATTAAATAAACAATATCGGGATAAAGATCGTCCTACTGATGTAATTTCGTTTGCTATGCAGGAACAGGGTGAGGGTGAAATGGATATTAAAGGAGAAGGGATTCCTTTAATGTTAGGCGACATCATAATATCCGTGGATAAAGCAAAAGAGCAAGCAGAAGATTATGACCATTCCTATGAAAGAGAGCTTGGTTTTCTGGCTCTTCATGGCTTCCTTCATTTATTGGGATATGATCACATGAATGAAGAGGAAGAACTGAAGATGTTTGGACGTCAAGAGGAAATTCTTCATGAATTCGGACTCCAGAGACCCTAAAAAGAAGAGCATAGGTTTTCGGTTTGCTTGGAATGGAATTATGGAAGTCGCTCGTACAGAAAGAAATTTTCGTATTCATTTGTTGGCGGCAGGGCTCGTGGTAGCTGCCGGTCTGGTTCTGTCCATTAGTCTGGTGGAGTGGGCCGTGCTCTTTACCATTATCCCCTTGGTCTTAGCTTTGGAGATGGTTAATTCTAGTATTGAGCGGGTTCTCAACTATTTAGCTCCTGAAATCCACCCTTTAGTGGGAATCATGAAAGATATTTCGGCAGGCGCTGTGCTCATTGCCTCCCTAAGCTCCGTGATCATCGCCTTGTTAATCTTTCTGCCTAAGTTTCTTAATCTTTTTTAGAGAAGAGTGAAATAAGGGGCAGGATGTAGTAAAATAAAACAAAGAATTGAAGAAATGTGAATGATGGAGGAAGTATAATGCCTGAACCTTTTAAATCGGGATTTGTTACAATCGTAGGTCGCCCAAATGTAGGGAAATCAACGTTTATGAATCGCGTGATTGGCGAAAAAATTGCCATTATGAGTGACAAACCACAAACAACTAGAAATAAAATCCAGGGGGTTATGACGGATAAAGAGTCGCAAATCATTTTTATTGATACCCCAGGAATCCATAAGCCTAAGCATAAATTAGGTGATTATATGGTCAATGTAGCAGAAAATACCCTGAATGAAGTAGATGTCATTATGTTTATGATCAATGCTGAAGAGGGATATGGACGTGGCGACCAGTTTATCCTGGATCGCTTACAAAGAGTTGATCAACCGGTTTTTCTAGTGATCAATAAAATTGATCGTGTTCATCCAGATCAATTACTTCCTTTGATTGATCAATACCGGGAAAAATTGAATTTTGAAGAAATCATTCCAATTTCAGCATTAGAAGGCAATAATGTGAATGAACTTATCACAAGCCTCAAAAACCTTCTGCCGGAAGGACCGCAATTTTATCCAGAGGATCAAATTACGGACCATCCTGAACGATTTGTTATTAGCGAGTTCATAAGAGAAAAAGTATTGCACTTAACTCATGAAGAGATCCCTCATTCCATTGCTGTGGTTATTGAAAATATTAAGCCCCGTAAGAATTCCAATGCTGTTTTTATTCAAGCAGCCATTATTGTAGAGCGTAAATCACAAAAAGGAATTATTATTGGGAAACAAGGCAGTATGTTAAAAGAAGTTGGAAAAAGAGCAAGACAAGACATTGAATCTTTGCTTGGCAGCAAGGTCTATTTGGAGCTATGGGTGAAAGTCCAGAAAGACTGGAGAAATAAACAGATGCAACTGAGTGACTTTGGCTATCGTGCAGATGAATATTAGAGATTGGTAAAATTTAAGCCTTATGATTTTAGATAGTTGCAGCATTCTAAGAAGGTAACGAATTGTTCTAAGACTGACATACGAAAGGCGGTGTTTCTTGTGCTCGAATTCTCATGGAATGTATTTCGGCAGACAGGAAACATAGAAACCTATTTGTTAATCAAGGAAATGCAAGCCTCTGATAGCCAACTGATCGATCAGCAAGAGAACTCATCTGAACAGGAATCTTCTGAAGAACAGAACTTGTAAATGAGCAGGTGAGCGAATTGTTAGAAAAAGTAGAAGGCATTGTCATCCGGACTAGGGATTATGGAGAAACCCATAAAATTGTTACAATGATGACGAGAGAAAAAGGAAAAATTGGAGTAATGGCACGAGGTGCTAAGAAACCTAAGAGCAGAACTTCTTCTGTTACTCAGCCTTTTATACATGGAATGTATCTGCTTCAAATAGGATCCGGTTTAGGGTCGATGAGTCAAGGAGAAATGATGACATCACTACGGTCAGTCAGGGAAGATATTGTCAAAACAGCCTATGCTTCTTACTTGGCAGAATTGACTGACAGACACATCGAGGAAAAACAGCCGGATCCGTTTCTTTTTGAGCAGCTCCTTCAATCTTATATTTGGATTGCTGAAGGAAAAGATCCTGAAATTATCAGTTATATTTATGAATTGAAAATGTTTAAAAAAGCAGGATTTGCTCCTCAGTTAGATCAATGTGTGAACTGTGGAAATCCAGAAGGACCGTTTTCATTCTCCATTAGAGAAGGAGGATTTCTATGTGTGCGATGTAAGCATCTTGATCCTGATTCTCGTGGCTTAACAGAGCCGTTATCTAAGCTGCTGCGTCTGTTTTTACATATGGATATTAAACGTCTTGGTCAAGTTTCTATGAAGGAAGAAAATAAGAAATTCTTGCGCCAATTGATGGATGAGTACTATGATCAATATGGTGGGTATTTTCTTAAAACCAAAAAGTTTCTCAAACAGCTTGATTTGTTTTCATAACCATGATTGACAAATTCTTATGTTTTGAGTATGCTTCATATACCAATTATACCGTTGCGAGGAAAGAAAGTAGTAGCTGACAACCTTTTCAATAGCGAGCCTGTGATAGTGAGAGTCAGGTGAGAACGGACCAGTGAAGGCATTCTGGAGCAAACGATTGAAAGTGGCTTTCTGTACGAAAGAAAGCAAGTAGGGTGGAACCGCGGAAATCCCGTCCCTATGTCAAATGACATAGGGACGGGATTTTTTTATTCGATGGGAGGAAGAAACATGAACATCCAAAATATGATTTTAACGCTGCAAAACCATTGGTCTGAGCAGGGATGCTTATTAATGCAGGCGTATGATGTAGAAAAAGGGGCAGGCACAATGTCTCCTATGACTTTGCTTCGCAGTTTGGGACCTGAGCCGTGGAATGTGGCTTACGTTGAACCTTCAAGAAGACCAGCCGATGGGCGTTATGGTCAGAATCCAAACCGTTTGTATCAGCACCATCAATTCCAGGTCATTATGAAACCTTCCCCTGATCATATTCAGGAATTATACTTAGAATCGCTTAAAGCACTTGGCATTGATCCAGCCAAACATGATATTCGCTTTGTTGAAGACAATTGGGAGAATCCAACTCTCGGAGCGGCCGGACTCGGATGGGAAGTTTGGCTTGATGGAATGGAGATTACTCAATTTACTTATTTTCAGCAAATAGGTGGTTTAGAAGCCCGTCCTGTATCTGCGGAAATCACTTATGGACTAGAGCGCCTTGCATCTTATATTCAAGATAAAGAAAACGTCTTTGAATTAGAGTGGACCGATGGGGTAACCGTAGGAGATATTTTTATGCAGCCTGAGGTTGAACATTCGGTTTATACTTTTGAAGAATCTGATGAGGAAATGCTTTTTCAGTTATTCAATACGTACGAAAAAGAAGCAGCCAGGATTATGGAAAAAGGATTAGTGTTTCCTGCCTATGATTATGTTCTGAAATGTTCACACACCTTTAATCTGCTAGATGCCAAAGGAGTTATTTCCGTAACTGAGAGGACTGGCTATATTGGCCGAGTTAGAAATCTTGCCCGTAAAATTGCTAAAACCTACGTGGAGGAACGTGAACGTTTAGGGTTCCCTATGCTAAAAGAGGAGGGTGGCAGCCATGACTAAAACAGTATTGTTTGAGCTCGGTTTAGAAGAAATGCCCGCAAGGTTTATGGAAGACGCAGTCGATCAGCTGCAAATGAAAACAGAAGCTTGGCTGAAGGAACAGAGAATTCCTTATGGTTCTGTCAAGATCTTCTCAACTCCTAGAAGATTAGCGGTGCAAATTTCAGAGACAGCTGACAAACAGCCGGATGTAGAAGAAGAGGCCAAAGGTCCTGCTAAGAAAATAGCGTTAAACGAAGAAGGAGAATGGTCAAAGGCCGCAATCGGTTTTTCTAAAGGTCAAGGTAAGAGTGTAGAGGATATTTACTTTAAAGAGATTAATGGTACCGAATACGTGCACATTAATAAATTTATAGCAGGGAAGAACACCATCCAACTATTAAAAGAATTCAAAGACGTATTTCTAAACATAACCTTTCCTAAGAATATGCGCTGGGGTAATTTAGATCTAAGATATGCCCGCCCCATACGTTGGATTGCTGCGCTTTACGGAGATGAAGTCATCCCGTTAGAAATTGCCAATGTACCTGCGGATCGTTTTACATTCGGCCACCGCTTCCTTGGGAATAAAACGGTATTACCATCCGCTGAAACTTATGAAGATGTTCTGAGAGAAGAATATGTAATTGCTGATGCTAATGCCAGAAAAGAAACCATTTTAGCTCAGCTTAAAGAACTAGAGCGGAGGAAAGATTGGAAACTTATATTAGATGAAGATTTACTTACCGAGGTTACCCATTTAGTAGAGTATCCTACCGTGTTCAGTGGATCCTTCCAGGAGGATTTTTTACAAGTTCCTGAAGAGGCGTTAATTACTTCCATGAAAGAACATCAGCGATATTTCCCTGTAAGAAATCAAACGGGAGAGTTACTTCCTTACTTTGCAGGGGTACGCAATGGAGATGAAAATTATATTGAAAATGTATCTAAAGGGAATGAAAAAGTTTTAAGAGCCCGTCTTGCTGATGCTCAATTCTTCTTTGAAGAAGATCAAAAAGGGACTCTGGAAGAAAAAACAGCCAAGCTCACCCGTATGGTCTTCCAGGAAGAACTAGGTACGCTACATGATAAGGCAGTGCGAGTAAATCAAATTGCCGAAAAAATAAGCCAGCTCCTCAATCTTGAAGATCGAGAAATTAAGCAAGCCAAAAGAGCTGCGCAGATTTGTAAATTTGATTTAGTTACACATATGGTAGATGAATTTACAGAATTACAAGGTATTATGGGAGAAAAGTATGCGCGGATCTTTGGAGAAGATGAAGCGGTGGCACGGGCCATTAATGAACACTACATGCCGAGACAGGCAAATGGTGAGCTTCCTGATACTCTAGTGGGGTCAATCGTCAGTATTGCAGATAAATTAGATACGATCGTTGGTTCAATAGCTATTGGAATTATTCCCACTGGTTCTCAAGATCCTTATGGACTGAGAAGGCAAGCACTAGGTGTCCTTCAGACGCTGCAAAAACAAGGATGGTCTATCAGAGTCGAGACTCTTCTGGATCTTGTACTTTCAATGTACCAGGAATTAGGGCTGCCAACTCGTCCCCAAGAGGAAATTGTTGAGGATCTTGAGGAGTTCTTCAAGGTGCGTGCTGCATATTTACTTCGTGAAGAGAAAATGGATCCAGATATCGTAGACGCCGTACTGGCCAAAGGAATACAAATCTATCCTGTGACTCTTGAAAAGGCGGTAATCCTAGGCGGAAAACGTCAGGATGAGGCTTTCAAACCGGTTCACGAAGCATTAGGAAGGGTCCTTAATATTGCGAAAAAAGCAGATAGCAATCAGGTGAATCCGTCGCTGTTTGCCAATGAATCAGAAACCAATTTATATGCTGCTTTTCAGTCTGTTCACAGCAGCTATCAACAAGCTATGACAGAAGAAAGACCAGAAGATGCGCTCGATGAACTTTCAAAGTTAACTGAGCCGATTCACGCATTTTTTGATCATACGATGGTAATGGATGAGAATGATCAAATAAGAAAAAATCGCTTAGCATTGTTAAAACAGATTGCTGAAGATATTACCTTGTTTGCAGATCTTAATGAAATCCAATGGAAGCAGCAGTATTAAACTCCCGTCTTTTACCCTGTTTAAAAATGATATATAATAATTAAATAGTATGACACAGTCAGTGATCAGGGTGGTGAAAGAATGGAACTTTCCGACCGTCAAGAACAGATTATACAAATTGTAAAAGATAATGGTCCGATTACCGGTGAACATATCGCTGATCGCTTAAACCTGACCCGGGCAACTTTAAGACCTGATTTAGCCATACTTACTATGGCAGGTTTCTTGGATGCCCGTCCAAGGGTCGGCTACTTTTTCACGGGGAAAACCGGTACAGAGCTGCTCACAGAGAAATTGAAGAAATTTAAAGTTGAGGAGTATCAGTCCGTTCCTATCGTTGTAGAAGATAATGTATCCGTTTATGATGCTATTTGTACAATGTTCTTAGAAGATGTTGGGACTTTATTTGTTACAGATGATCAGTCCCATTTAACTGGAGTCCTCTCAAGAAAAGATTTGTTGAGAGCGAGCATGGGAAATCAGGATATCAATTCAATTCCTGTTCATATTATTATGACAAGAATGCCGAATATAACGGTTTGTAAGCAAGAAGATTTACTCGTTGATGCTGCACAGCAATTGATTGAAAAGCAAATTGATGGGCTCCCGGTTATTGTCCCTCGTGAAAAGGGGTTAGAAGTGATAGGCAGAATAACTAAAACAAATATTACGAAAGCTTTAGTAGAACTAGCTAGGGACGAACACTTATAACGAGTCCTTTCAAGGGGGGATAGGTATGAAAAAACCTTTAATCTATGTTATCTCTGATTCAGTTGGAGAGACAGCTGAATTAGTGGTTAAGGCAGCGCTCAGCCAATTTGATGATGGTCCATTTGATTTACAACGGGTCCCGTATGTAGAAGATAAGGGGACGATAAATGAAACCATTCTCCAGGCAAAAGAACATGAAGCTATGATTGGGTTTACCTTAGTCATTCCAGAATTCAGAAGCCATTTATTAGCAGAAGCAAAAAAACACAACATAGAATGCATTGATATCATGGGTCCGATGATGGATGCTATGGAGCGGTATTTTAAAACAGAACCCCGCTTAGAACCTGGGCTCGTCCATAAACTTGATGAAGATTATTTTAAACGAGTAGAAGCTATCGAGTTTGCAGTTCGTTATGATGATGGACGTGATCCAAGAGGGATTAGTCGAGCAGATATAGTTCTCATTGGAGTTTCTCGAACATCGAAAACTCCCTTGTCTCAGTATTTAGCGCACAAGAGACTAAAGGTTGCCAATGTGCCAATAGTTCCTGAGGTAGAGCCGCCTATGGAGCTGTACAGAGTAGACCCTGCCAAATGTATTGGGTTGAAAATCAGCGCCGAAAAACTAAATGATATCCGCAAAGAACGATTAAAGTCCCTTGGGCTGGGATCTCAAGCAAGCTATGCAAATATGGAAAGAATTCAGCAGGAAATTAATCACTTTAATCGCGTAGTAGATCGGATTGGCTGCCATGTAATAGACGTATCCAATAAAGCGGTAGAAGAAACTGCAAACGTCATAATGAATAAATTACGCGAGGATGCCCAACAATAGTACAAATTAAGTAGAAGTCGCGCATAAACAGCGCGACTTTTCTTGGGGAGTTTATTAAAAAGGTAAAATTCGTCATGGCTTTACGGTTCATAATGTATTATAATATGAATTTGTGAAAAAACAGGAAGGCTGAATTCATGATAAACACTTGTCAGAAAAATAAAACATTCGTAATACGGCAGGATTCTTCAAATGCATGTAGAACTATTCAATTATGCTGAATCAAATAACAAACATATGGGTAGATGCGGATAGTTGTCCTGTTAAAGAAGAAATTACTGAGATAAGTAAGCTTTATTCGGCCGTGCCGAAATTTATTACAACGATCAATCATTTCAGCCTCAATTTGGAAGGTGCGTGGAAATTCCTCGATGATGGTTCTCAATCCGTGGACATTTATATTATGAATCACGCTAAACCAGGGGATATTGTTATTAGTCAAGATTTGTCTCTAGCCGTACTGTTAACTGGAAGAGGGGTTTACGTCATTACTCCAAGAGGTAAACTGATTAGTGAGGAAGATGCTGAAGAAATTATGTTTAATAAGCATCTGAGGCAAAAAACGTTAAAAAAGAAGGGGAAGTGGAAGGGTCCTTCTTCTTTTACAAATAAAGATCGAGAAGCTTTTCGTTATGTTTTTAAAAAAACATTGGCAAATAATGAAGGGATTCAGTAGTTCTTCTCGAATAAAATTCTAGTATGGTGATGAGAATGGCTGGACATATTCCAGAGGAAATGGTAGATGAAATTAGAAAATCGATAGACATTGCTGATGTCGTAGGAGAGTACGTGCAGCTAAAAAAGCAGGGTCGGAATTACTTCGGTCTTTGTCCCTTTCATGGAGAAAACACTCCTTCTTTTTCCGTGTCTAGTGATAAGCAGATCTTTCATTGCTTTGGATGCGGAAAGGGAGGGAACGTGTATACCTTCCTGATGGAAATGGAAGGTTACAGTTTTATTCAGGCAGTTACACAGGTAGCTGAAAAGACTGGCACCCAGCTTCCAGAGCAATATAATGAGGACAGTCCGACAGAACGAAATCCTGAATCGCAAAATATTCTCGATGCCCATCAATGGCTGGTAAAGCTTTATCACCATTTACTCCGTAATTCAAAAGATGGAAAACAGGCTTATGAATATTTAGCGGATCGGGGTTTTACGGACGAAATCATCGAGAAATACCAATTAGGTTATTCTCCAAATTCCAAGGATTTTGTAGCCACTTTTTTAGAGAAAAAAGGTTTTCATCCTCAAACGATGGTGAAAGCAGGACTTTTAAGTGTTAACAGCGAAGGTGAGTACTCGGACCGTTTCAGAGGCAGGATTATTTTTCCTCTGCGTAATCACCTTGGGAAGACGGTGGCATTTGCCGGCCGTGCTCTAGGAGATCAGCAGCCCAAATATTTGAACAGCCCTGAAACAGATCTGTTTCATAAAGGGCAGCTGCTTTACAATTTTGATCTTGCCAGATCATCCATTCGAAAACAGAACTCGGTAGTATTATTTGAGGGATATGCGGATGTTATCTCCTCTTTTCAAGCTGGAGTGACGAATGCAGTAGGTACAATGGGAACCTCCATTTCCACCAATCAAGCGAAGCTTCTCAAGCGTTATGCAGATAAAGTTATTATTTGTTATGACGGAGATCAGGCAGGGATTGATGCTGCCGTTAAAGCGGCAAAGCTGGTGAAAAATGTCGGCTGTCAATCCAATGTTGCCCGGCTTCCTGAAGGACAAGATCCGGATGACTTTATCCGGAAAAATGGTGGAGAGAGATTTAAAAGAGAAATCCTTGATACGAGTGATACGTATGTAACCTTTATAATGAGTTACTTAAAGCGTAATTACAATCTTCAATTAGAAGGAGATCGTATCTCTTATATCGAAGAGGTATTAAAGGAGGTCGCTCAGCTTGACCGGGCAGTGGAAAGAGAACACTACCTCCATGAGATATCTCAGGAATTTCAAATGTCGATGGACACTCTCAAAGAAGAGGTCCAGCAAATTAGAAGCCATCTCGGAGCGGAAAAGGATAGGGTTCGAGAGAGGCGGCATACTAATCGCAGCAGCGATTATTCGTTACAGCATAAACTTCTCCCGGCATTTCATAATGCCGAACGGAAGCTGATTGCATATATGTTGAAAGACCCTATTATTGCTGATAAAGTTCAGGAGGAATTAGGAGGCGCATTTAATATTTCTGACCATCAGGTTATTGTGACCCATCTTTATGCATATTATGAAGACGGCAACGAATCAGATATTAGTCAGTTTGTAGAGCGTCTGGATGATCAATCCCTAAAGAACCTGGTCATACAGCTGGCCATGGCGCCAGGAAATGATGAAATCTCAGATCAGGAACTGCAGGATTATATTCATCAAATTAATTTAGAGTATAAGGACCGGAAGGATATTAAACTTTTGAGGGCAGACTTGAAAGCAGCAGAGCAGCAAAAAGATCCAATTAAAGCCGCTCAAATTGCGATGGAGATCCTGCAAAGGAAGAAGGAAACGAAGAATATCCATTGATGGTTTCGTATAGATACGTTGGAAGGAGGGGGACTTATGGCAGATAAGCAGAAACAGCCATTACGTTCTAAAGAAGAAGAAAATGAATTAACCCTTGAGCAGGCCAAAGCTCAAGTCTTGGAAATAGGGAAGAAGCGGGGAGTTCTTGCTTACGAAGAAGTAGCAGACAAACTCTCAAGCTTTGAATTAGATTCTGACCAAATGGATGAATTTTACGAACACCTTACTGAACAAGGTGTGGAGGTAATTGGTGATTCCGACCAGGATCCAAGCATGCAGCAGATCAATAAGGAAGAAGAATTTGATCTTAACGATCTTAGTGTTCCGCCTGGAGTGAAGATTAATGATCCTGTCCGTATGTATTTAAAAGAAATTGGACGAGTAAACCTTCTCGCAGCAAAAGATGAAATTAGTCTGGCTCAGCGTATTGAAAATGGCGATGAAGAAGCTAAACGGGATCTGGCGGAAGCCAATCTGCGGCTAGTGGTAAGTATTGCAAAAAGATACGTAGGACGCGGAATGCTCTTCCTTGATTTAATTCAAGAAGGAAATATGGGCTTAATTAAAGCTGTAGAAAAGTTTGATTACCGTAAAGGATATAAATTTAGTACGTATGCTACTTGGTGGATCAGACAGGCCATAACCCGTGCGATTGCCGATCAGGCGCGTACCATTCGTATCCCTGTTCACATGGTAGAAACGATCAATAAGCTAATTCGTGTACAGCGTCAATTGCTGCAGGATTTAGGACGCGAACCTACACCGGAAGAAATTGCTCAGGATATGGAGCTGACTCCGGATAAAGTCCGCGAAATATTAAAGATTGCGCAAGAACCTGTTTCCTTAGAGACACCTATTGGTGAAGAAGACGACTCTCACCTTGGGGATTTCATTGAAGATCAGGAAGCAACCTCTCCTTCAGATCACGCTGCTTATGAATTGTTGAAAGAGCAGCTGGAAGATGTGCTGGACACACTTACAGACCGTGAAGAAAACGTACTAAGACTTCGTTTTGGACTGGATGACGGCCGTACCCGCACCCTGGAAGAAGTCGGTAAAGTATTTGGTGTAACAAGGGAAAGAATTCGTCAGATTGAAGCTAAAGCCCTTCGTAAACTGAGACACCCTAGCCGAAGCAAGCGTCTAAAAGATTTCATGGAATAGGACACTTAAAGCTCAGGGCCGTTCCCTCATTTTCAGGGTGGTCCTGAGTTTTTATTATCTTTTTTCGAGGTGATGTTTTGGCAGAAGAGCGCATTGAAACTATTATTAAAGAAATCCAATATTGGAAAAAAAGCCATTTATTACCCAAAGAATATTGTGATTTTCTCCTAGCTCTTTATACGCAAGGGGATGAAGATCCAGACAGTCTGGAAATGGAACCTGGAATAGCTGGAAAGCGGTCAGCAGCGGTCCTGACGGGCAGCACCCTTTTTTTGTTACCCCTTTCATTTCTTGTCATTTATTTTACTGAAATAGACCCGCTTTTGCAAACAGGTCTTTTGTCGACATTTGCGATCTTTACTTTTTTTTACGGAAGATTTTTAAAAAAACGCAATAATTTTCAGTTTCATATTCCTGTGATTGTTGGTTTTTTAATTTTGCTTCTCCTGTCAGTAAGTATGTTTCATACGTTCTATACGAATAATAAAATCATCTATTTACTTTTACTCGCCAACAGTCTGTTATGGGTGGGGGCAGGCATTCGTTTAAAGCTTTATTATTTAATTGCTGCTGGAGCAATTGGTTTGATTTTGACTATCATATTAACTGTTCTAGAAGTTTTCACATGATAGCCCTTTCCTAAGTAAAGGTTTTCAAGTAAAATGAATGTAGTCTATCTCACTTTTAGTGAAAGGGAATACATAAGGAGGTTGCATGTAATGAAAAGAAACCCTGTGATTCCTTTTGCAATTATTGCTGTTCTCGGTATTGTAGCTATGATTGTTCTATCTACAGTTGGAGGTAACCAGCGAGAGGCAATTCAAAATGCAGAAGAAAATGGTGGTAAAACTGAGCAGGATGCATCTGGATCAAGTGAAGATCCCGAAAAGCTCTTTGAGGCGAAGTGTGCGACTTGTCATGGTGCAGACTTGAGCGGCGGAGTAGGTCCAAACCTTCAAAAGGTAGGCAGCCGTTATTCAGCAGAAGAAATTCAGAACATAATTAAAAACGGTAAAGGCGGCCAGATGCCTCCAGGTTTGTATGGCGGTGAACAAGCTAAGAAAATAGCCGAGTGGCTGGCTAAAAAGAAGTAAACATGGAGAAAAGCTTTCTGGACCCATTCAGAAAGCTTTTCTTTTTATGAGAGGACAATTTGTATGAATGTTTATCAATTATCTAAGCGGCTGGAGAAAGTGGCTGAATTTCTTCCAAGTCAAGCGAAATTTGCTGATATTGGTTCGGACCATGCGTATTTACCCTGTTATGTATGCCTTAGAGATCCTTATGCCCAAGCCATAGCAGGGGAAGTGAATCGAGGGCCGTACGATTCTGCATTACAAGAAGTAAAGGCTCAAGAGCTTCAGGATAGAATTGAAGTAAGACTCGGAGATGGCCTTGAAGTACTTAAACGGGATGAGGTAGATCAAATCGTTATCGCAGGAATGGGCGGCCCTCTCATTCGCGACATCCTCGATCGTGGTAAGGATAAATTGACCGCAGTGAAACGGATCATTGTTCAGCCTAACATTGGGGCGAAGTCATTGCGTAAATGGTTCTTTGAACACGGTTTTTCGCTGGTAGAGGAAACAATACTTGAAGAGAATAATCATATTTATGAAGTTTTAGCAGCGGAGCCAGGGGATCCTCATGCGGGATACCATCAAGAAGACTTGGAAAAAGAAATGTGGCTGGGTCCGAGACTTCTTGAACAAAGGACCGCTGTATTTAAAGAATACTGCAAAGTAGAACGAGTGAAAAAAGAAAAAGTACTTTACCAGTTGAAGCAGGCGAAAGAACCGCAGCTGGAAAAGGTGAATAATCTTACTCAAGAAATTAACTGGCTGAAGGAGGTCTTGGATTCATGACAAAAATAGTAACGGGACAAGAGATCATTCGGCAATTTGAAAGCTGGGCACCAAAGCATCTGGCATTTGACTGGGATAATATTGGACTTCAAGTAGGGACCTTGAATAAACCCGTCAGAAACGTAATGGTAACTTTAGATGTTCTGGAAAATGTTGTGGATGAAGCGATTATGAAAGATATAGACCTCATCATTGCCCACCATCCTCTTCTTTTTGCTCCTTTAAAGCAAGTCAATCTAGATACGCCGAAAGGGAAAATAGTACAAAAGTTAATTCAGCATAATATTACTGTTTATGCTGCTCACACAAATTTAGATGTTACGCAAGGCGGCGTTAATGATGTTATGGCAGAAGCATTGAATTTGACTCATTTAAAACCTTTAGTAACTACGGGAGAAGACGAATTAATAAAGTTGACTGTATTTATCCCAGAAGACCACTTGCAAAAGGTGCGCCAAGCGATCAGTGAGGCAGGAGCGGGCTATATTGGCAATTACAGCCATTGTACCTTCCAGCTTGCCGGGGAAGGCACATTCATGCCGCAAACAGGCACTAGCCCTTATATAGGGACTCAAGGGGCTTTGGAAACTGTGAAAGAAAAGCGAATGGAAACAATCGTGCCGCGTTCACGGATCAATAAAGTTATTGAAGCTATGGAGTCCGCTCATCCCTACGAAGAAGTTGCCTATGATCTTTACCCCCTTCTCAATAAAGGTGAGAAGACAGGAGTCGGAAGAGTAGGGCTTTTAAGTGAACCGATGACCCTGGAGGCAATTGCTGAAATGGTAAAGAAAAGGTATAACATTCCTGCCCTTAGAGTGACAGGTGATCTATCCACTTTAGTTAAAACAGTCGCTCTATTAGGAGGCAGCGGGGAAAAATACATCCACGAAGCTAAACGAGAAGGTGCGGATGTCTATATCACAGGAGATATGACTTTTCATATGGCTCAAGATGCACAGGAAATGGGGCTTACTGTAATAGACCCTGGCCACCACGTAGAAAAGTTAGTTTGCAGTAAAGTGAAAAGCTTTTTGACAGAGGAATGTGAATTTGAAGGTGAAATAAGCGTCCATCTATCCGAAGTCAATACAGAGCCTTTTACCTTTCTATAACAACAATCCATAAAAAAATAATCCGCATAACCATTGGACTGTCCGTCACAGGAATTAAAAAACCCGAGCCGCAAATCGGCTCGGGTTTTCTGTAGAAGATTATTCTGAATGCTTTGATGTTTCTCTTACTTTTTTCTTGGATTTAATTCTTGGCAGGATCTTTTTCTGTTCCACTTTAGATTCTAAGATCCACGTATCTTCATCATCCAGATCATAATTTTCAATAAACTTAATGACTTCTTTAGTAATGGGAGTAGGGGTTGATGCTCCGGCTGTTACGGCAACCTTCTGTACTCCTTCCAGCCATTCAAGTTTAATTTCAGTAACATCTGAAATACGATATGCTTCCGTACCTGCAATTTGTTTAGATACCTGGGCCAGTCTGTTCGAGTTATTACTCTTCGGGTCTCCAACTACGAGAGTTAAATCGGCATCCTTTGCTTGTTCAGAAACGGCTTCTTGACGTACTTGAGTAGCCATGCAGATTTCTTGGTGTTTTTCGACCTGAGGATATTTCTCTTTTACTTTTTCCATCACGTCAAAAACATCCCACTGACTCATAGTGGTTTGATTGGTAATTAAGAGTTTATCATGATCAAGCTCCAACTCTTCTACATCTTCTTCCGTCTGAACAAGATGAACTTTCCCAGGGGCAACGCCCATAGCTCCTTCTGGTTCCGGGTGACCTTTCTTACCTACGTAAATGATTTCATAGCCATCTGAAACTTTATCCCGTATTAAATTATGCGTATTTGTAACGTCCGGGCAAGTTGCATCAAGGGCAGTTAATCCTTTCGCTTTGGCTCTTTCTTTTACCTCAGGTGATACGCCGTGAGCGGTGAAAATAACCGTTCCTTCATTGATTCCTTCTAAGAGATCCATACGGTTCTTACCGTCCACAGTTATGATTCCTTCACTCTCAAAGGCATCTGTTACATGAGTATTATGAACAATCATTCCTAGAATATATATAGGGCGCGGTAAATTGGGGTCCTTCGCCGCATTTTGGGCAATGACCATCGCATCTACTACACCATAGCAATAGCCGCGCGGAGCAATTTTAATAACTTCCATGCGTTTGTTCCTCCTCTATAGCTAATCAAGCTGTAAGCATTTATAATCCATATTCATTATAAAGGGTATAGCGGGAGAAAACAAAGAATCTCTTTAAGGAATCAATGTAACCGTGCATTTATCCGTTGTGTCTATTATAATAAGAGAGGGACATTTCTACATTAAAGGAGCACATATATGAGTAATCATTCATTTGATCAGTATTCGATCAATTCAACAATAAGTCAAATCGTTGAAGGGATGGGTTTTAAAGAGCCCACGCCTATTCAGCAAAAAGTTATTCCGGCGGCATTAAGAGGAGAAAGTATTATTGGACAATCTCATACGGGATCAGGAAAAACACATGCTTTTCTTCTTTCTATGCTGAACGGTTTAGATGAAAATTTAAAACAAGTGCAGTATGTTGTTACCGCACCGACGAGAGAGCTTGCCATCCAGATTTACGACGAAGTGACTAAAGCTGCTGCTCTGGCAGGCAAAGAAAATACCTGGCAGGCAAAACTAGTCATTGGCGGCACAGACAAATTGAAAATGATGGAGAAGCTCTCCTCCAACCAACCGCAGATTGTGGTCGGAACTCCAGGAAGAATCCTGGATATGACAAAGGAAGAAGCTCTTAATTTAGGGGGAGTAAAAGCATTTGTCCTTGATGAAGCAGATTTAATGCTGGATCTTGGTTTCATTGAAGACGTAGACCAAATCCTCCTTCGAACAAATCCAGATGTTCAGCTGATGGTCTTTTCAGCGACAATACCTGAACGCTTACAGCCGTTTTTGAAAAAATATCTTGCCAATCCGACTCATATTCAAATTGAAGATAATAAACCTTCACCAGAGTCTATGGAACACAGGCTGATCCCATTACGTCATAAGAACCCGGCAGATATCATTGTCGATATAACTAAAGTCATCCAGCCTTATTTAGCTATTATATTTACTAATGGCAAAGAACAGGCCGATGAACTTGCTTCAGAGTTACTGGACCGAGGTTTAGAAACAGGGCTCATTCATGGCGGGTTGTCCCCCCGTGAACGTAAGCGTATGCTTAAGGAACTTCAGGGCCTTCGCTATCAGTATATTGTGGCAACGGACCTTGCTTCCAGAGGAATTGATATCCAAGGGGTTAGTCATGTCATCAATGCCCGTCTTCCGAAAGAAGAAGAATTTTATATTCATCGCGTAGGGAGAACAGCTCGCGCAGGGTTAAAGGGAACGGCCATTAATTTATATACCGAAGAAGATCTTCCGCTTATTCAAAGATTGGAAAAACGCGGACTCACTTTTGACTTTTTTGAAGTGAAAAATGGAGAATGGAAAGAAGTAAAATCCTATAATGAACGGCAGACTAGACAGCGCAAGGAAACGGACATCGAGAAGCAGGCACGCCATATGGTGCGTAAACCAAAGAAAGTCAAGCCCGGCTATAAAAAGAAAATGAAACGTGAAACAGAGAAAAATGTTAAGAAATTAAAACGAAATAGCTTTCGTAATAAGAAATAGAAAGGCAGGTATTTATATGGTGAAAATAGGATCACATGTATCGATGAAAGGCAAAAAAATGCTGCTTGGTGCTAGTGAAGAAGCAGCTTCTTATGGCTCTTCCACGTTTATGATTTATACAGGTGCTCCGCAAAACACGAGAAGGCGCCCTATTGAAGAACTGAACATTGATGCGGGACAAGAGCACATGAAAGAGCATGGAATTGATAATATCGTTGTTCACGCGCCGTATATTATTAATGCAGGGAATACAACGAAGCCCGAAACCTTTCAATTAGCAATCGATTTTCTTAGAAGTGAAATTGAACGCACGGAGGCACTAGGAGCCAGGCAAATTGTTCTTCATCCTGGTTCGCATGTAGGACAAGGTGTGGAAAAGGGAATTCCGAGAATCATCGAAGGATTAAATGAAGTGCTGCACAAGGATCAGAAAGTGCAAATTGCCCTTGAGACTATGGCGGGTAAAGGCTCGGAGATTGGCAGAACCTTTGATGAACTGGCCCAAATCATTGATGGAGTTACTTTAAATGAGAAGCTTTCTATTTGTATGGATACTTGTCACATTCACGATGCTGGATATGATGTAGTGGGTGATTTTGATGGTGTTCTGGAAGAGTTTGATAAAATTGTAGGGCTTGAGCGTTTGAAGGTAATCCATGTGAATGACAGTAAAAATGAATGCGGTGCTGCCAAAGATAGACACGAAAATATCGGTTTTGGGTATGTCGGTTTTGATGCTTTGCACAAGGTGGTTCATCATTCCGCTTTAAAGGAGCTCCCAAAAATTTTGGAAACGCCTTATGTTGGGGAAGACAAAAAGAACAAACAGCCGCCATACCGTTTTGAGATCGAGATGTTAAAAGAAGGAACATTCGACAAAGATTTGAAAGAAAAAATAATGCAGCAGCAGGTAAAAAGCTAAGACAAACATAAAAAATCCGAACGATGATGAAAGGGGCACACCTTTTTCCATCATTGTTCGGATTTTTTGTGTTTCTAACCATATTTAGATTACTGCAGCCAATGTTCAACACCATATTCCTTTGCGAGCTTAAAGAGCAATTGATGCACGGATTTTGCGGTGTCTTTTGAAGTAATAGCTGCTAGTTGATTCAGCATTCTTTTACGTCCTTCTGGATCAAATGGGTTTTCTTTATTTTGTTTTAAAGCCTGGATAATTTGAGCAGCTTCACTCTTGGATATTTTAATATTGTACTTTTGACTATAGAAAAGTAACTCCTGAGTGGTTAACTGACGTAATTTTTGGGTAAGAAATTGTTGGGCCAGATTGAGCACTGCTAAACGCTTCCCCTCTTTTAAGTATTCAGTACACCATATGAATGAGAAGCACAATTGGTGTATTTACAATATTTGCATCAGTTCAATGAATTGAATTCTCAGTGAGAGGTAAGTTAGTATAGGTCACTAGGCTCAGACAAGAAGTATGATGAAGTCTAAAGGAGTGAGTGGATGAAAGTAGTTCGACCATTGCTATTAGCTGGAACAGCAATCCTTCTCGTAGGAATAACAGTTGTGATAGTTGATCATGTTAATGAGCAAAAATACAATGCTTTAACTAAAGAAAATCAGCAATTAATGAATAAAAACGAGAAGCTGAAAACGGAAAAGAAATATTTAATATCCCAACCATCTGATTTTAAGCAGAAAAGCGGCTTCTTTGTATGGCCAAAGATGGAAAAGACTGCTGATCATTTTGTGAAGGAAAGTGAAGGGAATTTTAAGAAAGCCTGGGCTCTTTATTTAGTAAGAGAATCTAAACGCTATCATATCAATCCTAATATTGTTTTTGAATTGCTGAATGTGGAATCAGGCGGAACTTTTAATCCCAAGCTTGTAGGACCCAAGACAAAATACGGTCACGCTTATGGAATGTCGCAGTTTATGGAAAACACTGCTCCATGGATCGCAGATATGGGAGGACTCCCTTATAAAAAAGATTTATTATTTGACCCTTATTATTCCATTGAACTTTCTTTTATTTATCTTGATTATCTGCATGATAAATATGGGAATTGGGATGAAGCTCTAACTGCTTATAATCGCGGGGTTGCCGGCTTAAAAGAATATAAAGCTGAAAATGGACATGCAAAAAGCGGTTATGCTAAAACGATCCAGAATAATGCTGCAGATGACACAGCCGTTGCAGTAGCAAATTAGCAGGCATTGTGGGCAATAATATAATGGGGCATGTTAGGAATCGAACCAAGATAAAAGGGTTCTGTTAATGATGCTGTTTCCATCAAGTACCTTTATAATTTATTTACACCCTTCACATACTATAAATGATTCTTTAAACAGAAAGTGAGGGTGGTCTCATGTATGATCCGAAAAATCCTGTTGAGAATCAAGAAGCAGAACAGGCACCGGAACATGGTGACGAAATGGAACAAGTAACCGAAGAGGAAGAACTCGAGGAACTTGATGATTCCGTTGCTGATGAACAAGAAGAGATAGAACTAGACGACGATGATGATTTCGTGGAACTGGAAAATCGCAATCCTGCTGAACCCGTGTATGGGGAAAGCTACGAGGAAGAATTTGCCGCGGAAGCTGCTGCCGTTCCAATAAATGATCCAATGGAAAACGATGAAGAAAAAGAAACGATAATGAATAGCGAAGTTAATCCAGCTATGGGATGGCTTGGTTTGACAGTCAGCATCCTTTCCTTTTTCTTTGCACCGCTTATTTTAGGCGCTGCAGGTATAATCCTTGGGGTTGTAGCTAAACGGCAGAATGCAGATACACTTGGAAACATGGCGATAATAGTCAGTATTATTTCCATTTTGTTTTCTCTGTTTTTTGCACCGTTTTATAATTTCTTCTAGATCAAAAAAAAGGGTGGGCCCATTTCTGGGTCCACCCTTTAATTATGCCTGACCTTGCTTTTCTTTTTCCTTCTCAAGGCGCTCTTTCTCATAATGCTCTTCAGCAAGTTTGTCGACTTCTTTTTTCAATTCATCTACCATGATATCTTCAGGAACTTTACGGATGATTTCACCATGTCTGAAGAGTAATCCTTCACCACGGGCACCAGCAATTCCAATGTCTGCTTCTCTTGCTTCACCAGGACCATTCACTGCACAGCCGAGTACAGCAACTTTAATAGGTGCTTTGATCGTTTGGATATACTCTTCCACTTCATTAGCAATCGAAATTAAATCAATTTCAATCCGGCCGCAAGTAGGGCAGGAAATGAGTGTAGCCGCGTTAGACGCTAAACCAAATGATTTTAGAAGCTCTCTAGCTACTTTAACCTCTTCAACTGGGTCCGCGCTTAAACTGATGCGGAGAGTACTGCCAATACCTTTGCTTAAAATAGCTCCTAGACCGGCAGCACTTTTTACTGTTCCGGCAAAAAGTGTACCGGATTCTGTGATTCCTAAGTGAAGTGGATAGGAAATCGCTTCCGCTGCTTTTTCGTAAGCTTCGATAGCGAGTTTCACATCAGAAGCTTTTAAGGAAACAATAATGTCGTGAAAGTCCAAGTCTTCTAATATTTTGATGTGGTGCAGAGCACTTTCCACCATACCGTCAGCTGTAGGATAACCATACTTTTCAAGAATGTGTTTTTCCAGAGAACCGGCATTGACACCAATCCGGATAGGTACACCCTTGGCTTTTGCTGCTTGAACGACAGCTTCTACTTTCTCACGCTTCCCGATATTCCCAGGGTTGATACGAATCTTATCAGCGCCGCCTTCAATAGCTTTGAGGGCTTTCTTGTAATCGAAATGAATATCAACTACTAATGGAATATTAATCCGCTTTTTGATTTCAGGAATTGCATCCGCAGCTCTGTCATCTGGACATGCAACACGGACTACCTGGCAGCCTGCTTCCTCCAGACGTTTAATTTCAGCGACAGTCGCTTCAACATCATGGGTTTTCGTAGTAGTCATGGATTGAATAACAACTTGATCAGAACCGCCTATAGTTAAATCTCCGACCTTAACGGGCCGAGTGTCTTTTCTGTGCGTAATTGCCATTTTAAACCGCTCCTTTATAAGTTCACAAAAAGGTATGCTTTACTCATTACCATCCCTAATTATAAGGGCTTTGATCAAAAATGAGAAGCTAAGTTGCTCGAAATCGAACAATAAACATGTAAAAATCGTGTAAAGAGAAAAATGCAAACTTGATTCTACTCTAAAACTGCTTAACAAATTATATCATGGGGAATGATTAGAATAAAACGAAACATTTGGGACTCTTAAACCGTACATATATAAAGAACTATTTGATGAGGGGATGTGAAATCATGGATCTACTCTCTTATGACTGGATTGCTTTATTTATTACAATGCTTGGGACCATGTTTTTATTTGGGGAGCTGCTCGTTAATATGAGAGGTATCTTTGCAGTAATGGGCCTTGGCTTTATTACTGTATATTTTTCCTCCTTTCTTGCACCTCATATGGTGATTATTATGATGATTGTTTATCTGCTTGGTTTAGTGTTAATTATCGTTGACGGGAAATTAGTAAATGATGGAACTCTTTCTACCATCGGAATTATTTCTATGGTTATTGCTGTCGGTTTAAGTGCACCGAACTGGGTCGCAGGATTGTACAGTATTATTGGAGTTATACTAGGTGCGGCAGCTTCTCTGTTATTTCTTAAAGTATTTAAACGAAGAGATATGTGGACAAAGTTAACGCTAATGGATTCGCTTTCTTCAGAGAGGGGTTATAATTCGATGAAGGAAACCTATTCTAGCTTAGTTGGTAAAACAGGCAGAGCTTTAACTAATATGCGTCCGGTGGGCACTATTGTGATTGAGGAAGAAGAATTTAGTGCAGTATCAAATGGTCAATGGATTTTTAAGGATGAGGAATTAAAGGTTGTATCCGTAGACGGCACAAAGATATTAGTAAAGAAAATCTCAAGCGATCATACCCAAAGTGTTTAAATCCTTGATAAAAAATAAAGATCTGAGAAAAAATACAATAAAATAGGATTAATTAAAAAACCCGAACCTTTGATTTACGCTGGTTCGGTTTTTTTGAGCATTAATATAAAATTCACTTGTATATTTTAAGTTTGGATTACCGGAGTTCTCTTGAAGGAATGTTTCGGTAAACAGGAGAGAACAAGTGAGGTTTATTTTCCTCGGTTTGCTCGCAACAAGCTATCTAAAATCAGTTTTTAAAATTTTTTCAGCACGACTCAGCACCCCTATTTAAAAATCGTCTGAATAATCCATAATTGGAGTGATTTTATACTGGAATGTAAACTTAATGTAAATATCTCAAATATAACTTTACAAATAAAAAACAATTCGTTAATAATGAGTAGGGTGTAAAAAAAGAGAAAACACGAAAGCACATAAACCTTGGATGGAAAAAGAAAGGGTGGGAGAAGTTTTGGATATCGACATTCAACAGATGATATTTGAATTTGCCGGCGGCCTGGGTATCTTCTTATTTGGGATCAAGTATATGGGAGACGGCTTACAAAAGGTAGCTGGGGACCGATTACGTGATTTACTGGATCGTTTTACGAAGAATCCATTTATGGGAGTCGTTGCCGGTGCGGTAGTAACGATGTTGATTCAAAGTAGTTCTACAACTACAGTTTTGACAGTAGGACTCGTTAATGCAGGGTTTATGACCTTTCGACAAGCGATCGGGGTTATCATGGGAGCAAATATAGGAACGACCATGACGGCTTTTATTATCGGGGTCGATATTAAAGAATATGGTTTGCCGATTTTAGCAGTAGGGGCCATATTAATCTTTTTCTTTAAGAATAAAAAAGTGACTTATTTAGGACAAACCATTTTCGGTCTAGGATCTTTGTTTTTTGGATTAGAAACGATGAGCGCCGGGATGAAACCTTTACGCACATTAGACGCTTTCCATGAACTAACTTTAAATATGAGTGACAATCCTATTCTCGGAGTAATTATAGGGACTGTTTTTACTGTAATTGTACAAAGTTCCAGTGCAACTATAGGAATACTGCAGGGGTTATTTGGACAAGGTCTGGTAGATTTAAAGGCAGCTTTGCCTGTTTTATTTGGAGATAATATAGGAACAACGATTACGGCTGTATTAGCAGCAATAGGAGCGAGTATTGGAGCTAAGCGAGCGGCACTTGTCCACGTTATTTTTAATATTTTAGGTGCGACAATCTTTCTGCTGATTTTGGTTCCTTTTGAAAAATATGTTGCATGGCTGCAGAAGTCTCTGGATTTAGGTCCCGAAATGACTTTAGCTTTTGCTCATGGATCCTTTAACATCGCCAATATGGTTCTTCAATTTCCATTGATAGGTTTTCTAGCCTGGCTAGTTATACGGCTGATTCCTGGAGACGATAAATTAATTGAATTTAAACCGCAGCATTTGGACCCTATATTCATCGAACAGTCTCCTTCTTTAGCTTTAGACCAAGCCAAAGAGGAAGTTATTCGTATGGGTGAATATGCTTATAAAGGTCTTGAGGAAACCAATCTTTATTTAAATAATAAACAACAAAAACACTCAGAAATTGCGATGCAGATTGAAGACGCTCTAAATAATCTGGACCGGAAAATTACGGATTATTTAGTAGAGTTATCGCAAGCTTCATTAACAGATGAAGAAAGCCATAAACACTCGGCACTGATGGATTCGGTACGGGATTTAGAACGAATTGGAGACCACTTTGAGAATATTATTGAATTGATCGACTATAAAAATTCCAATAAGGTTGATTTAACTGAGCAAGCGCAGGAAGATTTAAATACCATGTTTGACCTCACCCTTATGACCGTGAAGCAAGCGAATAGGTCTTTAGAAAATATGGATAGAGAAGAAGCGTTAGCTGTGGTTCAAAAAGAAAATGAATTGGATCGTATGGAGCGTACCTATCGAAAGAAACATATTATTCGTTTAAATGAAGGTTTGTGTTCAGGTCAAGCTGGAATCGTTTTTGTAGATATGCTGAGCAATTTAGAGCGAATTGGAGATCATGCGGTAAATATCGCTGAAGAAGTACTTGGAGAAAAAGAGAGTTTATAATAATAACCGGGACTGCTTTAGGAAATCCAGGGCAGTCTCGATTATGTTTTTAAAAAAACCCTTGAAAGCAAATGGTTCACATGCTATATTATTTTTGTCGCTATTATTGCTAAGCAATTTATTGTTGACTAGTTATCTGCATCGTGTTATATTAATAAGCGTCGCTTCAAGAAGAAAAGCGACCTAATCCTCATTGTGGCGGTGTAGCTCAGCTGGCTAGAGCGTACGGTTCATACCCGTGAGGTCGGGGGTTCGATCCCCTCCGCCGCTACCAAGTTATTTGTTATACATATTCAAATGCAGTTTTTTCATTATGGCGGTTGTGGCGAAGTGGTTAACGCACCGGATTGTGGTTCCGGCACGCATGGGTTCGATCCCCATCAGTCGCCCCATAGTGGACCCTTAGCTCAGCTGGTTAGAGCTATCGGCTCATAACCGATCGGTCGCAGGTTCGAGTCCTGCAGGGTCCACCAATGAATACGGAGGAGTACCCAAGTTCGGCTGAAGGGAGCGGTCTTGAAAACCGCCAGGGGCTTTACGGCCCGCGGGGGTTCGAATCCCTCCTCCTCCGCCATTCTTACTTAGTGGTCAGCTTCTCGTATACATCCAATTAAATAAGCGGCTCGGTAGCTCAGTCGGTAGAGCAACGGACTGAAAATCCGTGTGTCGGCGGTTCGATTCCGTCCCGAGCCACCATTTTGAACAAGCAGAGAAGCTTGTTTTTTTTATGTTTAATTATTGTTGTACCGGGAAATTACATTATCGAAAGCGAAATAAAGCTTTTTACTTCTATGCATTAAATTTGCAAGTGAAAATTCTGTTTGGTAATGTAACAAATAGGGAGAGGCGTGGTTACACGGTCTTCTTACATACCAAATTAAAGGAGGAGTTATACTATGGCTAAATTTGAACTGCCAGAATTACCTTACGCTTATGATGCACTAGCACCAACTATTGATAAGGACACGATGAACATCCACCATACGAAACACCATAATGGTTATGTGACGAAGTTGAACAATGCATTGGAAGGTCATGCTGATCTTCAGGATAAATCATTGGAGCAGCTTCTAGCTAACAATCTTGAAGCAGTGCCAGAGGATATCCGTACAGCGGTTCGCCGTAATGGCGGAGGGCATGCTAACCATGAATTGTTCTGGACGATCATGTCTCCTAATGGAGGCGGCGAGCCGACTGGTGAACTGGCTTCAGCAATCAATGATACATTTGGAAGCTTTGATCAATTTAAAGAGAAGTTTGAAGCTACTGGTGCTGGCCGTTTCGGTTCAGGCTGGGCTTGGCTTGTAGTGAATAATGGAAACCTGGAAGTCATTGATACTTTAAATCAGGATTCTCCAATTATGGAAGGTAAAACTCCTGTTTTAGGTCTTGATGTTTGGGAGCATGCGTACTACCTAAATTATCAAAACCGTCGTCCTGACTATATCTCTGCTTTCTGGAACGTAGTCAACTGGGAAGAAGTTGCTAAACGTTTTGAAGCAGCAAAATAAGACAGAATGATCTCGAGAGATCCAGTTCAAAAACTGGGTCTCTCTTTTTGTATATCTCCTTTTGTTCTGCCTACACTAAGTACAGAAGACAAAGGAGATTTTATTATGGTGAGGATGATCAACGCGTGGCTGAGCCGCGAAGAAGTATCGAAAGATTTAATCCTGTTGCTATTGATAGGCGGTCTATACTCGCTTGGAATATTTCTTTCGAGTACTTTTGTAAATATTTACTTATGGAAACAATCCAATAGTTATACGGATATTGCCCTCTACAATTTAAGCATCTATATTTTACAGCCACTCACGTTTATCGTGGCGGGGAAATGTGCCAAGAAGATCGACAGGGTCATCGTATTACGAACCGGCGTAACCGTCCTCTCTTTATTCTTCTTAACGGTATTATTAGTGGGAGAGAGAGCGGCTACCTTCAATATTATGCTGGGTTCTTTGTTAGGAATAGGATACGGTTTCTACTGGCTTGCGTACAATGTACTTACCTTTGAAATTACCGAACCTGAAACACGCGATTTTTTCAATGGTTTTCTTGGGGTCTTACAATCACTAGGAGGGATGACAGGTCCGTTACTCGCTGGTTTAGTTATTTCACGAATGAATAACTTGACGGGATATACGGTTATATTTGCTATTTCGTTCGGTCTGTTTATCCTTGCGGTACTTGTCAGCCTTGGTTTGTCCAGGAGGAAAGCAAAAGGGAACTTTTCTTTTCGGCGAATCATCGATGAGCGGCATAACAATGTGAACTGGAAAAGAATTTTGCACGCCCATGTTTCTCAAGGGTTTAGAGAAGGAACATTTTTATTCGCTGTGTCCATATGGATTTTCTTGATTACACGCGATGAACTATCGCTTGGAGTGTTTAATCTTGTCTATTCTGGATGTTCCTTTCTGTTCTACTTTTTAGTGGGGAAATGGATTAAACCGAGAAGAAGGAAGAAAGCAATCTTCATAGCGGGATTATCGTTGTATTTATCGGTTCTTATTTTGTTAATTAGTGATAATATGTCCCTGTTGTTACTCTATGGGGGAATCGCGGGAATATTTTTTCCGGTACTTTACGTTCCATATATATCATTAACTTACGATGTAATCGGTAAATCTTGGAATGCAGGGGAGATGAGAATCGAATACATTGTAGTGCGTGAATTATTTTTAAATACAGGGAGAGTTTTGTCTATTGTTATCTTTCTGATTTCAATTTCGCTTATTCCTCCTGAAACTGGGCTCCCTTATATATTGCTCATAGTAGGTGGCGGTCACTTTATGATTTATTTCTTTATTAAAGATATAGATACGACAGCTATGAGTGCGATTAGAAACTGAAACTTTTTCTTTTTCCTGCTCGTCTATATATAGCAGAGTAAAAGATGTTATAATATAGAAGCAATTTTTTAGAATAAGGGAGAGGAAGACCTTATGGGGAAAAATAAAAAGAAAAGCCAAAAGAAAAAATCCCATATGCCTTTACGGCTTAACATAGTATTTTTTATCGTGTTTATCTTATTTGCGGTACTGATCTTGCAGTTAGGCGTTGTTCAAATACTGAATGGGGAAGAAGCACAGAAGAAAATAGACAGAACAGAGAATACCACCACGAATATCCCGGTGCCTCGCGGTGAAATGTATGATCGTTATGGAAGAGTGATTGTAGATAATCAACCGCTGTATTCTATTACATACACCCCGCCCAAAGGGGTACAGGCAGCTGACAGGCTTGCATTAGCTAAACAGCTATCTCAATATATTCAAATGGATACAGATAATCTGACATCGAGAAACTTAAAAGAATATTATTTTCTTCAGAATAGAAAAGAAGTTCAGGAACGTACGGAGGATGCTGTAACAGATGATATGGATAACGGTGATGTCTATCAGCTGCAACTGGACAGTATAAAGAAAAGTGAAATTAATTCTTATGGTAAAAAGACAAAAGAAGTCATTGCTATTAAGAAAGAGCTTGATCAAGCATCGGCCCTTTCCCCGCATGTGATTAAAAATGCGAATATTTCCGAAGAAGAATACTCCAAAGTAGCCGAACACCTTGCGAATCTTCCTGGAATCAATGTAACTTCTGACTGGGAACGATCGTACCCCTACGGAAAAACCTTCAAAAATTATGTAGGAAACATAACGACAAGACAGGAAGGGGTACCAAGGGACGACCTCGAGTACTATATGTCGCTTGACTACAGCCGTAATGACAGAGTAGGTGAAAGCGGACTGGAGCAGGAATATGAAGATGTGCTCCGGGGGATGAAGGAAAAAGTTCAATATACAACGGACAAGAAAAATAATGTCGTGGATACGAAAGTAATTAGGCAGGGGAGCCGGGGCAAAGACCTGGTGCTTACGATCGACATGGAACTGCAAGAGAAACTTGATAAGATAGTCAAAGATGAAGTAGTGAGGGCGGTAAATTTAGGGAACGGATATGTAGACAATGCAATAGCGGTATTGTCCAATCCGCAGACGGGAGAAATTCTGGGGATATCAGGGCAAACTTACAACCATGATCGGAAGAAAGGTGAACCACTGGTATCTGATACTTCCTCTCAAGCCATTTATAATGCGTATGCACCTGGATCGATTGTAAAAGGGGCAACGGTTCTAACAGCTTTTCACGAAGGAGTAATAAATACGGGGACAACCATCTATGATAAGACCTTACATTTTTATGGAGGTTTAACGAAAAGTTCCTATGCTCCTCTGCAATATGTGAATTACCTTAAAGCTCTTAGAAAGTCATCCAACGTTTTTATGTTTTATGTAGCTATGTGGCTTGGCGGAGAGCATTATGAACCTAATAAAAAACTGGATTTCAAATCAGATACTTATGAAACCTTTCTGTATGACTTTAACCAGTTCGGTTTAGGGGTAAAAACAGGAATAGATCTACCATACGAATCCACCGGAGTCATTGGGACGGATCCGAATCCCGGAAATATTCTCGACTTTGCCATCGGGCAATATAATACCTATACCGCTATGCAAATGAATCAATACGTTTCCACAATCGCAAACGGAGGGTCGAGAATACGACCTCATTTAGTAAAGGAAATTCATAATCCCGCACAAGTCGGAGATGATCTCGGGCCGGTAGAGAAAACCTATTCTCCGGACGTGTTAAATACTTTAGAGATGAGTCAAACGAATATTAATCGAGTGCAGGAAGGATTCCGCGAAGTATTTCAGCATCCGGAAGGAACGGCATACGGTACCTTCCATAAGAAAGATTATAATCCAGCAGGTAAGTCTGGGACCGCAGAGGTTACTAAATATAGGAAGACTAAAAACGGGTATCAGGCAGTAGATAGAGATTTAGAAAACTTAACTTTAGTAGGGTATGCCCCTGCTAATAACCCTGAAGTAGCAGTCACTGTATTCGTACCTTACATGAATGCAGGGTCATCGGTTCACATTAACTATGAAATCGGAGAAAAAGCACTAGATGCATACTTTGATTTGAAGAAACAAAGAGAAAAGAATGGTGTCAATATGAATTTGAACAAAAATGAAAAAGAATAGATAGCTTGTAAAGGGGCATTCCTAAAGGGAATTGCCCTTTTTTTATTCCTTAAATATCGATCATTTACAAAACCTTAACATTCGATTTATATGTACTTAAAACTTCATCGGTAGTATATGACTTGTGAGTTGGTCAAGCCAACGAAATATTTTTAGAAATATAGGGGGAAAAAGAAATGAAACGTTTTAAAAGTTTAGCACTAATGTTTGCTTTCATTCTAGTACTAGGAGCGCTTGCTGCTTGTGGAAATGGAGATTCATCCAGCAATGACAGCAGTTCTTCAGAAGATACTTCCTCTTCAGGGGAAAGCAGTTCTGACGGCGAAGCAGCTTCAGGTTCCATTGTAGTCGGCGGATCAAGCGCACTTCAGCCCCTCGCTGCAGCAGCAGCTGAGCAGTTCCAGCAGGACAACCCTGATGCACAAATCGAAGTCCAAGGCGGCGGAAGCGGTACAGGACTTTCCGAAGTAGCGGCTGGCAACTTTGACATCGGTAATGCTGACTACTTTGCAGAGTCTAAAGATGGTATTGATGCAAGTAAACTTGAAGATCATAAAGTAGCCGTTGTTGGTATGACTGCAGCAGTAAATGCTGACGCTGGTGTTACAAACCTTTCTAAAGATGACCTTATCAAAGTCTTCACAGGTAAAATTACGAACTGGAAAGACGTTGGTGGAGAAGATATGGAAATTAAACTTGTAAACCGTCCTGATGGTTCTGGTACTCGTGCTACATTCAATGAATTTGGACTAGATGGCGCGACACCTGCTGAAGGAATTACTGAAGATTCTTCTAACACAGTTAAAAAGATTATTAATGATACTCCAGGAGCTGTAGGGTACCTTGCATTCTCATACTTTGACGACAGCTCTGATTCAAAAGTTAAGAAAATGTCTATTGACGATGTAGAAGCAACAGACGAAAATGTTAAATCTGGTGAATTCCCGATCTGGGCTTACGAGCATGCTTACACGAAAGGTGAAGCTGAAGGTCTAGAAAAAGCATTCTTAGACTACATGATGAGTGATGCTATTCAAACGAACTTGGTCCCACAACAAGGTTATATTCCTGCAAGCGAAATGAAAGTTGAACGTGATGCAGAAGGTAACCAAACAGATAAATAATTTCTTAGAAACTAGATAGGGGATTTCATACAGGGTTGACTCTTTGTCATCACAATTCAACGGATTAATGAGTGGGATTACACTTGATCACTCCCGTTGAAGAAAGATGCCAAGGGTCAGCCCGTTTCCCATGATATTAGGAGGATAGCTATGTCTAACGCGAATCAAACTACAACCTCTACATCCAGCTCTACTCACCGGCTCATTAAGAGTAAGCAAGGATCAGTGAAACGGAATGAGTTGAGAGGGAAAATTGTGGTATACTCTTGCGCCATATTGATTATTGTGGCAACTCTTGCCATTACGTTATTCTTGACGTTAAAAGGACTGCAGTCTTTTGTAGTCAATGGCGTTAATGTTGGTGAATTTTTAACTGGATTGAATTGGAGCCCATCCGGAGAAGGCGACGAAATTGCCTATGGTGCCTTTCCATTCATCTTTGGTTCGTTTTCTATTACATTTCTAGCAGCAATTTTTGCCGCCCCCCTTGGCATAGGCAGTGCGATCTTCATGACCGAAATTGCAAAAAAATGGGGTCAAAAGATCTTACAGCCCGTAATAGAAATATTAGTTGGAATTCCATCTGTCGTTTATGGACTAATCGGATTAACGGTTATCGTTCCATTAATAAGAAACCATTCCAGCGGTGTAGGGTTCAGTTTATTGGCAGGTATGATTGTAGTTGGTGTAATGATTTTACCAACAGTTACGAGTATTTCTGCAGATGCACTGAAATCTATTCCCCAGGATATTAAAGACGCATCCTATGGATTAGGAGCGACACGCTGGCAGACAATTTATAAAGTCATTCTTCCAGCTGCCCTTCCGTCTCTAGCCACGGCTGTGGTATTAGGGATGGCAAGAGCCTTTGGAGAGGCGCTGGCTGTGCAGATGGTTATTGGTAACTCCAAGGCACTTCCCGAGTCTATTACTGACCAGGCAGCAACGCTGACTTCCATTATTACCCTTAGCATGGGTCATACCACTTATGGAAGTATGCACAATAACCTGCTTTGGTCACTGGGACTGATATTGTTAGTGATGTCTTATGTGTTTATCATTATCATTCGTTTCATATCCTCAAGGAGGAAGGTTTAAATGAATAGGCGTATAACGAATACAATTGCAACTTCACTGTTTATTTTATGTGCGGTTATTATGATCGCAACTTTAATCTATTTATTAGGCTACATCCTTACAAATGGACTGGCTGAAATAGACTGGTCTTTTTTAACTTCTAACTCTAGTTCTTTTCAGGCAGGCGGAGGGATAAAAAACCAGCTGTGGAATTCCTTCTATATTCTCGTAATGACTCTGCTGTTTTCAGTCCCATTAGGCGTGCTTGGAGGCATATATTTAGCAGAGTACTCCAAGCCAGGAAAGATTACGAATATTATTCGAACCAGCGTAGAAGTACTATCTTCTCTACCTTCTATAGTAGTGGGTATGTTCGGACTGCTAGTTTTTGTTCAGTACCTTGGATTAGGTTATTCCATCATTGCGGGTGCACTTGCACTGACCGTATTTAACCTGCCAGTCATTGTAAGAGTAACGGAAGATTCGATTCGTTCAGTCCCTCTAAAACAAAAAAATGCCAGCCTTGCCTTGGGAATTACTCATTGGCACACAGTGAAAACAGTGCTTGTTCCTGCTGCATTTCCGGGAATTCTAACAGGGGTAATCCTCTCTGCAGGACGAGTATTTGGTGAAGCCGCGGCTTTATTATTTACTGCCGGGTTATCTACACCAAGCTTAAATTTTGCTAACTGGAATCCTTTTGATACAACGTCGCCTTTAAATCCATTCCGGTCGGCAGAAACATTATCTGTTCACATATGGAAGGTAAATTCGCAAGGGATTATGCCGGATGTTCTTCAAATAGCTAACGGTTCGGCGGCAGTACTAATTATTTTTGTTTTGATATTTAACTTATCTGCTCGAATAATCGGCGGTCTTATATTCACGAAAATATCTGGTAAAAAGTAGGAGTTGAAGGAATTGCAAAAAGCCTATACAGATAAAGAAACAAAAGTAAAAAATGAAAACTCTTTTAAAAAAGAGAATTATGAAGTGAAAAATCAAGAAGAGAATATACCTTCCTTAATGGAAATAAATAATTTAAGTGTTTATTACGGAGATAATGAGGCAGTTAAACAGGTTTCAATGCCAATTAAAGAGAATAAGGTTACCGCGTTTATCGGTCCATCCGGCTGTGGGAAATCTACGCTGCTTAGAACGATCAACCGTATGAATGATCAAATAGATATTGCCCGTTATAAAGGCGAGATTATGTATGATGGTGTTAATTTGTTAGATAAGAAAATTGATGTGGTTTCTTTGAGAAAGGAAATCGGGATGGTTTTTCAAGAACCCAATCCATTTCCGAAACCAATCAAGACGAATATCACTCACGCGTTGAAGTTTTATAGAACGAATAAAAAAGACATGAATGAAATGGTTGAAACTTCGCTGAAACAAGCTGCTTTATGGGAAGAAGTGAAGGACCGCTTAGATAGTTCTGCCCATTCTCTTTCCGGCGGTCAGCAGCAGAGGCTTTGTATTGCCAGAGCATTAGCATTAAAACCACAAGTACTGTTATTAGATGAGCCCACTTCTGCATTAGATCCAATATCAAGTGCAAAAGTAGAAGATTTAATTATAGAGCTGAAAAAATATTATACGATTGTTATTGTTACTCATAATATGGAACAGGCTGCTCGTATCTCTGACTATACTTCCTTTATGTACAATGGGGATTTAATTGAATACGGAGATACTTCCAAAATATTTACCAATCCAAATGAACAGCGGACAGAAGATTATTTAAGAGGGAAATTCAGTTAATTTCTTCCGAGTAATTCAACTTTTTATTTATGATAATGAACACCTGCAAAAATCTTACTGGATGAAAGTAGAGGAATGAGGTTCTATGGGAAATTATTCTTATGAAGTAGAGAATTTAAACCTGTGGTATGGGGAAAATCAAGCATTATATGAAGTAAACATGAAAATACCTCAGCGCGAAGTTACGGCCATTATCGGCCCTTCCGGCTGCGGGAAATCAACATTTCTAAAGATGCTGAATCGTATGGTAGAAATGATTCCAACCGTTCGGGTTTCAGGAAACATTAAATATAATGGGGACAGTATTTTAGATAAATACCGCCCTGAAGAGTTAAGATCGAATGTTGGGATGGTTTTTCAGCATCCGAATCCATTTCCTAAGTCCATTTATGAGAATGTAATTTATGGAGTAAGGATTCAAGGCAGAAAAAGTAAAAAAGAGCTTGATCAAATCGTTGAAAAAAGCTTAAAGCAGGCAGCAATATGGGATGAAGTTAAAGACAGACTTCATACAAGTGCTAAAGGTCTATCGGGCGGACAGCAACAGCGGATTTGTATTGCACGGGCACTTGCAGTCGAACCAGATGTAATATTAATGGACGAGCCTACTTCAGCACTAGATCCCATTTCTACTTTGCGAGTAGAAGAATTAATTCAGGATCTAAAAGAGCACTATACTATTGTAGTAGTGACACACAATATGCAGCAGGCATCTCGTGTGTCTGATCAGACAGCTTTCTTTTTAAATGGAGACCTTGTGGAATTTGATAAAACAGATCTTATTTTTTCCAATCCAAAAGATAAGCGGACAGAAGATTATATTAGCGGTAAATTTGGATAATTAACAGGGGGCTATAACATGACTACACGTCGTTTTTTTACTGAAGAGCTAAATGAATTACAAGTGAAGATAGATGAACTTGCTGATGATACGAAAGAAGTACTGGAAAAAGCGGTGGACGCACTTTATAACAAAGATATAGAAGCAGCACAAGAAATTATTGATAAAGATCATATCTTTAATCAGAAGGAACAAGCTATTAATGAAACGGTCATTATTCTTATTGCTAAACAACAGCCCGTTGCTTCTGATTTACGCCGCTTAATTATTGCGATAAAGATTTCTGCAGATTTGGAAAGAATGGCCGATCACGCAAAAAATATTGCGAAGTCTACTCGTCATTTAGGTCCGGATCATACCCTTTCTGTTCATCCAGCCATACGTGAAATGGCAAAGATAGCAACAGAGATGGTGGATATTGCTCGTAAGGCGTATGATAATGAAGATATTACTCTGGCGCGGGAACTTGCCGTGAAAGATGACTACATTGATAATAAATATGGAGAAGTGACCCGTGATTTACTGGAGCAGACAGCTAATAACCCTGAACAGATTCAGCATCTTATGCAGATGGCATTCACCTCCCGTTATATTGAGAGGTTTGCTGACCATATTACGAACATTGGGGAGAGTATCTTTTACTTAGTTAAAGGTGTCTCCTACGATTTAAACGAATAAACAAGCAGGGATAGAAGGATATGGCGAGAGAAGGGCAACGGGTCCGAAGAGAGTGTGTAAAGGAAACCTTAACTTATCCAGTACGGAAAAATCCGAATGATGATGGAAGATGCCAGTAACATTTCCTCATCATTCGGATTTGATTTTAGCTGAAAGACTCCAGTCCCAGCCTTAATTCTTTATTTTTTATGTATAAGGGTGTTGGCTATTTCCTTTGGACTCATGTCTGAATTTACTTGAATCCAGCCGACTTGAATAGACCGAGTGTAATCCTTGTCTTTCATAAAGGCTTCAAAACCCTTTGCATCTGAAATAATCTCCGCCTTTTCTAGCCTTTTGCTTATCTCAGGAGAAGAAGTACCTGAAGTGATATCCATCGATAAGTAATGAATGGGGTCTTCCTGTTGCTGCTGCTTCTTAGCAGAAGAGGCGTTCGCTGTTTTAGAAAATTCTTGTGAATTCAAAACATGATAGCCGCTATTTTCAAGTGAGTTAATCATTTGTGTACGTGTTAAATTATGAGTTGGTCCAGTTTCTTCTGAATCCTTGCTTTGGTCCCAATAAGTATATCCAATTATTACTGTAGCAGTGAGTAAACCGAGAGAAAAGGCGCGAATGGTATGTTTCATTATTTCCCTCCTTCTCGGCTGAACTGCTGAAGAATGGATCTTACATCATGCTCTTCTAAATTAGTTTCTTTAGCAATGTAATGGCTCTTGTATCCTTTATTGTGCATGGATTTTACTTTATCCATAAAAGGAAGTGTGGAAGAGGCCGTTTTCTTATAAGGATTTTTTAGAATCTCGCTGGTAAGGTCTTCGGCAAGCAGCTCTTCTTCAAGAATTTTCATTTTTTGTTTCATTTGATAATTATCCTGCATCATTTTCATAGATAGCTGTTCTACTTGGTTTTCAAGGTCTTTAAAACGGTCATTCATCCCGAAAGAAAATAGAAAGAGGACGACTGAGATGCTGGCTAGTGTAATTAGTAGAATTACCATTAATATTCACTCCTTATATATTTCAGCTTCAGTTATAACATAAGGAGAGTGAAATTTCTATCATATTTCGCTTGATATCAATAATCTTTACTTGTAATGAAGCTTAGGATTTGTTACTATAATAAAGTCTGATAAAGTGAATAAGACAGTGAAATGAATGATGATTTGGAGGGATAACCATGCGTGTAAACATTACACTTGCTTGCACCGAAACTGGTGATCGCAATTATATTTCAACAAAAAATAAGCGTACCAACCCTGAACGTATAGAGCTAATGAAATACAGCCCGCGTTTAGGCAAACATACGCTTCACCGTGAAACCAAGTAAGACAGTAGGATTAACTCCTACTGTTTTTTTTATCTTCAAGTTTCTATTTGAGACTAATCCTTATATATAGATGAAGCTCGATTTCAAGCAAAAGCAACATCAAAACTTTAAGTAGAATCAGTTACAGGAATAATCACAGAAGGGGCGATATAATGGAAAAAAAGGAGTGGCGTAAGAAAGCGAAAGACATCTTAACAAACTTAGGTGAAGAGAGGTTAGAAATTTCAAAGCTAATTCTTAACCGGTTATTTTCCTCGAAAATCTGGAAGGCTTCTTCCGTTATTGGTGTGACTATTTCCAAAGGGGATGAATGGCCGACTTTACCTATCATACAGAAGGCCTGGGACCAAGGAAAAACTGTGGTTGTACCCAAGTGTGTTCCGAATAAGAAAGAACTCATATTTTATAAGATTACTGACCTCAGCCAGTTAGAAGTTGTTTATTATGGATTAAAAGAGCCGGACCCGTCTAAAACAGTGCTTGTTCAAAAGCAGGCAATCGAACTTCTTCTCGTTCCGGGATTATTATTTAATGAGGATGGTTATCGAATTGGTTTTGGCGGTGGTTATTATGATCGGTATTTAGAGAAGTATGTAGGAGAGACAATTTCCTTAGCATCTGAGAAACAGCTGCAGGAACAAATACCTATAGAATCATTTGATATCCCGGTTCAATTTATCTGCACGGAAGAAAGAATGATTACCTGCAGATAATCTTAACAAAATATTCATCTTGCCTTTATATTTTAAGTTGCTATTCAGTTAAAATAGAGATAGAAGGGGGCAGGATGATGGAACATATAAACAGAGTTGTGGTGGTTGGAACCGGAGCGGTGGGGTCTAGCTATGCTTTTGCCTTATTAAATCAAGGAATTGCTGATGAACTAGTGCTTGTAGATCTTCATAAAGAGAAAGCGGAAGGGGATGCCATGGATTTGAACCATGGACTTGCCTTTGCTCCTTCTAGTACTAAAATCTGGAATGGGGAGTATGCCGATTGTAAAACGGCTGACATTGTGGTGATTACAGCCGGTGCGAATCAACAGCCTGGAGAAACCCGGTTAGACTTAGTGGTAAAAAACACTTCCATATTTAGAGATATTATTTATTCAGTGATGGAGAGTGGGTTTGATGGCATATTCATAGTGGCCACTAATCCTGTTGACATCCTTACTTATATGACATGGGAATTCTCTGGACTCCCCGTCCATCGGGTGATTGGTTCAGGTACTATTCTTGATACAGCCAGGCTTAGGTACCAACTTGGAGAATACTTTCAAATTGATTCAAGGAATATCCATGCATACATTATGGGGGAACACGGGGATTCTGAGGTTCCGATATGGAGTCAGGCACGTGTAGGCGGATGTTCTATCCTGGAACGAATTCAACGGTTTCCCAATCAATATCATACTGAAGAACTGGAAGACTTATTTATCCAGGTGCGGGATGCTGCTTATCATATCATTGATAGAAAAGGGGCCACGCATTATGGAATTGCAATGGGGCTCGTGAGATTAACGAAAGCCATCCTGCATAATGAGAATGCGGTTTTGACGATCTCCAGCTATCTAAGAAACCAGTACGGTCAGGATGACGTTTATGTTGGAGTCCCGGCGGTCGTGAATCGAAGTGGAGTGAGAGAAGTGATCGAATTAAATCTGAATGAAGAAGAAATGAAGAAATTTGAAGCTTCCACCCTTCTTTTGAAGGGTACCCTAGCTCCTGTCCTAAAGAAATATCGAAATGAATAATCGGCATTAAATTAGCAAACGCTAACTTTATCTTTCATAATGGAGGTGGAGCGTTTGCGTTCTTTCTTTCGCTGGCTGGTATTAGCTGTTTCTGTGATTATGACGATTTATAGGTTTAGATTTAAGCTGCTCAACATTATCACGACCCTGCCTTTACTTAGAAAATGGCTGGTAAGGAGTACAATGAATATCCCATGGGTAAGACAGAAAATGTTATCAAAAATGTTTCAAACATGATTGGAAGTTAGCTGCCCTTAACGGCAGTTTTTTTTTCGTACGGGTTATTCATATCTCTTGCCTAGTATAGGAGGCGTCCTGTCCTAACTAAAACTGTTAGAATGGAGTTACCAAGTAAGCAAACCTATGGATGATCATGCTATGATAACTTTAAAGGGGGAACAGAAGCATTGTTTATTAAACAGGAGTATACCTTTTGGAAAATAGCTCATGACCTGGTGGTCGTTCAAGGATTTGAGATTCTTCATCTGAATTCTCAAACTCATGATCTGTGGCTTGAAAAAGACTATAAATGGAAAACACATGTAGTCCGCCTTAAGGTGGCTCAATTCAATTGGGCAAGAGAATTAATGGATGACATCCTTCTTACATATCAGCGCGTAAAGCAGAATATAAGATTATTTACCGGGTCAAGACTAATGTTTCACAACCTTTATTTATCTGAGTATCCGCCTGTAGATGACTGGGAGAAAGCAGTTACGGATGTATTAAAGAGTGATTCCAAAGTCAATATGAAGCTGTATTATTTAGATGAAGAACATAAAAGTGAAGAGAGTTCTCGGTTTTATCACTCGATTAGTCTGAATTCACCTCAGCTGGGACAGAATCTTCAACCTGCAGAAATGGAATCGATTATCTCCTATCTAAGACAGCAAATTGTAAGTTCAGATCAGCAAAGAAAAAGAGCGGCCCTTGATTTATTTAAGTATGGAAAACCCATCATGACGTATGTATTGCTGATACTTAATATTTTGGTCTTTTTTTTCGTAGAGTGGAAAGGGAAAAGTACCTCTCTTATTTCACTAATCCAATATGGAGCTAAGTATAACCCTGCCTTAATGGACGGGGAATGGTGGAGAATTGTTACATCTATGTTTCTCCACATCGGTTTTCTCCATCTGTTTATGAACATGCTTGCCTTGTTTTATTTAGGGACTGCCGTTGAAAGAATTTATGGAAGCCTTCGTTTTACGGGTATCTATTTTCTTGCAGGAATATTTGGAGGTCTCTCGAGCTTTATGATGAACCCTCAAATTGCTGCCGGGGCATCGGGTGCTATCTTTGGTTTGTTTGGTGCCTTGCTTTTCTTTGGACTGCTGCACAAACGACTCTTCTTCAGAACAATGGGCACAAATGTTCTTTTCATTATTGGCTTAAATCTAGCCTTTGGTTTTATTGTCCCGCAAGTTGATAACAGCGCTCATTTAGGTGGTTTGACAGGCGGTTTTATTGCTTCCATGCTGATTCACCTGCCAAAGCAGAAGAATTTAAAAGTTCAGCTGCTTAGCTTAGCTATTTATATTCTAGCTGCCATTGGAATGGTATGGGGAGGAACCGCGCAATACTCTCAATCTGAGCAGGCAGGCGTACAAGTCCAATACACTCAGGAACTTATTAAAGATAAGCAGTACGATCAAGTTATTCAAACAGCTACACATGCACTGGAATTTCCAGGAATCTACAAGGCCGAACTATTATTTAATCGATCTTATGCCTATACACAGAAAGGGCAGCTGGATAAAGCTAAGCAAGACTTGGAGAAAGCAGTTCAAGTTAAACCAGATATGGCAGAAGCTCATTTTAACCTTGCTTTAATTTATCAAAAGAGGGGACGGCTGAATCAGGCTAAAGAAGAGGCAGAAAAAGCTGCATCTCTCAAGCCTGAGCAAGAAAATTTTCAAAAGCTGCTGCGTTCCTTAAATTAATAATATTGAATGAGTTGATGCTTCTTTCCAGTATCGTCCTCAAATAAAACCATTAAATGTTTTCCGTTTTTAGCAAATAAAATTAATGGAATGTAGCTTTGAATCGGGTGGGATGTCTTCTTATCTGAAATTCCTAATATATAATTTTTATATAAGCCTTCCCAAAGCTGTCCTTTAATTCTGTTATAGTTCTCCTTTGTGGTCCCGGGAAAAGGCTGGTCATTATATCGAGGCAAATCCGTTAAAGGAACTTTCACGTACTGGTCTAGTGGGATATGATAATAGTCAATTAAATCGTCCCATTGGGCATTTATTTGCTGATTGATGCTATGGTCCAGGCGCTGCTTCCATTCTTGTTCCTGTTGATTAGAAGGTTTATTGAAGGCGGTTCGTGTGGTATGAGGTGAATCTATGACATACAGGGTATCGCTAGAACTAGCTTGTACACTTGTGATGGGCTGTTCATCTCTGTGAACTTCACCTTGATGGAAAGAAATGGCCTGGTATTTCATACTATCCTCTCCATGCAGTTTCGTTTGTTTTTCAACAGAAGCCGTATTTTGAAGCCATTTATTCATAACTCCCTTAAGTCGTCCATTCACAAAGAGTAACGATACATCTTGTCTTAAATACATGGGTTCGTCACTAACTGAGGTCATGTCCCATGATACCTCATATTCGTTTTCATCCTCTTGTTCAGCAAATTTCAGATGAGTTTTATATGATGTAAACGAATGAGTCTTATCCAGAGGGAAGTACTGGATTACAGGTTGATCCTTTGA
Organism: Halobacillus rhizosphaerae; assembly: GCF_046719735.1. NCBI lineage: Bacteria > Bacillati > Bacillota > Bacilli > Caryophanales > Bacillaceae > Halobacillus > Halobacillus rhizosphaerae. Next base: position 340,010 of record NZ_JAUTWQ010000001.1, read on the forward strand.
TCTATTCGCGGCCATAGGCAGGATAAGCGCCAGCAGCAGTGCACCAATGCAAGCCGCCTTCCAAGATTTTTTCATACGTACACCCCTTAATAGGTTGTTACTAAGAAAGTAATGATGTATAGGAAAGATATGATAAAGGAGGAACGAACATGCAGAAAAATATAAACTATATGGCAGATCATTTGAAGCAGCTTACTTCTATAGCGAGCCCTACTGGCTATACAGAGGAAATTGTGAAATATTGTGAGAATGTTCTTCGAGTAAAAGGAATTTCCACAAAGGTGACGAACAAAGGGGCTCTGTTAGCCACCATCCCCGGAGAAAATAATGACAGACAGCGTCTATTAACGGCTCATTTAGATACATTAGGAGCCATGGTTAAAGAGATAAAAGCCGATGGGAAGCTACGTTTATCCTTGATCGGAGGATTTATCTTTAATAGCGTGGAGGGCGAATATTGTCAGGTTCACACGGTTGATAACGGGCCAGTAAGCGGTACTATTCTTATGCACCAAGCTTCGGTTCATGTTTACAAAGGGGCAGGAGAAAGTAAGAGAAATGAGGAAAATATAGTAGTAAGGCTGGATGAGGTTCTGAGTAATAAAGAGGATGTAATCAATTTGGGCATTCAAGTCGGTGATTTTGTATCTTTTGCCCCGCGTTATGAAGAAACAGAGAGCGGCTATATTAAATCCAGACATCTGGACGATAAAGCCAGTGCGGCTGTGCTCATGCATATGCTGGAGGTCATTCAAGAAGAACAGATTCGTCTTCCTTACACGACTCATTTCTATTTCTCTAATAATGAAGAAATTGGATATGGTGCAAATGCATCGATCCCAGCAAACACAGAAGAGTTTGTAGCGGTCGATATGGGAGCGATTGGGGATGGACAAACCTCCACCGAACATGATGTGTCCATTTGTGCTAAAGACTCCTCAGGACCCTATCATGCCGGCCTGAAAAATCACATGGTTTCCCTGGCGAAAGAGAATAAGATCAGTTACCAGGTTGATATCTATCCCTATTATGGATCGGATGCTTCGGCAGCTATAAAAGCGGGATTTGATATTAAGCATGCTCTTATCGGTCCTGGTATCGATGCATCCCATTCTTATGAAAGAACTCATACCGATTCGCTTTTACACACCTATCGATTATTAATGAGCTATATAAAGTCCGAAATGCTCAGCTGAATCATGTATGAATTGAAGACTGCGGCAGAAACTAATCCTTACTAGCCAATGTAGGAGGATTAGGATGGAAGACAAGCAATCTCTTTTTAAGGAATATGAAAAAAATGTTCAATATATGCGTAATCGGCTCGGGGTTGACGAGAGCTTTGATATCATCCACCTTGATCTTGTCTATGCAGGTCGCGGAATGTCCTTATTTATGGTCGATGGTTTTGTTAAAGACGACATTCTTCACTATTTGATGAAGCTGCTGTCTAAATTAGAGAAAAGTCAATTAGACCCGGATCCCTTAACTAAACTGCTGCAGACCCATTTGCCATATATAGAGTTAGGTAAACAAAAAGATTTAAATAAAGCAGCGGACCTGATTCTTGCCGGGCCAACCGCTCTTGTCGTTGAAGGTATGTCCGAAGTTATCATGATCGATGCCAGAACTTATCCGGTAAGAAGCCCTCATGAGCCGGATATTGAGAGGGTGGTAAGAGGAGCGAGGGATGGGTTTGTTGAAACCATTGTGTTTAACACAGCATTAACAAGAAGAAGGATTCGTGACCGGTCTTTGCGTATGGAGTATTCTCAGATTGGACGTCGTTCACAAACAGATGTCTGTTTGTGCTATTTGAAGGACATTGCTGACCAAGATCGTATTATTCATCTTAGACGTGTTTTAAAGGAAATTGATACGGATGCGCTTCCTATGGCTGAGAAAACGATCGAAGAGTATATAAGCGGACAGCATTGGAATCCTTACCCAGTTATCCGTTATACAGAGCGGCCGGATACTGCCGCCGCTCATTTATATGAGGGGCATATCTTAATCATTGTGGATGGCTCACCAAGTGTTATGATTACTCCTGCTACTTTCTGGCATCACCTTCAGCACGCGGAAGAATACCGGCAGAAACCGGTGGTAGGGGCATATTTGAGATTTGTAAGGTTTATTGGGTTTTTTGCATCCATTTTCTTGCTTCCGTTATATTTTCTGCTTTCATTACAGCCGGGTCTGCTCCCTGAGGCTATTTCATTTATCGGTCCTGAAGAAGCGGGTGTCCTGCCGCTTATTGTTCAGTTTCTAATTGCTGAAATAGGGATAGACATGTTAAGGATGGCGGCCATTCATACTCCTTCTTCTCTCGCAACCGCTCTCGGATTAGTAGCTGCGATCTTAATTGGTCAAGTAGCTGTTCAAGTCGGGTTGTTTTCTAGCGAAGTTGTGTTGTATTTATCAATGGCGGCGATTGGGACCTTCGCCACTCCTAGCTATGAAATGGGATTAGCTGATCGGCTATCCAGATTACTGCTGCTTATTGTTACGGGAATCTTTGGGGTGAAAGGTTATGTTATCGGAGTAACCTTCTGGTTAATGTATTTAGCCCATATGAAAACTTTCAAAATACCGTATCTTTGGCCATTCCTGCCTTTTTCTTGGCGTCCTCTGCGAGATGTATTAATTCGGTCGCCTATTCCTTTGAAAAATAGACGCCCAGCATTTTTAAACCCTAGAGACCCTGATCGGTAATCGGTCAGGGTTTTTTAGATTTTATTTCAGTGACTAGCTTGTTATAATAGAGATGGTGATAAAAATGAGAACTATATATGATATTCAGCAATTACTAAAAAAATTTGGCACTTTTATTTACGTTGGGGACCGGCTGGCGGAGCTTGAGATGATGGAGGATGAGATTCGTGAGCTTTATCAATCTCAGTGTATGGTCCAAGATGATTACCAAATGGCAATTCTCTTATTAAGAAATGAAATGGCAGTGGAAAGAGATCGATTGAAGGGGAGAGGATTAATACGATGAATCAATCTTATTGTTTAAGTGCAGATATAGGAGGGACTTCTATTAAGCTGGCGGTGATTTCACTAGATGGAATTATCGTAAAAAAATGGGAAATCCCTACAGATAAACAGGATCAAGGAATTAATATACCAAAAGATATTCATGAGGCCTTTGAGAATGAATTAACAAAAATGGATGTACATAACGACCAGATTCTTGGAATTGGCGCAGGAGCTCCTGGCTTTATTAATACAGAGACGGGTTTTATTTATGAAGCAGTAAACATAGGATGGAAGAACTTTAACTTAGGAGAACAGCTGCAGGAACTTAGCGGATTTCCTGTTTGGGTGGATAATGACGCTAACCTTGCAGCCTTGGGTGAAAATTGGCTCGGGGCGGGGGAAGGTTCAGACTACCTTATCGCCGTAACCTTAGGCACCGGCGTAGGTGGAGGTATCATAGTTAATGGACAAATTGACAGCGGAGCGAACGGTACAGCCGCAGAGATCGGACACATGACTGTAGTCCCGAACGGGGGAGCACCTTGTAATTGCGGAAAGACAGGTTGTTTAGAAACAGAAGCATCGGCTACAGGGATCGTAAGGAAAGTTAGAGAAGCTATTTCTGATTATCCTACCTCCAGTCTGAAGGATAAAATTCAAAATGAATCCATTACTTCAAAAGATGTATTTGATGCTGGAAAGCAAGGAGATCAGCTCGCTAAATCTGTTTTAAATGATGTGATTGACACGCTCGGGCTGGCAATTGCAAACTTGGCTATTGCTATAAATCCTGAAAAAATAGTCATTGGCGGTGGGGTATCTAATGCAGGGGACCAATTACTCCATCCATTAATGGAAACCTTTTATAAGTATGCGCTACCGAGGACTGCTGAGGCATGTAACTTTGGAATGGCGAAGCTGGGCAACGATGCTGGAGTCATCGGAGGCGCTTATCTAGTTAAACAAAATCAAAAGTAAGTAACTTAACGGATGAAAAACATTTGGAAGAAAGCATCACTTTCCAAATGTTTTTTTCTGGATTTTATAGAGAATAAACCTTACCCGTGGTGAAAAAACAGTCGCTTTTAAGTTTTTTCACCACGGGTAGGGTTTCATTTTAAAGGAAAGGAAAGGAATTCTTTAAATCTTCTATCCTCGGCGCCTAATAGCTGCAATAAAATACCAGGATCTTTAGAAGCTTATTACATTTGCTTGGCATTTTTCTAACAAATACTTGTTTCTCCACCTTTTTTGAAACTTTTATGGTAAAATCATCGTCATAATATTGTGGATGAACTAATAATAATGATACTTAAATGGAAACATAAATAGTTTGAGAGATGCGAATGGTATTCATTTAACTTGTCGAGGAGATAGAGGAGGAACACCCATGCAATTAAATAAAAGGAAGCTCCCTTTATTTGTGATTGCAACGATTTTATTTGGTATTAAAACTTATATCCTTTACAGATTCATCTTTGATTTATCTATTGAAAATCCATTACAGGAAATCATTCTTTTCATTAATCCCTTGGCAAGTGCTTATTTAGTTTTTGCGATCAGCGTCTGGCTTAAACCGAACCGACAGCTAAAATATTTGCGCTGGACTTCTATGATCGGCACCGTCGTTTTGTATCTGAATCTATTGTTCTATCGTAATTTTACGGACTTTATTACGATCCCTGTTTTGTTTCAGGGAAACAATGCTTCAGATTTAACTTCCAGTATTTTTACCTTAATTCATAGTACCGATCTTTTTTTATTTACTGATGTAGTACTAATTTGGCTGCTAAGCAGAAAGAAATACCGTATGTACACAGAATTATCCGGGAGCAGCAGAATTGCGGCTACTGCCGTAACATTTCTATTATTAGCAGGAAATATAACTCTGGCCGAAGTCGAGCGTCCCATGCTGTTTGTTCGTACTTTCGACCGTGAGTATTTAGTAAAAAATATTGGGATTTTTAATTACCATCTTTACGATTCAACGATGCAGACAAAAACTAAAGCACAGCGTGTTTTCGCGGATGGAACGGAAATAAGCGAAATTGAAGGGTATATGGATGAGAACGTTAATACAAATGAGAAAACGGATTTGTATGGACTTGCCAAAGGAAAAAACGTTATATTTGTAAGCTTGGAGTCGTTTCAAAACTTCCTGCTGGATTCAAAAATTAATGGCAAGGAAACAACCCCTTTTTTAAATGATTTAAAGGAAAGCAAAGACACATTCTGGTTTAAGAATTTCTATCATCAAACGGCTCAAGGCAAAACCTCTGATTCGGAATTTTTAATTGAGAATTCTCTTTATCCATTGGGGAGGGGAGCCGTATACTTTACTAATGCCCAAAACGAGTATCACTCCCTTCCTGAAATCCTTAAAGAAAATAATTATTATACTTCTGTATTTCATGCGAATAACCGGAGTTTTTGGAACCGTGACGTCATGTATAATAACATTGGTTATGATCACTTTTATGATGAAACTTCCTTTGTTGAAAACTCTGAGAATTCATTTGGTTGGGGGCTGGATGATAAAGATTTCTTCGCCCAATCCATTAAATATTTAAAAAAGCAAAAACAGCCTTTCTATAGCAAATTCATAACTTTAACAAACCATTTTCCATTTGAGATGCCTCAGGATAAAGCCAATATTGATCAATTTGATTCTGGTTCAGAAACTTTAAACCATTATTTTCAAACTGCTAGATATACAGATGAGTCCATTGAAGAGTTTTTCCAGGAATTAAAAGAAGCGGGCTTGTATCAGAATTCGGTCATTGTTTTAATGGGCGATCATTATGGAATCAGTGAATTTCATAACAATGCTATGGGGAAATTTCTAGGTAAAGATATTAATGGATACGAGCATACACAGCTTCAGCGTGTTCCTTTCATGATTCATATACCGGGGTATCATAAAGCGAGCCAGAAGAATAATATAGCCGGCCAAATAGATGTGAAGCCAACGCTGCTGCATCTGCTTGGTATCGATAATTCCGGTGATCTGGCGTTTGGCCAGGACATGTTCCGCCAGAATCGCAAAGATTTTCTAGCGTTAAGAGATGGAACTGTGGTCAGTGACGACTACATTTATGCGGATAGTACCTGTTATCATCGAGATACTGGGAAACCTGTGGCAGAGGGCAAGGAATCTAGCTGTGAATCGTATAAAGATAAAGCCAAAAAGGAACTAGAATATTCAGATTCCATTATTTATGGAGATTTGTTTCGATTTTACGATTTTCACAGTAAACTTAATTAAGGGAATTGGAAAGCTGGACCTGAATCAGAGCGAATTCGGGTCCAGCTTATTTTTATGATTATTTACAGTTCCGGAGGGGAATGGACGTAGGTAAGAATTTATTGAGTGAGTATCCAAGGAAAAAGAAGGATAAAATACTATTGAGGGTTTCGGTGAATTCATACATAGGAAAGATACAGGATAATTGAACCATTCGCACGAATAGTATGCAGCAGAAAGGAAAATGGCCGTGTTTCGATTTGAACAAGTAAACCAAGAACCTTTGCACGACTTGAATTTTACCATTGAGAAAAATGAACGAGTCATGTTATTTGGCCCTTCGGGAGCGGGAAAGAGTACTCTTTTGTTTTTATTCAATCGATTGAAGGATCCGGAAAGCGGGAAGATTTATTTTGACGATAAAGCGATTGAAGAGCACTCGATTACGAGGTTAAGGAAGAGAGTGGGTCTAGTGCTTCAGGACTCTAATTTATTTCCAGGCACAGTGCTGGATAACGTGAAGTTCGGTCCTGCTTTATTTAAGGAGTGGGACGAGAAACAAGGAACGAAATTATTGGAGTATGTGCAGCTGCCTCAGTCGTACTTGACTAGAACAGTGGATCAATTATCGGGAGGGGAAAAACAGCGAGTATCTCTTGCCAGAACCTTAGCCAATTCTCCAGAAATTCTCCTACTTGACGAACCTACCAGCGCATTAGATTACCGAACTGCTGAAGAGATTGAAGGAGTATTATTAGAGTTAATTAAAGAACAAGATCTAACGATGGTCATGGTTACCCACGATTTGGCCCAAGTAAGGCGTCTGGGCACCCGTGGGTTATTTATAAAGGATGGAAAGCTTCAGGAGGATGGAAAGATTCCTGAGATGCTGGAGAAGCCGAAAACCGCTATTCTTGGAAAGTATTTAGAGGAATAGGGGGGATGATGGAATGAATCCAGAAGTATCGAATCAATCTTTATTATTTCTAATTATTTTTGTCATCGTTCCGCTTAGTCTCTCCTACTTTTATCAACTGGGTTTAAACAAAAGCATATTATGGTCATCTATTAGAGGTGCGGTACAGTTATTTGCGATTGGCTACATTTTAACTTACCTATTTGATTTAAAAGCTGTGATTGGAATTCCTTTAATGGTAGGGATCATGATCATAGTAGCGGCCTTCCATGCCAGAAAGAAGGGTAAAGAGCTGCCGAATGTTTTGCTTGTAATTTTTACTGGTCTGATCCTTGTTGAAGGAAGTGTACTAGCATTATGGCTCCTATTTGGACTCGTTGATTTTGTTCCTTCTCAAGTTATTCCAATGAGCGGTATGGTGATAGGAAATAGTATGGTTGCAATGGGACTCGCACTTGAACGTATGAAGAATGAATTCACTGAAAACCGTGGCAGACTGCTCGCTGCACTATCTTTAGGAGCAGAGCCTAAGCAAGCTTCCCATTTGATCGTCCAGAAGACTTTAAATGCTTCCCTTATTCCGAACGTTGACCGATTAAAGACGATTGGGCTTGTACAACTGCCCGGGATGATGACAGGGTTGATTCTTGGCGGTGTGGAACCGGTTATGGCTATTAAATATCAACTTGTTATTTCATTAAGTATATTCTCTTCCGTTTCCATCAGCGCTATGTTCGTAACCTTGTTCATGTATCGATATTTCTTTAACAAAAACAAACAATTATTAGAGTCCACAGAAGAAATTAAGAATCAATATCAATAAAAAACCAGCTGTTATAACGCAGCTGGTTTTTTTACTGTCCATTTAGTTTTAGCTGAAAAGATTAGAGTAAATAGTCATCACAGAAAACCAGCCAAATACTAATGCTGAAGCACCGGCAAATAATACAGCGAAGAAATTTTTTGATTTAGCTTCACGGAAAACAGCGAGAACACAAAGAATGGCTACTATAAGAAGAATGACACCTGTTACCAAATTCAGCACCTCCTAGAAATCATTTCTTATTCTTATCATTTAAGGATGTTATACTGTATGTAACTCATTAGATTCCTACTTATTCTAATGGATAATATGGAATTTGTCGAGTTGCTCTATAAAGTATTTTATATAATTACAAGTGAGGTGTCTACCCTTTGATAAAAATTTCCCGTTTGCCTTTAGGGCCAATGGCTACAAACGCTTACATTATTTACGAGAACAAGAAAGCTCTGGTAATAGATCCTGGCGGAGACTTTGCTAAATTACATCAATTTCTAACTGATAAAGAACTCCAAGTGGAAGCTATTTTACTAACTCATGCTCACTTTGATCATATAGGTGCGGTGGATGAAACAAGAAAAATGTACCATGCTCCTGTTTACCTACATGAAGCAGAGAAAGACTGGCTGATGAACCCAGAGCTAAACGGGTCTGGTCTCTTTCAAGTAGGTGAGATAACGGCTGCTCCTGCTGATCATTACTTTACATTGGGAGAAAACCAAATTGGAGACTTTAGCTTTGAAGTCCGTCATACTCCTGGTCACTCCCCGGGCAGTATATCCTTAGTATTTAGCAATCAAAGGTTTACTGTGGCAGGAGATACGCTTTTCCAAAGAGGAATGGGCCGAACAGATTTGCCGGGCGGGAGCCGTGAAGAACTTGAGCAAAGTATTCATGACCACCTCTTTAGTTTGCGCAATGATATGAGGATTTATCCGGGCCATGGAAAACCCACTACGATTGGTGAAGAAAAAGCTGAAAACCCCTTTTTTTTCTAGGCTTTTCTAAACTTATTTAAAAATGTGTATAATAAAAAACTGCTATCCGCAAGGGATAGCAGTTTTTTTCATTTACTCGAATCCTGGAACTAAAATAAATGAAGAGTAATAAGTAAAGCCAATCATAAACACTGTCAAGTATGAGAAGAATATGTAAATATACATACGTTCTGACAGTTTAAGGAAACCGACAGTAAGGAAAAATGCTGTTTGAACTAAAGATAAAATAGATGCTTCCATCATGCCCCCTGCATAGAACATAACAGTAAATATCCCAGTCCAAAAGGCCAGCACGCGAAACATACGGTCCATGCTTCTTCCCCCTCCTTTAAATGGATAGACTATCATACATATTATAAACGACCCCTGAAGGAATGTAAATAAGTCTGAAACCAGGCAGTCATTTTCTTTATTATACCCTATATCGTTCATTCTGACCCATAAATGATGAATAGAACATTTGGGTAATTTTAGAATTAAATTTTATTGCAAAAAGCGTTTAAAAAATTGTACAAAGGTTATACAATGATTATACAATATGAATAATCCCATACACAGAAGGAGAGAAAAGTATGAGCGACTTAAAATTTTTCAGCTATCCCAGTTGTACTTCCTGCCGAAGAACCAAATCCTGGTTAAAAAGTCAGGGAGTGGTTTTTAAAGAACAGCATTTATTTCGAGAAACCCCTACTGTAGAAGAGCTTCGGGCAATTTTATCTTTGACTACTGAAGGAATAGATGAAATTTTAGCAAAAAGAAGCAAGGAATATAAATCCTTAAATCTTAATGTTGAAGAGTTAACAGTTAATGAATTTTTAGATCTCGTTATAGAAAAGCCGAAACTCCTTCGGCGGCCAATCTTAACGAATGGCGAAAAATTGGTCGTGGGTTACAACGAAGAAGGATTAAGAAGTATTACTAACCAAAAGTCAGTATTCACTGAGAAGATCTCATAAGGAATAGCAAGGGAAGATATTTCATGCTTAAAACATAGACAATCATCATCGTCCTGATTCGGAAGGGATACGATGATGATTTTTTATTATGGTTTAGAGCGGAAGAATTTTTAAAGTGACAGGCAGTATTCAGCCTAAGAGAGTCACCAACAAGGAGGATAGGATTCATTCTGTTGAGCTTGCCGCCGGGTAGCCTCTGGTAAGGATCTTAGATTTTTTATTAGTCAATACAAGGTCCCACTTGCAGCTGTAAAAATTTCCCTTAACTTTTGTACAGGTGGCATCGGCATTCCCGCTTGGGGTTTCAACATGATAGGAAAAAGCTAAGGATTGGGGGTGTTCAGATCCGATCATCAATGATAGTTTCTCATGAGCAACTTCAAACAGCGATTGAAAGACTAGTCCCTGGCGATAAGTATCCGTAAAATATATCTCATTTTTATAGTGCCGGGAAGCGAAAATTGTAAAGACAATAAGAAGTGACACGATTGCACATACAAAAGGAAAGATGACTCCTCTCTCATTATTCAGAAGGAAGAAATAATTCTTTTTCAAATTGATCTCCTCCCTTCAATTGGATCGTCAATACTACAAGACGGTTCTTTTTTTCAAATTGAAGCGTCTTCACATTTTTAATCAAAAACTCATTTCCTTTATTGTTTACCCTGCGTCTGAGTGAGTCCGCATAAAGCTCTAATCGGATATTCTCACTGCTTTGATTGATCACATCTATAAAATGTGATTGAACACGAACATCTTCCGCATCGTTAAGTTCTTCCTGTACAAATGTAAAACACTGTAATACTGCCAGTTCATCATCTGCAGAATGGTAGTGAAGAAAAGTAAGAAGCGGAAAGGAAAGGCTGAGGATAAGCAAAGTAATCATTAGACTTATTAACGTTTCCGCTAATGTAAAGCCATGACTATTCATTATTAGTGTAGAGACACGTACGATGTGAGTGTCTTTCCTCGTTTATTCTTTGTTCGCAGCCTTCAATCAATCCTTCCACGTTACGAAAATGATACACAATGTTTCCATTTGTGAAGCTGAAGGGTTCTTCTAATGTCTGCTTTCTTAATTGTAGGAGCTGGTTGTGTAGCAGGAGAAGTCCTTGTCTATCTTCTTGAAGATGTTTCTGGTTCTCTTTCAGGAGAAGCAAGGCAGGCAGGATAGAAAAAATGACCATAAGAAGCAGAGTGAAGGCGCATAGGACTTCTACAAGCGTGAAGCCTTTACTGTTCAATGATGTTCACCCGGCTTTTTCCAAATGGGAAGACAACTCGATAGTTTTGGTCTTTTGTATAAATAAGCATTGTCCCTGGCTTTTTAATCGTTCCATCCGCAGTAAATTGGATAGGGGAAGTGAGGGTTAACATATCAATTCTCCAATTCTTTGGAAATTTTCTTTCGTAAACCACTTCTTTTTGTTTATAGTCATATAGATAGTACTCTTTCAACTCGGGCCGGATGTAGAGAAGGTAATAGGGATGGTTCTCCATCGTTAATTGCTGAGCGAGAAGCACATCGGATTCCAACTGGCGGATATATTCTTTCCTTTCCATGTTTATAACGGCTTGGCTGTGGAAAGGGGCAATACATAATAACAGCACACTCCAGGCAAGCAGTACTAATAAGACCTCAGCCAGGGAAAATCCATTATAATTCCTATGACTGCGGTTCATCAGCAGGCGATGTTACTTTACCAGAAGCAGAATCATAGCGCAGAGAGTTCCCGTCAGGACATGTGTCCTGCTTTAAATATCCTTCAGAAACAAGTTCATTTAAGCTTGCAGGGTAGGATCCATTATCCAGAAAATAGGCTTGAACTTGAGCATCCGCTGTGAGGACTAGTGCTTCACAGCCTTTATCTCTGATCATAGTATTGTTTTTCGTTATATTTGGGATAGTGAGGATTAACAGGACAGAAATTATTAATAAAACGATCAGCATTTCGATTAATGTAAATCCTTTTTCATTAGTCATCTATTTGTCTCCTAATACTTATATTTGTCCCATCCATTCATAGAGAGGAAGCATAATTGCAGCATAGATTGTCACAATGATCACGGCAATAATGATAAAGAATACGGGTTGAACCAGCTGAATTAAATTCATAATCTTATCTTGAATTTGTTCCATTAGAAACTCGGAAAGTACAGTGAGTTCTTGGCTCAAGGCTTGTAAATCATTAACTTGATGGAAAATGGAAGTTAATTCTTCCTTGAGTAAGGGACATTGGTGGATGGCTTGACCAAGTGTTACACCTTCGCTGAGGGAAGAGAGAATCAGATTACAGTAGTGAGACAGCTCTGTGTATTTAGTCTGACTCTTAATCATTTCCAAAGCGGCCTGCAGAGTTAATCCTGCAGACAGCAGTGAACTGAGGTGGGTCGCTAATAAAAAAGTAAACGAATAGGTTTTAACCCAGCGCCAGATGTTGACTTTCTGATAAAGAGTTAAGCACTGTTCAACCGTAAGTCTAGGTTTCATGACTTTCCATAGAAGATAAAGAACCAGCGACGCAACAATTATCAAGCCCATTCCATTAATAATATAATTAATGAAATGGATGAGAATAAATGTGATGGGCTTGGTATCATTATTTTGAAATAAAATGATAAAATTGGGTAGCACTTTCTGCTTAATAATGGAAAAAGCAATGACGAGAAAACAGAGAAGGAGTAAGGGGTAGCGAAGCACTTGTTTTAATTTACTGGTGTATTGTTTTTGTACCTGCAGTAGATCTTCGCATTGGTGAAATAGGGAAGGCAGATCGTGGTGGATTCGTCCAAAATAAAGGAAATTGACGGCACTTTTAGTGAAGTTCACTTTTTGAAATGCAACATCAATCGGATCCCCCTGGGTAAGGTGATGAATCAAAGAAACAGTTATAGGCTTTAAAGAGTGGTCCCAGCTTGTCATTTTCAAAGCATCTACTAAGGGGTATCCTTTATCCAAAAGAGCAGCCATCCTGTGGAAGAAAGTAATTTGTTTTCCCAGAGGTATTTTTTTGGGAAAGGATTTATGTTTCTGCTTCTTCTTGATTTGTAAATCCAAGTGCATAGGCTTTGCTCCTTAAATATAGAAAAGATTGGAAGCTCTTACGAAGATAGGGGGAAGTGTCGTGGATAGCCTCTTGAAGCATAGGTCCTTCCAGCAGCTCAAGAATCGCTGCTCTTTTTGGCAAGTGGTCTTCACAGGAAAGGGACAGCAGTTCCTGGGCTGCTATGGCTATGAGAGTCTGTTCAAGGTCGCTAACTTTAATCTGCATTTCTTTCAATCGATTTAACGTCCCGTAGGCATCTTTCGCGTGAATCGTACTGATCACGAGGTGACCGCTAAGCGCGGCACGAAAAGCGAATTGAGCCGTTTCTTTATCCCGTATTTCTCCTACCATGATTAAGTCAGGATCGTGGCGAAGAGCTGCCTTCAATCCAGTATCATAAGTAATTCCTGCCCTTTCATTCACTTGAACCTGAATAATATGATTAAGGTTCTTTTCAATAGGATCCTCTAAAGTTATCGCTTGGTAAGATTGATGGTTCATCATGGATTGAAGCAGAGCGTAAAGAGTGGTAGTCTTTCCACTGCCGGTCGCACCGGTTAAAAGAATCATTCCGGATGATTTGGTTAACCAGCTCTCTAAACGTTTGAGCTGAGCAGGGAAAAGGAATAATTTCTCTAAATTAAGGTTTTCCATAGGGGATAAAATACGGATAGCGAGACTTTCTGTACCAACAATGGGCAAAGTAGAGAGGCGGAGATCATACACTGCTTGTCCTGAACGATGCTGAATGGTTCCATTTTGAGGACGGGTTCTTTCACCAATATCCATTCCAGAAGCAAATTTAAAATATGCAAGGATTTTCTGATAAGATGGAAGAGATAATGTGGAGTGGAAAATACGTTTACCGTGGATCCGAAAGTGGATGGTGGCATTTTCTGAGTAAGCAGAAAAGTGAATATCCGATGCTGTTTGCTGGAGGGCAGCAACAATCACTTCTCTTGCCTGATTAGCAATAGACTTCACTGGGAGTAGATCACCTCATTTCGTTAATTTTACTTTTACTTATTTCGACAGTTTTTGCGATTATCCTTCTTTTACAAAAAAATTTTGGAGGTAACTTATGAAGATTTTTTTAATTGGGTTTATGGGCAGCGGGAAATCTACGGTAGCAGGTCACTTAAGCAAAGAAATAAACCTTCCATACATAGAAATGGATCAGCAGATAGAAGAAAGAGAAGGGATGAAAATCTCTGCCATGTTTGAACAATTTGGAGAAAAGTATTTCCGGGAAATGGAAACGAAATTTCTGGAAACACTGAAAGAGGACGCCATTATCTCCACTGGGGGTGGGGTAGTTGTTAAAACTGAAAATATTTCTCATTTAAAAAAAGGATTTGTAGTCTTTTTAGATGTCTCCTGGGAAGAAATTTGTTCCCGGCTGGAAAATGACACGGATCGGCCATTATGGAGAGGGGAAGATTCAGAAAAGAAAAAACGCTACGAAATAAGACTGCCCTTGTATAAAAGTGCGGCCGATACCATTATCCATGCGGATACTAAAACACCACAGCAAATTGCCCGGGAAATTGCAGGACGATTAAAACAGGAGCATAGAGGACATACTAATCATAAAGAATAGTGCAAAGTGGGGATTATTTATGAATAGTAATGACTATGTGAAGTTTTTAACGGAAGAAATGGTTAAATATATGCAATTAACTAAAGCAGAAAAAAGAGAGAGAAAAGCACAAAAACCGACTAAGAAGTCTACCTATTATTGGTTTGGACTGTTACCCGTCGCTTTACGAATGTTCAAAAGAAAACTATAGATGAAAAACAACCTAGACTTAATATCTATAGTCTAGGTTGTTTTCATGAGCAGTCCTTGACTCGTCTGCTGGGAAATATAAAATAAACCGCCGTTCACAATGCTTATGGTAACTCGCGGCTGATATCTGGTTTCAATCTGGGCTTGCTCCTTTAAGAAGTCATCTTTGGATACATCTTCGGTTTCAAAGAATCTCTGCAGTAAATGCTGCTCTTTCTCTAATTGTAAGATTGAATCCTTTGCCCAGGAATCGTCGGCTGCCTGAATGTAGGTGTCTAAATAATTATGGATTCTTTTATATCCGCTTATAAGGCTGATAACCGGCGTCATTGGGAAAGTATAATCAGACACTTGAGAGTCGAAGGATATATTCCAGAGACTGTCCATCATATTCGTTAAGATTGTTCCATGAATAAGGTTGATGCCTACTGAGAGCTGTTCATCTCTCGCTTGTTTTCCTCGATATTGAATTAGAGCATTCAATATAAGCCAAGGGTTCATAGCCTTTTGATCTACAGGTTCCTTAATGGATTCATAGAGCCGTGCAGATTGACCTTTTTTCATCGCGATACCATAAATCCTCTGCAGCATAGGACTTCCTGCATGTAAGTATATTCCTTCTATTTCTGAACCGTTTGTATGGGTGAAGGTTAACTGCATTGGTTCGCCCTGCCTGTTCATCTTTTTCATATAATGCCAGTAAAATGGACGATTCATTAATTCTTCATCCATATCCGCTGATAACTGGATGGTCATATGGTAAGGACCTTGGTCGCTAATGGAACAATTATAGGAAAGAAAAAAGTTTTTCACAAATTCGTAATAGGGGTTTATTTTCAACTTAATTCCTTCCTTTCATTAACCGAGTATTCTACATAACTGACCAGATTGTTCAGCTTAATATCTATTTCTCCCTGACTTTCTGATTCACTCATTATGGATTGGATTTGTCTATCAAATGAGCCCCCGGGGATCTTTTCTAAAATTTCATCCAGATCTCCGACTGCATGCCTAAAGATTTCTATCTTCTCATACAGCAGCTTCATGATATGATCTTCAATTGTGTCCTTAATGGCGAAATTATAAATGTGAACATTTTGCTCTTGGCCAAACCTGTGAATTCTTCCAATTCGCTGTTCTAGTCTCATTGGGTTCCAGGGAAGATCATAATTTATCATTTTACTGCAAAATTGTAAGTTGATTCCTTCTCCTCCTGCTTCAGTAGCGACAAGGACTTGAGCCTTGGTCTTAAACAATTGCTTCATCCAGTCTCTTTTCCCTTTATTGAACTTCCCACTAAATGGAACAGAAGAAATTCCATGCTGCTGCAAATACCATTGCAGATAAAACTGAGTAGCTCGATATTCTGTGAATACAATAAATTTTTCTTCTGATTGTTGAATAATTTCCACCATACGCTTTGCCTTGACGTGGTGAGGCAGTGTTCCTAATTGAGTCATGAAGTCATTGAGTAATGCCGCAGTTTCTGTATTAGCATTGGCCGCCAGCTGTTTGAGTGACATAAAACAGGCTTCTCTCGAAGAACATAATTCTTTAGCTAAAGTTAACCAGGTAAAGGAAGGATAGGCAGTTCTCAGTGCATCTAGCTGCTGATATAAATGCTTCTCTTCTGATGAAAAATCCAAACGCTCATTAGTCACAATCCGTTTAGAGGAATCAAGCCCGGTATCCTTCCTGCGATTTCTAATCATGAGTTTGCTGAGTAACGAATGAATATGCTCCTGATCAGCTGATTGCTTGGCTTCTTTATTATACTTCTTCTTAAAATCAGTTAAATTTCCTAGATATCCTGGTTTAAGTATGGACACCAGGTTAAATAAATCACTTAAATTATTTTGGATAGGAGTAGCGGTCAAAAGCAGGCAGTAGGTTTTCTTTAAGGACTGAACAAATTGATAATTTTTTGTCTGATGATTCTTCAGTTTGTGAGCCTCATCAATAATAATTAAATCATAATCAATGGAAAGAATACTTTCCTTATGAGCTTCTCTTTTAGCCATGTCGATAGAGGTGACGGTTATATCCCAGTCCTGCCAAGCAGTATTCTTTTTCCGTGGTGAAGCTGCTTGAATATAAAATTTTTCATTTAATTCCTGGATCCACTGATTGACAAGGGAAGCGGGAGTAAGGATAAGGATTTTCTTCGCCATTCCTCTGATTAACAATTCTTTTAAAATCAGCCCGGCTTCCAAAGTTTTTCCAAGTCCAACTTCATCCGCAAGAATGGCACGTCCGCTCATTTCGTGGATGACTTTACTGGCTGCTTCCACCTGATGATCAAGAAATTCGACATGCGGGAGATGCTTTAAGGCAAGCAGGCCCTCAAAACCGGGAACTGTTTTATTTTCAGCTGCCTGGTAGGCAAGCTTAAATCCATTCCAGGATGAAAGCTTTTCAGGTTGATCTAAGTTTGTTTTTAGCGTAGATATGAATGTTTCATCATGATTAATCTTAAACATAGGGCCTTCCTCCGAACATTCTTTTAAAAAAATGAAAAATAATTCGTAAAAAACCTTGTTAATCTGAAACAAGGCTATGTTATAATAAATCTGAAATATACAAAAAAACTGATAGAAGCTTTACAGGTTAGTATGGCCAATGCAATCTAATAAAATACTAAAGCGAATGACTGCAGGGGGAGAGACTACTTTTGTAGCGCCGAAGGAGCAAGCATAGTATGTGAATCTCTCAGGCAAAAAGACCCCTGTACGACGCAGCTCTGGAGAGCGTTTACTATGGTAAACCACCCAAGAAGCAAGCGGATATGAATACGTTTTCATAGCGTGAAACTTTCTGGTTAACGGACAGAGACTCCCGTAACACCAGAGGAGTTTCTTTTTTTATGGATAAAAATTGAACTGAAGGAGCGATTAGATGGCTGAATTGAAACGAACACCGTTATATTCTGAGTACCAGAAAGCAGGGGCAAAGACGATTGATTTTGGCGGCTGGGATTTACCAGTCCAATTTAGCAGTATAAAGGAAGAACATGAAGCAACACGGACGAGAGCAGGATTATTTGATGTATCCCATATGGGAGAAGTAAGAGTAGAAGGAGAGAACAGTCTTTCTTTTCTACAGCGTATGTTAACAAATGATGTTTCCAAATTGTCACCTGGGAAAGCCCAGTATACGATCATGTGTTATGAAGACGGGGGAACCGTTGATGATTTAATTGTATACATGCTCGATGAAAACCAATACTTATTAGTTGTGAATGCCGCTAACCGAGATAAAGATACAGCTTGGTTAAAAGAACATCGTACTGATGGGGTAACCATTGAAGATGTTTCCGATGAATTTGTTCAGCTCGCTCTTCAAGGGCCGAAAGCAGAAGAGGTTCTCCAAAAGCTGACGAAAACCGATTTAAGCGCTATTAAATTCTTCCGTTTTGAGCAAGAGGTAACGATATCCGGGGTTACAGACCCGGCGATTGTATCAAGAACAGGCTATACAGGGGAAGACGGATTTGAAATTTATCTTCCTCAGGCTTCAGGTCCAGAATTATGGCAGGCGATTCTTGCAGCTGGAAAGAAAGAGGGGGTACAGCCGATTGGGCTGGGTGCTAGAGATACTCTAAGATTTGAAGCAAACCTTGCTTTATATGGCCAGGAACTAAGCCCGGAAATTACTCCTCTGGAAGCTGGCCTTTCCTTTGCGGTAAAAGTTAATAAGGAGGCCGACTTTATTGGCAAGGACCGCTTGAAAGAACAAAAAGAGAATGGAACAGATCGCAAGTTAGTGGGAATTGAAATGATTGATAAGGGTATCCCGCGTACCCATTACGAAGTGTTTGCTGATGATGAAACGATCGGATTTGTAACTACAGGCACACAGTCCCCGACACTAGGTAAAAATGTAGGGCTGGCTTTGCTTGACCAAAACTTTACAGCCGTAGGAACAGAAGTAATGGTACAAGTAAGAAAACGCCGTTTAAAAGCAAAGGTTATCCCGACTCCGTTCTATAAACGATAAGACTTCAAGGAGGATTCATAATGGAATTCCGTTATTTACCTATGACTGAACAAGATAAACACCAGATGATGGAAAAAGTGGGAATTAAATCGACTGATGAATTGTTTGCTGATATTCCTGAAAATGTAAGGTTTAATGGTGATCTGAATATTAAGCCACCGAAAAATGAATTTGCTTTGATGAAAGAACTAACTCAAATGGCTGACCAGAACGTTAACCTGAAATCTCATACTTCATTCTTAGGGGCTGGCGTGTATGATCATTACATCCCTTCAATCGTCGACCATGTGATTTCAAGGTCAGAGTTTTACACGGCTTATACTCCTTACCAGCCCGAAATCTCTCAAGGCGAATTGCAGGCCATTTTTGAATTCCAGACGATGATCTGTGAACTGACAGGAATGGATGTAGCCAATTCATCCATGTATGATGGCGGCACAGCTTTGGCTGAAGCGGTAAACGTATCGGCCGGTCACACGAAAAAGAAAAAAGTGCTCGTTTCAAAAGCCATTCATCCTGAGTCTTTAGCGGTCATCCATTCCTATGTAAAAGGACCGGGACTGGAAATTGTAGAAATTGACCATAAAAATGGACTGACAGATCTTGAACAGTTAGAGAATGAGTTGGATGAAGATACAGCTAGTGTAGTGGTCCAGTATCCTAACTTTTTCGGTCAAATTGAACCATTGAACAAGGTTCGTAAGATTGTTGATACCCAAAAGAAAACGATGATGATCACATCCAGTAATCCTCTTGCACTTGGATATTTAACTCCTCCTGGTGAATTTGGTGCGGACATTGTGGTTGGTGATGCACAAGTATTTGGGATTCCTGCCCAGTTTGGCGGTCCTCATTGCGGATATTTTGCGACTACCAAAAAGTTAATGAGAAAAGTTCCAGGACGTCTGGTTGGACAGACGAAGGACGAAGAGGGCCGGCGTGGATTTGTGCTGACATTACAAGCGAGAGAGCAGCACATTCGCCGGGATAAAGCTACTTCTAATATTTGTTCAAATCAGGCACTCAATGCGCTTGCAGCTTCAGTTGCCATGTCTTCACTAGGGAAACAAGGGCTTAAGAAAATGTCGTGGATGAATCTCCAGAAGGCAGCTTATATGAAAAACGAATTAGCAAGTGCCGGGATGCCTGTGGTATTTGATGGAGCCTTCTTTAATGAAATAGTTGTGGACACAGGCAAGGATATTAAAGAAGTGAATGCCCGACTGCTTGATAAAGGGTTTATTGGCGGTTACGACCTTGGAGAGATGGATGAAGAGCTGGATCAGCATATGCTGATTGCTGTGACAGAGGTTCGTTCAAAAGACGAGATTGACGAATTTGTAAAGGTATTGGGGGACATTCATCATGACTAATCAAGACTTTCCTTTAATCTTTGAACTAAGTCAAGAGAGCAGAACGGGTTTTAGTTTACCTGAATTTGACATACCTGAAAGTGACGTAGACGATATGATAGGCGATGAATTTGTTCGTACAAAGGATGCTGAGCTGCCAGAGGTGAGTGAGCTGCAAATTATGCGCCACTATACAGCTTTATCCAAGCGTAACCACGGAGTAGATTCCGGATTTTATCCGCTTGGTTCTTGTACGATGAAATACAATCCAAAAATGAACGAAGATGTAGCACGGCTTACAGGATTCAGTCATATCCATCCTTATCAAGCTCCCGAAACGATACAAGGTGCTCTTGGCTTAATGTATGATTTGCAAGAATCGTTAGTTAATATTACTGGTATGAATACGGTAACCCTTCAGCCGGCAGCAGGCGCACACGGTGAATGGACTGGCTTGATGATGATTCGGGCTTTCCATGAAGCGAATGGTGATTTCGACAGAACAAAAGTCATCGTACCGGACTCTGCTCATGGGACCAACCCCGCTTCTGCTACAGTAGCAGGATTTGAAGCTGTCACTGTAAAATCTGACGAACGCGGCCTTGTGGATCTGGAAGACTTAAAACGAGTGGTAGATCATCAGACTGCTGCATTAATGCTGACAAATCCTAATACACTGGGACTCTTTGAGGAAAACATCCTGGAGATGGCAGCGATCATTCACGAAGCGGGCGGTAAACTGTATTATGACGGGGCCAATCTTAATGCTATATTGGGATACGCACGACCTGGGGATATGGGATTTGATGTTGTGCACTTAAACCTGCACAAAACTTTTACTGGTCCTCATGGCGGTGGAGGACCGGGATCTGGTCCAGTAGGCGTAACCGAAGAGTTTGCTCCATACTTGCCAGCACCGTTGCTGGTGAAGGAGAAGGGGCAATATGTATTTGATGATGATCGGCCAGATTCCATCGGTCGTGTAAAACCTTATTATGGAAACTTTGGGATCAATGTGCGAGCGTATACTTATATACGGACTATGGGTCCGGAGGGGCTTAAAAAAGTCAGTGAGTATGCTGTGTTAAATGCGAATTATATGATGCGCCGTTTACAGGATGAGTTTGACTTGCCGTTTGATCAGCACTGTAAACATGAGTTTGTATTATCGGGCAAGCGTCAAAAGAAACTAGGGGTGCGTACCCTTGATATTGCTAAACGGTTACTGGACTTCGGCTACCACCCACCTACGATTTATTTCCCAATCAATGTAGAAGAGGCATTGATGGTAGAGCCGACAGAAACAGAGTCGAAAGAAACGCTGGATGCATTCATAGATGCGATGATTCAAATCTCAAATGAGGCGAAAGAGGATCCTGAAAAAGTTCAGGATGCTCCGCATACAACAATTGTAAGCAGAATGGATGAAACCTTAGCTGCTAGAAAGCCTGTATTAAGCTATACCAAAGAATAATGGAATGCCGGAGATCAGCAATGCTGACTCCGGCTTTTTCATATTTTGAAAGCAGAAGAGGGTAGTGAGTATAACACTTACATAACAAAAAACCTCCTAAAAAGATGGTATTCGCCTTTTCCATCTTTCTGGAGGTTATTGTATTACCCGTTTATTTTTTTTGCTTAATTTTTCCAGACCATTTCTTAAATCCACCTTGAAGGATGTTCAAGTCCTGGTACCCTTTTTTATCAAGCATCATTGCGGCACGCGTAGATCTTGTACTATTTTGGCAATATAGGTAGACAGGTTTATCCTTACGAATTTCCGTCAAACGGTTTCTCATTTGCGAAAGTGGGATATTCCTAGCTCCAAGAATATGTCCCCCGTCAAACTCATTGGGTTCTCTAACATCTATTAATTGGGCTTTTCTATAACCATTTCGAAATTCATCTTCAGTAAGAGTGGTTATGATTTTTCTTGCCTTTAGAAATCTATATAAACCAAAAGCAATGAGTACTACAGCTGCTGCTATTAAAATCCATAAGTTAGTGTCCATTCTATTATCCCCCCGTTTCTCTTTTCCCTTCTCTATTATAGGAGGGAATCGGTTTCTTTTCAAAGTTTTTTCTTTACAAACAGGTCTAAAGGATGTTCATAATAGAGTTTGTGTATTCTGCTATTTTGCAATGAATGAAAAAGGTCAAGGAAGAGATAAAATAGAATATTTGCTCTTTCTTCCTTAGTCTTACGGCTGATTTCGGCCATTTTTTTGATTGACAAAATTCAAGATATTCGTTCAATAACACTATATATAGAAAAAATGTCAGAATCGAACACAATATATTGATTATTTTTTTCTCTATGTGGTATGTTAATGATAGAAGAAAAAACTACAGATGACACAACTGACTTACATTAGCACAATCTCAGTAAGGGAGAGATGAATAGATGAACACCACCACTAAAGGAGAAACCCGCACTAAGATTAACCTGGAGCGGTTAAATGCGGATATCCGCCAATTTTCTCAAGTCCATGAAATTACTCCGGAGATGCATTTAACACATAAAGGGGTCTCACGTCTGGTTATGCTCGATCGATATGCTTTTAAAGACACCGAGAAATTAACGCTGGCCGAAGGTGACTTTGTCGTCTTAACGGTTAAAGATGACCCTAAATTTCCAGCCAGAGGGTTCGGTTTTGTGCATTCCATTAACTGGGAAGCACACGAAGCGGTTGTCAAAGTAGAGGATGAATTTGTTAATGTATTAGATCACGAAGAAGAACGGAAAACAGGGCTCATTAAAAGGAACCTGGATACGATTGATAAGCCGCTCGAAGTCTATTATGAGCAAATCGCCAAAAGGAATGCCACTGGCCTTGCAGAAGTGGAAACTTCGCCAGAGAAGAAACAGGAAAGTTTTGAACAGTTTTACAAAGAACTTTCGAGCTTAAACTTTATTCCTGCTGGAAGAGTATTATATGGGGCAGGATCAAACACCGACGTTACTTATTTTAATTGCTACGTCATGCCTTATATCCAGGACTCACGTGAAGGAATATCAGATCATCGAAAACAGGTGATGGAAATTATGTCCCGGGGCGGAGGAGTAGGGACGAATGGTTCTACGCTCAGACCTCGAAACACATTAGCCAGAGGGGTGAATGGGAAATCTTCTGGATCTGTTTCCTGGCTGGATGATATTGCGAAATTAACTCATTTGGTCGAGCAGGGCGGCTCCCGTTAACACCATGGCGGGAATAAAATCTCGTGAATTGCTGGAACACCCTTAGAGCCTGATTAACCACAATGTGACTGGTGACAGTGAGCATGAAGGTTTGAAAATAATTAGGATTGGGCAATCAGCAGCTAAGTATCTTGGGAAACTAAGATAAAAGTTCAACGACTATTGAAATTTCCTACAATCCCTTTCTCAGAAGGAAGAGGATCACGGAAAAAGTAAATCATAGAAACGGAAACGCTCTATGAGGCGCGAGACAGAGCATGTTGCTTTGATGATATAGTCTGATCTTACATGAAAGTGTGAGAGCCTGGCAGAAATGACCAGGCCCTTCCAACAAAGGAAGAGTAACAAAACGCGTGGCGCACAAATGATTATGCTAGCAGACTGGCATCCGGATATTCTGGAATTTATTATTTCGAAAATGCAGAACCCGAGGATTCTGCGCTTTCTTATCGAGAATACAGAAGATGAACAGATTAAGCAGCTGGCGAAAGACAAACTTAAATTCACTCCCCTTACTGAAACAGAAAAAGATTTATACCAGAGTGTATTAAATTATAAAACGATGCCTGGACAAGGCGGGTTTACTGAACAGAGCTTAATGGAAGCTGAGGATAAACTTAACACGGGAGGAACCTACGACGTTCACGGCTCTGATTTCTTAACAGGAGCGAATATTTCCGTCTGTATAACTAAAGAGTTTATGGATGCCGTAGAAAGAGATGAGGAATATACGCTAAGATTCCCGGATGTAGAGTCTTATTCAAAATCCGAAATGGACAGGTACAATGAAGAATGGCAGGCAAGTGGAGATGTACGAGAATGGGAAGAGAAGGGATTTGCAGTTCGAACATACCGCACGCTTAAAGCAAAAGAACTATGGAATCTAATTAATATCTGTGCAACTTATTCGGCAGAACCAGGGATCTTCTTTATTGACAACGCAAATGAAAAAACAAACGCAAGTGCATACGGACAGAAAGTTGTGGCTACCAATCCATGTGGAGAGCAGCCGCTTGCGCCTTATTCAGTTTGTAACCTTGCTGCTGTTAATCTTGCCTCTGTTGCAAATAAAGAAGAAAAGAAAGTAGACTTTGAAAAATTGAAACGTACGGTCGAAACTGGTGTTCGTATGCAGGATAACGTGATCGATGCTACACCTTACTTCTTAGAAGACAATAAAGTTCAAGCTTTAGGAGAGCGCCGGGTGGGTCTTGGAGTGATGGGGCTGCATGACTTGCTCATCTATTGTGAAACAGAGTATGGATCTGAAGCAGGAAACAAACTAGTAGATGAAATCTTTGAAACCATTGCAACGACGGCTTATCGTTCCTCCATTAACCTGGCCAAAGAAAAAGGCAGTTTCCCTTTTCTAGAAGGGGAGAACGAAGCAGAAACTAGAAGCTTGCGTGAGAAATTTATTAATACAGGTTACATGAAATCTATGCCTGAAGACATCCGAGAAGATGTGCTGACCTATGGAATTCGCAATTCTCACTTGCTGACCGTAGCTCCAACGGGAAGTACAGGAACTATGGTAGGAGTAAGTACAGGGCTTGAACCTTATTTCTCCTTCTCTTATTACAGAAGTGGAAGGTTAGGCAAATTTATCGAGGTGAAAGCTGATATTGTCCAGGAATACTTGCAAGATCATCCAGATCAAAAAGATGAAGATCTTCCTCATTGGTTCATTACAGCTATGACCATGACCCCTGAAGCTCACGCCGATACTCAATGTATCATTCAGCGGTGGGTGGACAGTTCGATTTCAAAAACGGTAAATGCTCCGAAGGGTTACGCTGTGGATCAAGTAGAAAATGTGTATCAGCGTTTATATCGCGGTGGCGCAAAAGGCGGTACGGTTTATGTAGATGGAAGCCGGGACAGTCAGGTTCTCACACTGAAAGCGGAAGAAAATGATTTCGCGGGCGAACAAGCAGAGTTTGAATTTGATGAAGACAAGAAACCGCGAGTCGTATTAATGGATACGGTTCATGAATTAAAGAAGACGAAAGTTACAATAGGCTCAGAAGTTGGCGATACATGTCCCGTGTGCCGAAAAGGTACAGTGGAAGATATCGGCGGATGTAATACGTGTACAAATTGTAATGCCCAGCTGAAATGCGGGCTGTAAGTCAATGATGAACCGTCACCGGGCACATTCGTGTCCGGTGTTTTATTTCACTAATGGACGAGGGTTGCTTGTCACCAAGCCAAAAAAAGTGTATCATTTTTATGAAGAATGTACATACAAACCAGGCGACATTGGGGGTTTATCATGCCAACACCAAGCATGGAAGACTATATTGAACAAATCTATATGCTTATTGAAGATAAAGGATATGCACGGGTGTCCGATATTGCTGAAAATCTCCAGGTTCACCCTTCTTCAGTTACAAAAATGGTTCAGAAGCTGGATCGTGATCAATATTTAAATTATGAAAAATACCGCGGATTAATCTTGACACCAAAAGGTAAGAAAGTTGGGAAAAGATTAGTTTACCGGCACGAGCTGCTGGAGCAGTTTCTGGAAATTATCGGCGTAGATGCTGAAAATATCTATGAAGATGTAGAGGGGATCGAGCACCATTTAAGCTGGAATTCTATCGATCGCATTGGAGATCTCGTCCAGTACTTTGATGAAAATACCAGCCGCGTGGATGACTTGAGAGAAGTTCAGCGTAATAATGAAGCACAAAATCAGGAGTAGAAAAAGGCGCTTACTAAGCGCCTTTTTTTATTGGCTGAATCTGCAGGCGATAGATCAGTTTCTTGTGATGGCCCATCGTTCTTTGTTTAGTAATCTTCAGCGAATCGCTGTGTAATGAATTCTTTCCTGCTCCTAGTTCTAATTAAGACTTTCCCCGTTTATATATGAAATAAGCGGGGTGGTGCCTTGAAAGTGGACGGAGTTTTTTCAGGTGGCGGTGTAAAAGCGCTCGCCTTTGTAGGAGCGTTGGAAGTTCTGAATCAGCATGGGTATGAGTATAAGCGAGTAGCAGGAACCTCTGCTGGAGCAATTATGGCATCCTTAATTTCAGCTGGATATTCAGCTGAAGATTTACAGCCGATTCTTACCAAGTTATCATTTGAAAACCTTATTGACGCTCCTGTGCCCGAGCGCTATTTTCCATTTTCTAAATGGCTGATGCTCTACTTCAGAATGGGTTTATTTAAAGGGAACCGTTTAGAAAAGCTAATTGAAGGATGGCTTGAGGAAAAAGGAGTCCGAACTTTTTCAGATCTACCTAAGGGGAGTTTGAAGGTTGTCTGTTCTGATTTAACACTAGGAAAAATGGTGGTCATTCCGGATGACTTAAAACTTCTTTATGGAATTGATCCTGCAACTTTCTCTGTAGCTAAAGCGGTAAGGATGAGTGCTGGACTCCCTTATTTCTTCATGCCTGTCAAGCTTCATGGGAAGAAAGGGAAATCATTAATAGTCGATGGGGGAGTGCTTAGCAACTTTCCTATCTGGATATGGGAAAATGAAGAAGGTAAACGAAAACGTCCTATATTGGGAATGCAATTGAGTGATCCGCCTGACCAGCTACCTGAAAGGAAAATAAGAAATGCGATACAGATGTTTCATGCGCTTTTTCGCACGATGAAACAAGCTCATGATGCCAGGTATATTTCTCCAGCTACCAGCAGAGATGTTATTTTCATTCCAGTTAAAGATGTGAATACCACTGATTTTTTAATGACCAATGAACAGAAAGAGAAGCTGTTGGAATTGGGAAGGACCCATGCATTGCTTTTCTTAAAAAGGTGGAAACGATAAAAAAATCGAGCTCTCCTAAAAGGAGGCTCGATTTTTTCCTTTATTTTTACTACCTTCAATGACCCGTAGGTGAGGGACGTTAGGGCGTTTGCGCTTTTTCTGATTAAACGGTGAAGGTTTCGCCTGAGATTTAATGGATGTGCTTTTCTTAATCACAGGCGGTGCTTTATATTTCTGTTTTGACTGTTTTACGGCTTGTTTATATTTCTTCATTTCGTTGCGGCTTCCTAAAGATCCTGTACGGTTTCGAAGGAAAAAAAAGTAAATCGCACCGTACAGCACTGCTGCCATTCCAATGGTCATGATGATCATCTTTAGAAAAGCGGAAGTATCTGTAGTCAACTTGATTCCCACATAAAATACTGCTAAAGCGATCAAAGCATAAATAACCGGTGTTATCCACTTACGATTCATAATCTATCTTCCCCCCTTCTGGATTAAACCACCTTAAAGATTACCTTACTATGATGTATACCACATAGGATGGGTTATTCATCATGTCCTGGGCCATTGGCGCTATATCTCTACTACTTTGCTCAATCTATGAGAAAAGGCAGTTTGAATAAAGTCTGGAATTAATAATGACGGGATCCTCTCTTTAAGGTCTCTCTCAATCTGTTCATACAGAATAAGGAACTTACGTGCGGCATCGCTATTTAAATTGTTTCCTATCATGATGAAAATATTCAATGAATTGATAAGTATGTGTTTGATTATTCCTCGTTCTTATAAGCTGAGCACTATTTTAAATCAGCTGTTTAACCGTGATGATCCTCTATAGATTTTAAATAACGTTCAACCGGTGAGTATACTAAACTTTCTACCTCTATTTTACAGTAAAATTGCTGGAATCACTACCCTTTTGCACAGAAAGACAAGCATGAAATTCATTCGACTGGAAATGATAAAAAGCGAGGTGATCATATGGCTGATAAACAAAAAGAACAAAATAAGAAAGAGCCAGCACAGAGCGTATTATCGAAATCATTACTTATTGGATTTGTGGCAGGGAGCCTTTGGGGTGGTCTGGGCGTCGTAGCATATTATTTTCATTTTACAGAAGTGTCAGCTGCGTCGTTCGTATTTCGTTCTTTCTGGCAGACTGAATGGACAGGCAGCTTATTAGGGGAGGTCTTAGCAGTGTTGGTTGTAGCCATTCTTTCAATAGTTACAGCTCTCCTTTATTATATGTTATTTAAATCAAAAAATGGCATGTGGCCGGGGGTAATTTTGGCGGCTGTTCTTTTCCTGCTCATCTTTGTTGTTCTGGATCCTTTATTCCCGGCAATTCCAAGCCTCACTAAACTATCAAGTGATACTTTAGTAACCACAGCATGTCTTTATTTATTGTATGGTGTGTTTATTGGCTATTCCATTTCTTATGAATTTCATCAGTTTAACGAGCCAGCGAATGATTATTCAAATGAATCATAACTATGATAAACTACACTTGTATGACTATTTTTTTAGAGGGATAGGGGGAGGATGATGAAGCGTTTACTGCTCTTGAATGGTCCGAACTTAAATCTGCTTGGGCAGAGAGAGCCAGAAACTTATGGGAGCCAGACGTTGGAGGACATCGTACAGTTAGTCACAGATACTGCCGATGAACTGAACTATGAGCTAACCGCCTTTCAATCTAATCATGAAGGTGAGCTAATTGATCAAATTCAGAATGCGGAAGGAAATGTATCCGGTATCATCTTCAACCCGGCAGCTTATACACATACCAGCGTAGCTATCAGAGATGCGGTGAGCGCTATCTCAGTGCCCGTCATTGAAGTGCATATTTCAAATGTTCATAACAGGGAAGAATTTCGCCGCCATTCAATGATTGCCCCAGTATCGGCCGGTCAGGTGATCGGTTTTGGAATCGACGGTTATCGGTTAGCTGTTCTAGGTATTATAAAAAAGATAGAAAGTGAAGGGAGATAAAAGGATGAATAAACTAGAGAAATTACGCAAACTTTTATTAGAGAAAGAACTGGATGGTCTTTTAATTGACAGCAGTAAAAATAGAAGGTACATGTCAGACTTTACAGGTTCTTCAGGTGTTTTACTGATCACTGCTGATGAAGCAATCATTATCACTGATTTTCGTTACACCGAGCAGGCAGCTGAGCAGGCCGGCCAGTTTACTATGGTAGAGCATAAAGTTCCTATGACAGAAGAAATAGCTAACCAGGTGAAAAAACTAGGAATCAATAAACTCGGTTTTGAAAAAAGTCATGTTACATATAGTGTTTACGAGCAGTATAAAAGTAAAATCGAGGCAGAACTCGTCCCCGTTTCCGGTCTTGTAGAAAAATTACGCTTGATTAAGACGGAAGAGGAGCTTACTATATTAAAAGATGCTGCTAAAATTGCAGATGATGCTTTTGAGCACATATTAGGGTTTATTAAACCTGGCGTCAAAGAAATTGATGTGTCCAATGAACTGGAATTCTTTATGAGAAAGCAAGGGGCCACTTCTTCAAGCTTTGATATTATTGTGGCTTCCGGTTATCGGTCAGCTCTCCCTCATGGAGTAGCTTCTGAGAAGGAAATACAGTCAGGGGAGCTTGTAACCTTGGACTTTGGTGCTTTATATAAAGGGTATTGTTCTGATATTACGAGAACCGTAGCGGTAGGAGAGATCAGTGATGAACTCCATAAGATTTATCATACCGTTTTAGAAGCTCAGTTAAAGGGGATGGAAGGATTAAAGGCAGGTATAACAGGGGTTGAAGCAGATGCTCTAACTCGTGATTATATTAAAGAACAAGGATATGGGCAATATTTTGGTCATTCCACCGGACATGGTGTCGGATTAGATGTACATGAAGGACCAGGCTTATCATTCAGATCGAATGAAGTGCTTGAACCAGGCATGGTGGTTACTGTGGAACCAGGAATTTATGTTCCTAATGTCGGCGGCTGCCGAATCGAGGATGACGCGGTTATTACTGATAATGGTAATGAACGGTTGAGCTTTTCTAAAAAAGAATTAATCACGCTTTAAGTAAAGGGAGGAAATAACATGATTTCGGTTAATGATTTCAAGACAGGTCTTACAATAGAGGTAGACAACGATATATGGCAGGTTTTGGACTTCCAGCATGTGAAGCCGGGAAAAGGAGCGGCCTTTGTCCGGTCCAAGCTTCGTAATCTACGAAATGGAAACATTCAAGAGAAAACGTTCCGAGGCGGCGAAAAAGTAGAGCGTGCTCATATTGAAAACCGTAAAATGCAATACTTGTATGCTAATGGTGACATGCATGCTTTCATGGATACTGAGACCTATGAGCAATTGGAACTTCCGACAGCGAATATTAAATCCCAGTTGAACTATATAACGGAAAATATGGAAGTTCATATTCAAACGTATCAGGGAGAAACCATTGGAGTTGAACTTCCGAATAACGTGACATTAAAGGTCACAGAAACCGAACCGGGCATCAAAGGAGATACAGCGAGCGGCGGTACTAAGCCTGCCACGCTAGAAACAGGATTAATCGTTCAAGTTCCATTCTTCATAAATGAAGGAGAACATCTTCTTATTAATACGAGTGACGGGAAATACGTATCACGAGCATAAATAACCATAAAAGCTGATCCTTAAAAGGGTCAGCTTTTTTTGTGAGCATTTTTACTTCTAGTATGGTTTTATCTAATTCGCATCTCACTTGGAAAGGTTAATTCCCTGTGATTTCCAGGCGGAGTTCCTCTTGTTTCCCGCGGCTTTATTGTTTCGGACCTTCTTCCTCTTGGGAAAAGATCAATCATTCCTGCAACCTAAACGGAGTTTGCCTGTGCATCA
The DNA here is from genome assembly GCF_046719735.1 of Halobacillus rhizosphaerae. Classification (NCBI taxonomy): domain Bacteria; kingdom Bacillati; phylum Bacillota; class Bacilli; order Caryophanales; family Bacillaceae; genus Halobacillus; species Halobacillus rhizosphaerae. Next base: position 370,892 of record NZ_JAUTWQ010000001.1, read on the forward strand.
CGCAAGTTTCCGCCTTCCCGTGTGTAAGGAGGAGAACGGGAATGTTAAAAGCGTAGAAATAATGAATCCTTCACTTCACTTCGTATTTCTCTCTTACGAATCTTCATTTCATAGACTCCTCTCTCAAACTGTTCTATTTTATATCATTTGATATGTCATAAGTAGAAACAAAGCACATACATATACAGTAAACCAAGTTAAAGGAGTATAAACGAATGAAAGAGATTATCAGGCTGTTTCCTGAACACTTTCAACTTCTCTTAACTAAGAATGTCAATTGGAAGTCTGTCCAGGAACTCCGGCTCCGAGTGCATCAGGCCATTGAGGTGCTAGATGCACAGGGAATGCAGAGAATTAAAGGTCAGGAGATGTCCCAAAAAGACTTATCCTATGTGCTCAATCAAATCAGCCAGTTCTCACTCTATCGATTTAAGGACGAATTAAAAGAAGGATTTATTACCATTGAAGGCGGCCATAGAATTGGGTTAGCGGGAAAAGCAAATACCGTCGACAACGAGATAGAAACATTGAAGCATATCTCTTTTATGAATATAAGGGTTGCCAGATCCGCACCGGGGCAAGCAGAACAATTCATTCCTTATCTTTATGATCACGATCAATGGTCGAATACCCTGATTATCGGGCCGCCTCATTCTGGTAAGACTACGCTACTCCGAGAAATAACGAAATGGATCGCAACTGACAATCCGCAGAGCAGCGCATCAAAGGTAGCCCTCGTGGACGAACGTTCTGAAATTGCTGCCAGCCTCCAAGGAATTCCACAGCTTGAAGTTGGTGAGCGGACAGATGTTATGGATGCTTGTCCAAAAGCTGAGGGGATGATGATGATGATTCGCTCCATGTCTCCAGAAGTTTTAGTAGTAGATGAAATAGGGGGGATGAAGGACGCGGATGCAGTGAGAGAAGCTATTTTCACGGGAGTTCAAATTATCTGTACGATTCACGGACATAACTTATCCTCAGTCATGAACCGTCCTTCAGCAAAAACTTTAATCGAGGAGCGTATTTTTAATCGTTACATCGTTTTAGAAAGACTGCGCCCAGATAAAAAAGGTTCAGCACTTGTTTTGGATGAAATGGGACAAACCATCGCCCATTTGAAAGGGAGGTCTAGTCGTGCAATGGATCGGAGCCATTATCATTTTAACGGTAACAACGTGGGCAGGTTTTGATGCGGCTGCCAAATTTAAAAACAGGCCAGGGCATATTAGACAATGGAAAAATGCTCTTCAAATGATAGAGGCCGAGATGGTTTATGGTCAATCTTCACTTAAAGAAGTCTGCGAAAGTATTTCCAAAAACCTCCCAGCACCTATCAGAAATTTTTTCTTAAATTTGGTGGAGGACAAACAGCCGTGTGCAGACTTTTCGGTGTTGTGGTCCACCCAATTAAATAAGCATTGGCCGCAGAATGCTCTAACAAAAAATGAACTTGAAATTCTTCAGCAATTTGGTAGTACTCTCGGCCAGCATGACTTGGTTCAGCAGCAAAAGCAAATACAATTAACGCTTCACCACTTGGATCGAGAGTTGAGTGAAGCTATGGACGTTTGTGATCAGTATCAGCGATTAGCCAGAGGGATCGGGGTGTTGAGCGGTTTGCTGGTGATCATTCTAATTATGTAGAAGGAGGAAGGAACATTGTGCTTGAGGATGCATCCATTTTATTTCAAATTGCCGGTATCGGAATTATAGTAGCGATGATTCACAGTATTTTAAAGCAGATGGGAAAAGAAGAAATTGCCCAAGTGGTAACTTTAACAGGTTTTATCATCGTCCTGTTTATTGTTCTGCACAGGCTGGCAGAGCTATTTTCTCAAATAAAATCCGTTTTCCTCTATCAAGGATAGCCGCTAATGAATATTATTCAAATTGTTTCTCTTGGGCTGGTTGCAGCATTACTCATCATTTTGTTGAAGGAACAAAAGTCTTCAGCTGCTTTTCTGCTGTTGATCTTCACAGTGATTATTATATTTATGACCATATTGGATCAAGTGAAACATATTTTTACGCTTTTATCTTACATGGCGGAAAAGGCAAATATTGAACCTGTCTATTTCAAAACCATTTTGAAAATTATCGGCATCGCCTACATTGCAGAATTTGGGGCTCAATTAATTCGAGATGCCGGCCTTGGTTCACTTGCTTCGAAAGTTGAACTGGCTGGTAAATTATTTATCTTAATGTTGGCGATCCCTATCTTTACAGCAGTTATCGAAACCATCCTAAACTTTATACCTGGCCACGCGGGATAAGATAGTGAGGTATCTAATGAAATCTATAACCTTTCTTATCTGTATATGTATTGGAATTCTTTGTTTCCCTATTCTTGTATCAGCGTCCACTGAAATGAGCCCAGCTCCTTCCCTGATGGATCATGTCTCTACTCAGGAATTAGAGCAGAGCTGGGATCAATTAAATAGTCAATATGGGGACTATCTCCCAACATTTAATATGAATAATTTCAGGGATTTCATCACTTCCGAAACCCCGTTGGAATCCTCCGACTGGCTTTCAGGAATCACAAAATTTTTCTTTCATGAGCTTCTCTTAAATGGAAAGTTATTAGCGTCCTTGCTATTTCTCACTTTGTTCAGTACATTGCTTCAATCCATTCAATCATCATTTGAAAATACAGTAGTGAGCAAAATTGCTTATATGGTTATCTACCTGGTTCTGCTCACACTCGCCTTAGAAAGTTTCCACCAGGTGATTAATTATACGATGGATACTATAGATCGTATGAGCAGCTTCATGATCGGCCTGCTGCCTTTACTTCTAGGAATCATGGCTTCTTTTAGTCACTTAATGTCCATCTCATTTTTTCACCCGATTATCGTAGCTCTTGTTCAATCAAGTGGCTTGCTTGTGAAATATCTTTTAATCCCGCTATTCTCAGCATCAGCCCTTTTACTTATAGTCGGATCGCTAAACAGTTCCTATAAAGTCGATCAATTGGCGGATCTGTTAAGAAAAACCGGGTTAGCAGTAATGGGAATTTTTTTGACTATATTTCTTGGGGTGATTTCTGTTCAAGGGACAGTAACAGCTGTGCAGGATGGGGTAACTATGAAAACTGCCAGATTTGTGACGGGGAATTTCGTTCCAGTCGTCGGACGCTTATTTACAGACGCTACAGATACCATTCTTGGAGCGTCACTCGTTCTAAAAAACACTCTGGGGATTGCAGGGGTAGTGATTCTTCTTGGAATTGCTATTTTCCCTGCAATAAAGGTCTTTGCTATAGCAATTATCTATAAGCTGGCAGCTGCCCTCCTGCAGCCTCTGGGCGACGGTCCGATCATTCATGCCATGGGTGTAATCAGCCGTCACATCATGTATATCTTTGCAGCACTATTAATGGTTTCTATGATGTTTTTTCTAGTAATCGTAATTATGGTAGCCGCTAGTAACATAACGATGATGGTTCGATAAGGGTGTGAAAGATGAATTTTTTCACTGAATATATTACACGAATAGTCTTGTATTTATTGTTGGCTATGGTATCAGATGCACTATTGCCTTCAGGCACGATGAAGAAATACGCGCGTTTAGTCATGTCTATCCTGCTTCTGCTAATTTTTATTGGGCCTTTACTGCAGATTCTGAAAGTGGATCCTAATCAGATGATTCAACAGGCAGAGAATAAAATGAAGCAGCAAGTGAATGAAGAAGAATTAGATCAAACCATTGAATCTAAGAAAAATGAAATACTTGAGGGACAAGATGCATATAAATTAGAACAGGTTAAACAAGCTTTGTCCCAAGAAATAAAGAAGCCATTAAAGAATGAATGGAAGCTAAACCTAAAAGATATAGACATGACTTTCCTAAAGGAACCTTATCAGTTAGACACTCTGGACAAGCTCATTCTTACCTTAGCTCCTGCCCAAGATAAAAATACTGTAGAAGATATTGATATTTCGGTAACTGAAAAATCTCAAAAACCAGATTTAGAGAGAGAAAGTGAGGAAGTAAACAGCTGGCTGCAGAAGCACTTGGATCTTAACCAAGATCAAATTGAAATCCGCTGGGAGGAAGAGGATGAATAAATGGTGGAATAAGCTTTTTAACCCATTGTCTTCTAAAGAAGGGAGAAAAATAAATAAAACAAAATATATTATTGGACTGGGCCTAATTGGTGTACTGCTCATTTTAACAAGCAGTATGTTTAAACCAAATAATGATAAACCTGTCCCCAATAATGCAGCGGTGGAAAGTCAGTCTCAATCCAATGCTGTTCAAGCATCGGAAACGACTGACTCAATAAGCCAGCTGGAATCTGAGTATGAGAAACAATTGAAACCACTTTTAGAAAACATAGAAGGGGTTAGTGATGTGGACATCATGATTAATTTATCGGCCACACAAGAGAAAGTTTACGACAAGAACTTGATCATTGGGAAGCAGACAACAAAAGAAACGGATAAGAATGGAGGGGAAAGAGAAATAGAGGATTATTCAAAAGAAGAACAGCTCGTACTCGTCCGTCAAGGCGATCGTGAAGTTCCGTTGTTAACAAAAACAGAAAAACCACAAGTCAGCGGGGTCTTCGTTACTGCCAAAGGAGTTGATCAAATGACGGTAAGAGGATGGGTGGTGGAAGCAATTTCCAGAGTCTTAGATGTACCTAGTCACCGTGTTTCTGTGCTGCCTAAATAATAAGGAGGGATTTTAATGATAAAAAAACAGACAGTCTGGCTATTAACAATGCTGAGTTTATTAATTGTATTGAGTGTGTATTATATGACCTCACCTGATAATGGGGAAATGGCATTTATTCAAGATAGTCAATTAACAGATAAGAGTGGAGAGGCACAAGATCAAGCTAACAAAGAAGTTTCAGGAGATGGAACAGTCATTTCACAGCTTTCTCCGGACGAACTATTTGCAGCGATTCGTTTGGACAGGGAAAATGAGCGTGACCAATTAGAAGAGCAGCTTTCAGATATGCTAGCTTCAAGCAACTTTACCGCTGAAGAAAAAAATGAAGCTATGACTAAACTTGAAACTCTACAGGCAACTAAATCTAAAGAGTCTATTTTAGAAAATACCATTAAAGCGAGTGCTCCTTATGATGATGTGCTTGTACGTTCTGATGATGATATTGTTCACGTAACAGTCAAAGCAAATGAATTATCTAAATCTGCTACAAACGAAATAATGAAAATGGTGTCAGATGAATTCGGTCAAACAAGAGTAGATGTAAAGTTCCAGCCTCAAGGATAATGGATATAAAACCTCTGATCAGTAATCTGATCAGAGGTTTTTTTGATAAGCATAGAAATAATGAAAGGGAGAAGGTACAGTAGATTATCATTGTGGAGAAAAATATATCCCCTTATCGGATGCTTGGCTAATACAAGTGGTGTATCCCTTTTTGAACATCCAGTTCCAGCTCCCACGCACAAGCGCCATAAGCGAAAACATCCATGGAATGGAAGGTCGCATCCTTTTTGATTTTCCGCTTACATTTAGAGAGAACTGCAAGCGCTTTTTTGGCGGAAGTTGCAGGTTAGTGTCATTCTGTCGTAGAATGTTAGAAGGAGTGAGCAGTACCAAATTTAAAAGAAATTCTACATAAAGGGGTGCCCAACATGTTAAAGGTACAAGAAATCCGCGAACTAATTAAACTTATTGATCAATCAAACATTGACGAATTCTGCTATGAAACGAATGGAACTAAAGTTTCCATGAAGAAGCAGCAAGGACAGATAGTGGCTGAAGCTCCACAATCAACTCCATCAACGCCTGTTCAGTCTAGCGCTGAGCCAAAACAGGAAGCTGTCCAAGCAACTCAACAGGAGGCTCCAGCTCCAAAACAGGAGGAAGAATCAAAAGAAGACACATCGTCTAAGAGTTATGATGTGGAAATTACTTCTCCAATGGTCGGGACTTTCTATCAATCTCCATCGCCTGATGAAGATATTTATGTTAAGGAAGGCGATCAAGTCCAGCCTGACAGTGTAGTCTGTATTGTGGAAGCAATGAAGCTGTTTAACGAAATAGAAGCGGAAGTTTCTGGGGAAATTGTAGAGATCCTAGTTGAAGACGGTGAGTTAGTCGAATATGGCCAACCACTATTCCGTGTGAAGTCCTAACGGGGGGTGAGGTAGTGATTAAAAAGATATTAATTGCGAATCGAGGAGAAATTGCTGTCCGAGTTATTCGCGCATGCAAAGAAATGGATATAGAAACAGTTGCCATTTATTCTGAAGCAGATAAAGAAGCACTTCATGTACAACTGGCTGATGAATCCTATTGCGTAGGACCGACTTTAAGTAAAGACAGCTATTTAAATTACACCAATATTATGAGTTTGGCTACCCTCACGGAAATCGATGCGATTCACCCGGGGTATGGCTTTTTATCCGAAAATGCCGAATTCGCTGAAATGTGCGAGGAGTGCAATATCACTTTTATTGGTCCGTCTTCGTATGCTATTCAAAAGATGGGAACTAAAGACGTGGCTCGTGAAACAATGAGGGCTGCAGGAGTACCGGTGGTTCCTGGATCTGAAGGAATTATTGAAAATGAAGAAGCAGGACTTGAAATTGCTGAAAAAATCGGCTATCCAGTAATCATCAAAGCGACAGCAGGCGGAGGAGGAAAAGGCATCCGTGTTGCAAGAGATGAAGAAGATTTAGTCAAAGGCATTCGTGTCACTCAACAGGAAGCTGAAACAGCTTTTGGCAACCCGGGAGTCTATATTGAAAAATTCATCGAAGATTTCCGTCACGTTGAGATCCAAGTACTTGCTGATAACCATGGTAATGCTGTCCACTTAGGTGAGCGGGACTGCACTATTCAGCGCAGACTACAAAAGTTAATCGAAGAAACACCTTCTCCTGCCATATCTGAGGAAATGCGTAAAACGATGGGCGATGCTGCAGTCAAAGCAGCATTGGCTGTGAATTATTCAGGAGCGGGAACCGTTGAGTTTATCTTTGATAAAGAAGAAAACACATTTTACTTTATGGAGATGAACACTCGAATTCAAGTAGAACACCCCGTTACGGAACTCGTAACTGGAGTCGATTTGATTAAAGAACAAATTTTAATTGCTAATAATGAAAAACTTTCTTTTAAGCAAGAGGAAATTGAATTTGAAGGCTGGGCGATGGAATGCCGCATTAATGCTGAGGATCCTTTTAAGAACTTCCTTCCTTCTGCTGGTCGCATAGATATGTATCTTCCGCCAGGCGGATTTGGAGTAAGAGTCGATTCCGCAGCTTATCCAGGGTATATGATTCCTCCCTATTACGATTCCATGGTGGCGAAATTAATCACTTATGGCAGAGACCGTAATGAGGCCATTAAACGTATGAAACGCGCACTCGATGAATATGTCATCGAAGGAGTGCACACCACTATTCCTTTCCATCAACGAATGATGGAGCATGAAGTTTTTGTTGGTGGGGACTTTAATACAAAATTTTTGGAGAAATATACTATAATGAAAGACGAAGATTAAAGGAGTGGTCAAATGACTGAAAAGCAATTGTTAAACGTGACAGATGGTTCAACGCTTGGCAATGTAGAGATAGCTCCTGAAGTAATTGAAGTAATAGCTGGGATTGCCGTGTCGGAAGTTGCTGGTGTAGCATCTATGAGAGGTAACTTTGCTTCCGGTGTTGTGGAACGATTGGGAAAGAAAAATCACGGTAAAGGCGTAAAAGTAGAACTGACTGAAGAAGGAATACTGATCGATGCCTTTGTGGTGATGGAGTATGGAATTTCCATTCCAGACACAGCGAAGAAAATTCAAGATAATACTAGGCAAGCCCTGAAGAACATGACAGCATTGGAAATTAAAGAAATCAATGTTCATATTGTCGGGGTTCAAATGGAAGTAAGAGAAGAAGAGTTTGAGAGCGAAGAGCTTTAAAATTCAGGCCAGCGGGGGAATCCCTTCTGGTCTTTCTTTGTTATTCAGTTGATGAGAGGGTTAACTTTATGGGAGTGACCAGATCTCGTCTTGAAATCCATTAGACCCGATTAGCTTGACTATGCTTAGGGTCGACCGGAGCTTGGGTATAGCTATAAGCACAGTAGAGATGCTTAACTCCTTTTGGGTCTGCGAAAGATGAAAAGAAAAGGATTAGGGAAGTGTCATAGCTTTTCATCAGGTAAAATGTTATTATTCTAACGGATATGATCGAAAAGGAGAATAAGATATGAAACGACGATTAGCACGCGAAAAAGCTTTTCAAGCTTTATTTCAAATAGACAATAGCGAGATTGATGTGGAAGAGGCGATTGAGCATGTAGTGGAAGATTCAGTCCACGATGCTTTTCTTGATCAGCTCGTGCATGGAGTAACAAGCTGCCAGGAAGAATTGGACGAGTGGATTGGCAGTCATTTGGTTAACTGGAGCTTTTCCCGTTTGCCGAAAGTAGAAAAAACAGCCTTGCGGATGGCGGCATATGAAATAAAATTCGCCGAAGATGTCCCTTCTCAAGTGGCAATTAATGAAGCGGTAGAATTGGCCAAGACCTTTGGAGAAGAGGAATCGGGTAAATTTGTTAACGGGGTTTTATCTAAAATGGTATAACCCCTATGGGTTATATATGGGGAGAATAGTTAGTGATTTAAGCTTGGCTTGAACGCAAGCTTATTCTTTTGAAATGATAAACGGTTATCGAAAATAAGGAGATTTTATTGTGAATGATCGATACTTAACGGTAACAGCGTTAACTAAGTATATAAAAAGAAAGCTATCAGGTGATCCTCATTTAAAAGAAGTCTGGCTTAGAGGGGAAATCTCGAACTTTAAGCACCATAGCCGGGGACATATGTATATGTCCTTAAAGGATAACGGAGCGCGTATTCAATCGGTTATGTTTGCTGGAAATAATAAAAGTCTGAAGTTCAGACCTGAAAATGGTATGAATGTATTAATCCGCGGAGAAATTAATGTTTATGAGCCGATGGGACAATATCAGCTCTACATACAGGAAATGCAACCAGATGGAATTGGAGATTTGCACCTTGCTTTTGAGCAATTGAAAGAAAAGCTTGAGAACGAAGGTTTATTCAAGCAGGAACATAAGAAGAGTATCCCTCCATACCCTAAACACATTGGGGTCATTACTTCTCCTACAGGAGCTGCTGTTCGGGATATTATTACCACCATTTCCCGAAGATATCCGATTGTACCTCTTACGATTCTTCCCGTTCTTGTTCAGGGAGAGCGGACAGCTCAGTCAGTATCCAATGCCATCCAATATGCCAATGAACATTTAGATTGTGATTTGTTAATTGTTGGAAGAGGTGGTGGATCTATAGAAGATCTTTGGGGATTTAATGAGGAGAGAGTGGTCCGGAGTATCTTCCAGTCGAAAATACCGATTATTTCAGCTGTAGGACATGAAACTGATACGACCATAAGTGATTTTGTTTCTGATGTACGAGCAGCAACCCCTACAGGTGCTGGGGAATTGGCGGTGCCTTCAATAGTCGAGTTAACGGAAAGAATTCTGTCCTTTAATAACCGGCTGCAAAGAGCTATGCATGCAAGGAAATCGGATGCCGAACAGCACCTTACTCGTTTACGGAAATCCTATGCTTTTAAATATCCTGTCCAATTATTGCGGCAAAAAGAGCAGGATTTGGATAGAACGCTCGAACAGCTGTCTAAACAAATGAAGAATCTTTATCGCTATAAAGAGGATCAGCTGATTCAGTTGCAAAAAAGGCTTATGCAGAAGCATCCGGAAGCACAAGTGAAAGAAAATAAAACACAGCTGCAGAGCGATACAAAACAGCTTCACTTAAATTTTCAGCATCAGCTTGAGAGAAAGCAAGAAAGATTTCGATTCAGTTTAGATAAACTTACCCTGTTAAATCCATTAGATATTATGAAAAGGGGCTACGCCATTCCATTTTCGGAGGATGGTAAAGTCATTAAAGACGCTAATAAGGTTCATAAGGGAGCGCCTCTCTCTTTAAAAATGCATAATGGCCGTTTGCACTGCCGAGTTGAGGAAATCGAGGAGGATGAATATGGCGGAGAGTAAAGAAGAAGTAAGCTTTGAAGAAGCAATGAAAAACTTGGAAGAATTGGTTGAAAAGCTTGAAGCAGGAGACGTCCCGTTGGAGAAAGCAATCCAGTATTACCAGGAAGGGATGAAGCTTTCAAAGATTTGTAATGAAAAGCTTGTCCATGTTGAAGGTCAAATGCAGAAAATTATGAACGAACATGGTGAATTTGAACCTTTTAGTGTCCAGGAGGAAGAATAGTGGAATCATTAAAGGATTATTTTTCTCAACAGAAGCTCTATATCAACGATAAATTAATTCAGTATGTGTATGAATACACGGATCCTGGCCGCTTACAAGATGCTATGCTTTATTCCATCGAAGCAGGCGGGAAAAGGCTTCGTCCGATTCTTCTAATGTCCACAGCTGAAGCTTTTGGAGCGGAGGAAAAGCGGACGCTAGCGGCAGCCTGTGCATTAGAAATGATTCATACCTATTCTCTTATTCATGATGATTTGCCGTCCATGGATAATGACGATTTAAGACGTGGAAAACCCACGAGTCATATTATGTTTGATGAAGCGACGGCAACATTAGCGGGAGATGCACTTCTAACTTTAAGCTTTCAGGTAATATCTGAGGATCCTAATTTGGAAGATGGAGAAAAAGTTTATCTCCTTCGTGAGCTTGCTTCTGCAAGTGGTGCCCGTGGGATGGTGGCAGGGCAAATGCACGACATGCAGAGTGAGGATCGGCATATTCCCCTTCACGAACTTGAAACGATTCATAAGAACAAAACCGGTAAATTGATCAGGTTTGCTATTTTGGCCGGTGCTTACTTGGGACAAGCATCAGAGGAAAGTATGGATCAAATGAAAGTGATGGGGGATGCACTGGGACTCATCTTTCAAATTCAGGATGATATCCTGGATGTTACTGGTGATGCTGACGTACTAGGTAAACCGACAGGCAGTGATGAAAATAATTTGAAAAGCACGTACCCTAAACTTCTCGGCCTTGATGGAGCCATACAGCAGAAAGCAAATTATGTTGATTCTGCTCAAAACGCTCTTCGATCTGCAGGAGTAGATGGCACCCTTCTATCTGAATTGATTCACTACTTGAGCTCGAGAGACCGCTGAACAATCATTATTCATTGTGGAACAATAGTGAGTATGATATATTAGGATTACAGAAGGAATGGTGCAGTATCCTAGTCGGCCCTCCGTACCTGAAGGCGGGCCTAAAAATCCGCCGAAGGGCACATCGATGAAGTTCCTTGTGTTGGCTTGAGGCGCCCAGCCTTGGGTCGATGCTGGGAGTTAAGGTTGCAGGGCGATCCACAAAGGCATGTGGGCGTTGACCCTGCTTCCGCGGAGGCCCATTCTTGTAAGAGAATCTGAGCCAGATTCTCTTATGAAATGGGGTATGAACCTGCTTCACATGGAGTAACGTCTATGTGGGCAGCGTAGCCTGCCTTGAGTGGTCCTGAGGGGATTACAGTCATGTGAACATCTTCCAACTTCAGATGGCCAATGAAGTGGAGATGCTGTAACTGTATGAAATCTGAACTGCAAAAGAGGCTAAGGTACGGTTAAAGGCTGCCGGGGAAAGCCCCTAGGCTGTTCGATTATGGACATGAACCAAGAATTATAGTGCGGACTAAGTGGCAATCTAGTCCAGTTTTACGGAAACGTAGCTGAGTCGGATTTAAAGGGGAACCGCCAGAGTGGTGACACTCGGTATCCGGCTGGGAAAACCTACTAGACCTAAGCCGCAATTTTTACTTGGTTCATGACCATTCCTTTCGCTACATAGGAAATTAATTTATAAGAAATATAGAGGTTGAGAATGGACAATAAATTTAAAAAATCCTTAAAATTTAGCTTAAGTATTGCCGTTATCACTTTTGTGTTAGCGGCTATTTTTTCAGTTATATCTTCTTCCGTTCTTAGCGGAGTCATATGGGTGATCGGTTTAATTATCGTTTTTATTATCGTATTTATCGGAGTAGTGTTTGATATGCTAGGGATAGCTGCGACCGCTGCTAAAGAGTCACCCTTTCACGCTATGGCTTCAGAGAAAGTTACAGGAGCAAAGCAGGCAATAGCTATTGTAAGAAACGCAGACCGCTTTGCAAGTTTCTGTAATGACGTTATAGGGGATATATCTGGTATAGTCAGCGGGACGGCATCTGCCGTAGTTGTTCTGCAGTTAGTAAATACAATAGGATCCCACGATGGATCGAAAATTCAAATAATTATTTCTGTTGCTTTAACCAGTGTGGTCGCAGCCTTAACTGTTGGGGGCAAAGCACTTGGCAAGTTTTTTGCGATTAATTCTTCCACCAAGATTATTTTTTTTGCGGCAAAAGTGATAGCATGGATGGAACAAAAGTTTAAAATAAATATCGTTACTGCTTCAGAGAAATCCACAAAAAAAACAAGATAACTACAAGGGGGTCCTTTAATGGATCTGTACAAGGTTAAAGACCCTTCATTTTTGAAGGAAATGTCATCCAGTCAACTAGAAGAACTCGCTAAGGATGTAAGTAAATTCTTAATTGAAAATTTATCCACCACAGGCGGCCATTTAGGAGCCAATTTAGGGGTAGTGGAGCTTACTTTAGCTCTTCACAAAGTGTTTAAAAGCCCTGATGATCGATTTTTATTTGACGTCGGCCATCAGTCTTACATTCATAAAATCCTAACAGGTAGAGCCGGTCAGTTTGATACATTACGTAAGTATCAAGGACTTTGTGGCTTCCCAAAAAGAAATGAGAGCGAACACGATATTTGGGAAACTGGTCATAGTTCTACCTCTTTGTCGGCGGCAATGGGCATGGCCATCGCACGGGATTTAAAGAATGAAGACCATTCTATCGTTCCGATTATAGGTGACGGTGCTCTTACAGGCGGTATGGCTTTAGAGGCCCTGAATCATATTGGACATGAGAAAAAGAATGTAACCGTTATCCTGAATGATAACGAGATGTCTATTGCTAAAAATGTCGGTGCCTTGCATGGGGCACTTGGACGTATGCGCAGTGCTGGGAAGTATAACCGGGCGAAAGACGACCTGGAATGGCTCTTGAAAAAAATCCCTGCCGTGGGAGGCAAGTTAGCTCAGGCTGCTGAAAGATTGAAGGACAGTATGAAATATTTTGTTGTCCCTGGCATGTTTTTTGAAGAGCTCGGTTTTACGTATTATGGCCCTGTAGATGGTCATGATTTTAATGATCTGTTTGAAAACTTGAATTACGCTAAGAAAACGAACGGTCCAGTGATCGTTCACGTGATGACCCAGAAGGGAAAGGGATACCATCCTGCTGAGTCCGATAAAAAGGATAAATGGCATGGTGTTGGCCCTTATAAGATCGAATCCGGAGAAAAGATTAAGCCCGTGGATGCTCCTCCTGCCTGGAGTTCCGTTATTAGTGAGACGCTGCGAAAAGAAGCAAGAAAAGATAAACGCATCGTTGCCATCACGCCGGCTATGATATTGGGATCAAAATTAGAAAAATTTGGTGAAGAGTTTCCTGACCGATTATTTGACGTCGGGATCGCAGAGCAGCACGCAACGACTGTATCTGCCGGCTTAGCTACACAGGGAATGAAACCATTTTTGGCTATTTACTCTACCTTTTTACAACGGGGCTATGATCAAGTCATACATGACGTAGCGAGACAGAATTTAAACGTAGTGTTCGGCATTGACCGCGCCGGTTTGGTAGGTGCTGATGGCGAAACTCATCAAGGGGTATTTGATATCGCCTTTTTAAGATCAGTACCCAATATGATTATCAGTATGCCGAAAGATGAAAATGAAGCTCAGCATTTAGTACACACTGCAATGACTTATGATGACGGTCCATTTGCTGTACGTTATCCGAGAGGAAACGGTAAAGGCATATCCATGGATGAGGAGCTTGACTCTCTCCCTATAGGAAGCTGGGAAGTCATAGAAGAAGGCAGCGATGGAGTTATCCTGACGTTTGGTACTACTATCGATATGGCACTGCAAGCCAGCAAGCAAATGAAGCAGGAAGGGAAATCCATTCGAGTAGTGAATGCACGTTTTCTTAAACCTATGGATGAAGCTATGCTGCATGACATCATGAAAGAACAGCTGCCGATATTAACTATTGAAGAAGCTGTCCTTAGTGGAGGGTTTGGATCAAGTGTTCTGGAGTTTGCTGAAGAACACAATTACACCTTACAATACATGAAAAGAATGGGAATTCCTGACCGTTTTATCGAGCATGGCAGTGTTCCTGAACTTTGGGAAGAAATCGGTTTGACTACTGAATCAGTCATTCAAAACTTAAAAGAAATGATTCCGGATAAACAGCAGAGGGCATAAGAAAATGGGAAAAAAAATCAGGCTTGATTTGTTGTTAGTTGAAAAAGGATATATGGAAACACGTGAAAAAGCTAAGCGGACTATTATGGCCGGTCTTGTTTTCGTCGACCAGACACGCATTGATAAACCTGGTCAAAAAGTTGATGAAGATAAAGAGATTTTGGTAAAAGGTAAAGCGATTCCTTATGTCAGCAGAGGCGGTTTAAAACTCGAAAAAGCTATTAAGGAATTCTCGATAGACCTGGCTGGAAAAGTCATGATTGACATTGGTTCTTCTACGGGAGGATTTACTGATTGTGCTCTTCAGAATGGAGCAGAGCTCAGCTATGCAATCGATGTTGGATACAATCAGCTCGATTGGAAATTACGAAATCATCCGCAGGTAGTTGTTATGGAACGAACTAATTTTCGGTATGTGACAGAAGACGACCTCGCTCATGGTAAACCTCAATTTGCTTCGATTGATGTGTCGTTCATTTCTTTGCGTATTATCCTTCCAGTACTTGCCAACCTGATGGCAGAAGGCGGAGAAGTGGTAGCTTTAATAAAACCGCAATTTGAAGCTGGAAGGGAACAAGTAGGAAAAAAGGGAATTATCCGAGATGCTAAAATCCACGCTCAAGTTGTGGACAATATTTTGAATTTCGCATTAGCTCATGGGTATTCTGTCTATGGACTTACTTTTTCTCCTATAACAGGGGGAGATGGAAATATCGAATTCCTCGTCCATCTGAAAATCGCAGAAGAACAAGAAGGAAAGATTATGCATGATGTGAAAACGGAAAGTGTCGTCGAGCAAGCCCATCATGCACACAGTAAACGTTCATAAAAAAGATAGACAGGGCTGAAAATAGCCCTTTTCTTAGGTCTTTTTTTGGAGAGTAAGGATTGTGAATTCGTTTTCCTGAGATTCAAATGCTCACACAGCAATTCTGCAGCTTACTCTGTTTAGACCTCTGCTTTGGAATGGAGGATAGCAATGAATAAAGGTCAGCGACATATAAAAATTAGAGAACTTATTACTAACGACGACATTGAAACCCAGGATGAGCTGGTCGGCAGACTCAAAGGGATGGGATATAATGTAACTCAGGCAACAGTGTCCCGGGATATAAAAGAGCTGCACTTAGTTAAGGTGCCCATGATGGACGGAAGATATAAATACAGCCTGCCTGCAGATCAGCGTTTTAATCCTTTTGAAAAGTTAAAAAGGCTGATGATGGATGCCTTTGTCAGCATTGATCGGGCAGGACATTTTATTATTTTAAAAACACTGCCGGGCAATGCTAATGCCGTAGGGGCACTTATTGATAATTTGGATTGGGAAGAAATTATGGGCACCATTTGTGGAGACGACACCTGCCTTATTATTTGCCGCAGTAAGGACCAGACGGAAACGATCAGTGAGCAATTGTTAAATATGTTATAACCGAGGTGGATTGTTTCATGTTAACAGAATTATCTATACGCGATTTTGCTATCATCGACGAAGTTTCCATAACCTTTAAAGAGGGTCTGACTGTACTGACCGGTGAGACCGGGGCAGGAAAGTCAATCATTATTGATGCCATTCATTTGCTCTCGGGTGGACGAGGATCGGTTGAATTTGTTCGTCATGGAATGAAAAAAGCAGAAATTGAAGGATTATTCACAGTAGATGCCAGCCATCCTGTTTTCAAACGGGGAGAACAATTTGGAGTTGAGATTGGCGAAGATGGAATGGTCGTACTCCAGAGAACAATCACCCATCAAGGAAAAAGTATCTGCCGAGTCAATGGTAAATTGGTTACATTGGGTATATTAAAGGAATTTGGTCAAACATTAATTGATATCCATAGTCAGCATGAAACCCAGTCTTTAATGGATCCCGACAGGCACATTGAATTGCTTGATCTATTTGCAAGCCGGGATTTAACCATATCTATGGAAGAATATCAGTCTGTATTCGAGAAATACCAAATGTTAAAAAGACGGCACAAAGAATTAAGTGAAAATGAGCAGGAGATGGCTCAGAGACTGGATTTATTGGAATTTCAGCTGAACGAACTTCAAGAATCAGAATTAGTGCCAAACGAAGATGATGAACTGACAGATGAACGAAGCAAACTGCTGAATTACGAAAAAATATATCAAGGGATTCACGATGCTTATAATTCTTTGTATGGTGAGCAAAAGGGTTTAGATTGGTTAAGTCATGCTATGACTTCTCTTGAAAGTGCCTCCGATTTCGATAATCAATTGGCAAAAATGACGGAAGAATTGACGAATTCCTATTATCTGATTGAAGAGATGACATTCCAATTAAGCAGTCAAATGGCAGAGCTGGAGTTTGATCCGGAACGGCTTAATCAAATTGAAGCGCGTCTGAATGAATTGAACCGATTGAAGAAAAAATATGGGCAGAGCGTTGAAAGTATGCTGGAATATGCTTCACGAATTGAAGAGGAAATCGATGAAATTAAAAATAAAGATTCTCATTTGCACAGACTTGAGCAGCAGATTAATGAATTAGGTCAAGACGCTGTACTAGAAGCGAAAAACATTCATGATATCCGTGAATCCGTTTCAAAAACGCTCTCTTCGTATATACAAGACGAATTAAAAGATTTGTACTTAGAAAAAGCCGCTTTCGCTGTCGATATTCAAAAAAGAGAAGGCGGGCAGGCAGACCCATTATTTGAAGGAAACCACGTGCGACTTCAAAAAAGTGGATTTGACTTGGTTAAGTTTCTCATTACGACGAACCCGGGGGAACCTTTAAAAGAAATACATAAGGTGGCTTCAGGTGGAGAACTTTCAAGAATTATGCTGGCTTTAAAACGTATTTTTTCAAGACATCAAGGAGTGACCAGTGTAATTTTTGATGAAGTAGATACAGGAGTCAGCGGACGAGTTGCACAGGCGATTGCTGAAAAGATATATGGAATTTCTAAAGGGTCTCAAGTCCTTTGCATTTCACACTTGCCTCAAGTAGCCGCTATGGCGGATACTCATATAAGAATTGAAAAGCATGTAAATGACGACAGAACTTCTACCCTTGCAAAGGAATTATCTCATGAAGAAAAAGCTGATGAAATTTCTAGAATGATTACTGGAGCTGAATTAACAGATACTACCTTAGAACATGCAAAAGAGCTCTTAACTTTAGCTTCCCGGCATAAATCATAATTTGGAAAGCACATGAAAATGTTCATGTGCTTTTTGTTAGTTTATGGGTGAAGAACTTACTGCTAATGCCACTATACACGTTTTCTTATGGTGAATGTTTCAAGGGAAGGGAATCGGTACTATATTTACTCAGATTATGCTCGTTTAAAAAAGTCCTTCTACGACCACATTATAAGTAAGCCATTTAGTTGGTCAGGAGTAAGAAGGAGTGTTGAACCCATGAAAAAGCATGAGAAAATGAAATATATTTGTGGTTCTATCCTCCTGCTGTTGATGCTCGTTTTGCCTTTATTCACCCCCATAAAGAATTATTTATCCATTCCAACGGAGTTAAAAGTAAGTGCATCGGATTCTGTGGAAGCGGCACCTGTATTCAAAGGTGAAGGTGAAGCAAGGACTGCTTTCTCATCAGATGATCTAAAGGGTTCCAGTCAAGTCTTTTATGAATTTGCTGGCATTCCATTAAAAAAGACCGATATAAAGACGATGAGAGATATTCAGTTAATACCGGGCGGTCAATCTGTTGGCGTTGAACTGCATACGAAAGGTGTGCTGGTGGTTGGGCACCATCTCGTTGATAGCAGGAAAGAGGAGCAGGCTTCACCAGGAGAGAAAGCGAATGTGCAAATTGGAGATATTTTATTAAAAGGTAATGGCAAGGAATTAAATAGTATGGAGGACCTTTCTTCCATTGTAAAAGAAGCAGGAAAACAAGGGAAAGCCATCAAGCTTACGATTAAAAGAGACGAAGAAATTCTAACTGCTTCCCTAAACCCTACGTTTAATAAGCAGGAAAATGAATACCAAATTGGTCTTTATATTCGTGATTCAGCTGCTGGCATAGGAACGATGACCTTTTATGACCCAGATAGCGGTAAGTATGGAGCATTAGGACACGTCATTGCAGATATGGATACAAGAAAACCAATCGAAATCCATAAAGGCACGATTTTAAAATCTCACGTTACGGCCATAGAAAAAGGCAGCGAAGGGCTTCCTGGAGAGAAAAAAGCAAATTTCTCCGTTCATGATGATCGTCTTGGAAACATTACGAAAAATACCCCCTTTGGGATATTCGGCAATTTAGACGGTGATATTGCGAATACAGAATATCCAAAAGGGTTACCAGTGGGATATTCAGATCAAGTTAAAGAAGGACCTGCAAAAATTTTAACCGTTTTAGATGGTGACAAACTTCAAGAATTTGATATTGAAATTGTGAGTAATATGCCGAAAAAGACCCCTGTCACTAAAGGAATGATTATAAAAATCACTGATCCAGAGTTATTGAAGAAAACGGGCGGTATTGTCCAAGGGATGAGTGGAAGTCCTATTATACAGGATGGACATATTATTGGAGCTGTTACTCATGTGTTTGTCAATGACCCAACGAGTGGCTATGGAGTTCATATTGAATGGATGCTGCATGAAGCGGGGATCAATATTTATCAGAAACAAGCAAAAAAGGCAGGATAATATAGACGTTTTATTGGTAACCCGAACTATTATAGTTCGGGTTTTCTGTTTTTTGTTCGTATTGTAATTGATGTTACTTAAAATTCTGAAAACCCAAAATTAATTCGACAAAAATCGACAAATGTAGTATCTTAAATGTAATATTTTATCGAATACACACGAATTCGAAAGCATATTGAAGCATTTGTAAGAAAACCTTATATATTTTTATTTTTTTTGTTATAATAAAAAAGGGATAAAACATCTCATGTCGAATATGTAACTTAGCACAATAAGAGGACAATTTCCTAAGGAGGAAGATTGAATGGAAAAGATTCAGGTTTGTTTAGCAGATGATAATCGTGAGCTGGTGAAGCTTCTTGAGGAATATTTCGCAGATACACGCGATATTGACGTTGTAGGCGTTTCTTATAATGGCAAAGAATGCTTGGAGCAGATTCAAAATAAACAGCCAGATGTCTTAATTTTAGATATTATTATGCCGCACTTAGATGGACTGGCGGTCTTAAGTAAACTAAAAGAAATGGACAAGCATCCAGACGTCATCATGTTAACGGCATTTGGTCAGGAAGAAGTGACAAAGAAAGCTGTTGATCTCGGAGCCGCTTATTTTATGATGAAGCCTTTTGATCTGGACCATTTAGCTGAACAAGTACGCCAAATTAAACATTCTGGTGATCCGATTAATCGCGCACTTGGCAGCAGTTACTCTGCTGCAAAAACCAAAAAACCTGATCTGGATACTAGTATTACTCATATTATTCATGAAGTCGGTGTACCCGCTCACATTAAAGGATACTTATATTTACGTGAAGCAATTACGATGGTGTATAACGACCTTGAACTGCTTGGTTCCATTACAAAAGTCCTCTACCCGGATATTGCGACAAAATTTAATACAACGGCCTCCCGAGTAGAACGTGCCATTCGACATGCAATTGAAGTTGCCTGGAACCGTGGAAATATTGACGCGATTTCCTCTTTATTCGGCTATACAATTTCAAATACAAAAGCTAAACCGACGAACAGTGAATTCATTGCGATGGTTGCTGATCGTTTACGTCTGGAGCATAAAGCTTCCTAATGGCTCTATGATGGCTTTTAACTGACTTATAAATTTTAATTTGTTGACACTGGTGACCAATAAACAACCTTTTGGTACCAATAAACAACCAGTGCTTACACCAACAAATACTAACCTCTTATTCATTGGGCGTATTGAAAAAATGCACCAAATAATAGGAGGTTTTTTTGTGGAGAATTTTGAATTTCATTTAGACAATTTTATGCTGTATTGTGAATCAAAGAATTTGAGTAGAAAAACACTGAGCAGTTATGAGCAGACCCTAAAGCTTTTTCAATTCTATATGGAGCGGGAACATTCCATTACAGAAGTTAGTGATGTTAGAAGTGGACACGTTAGGATGTACATTAAATATTTGAGAGACCGTGGCAAATACACTGTTGTTAGCAATGAAAGGAGCCTAAATGTAAATTACCCTGATCGGAGAACTGATACAGGTAAAGACATATCAGACACAACCATAAGCAACTATATTCGGAACATAAAGGTTTTCTTCAACTTTCTTTACACGGAACGTGAAATTCAAAATAATCCTGTCCAGAAACTTGAAAACATTAAACCAAATCGAAAAAAGAAGCCGTTGTTGAAAAGAGAAGAGATCATCAGAATGTTAAAGCAGATGGATACATCTACCTTTCATGAGTATCGATTATGGATGCAGACAAGATTGATTTTAGACACAGGGCTTAGAATTGGTGAATGTTGCAATGTAAAGCCTGAAGATATTGATTTCAAGTATAATTCCATTCTAGTGACAAATCCTAAAAACAAGAAAGAACGGTACGTGTACTTTTCATTTAAATTAGGAAGAGAATTGAAGCGGTGGTTGAAGTACAGAGACCGCTTCTCAGACAGTGAGTATGTGTTTCCGACCATAAGGGGGACTAAGCAAGACATAAGGAACTTTGAACGAGCTCTGAGGAAGTCTGGAGAGCGTGTGGGAGTCCGTGTGCATCCACATCAACTGAGAAACAATTTTGCAAAATTTTATTTATTAAATGGTGGAGATTGGGTAAGTCTTTCAAGAATTCTTGGACATAGTAGTGCCGAAGTCACTCAGAAACATTATCTGGATTTTACTGAAGATGAAATCAGAATTAAATATAATGATCACTCCCCAATTCAGGGATTGGATATTTGAAGATGATTGAGTAAGGAGAAAGAATTAAGTAAAATATTAAAATGATTCTAACGTTAAAATATATGTATCAAAATGTTGATATGTCTAAAAAACACAAAAATTAAAAGTAGCACTGGTTTAAGTGCTACTTTTAATTAAAATAAAACTAATTATTATTAGGAATCATTTCAACAGGTGTAATATCTTCATCTGTTAACTCGATAAATACTTCATAAAGTGTATTTTTAAATTCTACTAGCAGATTGTCTTGTTCAATACTATCCAATACACTTTTAACTTCTTTCATTTCTGAGGTTTCTTCATCTTCTTCATATGATCCGGAATTTGCTATTTTAACTTCACACATCTCTGGTCTTGACTTAAAGTCAATTACTAGGTCTATAAATGTAGGTTGGCTCATATGATCTAACCTCATTGATGCCATTGAGAAATAGAAGCCTTTATCAATCGTACTCTTTACAAATTCATTTTCAGATAAATTGTCGCCATCAAGAATTGCTGAGTTTATTCCCTGTAGTTGATTACCTTCTATATTGGCTTCTTTTTTATCTCTTTTAACTTTAAGTTTTCTAATTTCGATCAATTCCCATGGGGAATTATCTTTTTTAAAGAAATCCTCAAACAGCTTAATTCTACCTGTTTTGGTTAATTTACTTAAAGAAATTTCCTCAAATTCAAATTGAACTTCTTCATCTGTAGAAGACATGTATTTAACTAACTCTTTTACTTTTTTGTAATCATTAGATGATTGCATATTAAAGTCGATGCCAAACTTATCTTGTTCATCTATTGTATTTAAATTAATTTCAACTTGCCTTGTTGTACGATCTAGCAGGTCAATAAGGCTAGGCTTATATTCATCATATGTTAATAATATATTTGTATTGCCTTGCGTATCTCTTGAAACAGATATTTTGGTATTATCAGCTTCATTAATAACTTTATTATTTAGAGAAATTAAAGAATCTTGAAATTCCTCCCTCTGACTCTTTGGAAGAGTAATTCTACCTGATTTTTTAAAATTGTGATCCACGTCCATTCTTTTTTTTAAGTCAATAAAATCGGATTTATTAAAATAAAAATCTCCGCCTATTTTAGACAGGTCAGACTTTTTAACGCAATGTACCAGAATCCCTCTCTCTTTTAAAAAATCTTTTGAGTCTTTGGCTGTAAGGTGTTCTTTAATAACTCTCCTTATACTGGACTTTTTTGGGTAACGTTTAATCATGTCAGTCCTCCAATACGTTATATTTTTCTGGAACAGTATTAAGTACATCCATGTACTTAATCTTTATCTTGAGTTGATGCTTATTGGACTTAACCTTTTCTTTTTTTCTTCGTAGAAACTCCTCAATATTTTCTCTGTATTTGGTTTGTTCCCCGTAAAAATGAATATGTAGCTCATGTGCATCTTCAAATTGAAAGTCACCTAGAAGTTCATATAAGAAGTCAAGCTCTTCCTTGGTTGCTTCAGCAAAAAAGAACACATGGTGTATATCAATTGTCTTAGTAGTGTCCTCATCAATCAATATCTTTCTTCTACTTTTAGCAAATATATAACTCGAATACATTTGGATTAGATTTACATGTTTTTTTTGAGAGCTCATACTTCTTCCGTTTCTGTAATATTCGCTAGGATAGAAGAAATTAAAGTCTTCACTATTTTGTAATAATTCATTCTTCTGCTCAATTAATGAACACCACCTTAATATTTCGTGGTTAGTGGCGATGAAAATTGTTATAGGAGTTTTCTTATTAGGTGTTTTTACTTCTGATAAGTATTCTTTTATTTTTTCATAGTCATATTCATTTACTTCATCACACCAAATCATTAAGAGTCCTACATTTGTTGGAGGATAACCTAACTCTTGTAGCTTAGGTGATAAGTTTGCACATTCTAGAGTGTTTAATAACTGTGTGGTAAATTTTTGAACATTTGTCTTAGTGATGCCACTCCACTTTCTCTTCTTAGATTCCACAATAATGTTTTCTTCTGTATTTAGGTAGGGATCATGATAATTAAAAAATGAGTCAATACCATGGTCATTTTTTCTTTCTCTTTCTCCAGTACTATGAAGGGCTTTGTTTACACATGGGATATCAAAATTAGATGAACCAATTTGGACCCAACCTAGTTCACTCAATATTTTTATTGTTTGTTTTGTCCATCTATCCCCTTCAAATTGTTGTTGCTCTGACATAATAACACCTCACCCAAGTTTCAAATTATTAATTTCTGACTTAATATCTTCAATAAAAACTTTATTTGCAATCGGAAGGTTTAATTTAATGATTCCTTTCTCCAAATCAGTATTTAACTCTACAAAGTCATTTTGCTTTGAATATAATTTAACCCTTACCTTAGAAACCTTCGCTCCCAAGTTGTTTATTAAAAATAGAGCGTCAGTGGTGTTAGAAATAGTTAAGCTAGCTGTAGATATATACTTACCTATGACATTTATATCATTAAAAGAAACTTCAGTAATTTCAGGATCAAATATGTTGAAATTATCAAAATAGCTATAAAAATCTATGGTCTTGTCAAAAATTTTGTAGTATGGATTATTGTTGAGATGAACATTTAAGAATTTTACTATATTTGGGCGTCCCCAAACTATCAAGGTTTCGTTACTAAAATTTATAATAATTTCCGATCTTAAAATGTTGGGGGAGTGTTCTGGGATAATTTCTTGTGTTGAACTATCTACAGATAAGTCCAGACTATTTACTTTCCTGAAGTAGCTAACTTTCATGGATTCCATTGAGCTTTCAAAGTCATAAAAAACTTCTGTATGGTTGGTGGTATTGGACTCTAGTTGTTTAAAATATTCAATCATTTCTTCAAGATTAATGATTGAAATTTTTTTAAAATAGACAAAAGGCTCAATACTAATCAAAATATCACCATCCTTTCTTAATTGGATATAAATATATGTATATGAAAATTCTACCATTATTTAACCTTTTTGTGTAAAAAAACTATATAAAGGTTTTTTAACATCTCAATTGTTTTTGTATCAATTGAGTACACCCATTTGATACAAAACCAGTTTACTGATATGATTGGGTTTACAGTGTATCATTTACATGTATCAAAAAATAGGGGGTTTTAGTGTGATTTATGGGTATGCGAGAGTTTCTTCACGAGGTCAGAACTTAGATTCACAAATTAATCAATTAAAAGTGCATGGGTGCGAGAGAATATTTAAAGAAAAGGTGTCAGGTAGAAAAAAGGAAGACAGAGAACAATTTAATCAATTGTTGGAAACAGTTGAAGTGGATGATGCAATAGTAGTAACGAAGCTGGATAGGTTCGCTAGAAGCACAAAGGATGCACTCCACACTATTGATATTCTAAATCAAAAGGGTGTTGGTCTCATTATTCTTAACATGGGTGGAGACAAAGTAAACACTTCTACGGCAGTGGGGAAGTTAATGATAACAGTGCTTTCAGGGATTGCAGAATTTGAAGCAGACATGATTAAAGAACGTCAGCTTGAGGGGATCTCAGAAGCTAAACAGAGAGGTGTGTACAGAGGTAGACCTAAGAAGTACACTGAGCGTAATCGAGGTCTACAACACGCTCTGGAGCTGTTTAAGAACAGAAGTGAAAACGGTCTAACTGTCAATGAAATTTCAGAAATAACAAAAATTAGTAGAGCAACTATCTATAGAGAAGCCAGAGGTTAAAACCTTCATTTAAAGTGAGAGAGAAGAGTTAAGATCTTCAATAGTTCTTTATCACAACGCTTTTTTTCATCAAACTGTGTGGGGCATTTGTCTTAGTATATCTGTTAAATAAATATAAAAATCATTAGAACAAGCATTATCACCAGAAGAAATATAACTGGTCCAAAATAGCTATCTCTATTAGCCGGCACGTTTAGATCAGATCTTTTTTGCGAAATTAAAGTTTCTTGTTCTCTCATGAGACTAATTCTTGGTGATAATAAGGCATGTAGTTTGTTGGTCGTTTCACAAAGTTTTTCTTTGTTCATTGTAGAGATGTCTATGTATTCAACCTCACCGTACCTAGCTTTGTAGAATGCCAATCTGTTAATTTGACAACTCTGCAATTGAGAACTATTGTTCTCAAAACGGTTTTCTACACAATCTAAGAAGTAATAGCCAAAGACTTGAGCAATTTCTTTCCATCTATACCCCGTTATCTTAGTTGTTTTAAAATCATACAAAGTTCCGTCTATATAAACATCCGCATCTGCTCCCCCACAACTTCTTGATGCAAAACCGAAATGTGGATTAAAGACAACTACACTTTCATGATTGATTACTTGAGGAGTCATAAAATTTTGTTTAAAGACTTCACATAATTGTTCCAAATCAACTAAAATTTCACTTTCTTCTTCTCCTATTAAATCTGCTTTTATATTCTTTGAGGGCATTCCTGATCTATAGGTGTGCTCTAATCTAGCCATGAACGTAGCATATGGTAGTAAGTCATGGTAAGTTACATCTCTGTTTTTAATGAAATTTTCAGCCAGAGTTGTTCCTTCTATATATTTTTTATTTAACGATTCACTTGTGTTTTCATTGCAAAACCTTTTGATTAGTTCTAAGCCCTCTCTTGCTGGCCGTAGTGACAGTACAGTGTCCTTATTATTTTTAATGGTTTGAGAAATAATGAATCTAGCCATAAGATCAAATGCAGTTCCAACTACTGAGGCTTGATAGGAGGTAGTCAATATGTATGGAACAGAAAGCTGGTATTCAGCAGTGAAGGCTTTCTTTCCTGAATATGTACTAAACTCCTTCTTGGAAGGTATTGTGTTTCTTAAGATCGTTTGGAACTCAAGATCCGCTTTCTTTTTACCGTTTAGCATTGTGGTCAAAGACATGAGAGCTCTCCTTTTGTATTAATCACATTATTCAAGATCAAAGAATATCTTCATTTAGATCATTCTACGCAAAGATCACCATGATTAAAATGTAAAAATAAGGTGTTATTTTCACTATATTACCATTCAATTTGTATTGAATTACAGTTCTACGTAATAATTCTACGACAAAATGAATTTTGTGTAATATCCACTGTCCCAAAAAACGGGTGGGGGGGTAGGTTTACAGTAGTTGATAAGTCCATTTATATTGAAGGGCCTGCAACCCTACAACTCCGACAGTAAGTGTTCAAAGCAATGCGAACGAAAGGATTAACACAAAAAAGATGTAGTATGACCTTATTGTCATCTACATCTCAACCACCATTTTCTTTATTAAGATCTTTAAAGACTTCATCATGTGTGGAATAGTCACCACGATTGATCTCTTCCGCACCATTTCTTATATCCTTTAGTTCTTCTTCAGTCACTTCAGTGTCCTTTTCATCAATAAAACTTATCAAGACATCGATTAAATCGTCTAAATCTACTTCAAATACATCATCCACTAAATCATGAACAAGCTTACGTTTTTTATCCATCATTACCTCCATGTATTTAGTTAGGAGCGGTTGCCCGCTCCTAATGTAGGTAGTGACTATTCAGCAACCATTGCCTTAGTAAACTTGATAATCATGCTCATAAAACTGCTAACAAAAACAGTTCACTGACCATCCCTACATCATATATCTTACCAGTCAAACATTTAATAATCAACACAAAACAAAATAAAATTAATTATACTATTTAATTTAGTATTTGTTGTAGTTACAAAATACTATTTAATTAAGTATTTGTTAAAAATATTTGTTAAAAATGTAGTCAAAAAGACTTTACTGATATTTGATTTTGATTTACCATTACTCATGTTGATGAGATAGTTTCATCAAGGGTTTCGTAAAAGTAACATAAACATATTGGAGGAATTGCAATGAAAAAGACTTTTATTATTCAAGAACCATTGTTTTTAACTGCTACAGTAAGAGCAACTACTAAAGAAGAAGCATTCGATGTATTTGCAAGGCATTATAGTCATGATGAAAAATTCAGAAAACTAGTGAATTCATTCTCTCCAGAGAAAGGACTATTGGGTTTGTTTGCTTGTGATGAACACGGAAGTTTTTTTAATGAGGATGAGGACCAGCTCATTATAACTTACCATGCAAGATTCAACAGTATGAGTGAAGTCCAGAAAGAAAAATATATGAATGAAAAGATAGAATCAAATATTAGAGAATTCTGGGATGATAAGCCACAACTAGCTGATGAATATATCGCTGAATGGAGAAAAATTAGTGGTAATGGTCATGATTCCTATAATTCTTGTGGTAAGTTCTCTGATGCATTTTATGCTGATGTAGTAAAAAGAACTAAATGGTTCGAGGAAGTCTCCATACATGAATTAACAAATAATGAGTATCAGTTAATTTCTGAATAAAAGAGTCAAATAGAAGCGGTTAATTATGTCCTATCCTAATGATTTTTTCCATTTGATAGTGGCACATTGTTTATTTTCTTGTAAGTTTTAGTTGATGGCAGTAGTTTAGTGACTAGTTGGCAGTGTCATTTAATTTAGTGACACCCTCTTTAATAGCGATCAACTTTTCATTAAACGAGCGAGACTGAAAAAATTCTAAAAACTAAAAGGTGTGATGTAGCACGTATATATAATATTTACTTAAAAAATTACACATGGATAAAGCAAATATTATATATACGTGCTCAAACACACCTTTTCAGTTTAGCGTTTTAATAACTCTAATTTTGTTGTTGAAAATTTGAAGATGGAGAAGATGTACTTTGCCTATTTATTTTAGTGAGAAAGATTATGAATCGATATTAGAGCATAATTCTTTTGAAAGAAAAGTGTTTGTACCAAATGAATTTTTTTCTGATTGGTTGGAAGTAATAGACGTTGATGAAGACAAAAAAAGTAGTAAGCATATAGCATTTGGTTATTCATATTACTACTTGATCACATATCTATATCGGTATACAGTTTACGGTAAGCAGACAGAGTATTCACTTACAGAAGACACAATTAAAAAAATGTTAACAGTGTCACCACATAGTAAAGGAAAAAATGGAGTGAATTATATCAGTAAAAGAGGTGGTCTACTAGAAAAGATAGGATATATAAGGAAAACAAAGGATTTTCCTGTAATGCATGAATTTTATCAAGGTGATCAAGAGGTTATTTTTAGATATATTAGTGAATTAAAAGAAGAAGGCTTATCATCGGACTACGAAACAAATTATCGAAACTATACTATCAGTGAACCTATCCATTTAACAAATGGCTATAAGGTGGACACTGGTGATGGATACGACGAGTATATAAATCCAACAAAAGATGAAATTGACGATACTACAATGATTCCTATAGATGTTTTTATTTTCTGTGTTACGAGAGAAGCATTGGGTATTGAAGCGTTCTATATATATTCAATTCTAAAGTACTATAGTAGCTATTTTGGTGGAAAATGGAATTGTCCTTTAGACAAACTACCAGAGGCGTTTGGTATGAAAATCGACACCATAAAAAGAAAAATGAAATCGTTAGAGGAACACAATATGATTTTTAACTCTCATAGCCCATATGTTGTGGGTCTAAGAGATTACACCGACAAAACCATTTTAGCTAATTCCTATTCAACATTTGGTTATAGCAACTTTATTAAAAATGAGTCCGAAATGTTAAAGGTTGAAGTGAGAAAAGTTTATTCACCTGAATCATATGAAAAATTAGTTGGTTTTTCTAGAATAGATGATTATGGTGATGACGACGATTTTGTAGATCTTTCTTAATGATAAATTTAAAGATGTAAAATACAGTGCTAGATGGAGGAACCAATGAAAAAACAATTTTTACTATTAGATGTAGATAAACCTTTGGCAATTGTGACTGCTACTTCAGAGAAAAAAGCAGTGCACAATTACGCAGTAGAAAATATAAATCTAGATAGTTTCAGAAAATATATTCATTCTACTGATTACAACTATGGTTTATTGAATTTGTTTTATTATGACAAAAATGGTAAATATTTAAGGAAACTTAGTGATAATATTACTGTGGCACCAGAAGAGTTTGATATAAAAGATATAGATATTTTGACAAGTATCTTGGATAATGTTACAGAAAACATAAAGGTATTTTGGGAAGACAAACCAAAATTGGCAAAAGAGTATCTCAACAAGTTAGAACGGAGCCAATTTGAAAATCTACCATTATCCAAGATATTTACTGACGAATTTTACATTGAAACTTTTAAAAAGTTGATTTCTAGAGGAATTTGGTTTCAGGATTTTTCAGTTATTGAAATTACAAATGCTTCATATCAGCAGATATTTAATGATAATAGACCATAATAAATAAATCTAAAACCTACAGACAAATAGTCTGTAGGTTCTTTTATGAATATAATTATACAGTGAACGCTACCAACTCATACTGTCCGAATGAAACATAAATTTTATTAAATTTTCCAACTGAAGTTAAGTGGTTTTTATTTAAATGGATATTTACCAATCTTTGGTATAAAATGAATTTAGAATCAAAATTCTAGGGGGGAAACTATGATAAAAAATGTTACAGTAAAAGGTTTAAATGGAGATAAATCATTCTCTGTAAATTTTAATGAGGATATAAACATTATTACTGGTCGTAATGGTGCTGGGAAAACAACATTATTGAAACTTTTGTGGTATACACTTAGTGGGAATATTATGAATGCAATTGATGAAATAAATTTTGATTATATTTCCATTACAGATGAAAAGCATTTAATAGAATTTTTTAAAGAAGAAACTGAAAAAAATATTGCTATGGATAGGGTGAATCGATCAAACAGTTACATAAAAAAGCATAATAGATTGATAAGGTTCTATCCAAACTGTGATGTTACGATTACAAGATTAATTGATAAAAAGGTAATATTGGATACAGTTAAGGAAGATAATGAATCGCTTGGAGGAGATGTAGGTGACTTGGTGAGTTCCATTACAAGTCCCACCATATTCTTTCCTACCTTTAGAAGAATTGAAGGTGGGTTTTCTACATCGAACTCAAAATATGGCTACGATAATTTATATGTAGATGAAGAACGGTTGCAACATTCAATTAGAAGAGTAGCAAACAAACTTACAAATAAACACCATAAATTTATTACATCAATTTCTACAGTAGATATAGTGGATTTAATAACAAAGGAATATGCAAATATTTCTGAGGAAGCAAATGAAAATAACATCAGAGTCTCCCGGGAAATTGAACAGTTAATAAATTCTCATACCATTGACACTAGAGACAGCAGTGAGAGCAAACTTGATAAAGCTAATATGATTTTAGGCGATATTAAAAGAGAAATTAGAAATAATACACTTAGTAGAGAAGAGCTATTCAAGCCATTTACTGTATTGAATGAGATGATTAATAAAATTTTCCAACATAAAAGCATTAAAGTAACTGATAACGTAACTTTAGGTGAATTGAGTGAAACTAAGGAAGCTATGTTTTCGGATTTACTATCTGCCGGAGAAAAACAGATGTTAAGCTTTATCACTTATAATGCATTTTTTAAAGAGAACACCATTTTCATAGACGAACCAGAAATTAGTTTACATGTAGACTGGCAAAGAACTTTATTACCAACATTAATGTCTCAAAAATCTAATAACCAGTTCATTATTGCCACCCATTCGCCTTTCATTTACACAAAATATGTGGACAAAGAGATTATTTTAAATGTAGACAGGGGTGATAGTAGTGCCGTTACCCTCAATTAACGTAGACGAATTAGTAGAAACTTTAAAAAGGTCGTCTCTTCCTACTGTTTTTGTAGAGGGAAAAGATGATGCAATCATCTATAGGTACATGAATGAGAAATTGTCTGATCTTGATGTTGACTTTCTCCAATGTGGAGGTAGAAATAAGTTGTTAGAAATCTATGAGAGAAGAGGAGAATTTTCAAATTTAAAAACAGCTTTTATAGCTGACCAAGACTTATGGATCTTTACTAGTGACAAAGACCAATATAAAGATATAGTATTTACCACCGGATATAGCATAGAAAATGATTTACTAGCAGGAGCATTGGAGAAAGTTGAGGCATTGGTTCAAAAAAAAGACATGTATGACCATTGTATTCAGGAAGTGTGTAAATGGTATAGTTTTGAGGTTGAAAGGTTCTTAAATGGTGATAACTTTTCAATAGATCATCATATTAGGGAAGTGTTAGACAAAAAGTGTTTAAATTTATGTGGAAAATTTCTAGAAAAAAAAGACTTCTCCACACCTTCTCAAGCCATCTTAAATGATCTGTTAAGCGATTATCCTTTAAAGTTAAGAGGAAAAACTTTCTCCTCAATATTAGAAATTTATACCAATTTCAATAAGAATCAACTTTTCGAGTCTATAGTAGCTTTTATTGATGATCATGAATATTTAACTAGAATTTTAGAGGATGTAAGAGAAGCATTTAACAGTCAAGTAGCTTCATAAACTATTAAAGAAAGCCTGTTGTTTTAGTAGGTAGGCTTTCTTTAACCATAAATTATTTTATAGATGGTGCTTTTAATAGATTAATTTTTAAATTCAAGTTTCTTTTTCCTCTAAGGAGTGAACAAATTGAGAGATAACAAGTCAGCAATCAGTTTCTTAGATAACTTTGCAACCGAAAAACAAATTGGTTTTTCATACTTTCTTCATTTTAGAATTGAAAACAGTGAAAATGTCAGCTACATACAATTCAATCATGTAAGACAAGTCCATCATGACATGTACTTGATCCAATATTTTGATTACGACAATAAACCATTACGCATTTCAAATTTTAATGGCCATCAAATGCATGTTATAGATTCAGAGATTGTAAAGATCACTTTTAAGGAGCGTAAGTCATTTTCACCATCATATGTTCTTAATTAACGTTTTAACAACTACATTAGATTCACTTCAATAAATTAGTTAATGGAACAAGCCTTGAAATTGAGTTAGTAAACAGTCCTTCTAATGCAGCCATACAAAAAGCAACGGGGATTGGCATTCTAGCTTACTATGGAATTGTGAAAAATACAGGAGACACCCCTTTTAATTTAAATGGGTCCTCTGTTACATATTACAACAAGAAAGAAGAAGTTATCACAGTGACCAGTATGGGCATCACAGTTACCCCTTCTATAGTACCTTCTGGAGAAACTGCCTATGTAAGTGTGTATGAGCCGTTAGGAGACAACAAACCAGATGATTTTAAAGGGGCTGAACTGTCACCACAACTTAATCCTGAGGTGGAAACTTTAGAAGAGTTGCCTCCAGACAGTGTGACCATTCAAGAAGAGCCAAAGGTAACAGGTAGAGTGATGAACAATACTGACAAAGACATAGAAAGCATTGGTATAGCTTCAGCTATATTTGATAAAAACGGTAACTTGTTAGGCATTGTTGATGGGGGGGAGTGTTAACGTCCCAGCCCAAGGGAAAAGTGTTGGTTTTGAATTGTTTGATCCTCCATTTCCAGACGAAGGTGTTCCTATGATTGATCATCAAGAAACTAAAGCGTATGTGAAGTGACATGGTATTTATTGGATGGAAATATTTCTGTGTAGTGCATGGCATTGAGATCCCTATTCATGACTATGTAGAGTGTGAAGGCAAGTTAGAAAGCATTATCCATGAAAACGGCACAGAAGAATATGTTAATGAAGGGAAGATCAAACGAAAGCCATTTATTAAGGGGGAGGGACGTTGAGAAGCCGTTCACCCCTATTTTTATTCGCAATAAATCACCAAATATTAGTTGTTATAATCTCAGGGAGAATTAATTGTCGTACAAATGAATGCAATTGTCGTACAAATAAGTGATGAGTTTACTATCGTCTGCTGTTTCATAATAATTAGTCAACATTAAATGGAAATCAGTTAAGGAACTTTCAGGTACTGATAATAGTCCGTTTCCATGCTGGATTAGCAGTTTATTAACACTAATAATGCTTGTACGCTTGTTGCCGTCCCAAAACAATTGGCTTCTCATTGTCCATAACATAAATTTTAAAACACTTCTGGATGAATTTTGATTATTTATGACATCGTTAATGGATGACCATATGTCCTGTTCTACAGGCACAGAGGGGCGATAATTGACTCCTGTAATACCAACGGTGCCACTTCTTATAACTCCCCACTCAACACTCTCATTGTAGGCTACATAGCCATTGATCTTCTTCGTAAATTCTAAGCTGAAAGGTGCATGGATATTATTAATCATATAATTCCAAGCATAATACAGGTTTAAAACTTTCTGAAGGTCGTCAATTCGTAAATTAGAAACGGACTTTCCTGCCACAATAGTTTCAACTTGTTCATTAGTAACTGGTACTTGTTCCAACCTTGCTAAATTGTATATAAAAGTCGCTTGCTCTGCTTTAGCAAGGCTGAGGTTCTGATTAAAATTCAATTCTCTCGTCTCCTTTATAGTGTGGATTTTTAAGAGATAATGTGAAATGTCCTACAAAAGATCTACAATTAAGTGTACAATAGGTAAAAAAAGGAACTGGTGAAAATGGCGGTCCCTGTTTGATTTAAAATTCAATGACAGGTGTGTTAAACAATATCTTAAAGCAAGTGGTTGAGTTTATAAAGAAACCAATTCAGCAATTTTTTTGAAAGGATGGGGGAAATGAGAGAAGGTATGAAAGGCTTTTTTAACAAAGCCAAGACTGCATACAATGAGGCCCAACAAGAGATACAGAAAAAGGATCAAGAAAGAAAACAGAAAAGAAACATAGCAAAAAAGAAGAAATCTTTTGAAATGAGTAAATGGTTTGGTGAAAATCCATCCTTTACACAGAAGAATACATTTTCATTATATAAAGAGACTTTTGATTACATTGAACATCAGCTCCTGAGTGAGGGCGAAAGTGTTATTAACGTCATTGAAGTCAGATATAACAAGACAATGAATTTACAACCAAAAGGTCTGTTGTTGTGTACTAAACTAAGGCTTCTATTCATTCATAGGGTGAGAGGCAATCAATTGATTGAAGAATTTTCTTTTAGCAGAATGAGAGATATTGTAATAGCGGACAAAGGTACTGCGTCTTTATCTATTGTCATCAAGTATGACAACTCTACTACGTTTAATTTTGACAAAGTAATAGATAGCAACGATGCTCAGTTTTTTGTTTATACAGTTAAAAATGTTTTAAATAAAAGCGTTAGTAAACCTTCAGGGACTGGTTCTGGAAACAAGAAAAGCAATAATCAAAAACCAATTGATAACAATGAAAAATATAAAATGTTAGAAAAGGTGGCTGATTTGAAAGAAAAAGGTATTCTTTCAGAGGAAGAATTCCAAATGGAAAAAAACAAGATCTTAAACAATTAAGGGGGCATATGATTGTCTGCATTATACACGATATTTCAAATGATCATCCTATGCATTTTTTTCGGTTCAATAATTGCCTTATTCAGAGGCTATTTAAATCTTTTTAAAGTGTTTCCAATACATAACAGGAAATCGGCAATAATTTATCTGGTGATTTGTTTTATCATTATTGTCATACTACCAACCAACTTAGATGAGGAAGGTTCGTCTGAAAGTAAAGCAACCACAGAAACTAGTGTGAAAGATGAGAACTCTGGTGACGATGCTGAAAAAACCACACCAGATTCTAGTAAGCAAAATGATAATGAAGATACTCAAAATGAAGCTTCAGAAAGTAAAGCTAAGGACAAGGATCAGACTGATAAGACCAATGAAACTGCCGAAACTGATTCAAAAGAGCTCGAAGAACAACAGACAACTGAAGCAACTTCTAACAATGATTCTGATGTTGAGAGTGAAGAAACTATTAAAACGACTGACACAAGCAACTCTCAATCAAATGATAGTAACAAGGTCTCAGCAACAGTAACTAGGGTTGTAGATGGAGATACGATGGAAGTGAATGTTGATGGCAAGGAAGACACAGTACGGCTTCTATTAGTAGACACACCAGAGACTAAACATCCTAGCAAGCCAGTTCAGAAATTTGGACCTGAAGCCTCTCAGTACGCTAAGGAGAAGCTCTCAGGAGCGGAAGTGAAGCTTGAGTATGATGGTCCTAAAAGAGATAAATACGACCGTCTACTAGCCTATATGTGGGTGGATGGCAAGATGTTTAATCAAATGCTTTTGGAGCAAGGATTGGCAAGGTATGCTTATGTCTATGATCCTCCATACACACATTCAAAAGAGTATATGAAAGCTCAAAACAGGGCGAAGAGTCAAAATAAAGGGATATGGAGCATTAATGGTTATGTAACAAGTGAAGGCTTTAAAGAGCAGAAGAAAACAGCGACCGCTTCAAGCAATAGCTCTTCTTCATCAGATACTTCTAGCTCTAATTCTAGCAGTCAGAAATCAGCTTCTACTGGCTTGAAATACGATCCTAATGGTCCAGATAGAGACTGTGGAGACTTTGATACACACGCAGATGCACAAGCGTTCTTTGAAGCGGCTGGCGGACCACAGAGTGATCCACACCGTCTAGATGGTAATGACAAAGACGGTATTGCTTGTGAGAGTTTGCCTTAGATCAGATCGATTGAATTAATAAAAGGAGAGGTTTCTTATGACAATCCATAAAGCTCCAATTGATTACATTACAATTCCTGCCCCACAACATAGTGAAGATGCTGAATACAGAGTAGTGTTTGGATATGTAGACTGGCAGAATGGTAAAAAACCCAATCTGTCAATCTATGTGCTGATGGTTTATGGTGGAAAACCTAATTATAGAATGGTGGCTCATGTTCTTACTACTTCAAATAATGAAAATGAGCTATCAGACTTGGATAAAGTCATGAGTGCTATGCAAAAACTAAAAGATCGACATATACATGAGATTTCAAAATACAAACTGGATGAAGATTAGAAAAAAGAGTGTTGATTGTTGCACCCGACATTAGTGGTAGTTTATAGTTATAGGTAGTAGTGATGCTATTGACCAATAAATACATTGTTACTGTGCCAACCAATACCCCAATGAATAAGACCAATTTTATGAGTCAGTATTATATGGAAGAAACTCGTCAATTGCTTCAAAATTTAATACAACTGCCTATAAAGCAGACCGTGGAAATATTGACGCGATTTCCTCTTTATTCGGCTATACAATTTCAAATACAAAAGCTAAACCGACGAACAGTGAATTCATTGCGATGGTTGCTGATCGTTTACGTCTGGAGCATAAAGCTTCCTAATATAGAATTGGAAATACACCTCTTTTCTCATGCTATGACTTTACGTGAGAAGAGAGGTGTTTTATTTATGTCTTTTCAATTAAGGAATAAAGAATTGGAAGAAAGAATTCAATCCTCCGGGTTCAATTCTTCCTGTGATTTGTGGTACAATTCTTAATTATTAATCACTTTAGTGAAGTAATGGGGAGTTGTACATATGAAGGTAGTCAAATTTGGCGGAAGCTCAGTGGCTGATGCCACTCAAATTAAAAAAATTACGAATATTATTGAAGCAGATAAGAAAAGAAAGGTCATCGTCGTTTCAGCCCCAGGAAAAAGATTTCCAGATGACACAAAAACGACTGATTTATTAATCCGCTTAGGGGAATTGGTACAGAAACAGGAAAGTTATACGGCCATCTACCATCAAGTCATCGAACGATTTTCCTTGATGGTTGAGGATTTAGGACTTCAAAAAGTTGTTCTTAGTCAAATCAAGTCTACTATAGAGGAAGCAATAAGTAAGGTAAGCGCACGAGAAGATAATGGAATGGATACACTTAAAGCTTGTGGGGAAGATGGAACCGCGCATGTGTTAAGCGCCTACCTCCAAAACCAGGGTCATGCTTCTTCATACGTAAATCCAAAGCAGGCGGGCATTCTTGTGAGTGAACAACCCGGTGGTGCACTTGTGCTCAATGAGAGCTTTGAGAAACTATATCAACTGCGGGAACGAGAGGAAATCCTTGTCATACCTGGTTTCTTTGGTTACACACCGGAAGGAAAACTGGTGACTTTTTCTCGCGGCGGTTCGGATATTTCAGGTTCCATCGTTGCAGCTGGTTTAAAAGCAGAGTTATACGAAAATTTCACCGATGTGGACTCGGTGTTTTGTGTAAACCCAGCTATTGTTCATCAACCAAAACAACTAACTTCACTTACCTATCGAGAAATGCGTGAATTATCCTATGCAGGATTTTCTGTTTTTCATGATGAAGCTTTAATTCCAGCGTTTAAAAATAAAATTCCAGTTTGTATCAAAAATACAAATAATCCCGATGGAAAGGGTACAATGATTGTTTCTGAACGGGCAGAGGGCAACGACCACGTGGTTGGGATCGCTAGTGATACGGGATTCCTTAACTTGTATGTAAGTAAATACTTGATGAACAGGGAGATCGGATTTGGCCGCAAACTTCTGCAGATCCTGGAGGATGAGGAAATTTCCTTTGAGCACGCTCCATCTGGAATCGATGACATGTCAGTGATCATTCGTGATCATCAATTACCGAAAGACAAAGAAGCAATGGTCGTTGACCGAATTAAGCGAGAGCTCAAGGTGGATATGTTAGATATTGAACGTAACATGGCGATGATCATGTTAGTGGGCGAAGGGATGAATCAAACGGTTGGTATTGCTAGTAAAGCAGCAGCAGCATTTCGTGACGCCAATGTAAATATCGAAATGATTAACCAAGGTTCTTCAGAAGTATCCATGATGTTCGGTGTTAAATCTGATCAGCTCTCAACTGCTGTTCAATCTCTTTACAAAGCATTTTTTGAGGTGAGTTAATAGAGGCATGGGTATTCAAGAAGTATATCATCCATCTCTTGTTTATTTTAGATAGAGATTTGAAGATCATGTAAGGTGTTAGGACTGGTTATTCTACGGCATAAAAAAAGCGAAGCCCCTTATTTGGGGATCTTCGCTTTTTTTTGCTTATAAAGAATTGATTTTAATCCCTTAAGGGTGCTTACATTAGCTTCTATGGTTTGTGTCAGTAGTTTATGAAATAGTTCAGCCGTCATCATCGCATCATTCAAGGCATGATGGCGTTCCTTCTTCTGAATTTGAAAATGATTAAGTAAGGGGTCCAACTGGTACCTTACGGAAGGGACTAACCATTGGGCCATCGTCTGTGAGTCGATTACTACTGGTTTGTATTCAGGTAATTTCCAACGTTTCAGCATCGCTTGTAAAAAGCGCATGTCAAA
The DNA here is from genome assembly GCF_046719735.1 of Halobacillus rhizosphaerae. Lineage (NCBI taxonomy): Bacteria > Bacillati > Bacillota > Bacilli > Caryophanales > Bacillaceae > Halobacillus > Halobacillus rhizosphaerae. The sequence goes on from NZ_JAUTWQ010000001.1 coordinate 409,235, forward strand.
CTTTGCAGGATGAGCAACCAATACACTGCCTTCACTAAATTCCATGAATTCACGAAATCCTTCAAAGAAGGGGCTGGCATTACTCAATTGCTCACGAGTGAGGCCGGTAAGCTGGAGAGTTTGACGATTCACGTATCGAATAGGATTAATTAAATGATGAAACGTTTTCCTGTGACAGGAATCTAACCCATGAATGCGAATCGCTCCAATCGAAATGATCTCATGGCCGATTTCAGGAATAAATCCAGTTGTTTCTAGATCGAAAATCGTGTAGTCCAATTCTTCTAATGGCTGATTGAGAACAACACTGCGGCTGGAAGTGTTCTCTTGGTGTTTTTTAAGTTGATCTTCCAGCTTCTGATACGAATACCACTTTAAATATGGTTTAATTTTGAAATAGTACATCGGTTTTTCGAAAAATATATACTTTAGAATTTGTAAGTCAGTTGGTATCATTAAACCACCCGATTTCGATTATAGCTGAGTTCTAGTACCTGCTGCAGGCGTTTGGCTATAATGAGGGCTTCGCGCAGAGATCGGCGCTCATCTTTCTTTATTTGTGTAAGTTTAAGGTCATTGGATAAAGGTTCTCCTTGCTCCAGCTGCCTTAAGTTTTCTTTTAACCGGAAGAGCATTAATCGATGAAGCGCAAGTTTAGCATTTTCCACGTCTCTTGGATGGAATCGCTCTTGCTCTTCCAGTGACTTTAAGCGGTTAATCGTATTGATGTCTTCTACACCATATTTCATACTGTAAATTCGGATGGCGTTTACTATTTGCATTATAGCTGATTTTTTAATATTAAGGGTCCGTTTTTTCCCTGCTCCAGATATTCTCCCGAAAGGCTGTACAGGAACTCGGAATCTCAAGGTGTCTTTCATTAATAGCTGATGCAGACTCAGGGAGCGTTTTACTCGGGCAGTGACAAATTTTTTCAGTTCATATGCAAGCGAATAATCACCAAATATCGGCCGGAAATCCATGAAGATGGTGAAATCACGTATTTCCTCAGCATCCATCTTCTCAATCCACTGGTTTACGCTTCTTTCCCACTCTGCTGTCTGCTTGCGCCATTTATCTTCCTTAGCCATAATCCCGCCTTTACAGTAAGGGTAACCGCATTCGTCCAACATGGCATTGATTTTTTGGGAGAAGAGCAGGAAATAGTCATCAATCTGTTTCTTATTTTTGGAATGGTCATAATTAGATAGGATCATTCCATTATCCTGATCAGTGGAAAAGGCCTGTTCTTTTCTCCCTTCACTGCCCATGACTAAAAAGCAGTAATTAACGGGAGGCGCTCCATGACCTTCCTGAATCATTTCATCTTCAGCAATCTGAACGACCTGCTTGTGTATACGATCATTGTAATTTGTCATTAGTTCAGCAATATCATAGGCAAACATGCCCTCATGAATTAAGCTCTCCACAAATTGGTGAAACCTGCGATTATAAACAGGGGACAATTGTTGAATTTCTTCGATAGATGCCGCATTGGAGATTCTGTAAGTTAAATCAAAATAAACCGAATTCTTAATTGTAAAAAATGAGGATTGCCTTAAAATCCCGACAATTTTGTCCCTGTGCAGGACTGGAATGATTTCCGTCGGGTGATGTTTTAAGTAACTAAGTGCATCATAAATAAATTCTTGATCACTTATGGAATAGGCTTCTTCTGACATATAGGCTTTGACAGGATTATTGTGATCATTTTCGAAATACGCTCTAAGCAAATCCCCGTAATTGATCATCCCCAGCATTGTTTTTCTATCTTCACTGACGATCAATGCCTCAACCTTCTGTTTTTGAAGCAGCCGTGCAGCTTTTTCAATAGGGTCGTCCGGATGGATAAATCGAGGAGTTTCCATATAAGCATCAGCACGCTTTTTGTAAAGCTCCCGGTCATCCTGTTCATCTGTGGTCGAGCTCTTATACTTAATTTCATCATAAAGGCTTTTCATTAAGTGACTGATACCGTCCATGACAACTTTAGAAAATTGAGAGTTTTTTGCCAAGATTTTCATAAAGGATTCACGTTCAAAGCGCAGGGTGCTGATTGGCTCTAACGCTTGGACTGAAAACCTCATTTCCCCGCTTGTAAGCAGAATCATCAATCCAATTAAGTCTCCTGGATAATAAAATCTTACAGATAATTGTTTTCCATTAGATCTGTGCATAATGTTTTTAGCTAAACCGGAAACTAGAAAGTGGATATCAATGGAGTCATCTTTCTGATCTTCATGAATGATAAATTCATTCGTACTGTAATTCTTTTCTGATGCGTTGCTAATTAGTTCATTGTATTCATCCTCTGATAATAAGTCGAAAGGATACTGGTTCCTGAATAATTCAAATTGATCTGTCACACTGCAAAACTCCTTCTGACGATAGATCGTTCAACTGTTCATAGTATATCAAAAAAAGCAGAGCCTATAGCTCTACTTTTGCTTGAATTGCCCTTTTGTAAGATTTCTTTTACGATCTCGGTGCAAAATAAAACCACCGATAAATCCTATACCTAATATAACGAATAGTAAACCAATTATTCCTTGCAGGGCCACATGAAAAAAGAGAGAGTGAAGCTCCCCGAAAAGAGCGTCTCTCATGAGCTTAATACCAACAACGGCAATAATACCCGGAATGACTAATGTGAGTAAAGCGATTAAGCGCATGACCATATCTCCTTTATGTCTTACAATCCACATTTAGTATATCAAATTAACATAATTCTGAAAATACCAGAATGCTTGCCAAATTATGCAGAGTACGATAGGATAAAGATGCGCAAAATTTTGCAGGGTGTGATGAAATGAAACGTGTCTTAATTGTAGGGGCAGGTAAAGGTGGAACCGCCCTGTTAAAATTGTTAAATGAAACGGATCGAATGCAAATTGCTGCCATCACAGATGTGAATCAGCAGGCTGCAGGTCTTGATGTGGCCAGAAAGTATAATATACCTACAGGGCCAGATTGGCAGGAATGGATACATAACCAGATCGATATTGTGATAGAAGCAACAGGGAGTGATCAGGTTTTTGAAGAAATTCGGGCTGAACGGGACAACAGCACGGTAGTCATTCCAGGCTCCGTTGCCTATATCACCTCTGAACTTCTAGAAGAGAAAGAGACACTTCTGCATGAGATGAAGCAGCAAACGGACAATCAGAAACTTATTTTAAACAGTATTCATGATGGAATGATAGTCATTTCGGATGATGAGAAGATTACCTTTATGAATCGCAGCGGTGAAAGGATTCTTAATAAGCTGAAGGACGATGTTATCGGACGGCCTGTAAAGGAGATAATTCCAGCATCACGCCTGCCTCATCTACTAAAGACTAGACGCAAAGAAGTCAATCAAAAGCTTGTTCTTGAGAATGGAAAAAAAGTAATTACAACGAGAATTCCTATGATTGGTGCCGAAGACAGAATCATTGGTGCCTATGCAGTCTTTAAGGATATAACTGAAATTGTCGATCTTGCTGAAGAACTTACCGATTTAAAGGAAGTAAAAACGATGCTGGAAGCCATTATTCAATCTTCTGACGAAGCGATATCTGTGGTAGATGAAAATGGAAACGGTTTAATGGTGAATCCAGCTTATACGAGGATAACTGGATTATCTAAAGAGGAAATTGTTGGAAGACCTGCGACAGTAGATATATCAGAAGGGGAAAGCATGCATATGAAGGTGCTTAAAACTCGTCGTCCTGTTCGAGGAGTCCGGATGAAAGTAGGGCCAGGAGAAAAAGACGTACTTGTCAATGTCGCCCCTGTGATTGTGGACGGTAAACTGAAAGGCAGTGTAGGGGTGCTCCACGATGTATCAGAGATCCAGTCACTAACCAGCGAGCTTCGTCGAGCGAGGCAGATTATACGGAGTTTGGAAGCGAAATATACATTTGATGACATTATTGGTGAATCCCAAGAAATGACCCTTGCGCTTGAACAAGCAAGAGTGGGTGCCAGAACTCCTGCTACTGTTCTACTGAGGGGAGAGTCTGGAACAGGCAAAGAATTGTTTGCCCACGCTATCCATAATGAAAGTAAACGGCGTCATCATAAATTTATCCGTGTGAATTGTGCTGCTATTGCAGAATCCTTATTGGAAAGTGAATTATTTGGATATGAAGATGGTGCATTCTCTGGAGCAAAACGCGGGGGCAAGAAAGGTTTATTTGAAGAAGCCAATTACGGAAGCATCTTTCTTGATGAAATAGGTGAATTGACGCTTCCCATGCAGGCGAAATTATTACGCGTCCTGCAGGAAAATGAAATTCTTCGAGTAGGTGGTACGAAGCCTGTTCAAATTGATGTGCGGGTCATTGCAGCTACCAATAAGAATTTAGAGAAAGCGATCATGAATAAGACTTTCCGAGAAGACTTATATTATCGGCTGAACCGGCTGCCTATTTATATTCCGCCTCTTAGAGAGAGAAAAGAAGATATTGACTTATTATCTAAACACTTAATCCAAAAATTGAATGATGATTACGGAAGAAATGTAACTTCCATAGATCAAGAAGCCCTTGGAAAATTGATGGACTATCAATGGCCGGGAAACGTGAGGGAACTGGAAAATATGATCGGGCGGGCCATGATTTATATGGAGAATCAGCAAGAAGTGATCCGCCTTGAACATATTCACTCTCTTACTAAAGAGTCCCCTTCTTTACAGGAAGAAAGTCAACCTGATGGTTCATGGCTGGGCGAGACCCTTCAGCAGGCAGTAGATGAATATGAAAAAAGGTTGTTAGCTGATGCTTTCAGGGCGCATGATTTTAACAAAACTCAGACAGCGAAGGCTTTAGGGATATCTATCCGAAATCTTTACTATAAATTAGAAAAATACTCACTGGATAAAACCAGCATGCAAAATTTTTCATAATGCAAGAAATGCATAGTGCAGGAAGTTGGGAATAAAGTGTTTTCAAATTCATGTATTCCGGCACGATTTTTGCACTTGTCTAGAATGAAGAGGTGAACTAATGAGAAGCTTAGATGAAATGATTGACCAGCTCAATAAAAAGAAACCTCAAACGGTCTCTGTAGCTCAGGCTGGAAGCCAGGAAGTATTAAAGGCAGTAAAACTTGCTGCTGAAGCAGGTATTGCCGAATTTATTTTAACTGGCAGCGCCGAAGATATCGAAAAAAAAGCTGAAACAACCGGCCTGGACTTAAACCAGTCTGGTATAAGTGTTCAGGACTGTTCTGTAGAAGAAGCGGCGGCGCAAGCGGTAAAGGCCGTTCATAATCAGAAAGCTGATGTTGTCATGAAAGGTCATATTGACACGAAGTCACTGCTGAAGCAGGTGCTTCATAAAGAGTATGGGTTACGTGGCGGAGGGATTTTATCTCATGTTTCGCTTTTTGAAATCCCCAACTATGATCGGTTGATTTTTTTAACGGACGCTGGGATGAACATTGCCCCTAGTCTTGAGGAAAAGGTCCAGATCATTGAAAATTCTGTTGCCGTAGCCAGACAAGCGGGATGGGAAAACCCTAAAGTTGCCCCTTTAGCGGCTGTGGAAGTTGTGAATCCATCCATGCCTGCGACTATGGATGCAGCCATTCTTACTCAAATGAATCGCAGAGGGCAAATTAAGAATTGTCTGATTGATGGACCGCTTGCTTTTGACAACGCCGTCGATCTTCGCGCGGCGGAAGAAAAAGGAATCCAATCAGAGGTTGCTGGAGCGGCCGATATTTTACTAGTTCCATCGATTGAAGCAGCAAATGCTTTATATAAATCATTTATGTATTTTGCCAATGCAAAAGTTGCCGCTGTGATTAGCGGGGCAAAAGCTCCTATTGTACTGACATCAAGAGCAGACACAGCAGAAAGTAAACTATATTCTTTAGCACTGGCCCTACATTCAACCAACAAATAGGAGGAATTTACAATGGAAATATTCAAGTATATGAACCAATATGATTACGAGCAGTTAGTATTCTGCCAGGATGAACAATCTGGACTAAAGGCGATTATTGCCATTCATGACACCACGCTTGGACCTGCTTTAGGAGGAACGCGGATGTGGACCTATGCTTCTGAAGAAGCGGCCATTGAGGATGCTCTTCGTCTTGCCAAAGGAATGACCTATAAAAATGCAGCGGCCGGTTTAAACCTAGGCGGAGGTAAAACGGTGATCATTGGGGATCCTAAGAAAGATAAAAACGAAGCCATGTTCCGTGCTTTTGGACGGTTCATCCAAGGGCTGAATGGACGTTACATCACAGCGGAAGATGTAGGAACGACTGTACAGGATATGGATTTAATTCATGAAGAGACAGATTTCGTTACAGGAATTTCTCCTGCCTTCGGTTCATCCGGTAACCCATCTCCAGTTACCGCTTATGGTGTGTACCGTGGTATGAAAGCTGCTGCGAAAGAAGGCTTTGGGTCCGATTCCCTTGAAGGTAAAACAGTAGCTGTTCAAGGTGTAGGAAATGTTGCCTTTACATTATGCCGTCATCTTCATGAAGAAGGGGCCAAACTTATTGTTACAGACATTAATGAAGAAGCTGTTCAAAGAGCGGTGGAAGAGTTTGGAGCAGAAGCAGTAGGTACCGAAGAAATTTACGGTGTCGATTGTGACATTTATGCACCTTGTGCGCTGGGAGCCACGATTAATGACGACACGATCCCTCAGTTGAAGGCGAAAGTAATTGCAGGAGCTGCTAATAACCAACTGAAGGATACTCTTCATGGGGATATTCTTCATGAAAAAGGAATTGTCTATACTCCCGATTACGTAATTAATGCGGGCGGTGTCATTAATGTAGCTGATGAACTTCATGGATATAACAAAGACCGTGCAATGAAGCGCGTGGAAACTATCTACGACAATGTGTCTAGAGTCTTTGAAATTTCTCGCAGGGACAACATACCTACCTATAAAGCGGCTGACCGGATGGCGGAAGAACGTATTGATCGTTTACGCAATTCTCGCAGCCAGTTTTTGCAGAATGGTCATCATATTCTAAGCAGAAAATAAGGGAGAACAACGGAGGTCAAAGACTGTGCAAACCCATCGAATTCTAGTAATCAATCCAGGCTCTACATCTACGAAGATCGGAGTCTTTGACAATGAAGAGGCTGTATTTGAGAAAACGATTCGTCATAAGCCGGAAGAAGTTAATCAATTTAAGCGTGTTATTGACCAATACGAATTTCGAAAACAGGTAATATTAAACGTGCTTGATCAAGAGGGGATTAATATTAGTAAATTAAGTGCTGTCTGCGGACGGGGCGGACTGCTTCGTCCTATCGAGGGCGGCACTTATGAAGTGAATCAGGCTATGCTTGAGGATTTGAAAATCGGCTATAACGGAGAACACGCTTCTAACCTGGGAGGAATTATTGCCCATGAAATCGCAAAGGGACTGAATATAGGTGCCTATATTGTTGACCCTGTAGTCGTAGATGAATTAGCTGAAATTGCCAGGGTCTCCGGAGTCCCGGAAATCCCAAGAAAAAGTATTTTTCATGCCCTGAATCAAAAGGCCGTAGCCAGAAGAGCTGCACAGGATTTACATCAGTCTTATAATCAGTCCCGGCTAATTATCACTCATATGGGTGGAGGCATTACTGTAGGGGCGCATGCAGGAGGGAAAGTAATTGATGTGAATAACGGTTTGCATGGAGATGGACCATTTTCCCCTGAACGCGCAGGAACGGTCCCTGCTGGTGATCTTGTATCGCTCTGTTTTTCAGGACAATACTATAGAGATGAGATTATGAAGAAGCTGGTAGGTCAAGGCGGCTTAATGGCTTATTTGGATACAAATGATGCGCGAGAAGTAGAAAAGATGATTTCTCACGGAGACAAGAAGGCAAAGTTGGTGTTTGATGCCATGGCTTATCAAATTGCCAAAGAGATTGGCAGTATGAGTACAGCCTTAGAAGGCAAAGTTGATGCCATTGTTCTGACAGGAGGACTCGCTTACGGTAAGTCATTTACACAAGAAATCTCCAAGCGGGTTCAATGGATTGCCGATGTTCTTATTTATCCGGGTGAAAATGAGTTAGAAGCTTTAAATGAGGGAACGCTGCGGGTATTAAATAAAGAAGAAATACCGAAGCAATATCCTAATTTTGCTGAATAGAAAGGAGATTAAGTATGGCTCAAGAATATGATTTAGTCGTATTAGGCGGAGGGACCGGTGGTTATGTAGCGGCCATTCGTGCTTCTAAATTAGGTTTAAAAGTAGCAATCGTTGAAGCAAGGGAGTTAGGCGGTACATGCCTCCACCGAGGATGTATACCATCTAAGGCTTTGCTGCGCAGTGCAGAAGTTTTCCGCCAGACTAAAGAAGCGGACCAATTCGGAGTTTCAACACAAACACCAACGCTGAATTTTCCAAAAGTACAGGAAAGAAAGCAGTCGATTGTGGACACATTACATAAAGGTGTTCAAGGGTTAATGAAGAAAGGTAAAATTGATGTTTTTGAGGGGTTTGGCCGGATATTAGGTCCCTCCATATTTTCGCCAACGGCAGGCACTATTTCAGTGGAAATGAACAATGGTGAAGAGAATGAAATGCTCATCCCAAAAAACGTTCTTGTGGCAACCGGTTCAAGCCCTAAATCACTGCCGGGGCTTGATATTGACGAACAGTACGTCATGACTTCCGATGAAGCTCTTAATATGAAGGAACTCCCTGCATCCATAATTATTATCGGCGGCGGAGTTATTGGAATTGAGTGGGCATCTATGCTGGCTGATTTCGGAGTAGAAGTAACAGTTTTAGAATATTTGCCTCATATTCTGCCAACGGAAGACCAAGACGTTTCTAAAGAGCTGACAAAGCAAATGAAGAAAAAAGGGGTCAACATTGTAACTGGTGCGAAAGTGCTGGCTGATTCTGTAGAGAAAAGTGAAGGCGTTTCCATTCAAGCTGAAGTTGCTGGAACAACGGAAACGTATCAAGCAGATCGAATGCTTGTTTCTGTGGGACGTGCTGCTAATGTTAAAAATATTGGTCTGGAAAACACTACGATTGAAGTTGAAGACGGTTTTATCCAAACCAATAAGTATTACCAAACGAAAGAAAGCCACATCTATGCGATAGGAGATGTAATAGGCGGAATGCAGTTAGCGCACGTAGCCTCACACGAAGGCATGATTGCAGTAGAGCATATGGCAGATCAACTGCCTCATCCTTTAAATCCAGACCATATTCCCACTTGTATTTACTCAAGCCCTGAAGTGGCTAGTGTAGGCTTAACGGAGCAGCAAGCTGAGGAACAGGGATATGAAATTAAAACCGGCAAATTTTCTTTTCAAGCAATAGGGAAAGCCCTAGTTTATGGAGAGACTGACGGTTTTGTGAAAATTATTGCTGACAAGCACTCGGATGATTTGCTTGGCGTTCATATGGTGGGTCCGCATGTCACGGATATGATTTCAGAAGCCGGACTTGCAAAAGTTTTAGATGCCACACCTTGGGAAATTGCAGAAAGCATACATCCTCACCCAACGCTCGCTGAAGCTATTGGCGAAGCGGCAATGGCTGTAGATGGAAACCAGATACATGGCTAAGCAACTAAAGGAGGGATTCACATGGCTAAAAATCGCCATAAGTCACTAGGTTTAAGTGACGACCAAGTATTAGATATGTTCCGTACAATGTTACTTGCTAGAAAGATTGACGAACGGATGTGGCTGCTCAACCGTGCAGGGAAGATTCCATTTGTGATTTCATGTCAAGGGCAGGAAGCTGCTCAAGTAGGGGCATCTTATGCGCTTGATAGGGATAAGGATTACGCCCTGCCTTACTACCGCGATATGGGTGTGGTCTTATCCTTTGGGATGACGGTGCAAGATTTAATGTTATCCGGTTTTGCTAAAGCGGAAGATCCAAATTCAGGCGGACGTCAAATGCCTGGCCACTTTGGACAAAAGAAAAATCGCATCGTAACGGGTTCTTCACCGGTCACCACTCAAGTGCCGCACGCTGTTGGCATCGCCTTAGCCGCGAAAATGGAGAAAAAAGATATTGTTTCCCTCGTCACGTTTGGGGAAGGATCTTCTAACCAAGGAGATTTCCATGAAGGGGCTAACTTTGCTGGGGTTCATAAATTGCCGGTTATCTTCATGGTGGAGAATAATAAATATGCCATATCTGTGCCTGTATCTAAACAGCTTGCCTGTGAAAAGGTATCGGATCGGGCCATTGGCTACGGAATGCCTGGGCATACCGTTGATGGAAATGATCCGCTCGCTGTATATGAAGTGGTTAAAGAAGCTGCAGAGCGAGGACGAAGAGGAGAAGGCCCGACTTTGGTCGAAGCTGTCTCTTACCGACTGACTCCACACTCCAGCGATGATGATGATCGTACCTATCGCGAAAAAGATGAAGTAGATGAAGCGAAGAAAAAAGACTCAATTGTTACGTTTGCGAACTACTTACGTGAACAGAATATTTTAACAGAAGAGAAAGAAACCGAATTAAATGAAGAAATCAATCATTTGGTCAATGAGGCAACAGAATATGCTGAGAATGCAGAGTATGCTGATGCCGAATCCGCATTGAACTTTGTATATGAAGAGTAAGGAGGGGGAGTAATTATGGCAGTTATTTCTTATATTCAAGCCGTCACTCAAGCTTTGAGAGAAGAAATGCAGCGAGATGAGAAGGTATTTGTGCTGGGAGAAGATGTTGGGAAACGCGGAGGAGTATTTCGCGCAACTGATGGACTTTATGATGAATTCGGCGAAGATAGAGTCCTTGATACACCACTGGCCGAGTCAGCAATCGCAGGCGTCGGAATTGGTGCTGCAATGTATGGAATGCGCCCAGTAGCTGAAATGCAGTTCGCAGACTTTATTATGCCTGCTGTGAACCAAATCATTTCAGAGGCAGCCAAAACCAGGTATCGTTCGAACAATGATTGGAGTGTACCTATGACCATCCGTGCTCCTTATGGCGGAGGAGTTCATGGTGCGCTTTACCATTCTCAATCAGTTGAAGCGGTATTTGCCAATCAGCCTGGGTTGAAAATAGTCATGCCATCTACACCCTATGACGTAAAAGGGTTATTAAAAGCTTCCATACGTGATAATGATCCTGTTTTATTCTTTGAGCATAAACGAGCATACCGTTTAATAAAGGGAGAAGTTCCTGATGAAGAATACACACTTCCAATTGGGAAGGCCGATGTAAAACGAGAGGGTTCTGATATTACTGTTATTACCTATGGCCTATGTGTGCATTTTGCCCTGCAGGCAGCAGAAAAGCTTGCTGAAGAAGGAATTGATGCTCATATTCTTGACTTAAGAACGGTCTATCCGTTAGATCAGGAAGGGATTATAGAGGCAGCGAAGAAAACAGGTAAGGTGTTATTAGTAACGGAAGATAATAAAGAAGGCGGAATTATTTCAGAGGTATCTGCGATCATTAGTGAAAACTGTCTGTTCGATCTGGACTCTCCAATAAAACGTTTAGCTGGTCCTGATATTCCTTCCATGCCTTATGCCCCGACTATGGAAAAATACTTTATGATGAATCCTGACAAAGTTGAAAAAGCGATGCGAGATCTAGCTGAATTTTAATATAAGGAGGAATTCCTGTGGGATTAGAGAAAATAAACATGCCTCAGCTTGGTGAAAGTGTCACAGAAGGCACGATCAGCACTTGGCTTGTCCAGCCAGGGGACAAGATTAATAAGTATGATCCGATAGCTGAAGTTATGACAGATAAAGTAAATGCTGAAGTTCCTTCGTCTTTTACCGGTGTCATTAAAGATTTAGTGGCAAGTGAAGGAGATACAATAGCTGTAGGGGACCTTATGTGTCATATTGAAGTGGAAGGCGGAGGGGCAGCATCACCTTCCGAACCAACTTCTGAACCAAAGGAGAAGGCTCAACAGGAAACAGCCGGTAAAGAGCAGTCGAAGGAAAAACCTGAATCCTCAGCAGCAAAGCAATCGGGGAACAAGGCGAATAAGAAAAGGTACTCTCCTGCAGTGATGACTCTTGCCCAGGACCACGAAATCGACTTGAATCAAGTGGATGGATCAGGGAGAGGCGGCCGAATTACTCGTAAGGATATTGAAAAGATTATCGAGAGCGGAGACATTCCAAAAGCTGGGCAAAATCAACCAACAGAGCAAGCAGTTGTTGATGAACAGCCTGCTCAGTCTGCAAATCAAGCTCCTGCTGCTCCGCAAACATCTGTCCCAAATGTACAGGCTGGTGAAGGAGATAAAGAAATTCCTGTTACAGGTGTACGTAAAGCCATAGCTTCTAACATGGTGAAATCGACTTCAGAGATTCCTCATGCTTGGATGATGGTAGAAGTAGATGTAACGAACCTTGTTAATCTGCGAAATGCTAAGAAAACCCAATTTAAAGAAAATGAAGGATACAGTCTTACTTACTTTGCATTCTTCGTTAAAGCTGTAGCGCAGGCGTTGAAAGAATACCCTCAATTAAACAGCTCGTGGGCTGGAGATAAGATTATCCAGCGGAAAGCGATAAATTTAAATATAGCTGTTGCCAAAGAGGATCAACTGTTTGTTCCAGTCATCCGCGATGCAGATGAAAAAAGCATTAAAGGAATCGCCAAAGATATTACTGAATTAGCTGGAAAAGCTCGTCAAGGTAAATTAACATCTAAAGATATGGAAGGCGGAACCTTTACCGTAAATAATACGGGTTCATTTGGTTCTGTACAATCTATGGGTGTGATTAACCATCCGCAAGCGGCTATACTGCAAGTAGAATCTATCGTGAAAAAGCCTGTCTACCAAAATGGCATGTTTGGTCCGAGAGACATGGTGAACTTATGTTTATCTCTAGACCATCGTGTGCTGGACGGGCTTGTGGCGGGGAATTTCCTTGCACGAGTGAAAGAAATCTTAGAGAAAATGTCTGAAGAAACGACTTCGATTTATTAAATCCATAAGACAACCCGAATGGCGGTATGTTTAATGCGCCATTCGGGTTTTTTTTGTCCAGCTCTATAGTGAAATACCTTCCTTTAAATATTCTGACGGAATGATCTTAATTTTCAATAATGCGGACGTGTGCAATATTTATTTTAGCGAGAGCAATTTCCTATGACTTGCTGCTATGAAGCGATTTATAGAAATCATAAATGGCAGAGAAATCAACGTTTCCGTACCCATTACCATTTGCCTCTGCGTATAATTCTTTCATTACGTTGGTTATTTTCAATTCCTTTTCTTCTTCATTTCCTGATAATGAAGCTAGATGAAGATCTTTATACATATTCTTTAAAGCGAACTCTTCTTCATAGTGATTGTCTCTTAATTTATCAGCTTTCATTTTAAGAAACGGAGCGGAAACAGGCATATTTGGCAGCGTATCCAGCAGAAAATCTTTCGAGAGCCCCAATTGTTCTCCAAGCACCATCCCTTCAGCAAAAGTCGCCATGTTCGATGCAAGCATTAAATTAACCACCATTTTAAAGGAGGTTCCGTGACTCACCGGGCCAACATGCATGGTTTTCTTTCCCATGATTTCCGTATAGGGAGATAGTACAGATATATCTTGTTCCTCACCACCCGCAAGAAACACAAGTTGTCCCTGCTCTGCGGGACCTTTTGAGCCTGCGACGGGAGCATCCGCAAACCTGACATCAAGTTTCATTGCATGCTCACTTGCTTTTCTGGAAAACTCTGGGTTGACTGTGCTGGAATCGACCCAGAGGGAACCAGGTTTCATGGACTGGACGAAACCATCATCGCTTAAGGCAGTGGATTCGACTGCTTCTGGACCGGTCAGCATCGTAAATACTAAGTCTGCTTTTTCAACCGCTTCGTGGATCGTAGGTTTAAACTGAGCTCCCATCTCAATGAGTGGATCAGCTTTCTCTTTAGTTCGATTAAAGACAATAAGATCGACCTTGTTTTTTAGTAAATTTGCTGCCATGGCATGTCCCATCACGCCAAGTCCAATAAACGTCACATTCATAATACTCCTCCTCTAACTAAAATAAACTTTAATTTTCAATTTGCTTCTTTATTGTATACTCTTTTCAAATATAGGAAAAAAGCTTTTTGTCTAATCGATAGGATCCACTGCTTTACCGTAGCGAATGACATCAAAAACTGCCATACCATCACTTGGTTTCCCTTCTCCATTTCTATAGGGAAAGAGCGAAAAGAATATAAAGTAAATGGAGAAGTAAGCATATTGATAGAAAAATAAAGTGACCGGAAGGATGTTCGCGCTCATTAATGAATTTAAAATAAGAATCACAAGCAGATTAAATCCACTTCCGGCAAGATAGATGGCAACATGAGCCCAGGTTTTATTGTAAGTAAGAGCTTCATATTGACACCATCCCTCCATGAAATACTTTCGCTTTATTTCGAGGGGGCCAATGTGAAACAGAGTTTCTCCAGTCCCTATACAAAACTTTACTTTCCCTCCGAATAGTCTGGCTACACATACATGTCCTGCTTCATGGACTAGGGTAACAATTGGTAAAATAATAAAGAAGTTTATGAAAAACATAGGGATGTCACTTAACGTAAACATTAGGATTACCTCCATATATCATTGAAATTGGTTTTGCTGAAACAAACCTTTCCCCGTTTAAATCATTTTATAACGATAATTTTAAAAATAGCTAAAGTCAGGATAAAATGCCCTCTTACTCACCAACAGGCTAGATATAAAGCTAATTGATCTTTTATATCTAGCCTGTTGATGATTTGATAAAACTAGAAAATAATGGCGGATTTTAGTAAGCGAATAACAGGTGGAGGGTGTTTTTCTATGAAAATAAAGTCATTTTTTGTAAATATTTGAATAATAAGAGGGATTAAGCTGATTATATCGAAGTATTAAATAAGACCTAAAATCAAACCAAATACTAGCTATAAAACTATATTCATTCAGTTAAATAAAGGATGGTCGTTATGGGAATTTTAATCAACCAGGTATTTGAAGCACAAAAAGTCATGCGGCGAGTCATTATTGGACAGGACCGAGTGATTGAGTTAATGTTCATTGCTCTGCTGGCAGATGGTCATGTAATTTTAGAGAGTGTACCAGGATCAGGAAAAACTAAATTAGCCAAGAGTTTCGCAAAAGTAATGGATGCAAAATTTCGAAGAGTTCAATTTACTCCTGATGTTCTGCCGAGCGACGTGACGGGAATTCAATTCCTTAATCCTAAAACACAGGAATTTGAAATGAGAACTGGTCCTGCATTCACTAATTTTTTATTAGCAGATGAAATTAACCGGGCCACCCCTAAGACACAGTCTAGTTTATTAGAAGTAATGGAAGAGCACCAGTTAACGATAGATGGGGATACCATCTCCGTCCCTGCTCCTTTTTTAGTAATGGCAACTCAAAATCCAGTAGAGAAAAATCAAGGAACGTTTCCGCTGCCAGAAGCGCAGCTGGATCGGTTTTTATTAAAAATACCTCTAGATTATCCAGACCTGGCATCAGAAAAAGAGATATTGTCCTTTTATCAGGTCGAGGATCCTTTTCAAGATTTATCGCTTGCTTTAACAATAGAAACGATTACTGAATTACAAGCCAGCGTAAAAAAGATTAGGGTCTCTGAACCGGTGAAAGATTATCTTCTGGCTCTAATTCGGGGATCGAGAGAACATCCTGAAGTTCAATTAGGAGCCAGTACGCGAGCAGCTCTTGCATTAATGAGGGCAGCTCAGGCTAATGCCTTGCTTCAGCAGAGAAACTATTTGACTCCGCATGATGTGAAAGAACTCGCCCCTTATGTTATTGAACATCGGATCATCCTTTCTATGGAAGGCATGATAAGAAAAACTACGCAAGAAGTTACGCAGGAAATTATTCAATCCGTCGAAGTACCAGTGGAATTGAGCAGTGGACAGCGGTGAGGGAATGGGAGCGAAAAGATCAAAGCAGTGTAGGCGTTCAAATAGACTTGCTTTCCGCCGTAACACTTGGTCTGCTTATCGTCTGTATGGTATCCGGCCAGGTGTTGATTTTTATTCTGACTGGTATGATTGTGACATTCATAGTTCTTGGGAAGTACTGGGATCAATATATGGGAAAGTTATTAGAACTTGATAATCCTGTAAAAACCATCCGTTTGTTTGAAGGGGAAGATACAGATATTTCATTTATTCTACATAACCATTCGAAGCTTTCCATAATCAATGGCACTCTTTCATTGCAAATGAGCGAATCAATGTCCTGTCAATCGCACAAAGTTGGGCGGACTACAGGTACAGCTGCCTATCAGATCCCGTTTTCCATACCAGGGAAAAATACAGCATCCGTCTCTTTTCCATGCAGGGCAGTCTCCAGGGGAATCGGCAGGATCAATAAGATTGATTATAAGTTTCCATTGTTCCGGATGCATCATGCACTATTGAATTATCGTAAGAAGTATCAAACGATGCTGATTATTTATCCTAAACCCTTAGAAGTATATGGGTTGGGTAGTTTTATGAACCAGGTAATTGGAAATAATTATGCGGCGAATTCGCCTTATGAAGATCTTCAGAGTGTGCGCAGTATAAGAGATTATTTACCTACGGACGATTTCCGGCATATTCATTGGAATGCTTCAGTAAAGAAGGGCGCTTTACAAACGAAAGTATTTGAGCGGATGCAGGATACGACGATAAGTATTGTTATCAATATAAGTGAGTCCAGCCGTCTTGGAAACTATTACTTCACCCCACGGCTTGAAAAGCTATTATCACATGCTGCATTTATCGCTTATTATGCAGCGGAACAGGGCTTCCCAGTTGAAGTCCATCTGAATCTTAAACGTGCAAATCGATATCATGTGAGAAGTTATAGCAGCGGGACAGCTCAGGAGGATTTGAAGGAAGCGCTAGAATTACTGGCTCACATAAATAATCAGGGTAAAATCCTCCCATTTTCTGAACTCCTTTACTCCCTATCGAAGGATAGGAATCAAAAGGTAAGCATACTTTTAGGAGATTGCGAGAATGAATCTACTAAAGAACAAGTGTTCAGGTGGTCCGCTGATAATGAGAACTTATACCGGGTATGGGAGGAAGAAGAGGTAGCTGTTCTCTTACCATTTGGACAAAAAGGAGGAAGAATATGAACCTCCATCTTTTGATAACCAGGGTATATCAGTACACCGCGGAAGTAATAGTGGTCTATTTCTTGCTTGTACCTGTATTCATTTACTATCATTTCCTTCCTTTTGGTAAGTATTTTATTGTTGCAGCACTTGTCTATATTTTGTTTTCCTTGCTTAGACTTGTCATGGAATCTTATCTCAGCTTCCTGCTTGTCGTTCCTGCGGCCGGCTTTGCAGCATATTCCTGGCTGGGATTTCCAATTTTCTTAGCCTGTCTGTCTGCCGTTATCTTCTACTGGAGGATAGCAGAGCATCAGAAAGAGGCAGACAAACATTATGATATAACGTTACTGAGTATAAGTTTTACGTTGGTTTTAGTCGAAGTGGTTTTTACTTATGACGAGATCATTATTTGGATGGCCATCATTCAAATAGTAGTTTTTACTGGCGGTTACTGGATGAGCCAGTTAACGGCTCAGATGCGGCCGGTTAAGCTGATTGAATTTAGTGTACTTGCTCTTTATTTAAGCTTGTCTGTAGGTGCAGGACTGCTGTTTTGGTTCATGTACTCAGGAGTGAGGTTAAGTTTATTCGGGCTATGGTCATGGGGAACTAAAGGGGTCGTATTTTTAATTAGTGCATTATTATATCTGGTCGGGATTCGCAGCTCGTTTACGAACGAAGGAATTTCCAGCCGATCCGCATTTTCGATGGATACTCCTCCCCTAACCTTAACAGATAAGAAGTCGGTAAAAGATCTCCTTTCTGAAACAATGAAGTCCTCCTCCAGTCATCAGATGGTCTGGATCATTCTCCTTTGTATAGTCGTGTTACTGACGGTCATTATATTATTCAGGAGAAAGTTCAAGAGTCAAGAAAGTTTCGAACAACAAGAGAGCATTCGCAGCGAGACGGGGACAGTAGCTTATCACCCCATAAAAGAAATGCCAGACCGTTCAAATTCCTTTTATCATCGTCCACCAGTACCGTATGTTCGAAAAGAAGTTTTTCAGCTTGAATCATTGGCACGGGTAAAAGGGAAGGGGAGGAAATCTTCTGAAACGTTGCAGAACTGGCTGAGACGATTACGGGTGAACGAAGAAGTAATCGAATTATACGAGAAAGTGCGATATGGTGAACAACGACTCACCAGCCAGGAGCTGAAAGTTTTTACCGAGGCAGTAAAACAACTGAAGGACTTCATGAATGATAGCTCGATTGAAAAGTAACTACGCCATTTTTTCTAAAAGAGAAGTGGCTAACAGGATAGGGGGAGAAGCCGGTAAATGAGAAGGAAAGTGCAAGTTGTCCCTTATCGTCAACAGTGGGAGGCAGATTACATTCGGGAGTGCTCTAATCTTAAAAACGTGCTGGGTAACTCTGAAGCCTCGTTCTATCATATAGGCAGTACTGCGATACCTGAAATGAGCGCCAAGCCGGTTATAGATATAATGGGGAGTATAAAAAGAATAGAAGAGATTGATCCATTCATGCTTGAATTACAAACGATGGGTTATGAATCGAAGGGCGAATTTGGAATTCCGGGAAGACGTTTTTTTCAAAAGGGGGGAAATAGTAGAAGTCATCATTTACATATCTTTCAACAAGGTAGTGTTGAAATTGTCCGCCATCTAGCCTTTAGAGACTACTTGAGAAGTCACACAGAAGAAGCCTTACGATATCGTAGGTTAAAGGAGCAATTAGCAGAGCAGCATCCTTATAACATAGAAGCTTATATGGAAGGGAAAAAAGAATTAATTACAGAAATAGAGAAAAAAGCACTACGTTGGTATAGATAAAATGCTCCCCAGTCTTCTTTGATGGAAAGATGACCGGGGAGCCATAAATGGAGTTGAATTATTCATATTCTTTTTGAATATTTTTATCGCTTCTCTTTGTGTTAATCGGTCTTACATGGTTCTCGATCGCTTGTCGTTTTGGTTCTAAAAGGGGAGGCAAGGATAAATTTTCTCCCAGCGTCTCATAAGGCTCGTCTCCCATAAATCCAGGACCGTCTGTCGCAAATTCAAATAAAATTTGCGGAGCGACGTTCACATATAAAGAAGCAAAGTAATGCCGGTCTACGAAACCTGAAGTACGGAATCCAAAACTCGGCATCCGTTCGATCCATTGCTCCAATTCCTGCTGGTCATGAACACGAAAAGCGGAGTGGTGAACCGTACCAAAGCCTTGGCGGGCAGGTGGTAATTCGGTGTTGTGCTCTACAATCACTTGGGCACCGTTTCCACCTTCGCCAGTTTCAAATAAATGCAAGGTATCTTTGGAATCAATTTCTTCAAACAGCAGAACTTTTTCCATCATCTCCTTGAAATATTGATAATTTTCAATCCGTACAAACAAAGGACCTAGCCCTGTAATGGCATATTCAACCGGAATGGGGCCGTTTTTCCACGGAATACCAGCTGAAACACCTGTATTCCTTTCATCAGAAACGAGTTCGTAAGCCTGGTCATCGAAATCAAAAAAGGGCAGGACTTGCTTATTAAAGCGCTCCTGGATGCCAGAATGTGTAACTTCTAACCGGTTAAATCTCTTCTCCCAATACTTCAATGCCTCATCACTGGGAACTCTGAAGGAGGTTTTTGCAATTTCGTTCGTTCCATGAGTTCCTTTAGGAATACCTGGGAAATCAAAAAAGGTCATATCGGTACCCGGGCTGCCCTCATCATCAGCAAAAAATAAATGATACGTTTGGATGTCGTCTTGGTTCACTGTTTTTTTAACTAATCGCATACCTAGTGTATAAGTGAAAAATTCATAGTTTTTTTCCGCACTGCTAGTTATAGCGGTCACGTGATGAATACCTTTTAATTTATTCATGATGATGCCTCCTCGAAAAATAAATGAAGAATACCGTTGGTTAAGATCTTCTCATTTTATACTAAATTGAAATTATCTTTAATTCAAGATAAAAGCATTATCTCTATAATCGATTGGGTTGAAGCACGAATCAGAAGCGGCACCGAAATAAGAACTGAATGACATAGAGAGGAAGTAGGGTATGATTAAGAGTTTTCAAATTTCATCCGAGTATCTAAAAGAGAAACGTAAGATCAGAGCGTACCTGCCTGAACCTTGCAAGGGAGAAGCAAAAAGGTATCCTGTTTTGTATATGCATGACGGGCAAAATGTCTTTGGTGAGGATGGTACTAACGCAGAGCAGTCTCTTCAGTTGAAGGAGTATTTAGAAAAAAGTGGATTACAACTTATAGTAATTGCAATCGATGGAAAGGAAGGGGAAGAAAGAATTAATGAGCTCTGTCCCTGGGAGAATGGAGAGTACAGTGCGAAGATTACTGGTGGCAGAAGTACGTTAGGGGGAGGTGGAAAAGATTACACGGAATTCCTCGTTAAAGAATTGAAGCCATGGATAGATAGGAATTACCCCACATTGCCTGAGGACTCAGCTGTCGCTGGCATTTCTTTAGGTGGATTGATCTCTTGTTATATAATGTGCTGCTACCCGCAGGTATTTAAGAAAGCTGGAGGGGTTTCATCGGCTTTTTTTCGTAACCAGGAAGAAATAGAGAATATGATCTTCCATGCTTCCCTTCAGAACATTGAAGCCTTTTATTTGGATTGTGGAACTTTGGAAGCTGGAACAGATCAAGCCATCAGTGATGAATTCCTTGCTTCAAATAAGAAAGTATACCGGTTATTAAACGAAAAGGTTTCTAACTCCAAATTAAGGGTTATTCCTCATGGAACTCATACGTACGAAGATTTTAAGGATCGGGCACCGGACATGCTTGCCTTCTTATTTTCAGATTTGGCATAATAATCGAGCGGTTCGACGTATTCGGTTTAAAAGCAACTGTAAATGGATGACTTGTAACTTATCTCGCTTGCACGCAGCTATTGAGAAATTAATTTTAATCAGCAAGGCCATTCCTATGTAGCCATTATATTTTTACTGCTTCCTGATGATGGCCGTATATTACCTAAGGTTTATCATTCTCCTCATATTATCCGCTGAACTCTCATAGATTAGACAAAATTTGAGGGGGAGAAATTAATGGTGAAAAATTACTGTGAACGATTTGGAGAAATTCTTAATGGAAAAAGCAGTTTTCATGAAGGGGTGTGCTCCGTATCGTTTAAGCGGAGAATCAATGTCTTTGTACAAGGGAGACCGAGTACAAATGTAGTCCCTGCCGGTGTCTCGTTTGAGGGTTTGGATAAGAATGGGAATGCCTTAAATCTGGCAGAAATTGCGGTCCTGCAAGAGGAAATTCCTCCTTTCCTGCAATCGATAACTCAGCAGGGGTTAACTGTAAGCGCCTTACACAATCACTGGATCTTTATGAGTCCAATCATCATGTATGTGCATATTCAATCCGTTGAACCTCCCTTGAATTTTGCGAGTAAACTTGCCCGTTCTTTTTCCTATTTAACGAGTTACCCTGTAAGTGAGAAGTAGTGGTACCTGATATTTCATAAAATAAAGATGGTTTTAGCTGATCACAAAGCGAACCCCACATACCTAGAGGGAAATTTAAGAAAGTCGAAGAAGAAGCGGCGGTCTAATCATGTTATACCGAACCTGGGTCATAAGAGGTTCGGTTTTTTTGTTTACTAAAAGTTTGCGCATCTGATTTGTTAATCCACCGGGGCCGTTTTATCCGCTCTATCATTTTCACACGTAATCGAATCTTTGTGAGGGTGCCTCTCATCTTCTATCTGGATGGTCACGTGTCCTATATTGTACTGTAGCAGCTTGGATTCGATTTCTCTTAGCAGCTGCTGAGATTCAGCGAATGTCATGTCATCCTTTACGACAACGTGTCCAGATAACGCATTTTTCCCACTAGTTATGCTCCAAATATGCAAGTCATGCAGGCTGGCGATTTGATTTGACTCAAGTAAGTAACGAATGATTTTATTTACTTCTACATCTTTCGGTTTACCCTCCATTAAGATATGAACGGCTTCTTTGGCTACTTTATATCCGCTGATTAATACGAGTATAGCAACCACTACACTTGCCAGCGGATCAGCAAAACCCCAGCCCAGAAACATAATAAGCAGGGCGGCAGCAATCGCACCTACTGAACCTAGTAAATCCCCTAGCACATGATAAAAGGCTGCTCGGAGATTGAGGTTTTCTTTCGTATCTCCTTTCATAAGAATCCAGGCGACGGCAATATTCATTAGGAATCCTACGGAAGCGATCAGAAGCATGCCAGTAGAGGCGACATCCGGGGGATTTTTGAAACGGTGATAGGCTTCAAAAATAATATAAACGGCGATGACGATCAGAGCTGCCCCATTGAATAACGCAGCAAGAATCTCAAAGCGTTGGTAGCCATAAGTTTTACTGTAATTTGCAGCTTTTTCACCAATAATAAAGGCAAGAACAGCCACCCCTAAAGATACAGAGTCGCTAAGCATATGTCCGGCATCAGACAGCAAGGCTAAACTATTTGTAATTAGTCCGCCAGCAGCTTCAATAAGCATATAGACGGTTGTAAGAATGAAGCTGATTATTAATGCTTTTTTATTTCCTCCATGAGTATGGTTGTGGCCATGGTTAGGGTGATCATTATGCGTCATTAAGCTGATTCTCCTTCTAAAAGGTAACATCTTTACAGGAAACTTCGTCACATAACCATTTGCTGGGTGTTTAGAAGAGTTCAGTCTTTGATAACTCGACCTACCTACATTATTTAACTGAAGCTAAATTCGTATTCAAGAGGTTTTACTTATCATGAAATAACGACTATAGGACATAGTAAAGTCAGATGACTACTCTAGTAGTGGAGGGAAGTTTATGGCACATTGGGAGTCGGTTGTTCCGTTTATGATTATCATTATTATTGCTCTTTGGACCAAACAAGTGATTCCCGGTTTATTTATAGGCTTAATGGCTGCCTCTTATTTAGTACAGGGATCTCTCTTGGGAGGGATAGAAAAGATGGCTGATTATCTCGTTACTAATCTGGCCAAACCGCCTAAATTACAGGTGATTGGGTTCTTATATATATTTACGGGAATCATTCACCTTTCGAAGAAGACGGGTGGAATATCAGGCTTTATCGAGCTAGTATCAAAAAAAATTCATTCCAAAAAGCAGGCAGTTTTATTAGTATGGCTTACGTTAATAGGGACTTTTATTTCTCCCAATTTGAGAATTGTAACCGTAGCTCCTATTATGAAATCATTGCAAGGACCGCTTCAGCTTAATAAAGAAAGAATAAGCTTCGTTATTGAAGCGAGTGCATTACCGGTTATCGCTTTAATTCCCCTTGCCACTGCATTCATTGGATACATGACTTCTACAATTGATTTAGCTTTAGACAACGCTGCAATTCCTGGAGATGCTTATATATATTTTCTTAAGAGTATCCCTTTCAATTTTTTTTCAATCGTTACAATAGTGCTGGCGATTTTATACAGTATCTATCCTCATCCCGCTATTTTTAATCGATATATGGATCATAAAGAAGATAGGAAAGAAGATTCTTCTGAGAAAGACTCTGAGGATTCAGCATCTGGCCAGATTGAAGCAAATGTATTTAATTTAGTTATTCCATTAAGTCTGGCGTTAGGATTGTCTGTATTGCTTTCCTGGTTGGACGGTTATCAGAAGTCGTCTAGTTTTTCCCAGGCATTTGTAAAAGCGGACGTCACCCATTCTATGTTTGTGGCGATCTTAATTACCTTGCTGGTCACTTTTGTAATGCTCTTAATAGAAAAACATGATATGAAAGGTCTTCTTGATGATTTCTTTGAAGGGGGAAATAAGCTGATTCCTGCTTTTTTTCTTTTTGCACTCGTATGGGCGCTCTCTTCAGCTGCAAAAGATCTGGGATTAGCCGAATTCGTTACCAGTACTTTAGGTGAAATCCCTGCTTCTATTATTCCACCTGTAACCTTTGTGCTTGGATCATTGATTGCTTACTTTATCGGGTCTGCCTGGGGATCCTGGGGATTATTAATGCCGGTCGGAGTTTCTCTTGCATCTGCCTCATCTCTGCCGCTGGAAGTTTTTATAGGAATCGTTTTCGCAAGCGGGACCTTAGGCGGACTGATCTCGCCGCTGAGCGGTACGACTGTCACAATGGCAAAGATCATGGAACTGGATACCATCCTATATGCGAAATATAAATTTAAACATGTGATCGTACCATTTGTTTTATCAGCTGTTCTTTATTGGGGATTCGCTTATTTTGATAAATTTTATCACTAATACTTAAATCTAACGCAGTCAAACACCCTGCCTATTTTTTATATGGCCAGGGTGTTTTTTATTAACGGATAGTAACATCGAAAAGGTTTTTACAGATTTACATAGAAAGATTTATAGTAGAGCCAGAACTTAAATATAACCTACTGGGTCACGATAAGCATCTCGATGTAAGTAAAGCAGGAGAGGCTTTAAATGGCTTTAAATTCTAAGTTTAAATAGACTTCCTATTAAGAAAGGAGAAGTATTAAATCAATGTGGAATACTAATAAATTTTGTGAACAGCTTGGCTTAACTTACCCAATTATTCAAGCAGGAATGGCGGGAGGTGTGACGACTCCAGAATTAGTTTCATCCGTTTCAATTGCTGGAGCACTAGGCACTCTCGGGGCGGGTTATATGACAGCGGAAGACATGACTGAATCTATTATAAGAATCAAACAGCTGACCAATCATATGTTTGCTGTCAATGTATTTATACCTGAAGACAATAACTTGTCCAGTGAGAGAGTGGCAAGAGCAGATCGACTGCTCGACTCCTACCGCAGAGACTTACAAATAAAAAAAGAACCATTTACCTCCACTCCATTCCCATATGATGCACAGTTGGAAAGCATCTTGGAACTAAACGTCCCAATCGTAAGCTTTACATTTGGTGTACCTTCAAGAGAAACGGTGAAAGAACTTAAGAAGAACAATGTTATCACTATCGGAACGGCGACAACTGTGGAAGAAGCAGTTATCAATGAGGACAGAGGGGTAGACGCAGTAGTAGTCCAAGGCAGTGAAGCAGGAGGACATCGCGGCAGCTTTACGGGAGATTTTTCCAAAGGTATGGTAGGAACCATTGCATTAGTTCCGCAAGCCGTGGATCAAGTGCGTATCCCTGTGATTGCGGCAGGTGGTATCATGGATGGCCGCGGTGTATTAGCTTCACTCGCTTTAGGAGCTCAAGGAGTTCAGATGGGTACGGCTTTTGTAACGAGCCAAGAAAGCGGGGCAAAGGTTCAGCACAAAGAAGCCATATTAAAAACAACAGAATCGGAGACCGTAGTCACTTCTGTGTTCAGTGGAAAACCTGCACGAGGAATTCGAAATCAGTTTATCTCGGATTTGAAGGAATTTGAAAGTGAACTTCCAGGATATCCAGATCAAAATTCATTAACTAAGCCTATACGAAAAGAGGCAGCTAAGCAGAATAAGCCGGAATGGATGTCGCTTTGGTCGGGACAGGCTCCCAGGCTCAGCACTCGCAAATCCGCAACAGAACTTATCGATGGTATAGTGAGGCAAGTCGAGGGATTGATCCAAGAAAAGTGGTAAAGAGGATGGAGATGAAACAAGTTCTTAGGGTTGACATGGATCCGGTCGTAAAACAATTACTGGGATATGCCGCTTCAGAACATAATGTAGACAGTGAATGTAATAAATATAAGAATTCACCTCACCGTAAACTATTTGGATTAGAAAAGCAGGGGATTGCTATAGGATGTATGGGTGTGGAATTGAATAGATTAATGGAATGTGAAATTAAACATATTGCCGTATCTCCTGATTACAGAAATCAAGGAGCGGGCAGACAAATGGTTTCTTTTCTCTACTCTTGGCCGTTCATCCAGCTAATTACGGCAGAAACAGATCGTACTGCCGTTCAATTCTACCGAAAACTCGGTTTTACGATGGAGAGTTTGGGAGAAAAGTATCCAGGCGTAGAGCGATTTAAATGCACAAAACTTCTGAAATGAAGCTGAGTTTAGAAAGAACGCCTTCTTTTTGGAATTTGATAAACAAAGATTTTGTCTCATACGGGGAGCAGTTGTTTGAAAGGTCGCACTTATCTTGGTAAAATGTTGATAGTACTTATTTATAAAGGAGCCATGTTTTATGGATTTTAATATTTATATGAATGATGTAGTCACTCAAGCGCGTGACGAAATTACCAAAGCAGGGTATAAAGAGCTGACATCAGCTGAGCAGGTAGATGAAGCTCTTCAGCAAAAAGGAACGACACTAGTTATGATTAATTCTGTGTGCGGCTGTGCAGGCGGTATTGCGCGTCCAGCAGCATCCCATGCCATTCATTACGATAAGCGTCCAGATCAGCTTGTGACCGTATTTGCTGGTCAAGATCGAGAAGCTACAGAACGTGCCCGTGAATACTTTGAAGGGTATCCGCCATCTTCTCCATCTTTTGCTCTTCTGAAAGATGGCAAGATCCAGACCATGGTGGAGCGTCATGATATTGAAGGATTTGAACCTATGGAAGTCATTGGTAAGCTTCAGCGCAATTTCGATGAATATTGTGAAGAAGTGTAAAAGTTTGCAGCATGACTAGGATCTTTGTGTTCAGCAAAGATCCTTTTTTACGTTAATTACAAGATAGAGGGAGGTACAATGTGAAAATAGGATACCGAACGATAAAGACCGCCCTCGGCGCACCTCTTGCGATTTGGATCGCTCAGATCATCCATCTTAATCATTTTGCTTCTGCGGGAATTCTAACCATATTGTGTATTCAAATTACTAGAAAAAGATCGTTTCTAACGGCCTGGCACAGATTTGCTGCCTGTTTACTTGCCATGGTTTTCTCGTACGTGTTTTTTGAAATCATTGGTTATAATCCTCTGGCCATAGGGCTCATGCTGTTTGCCTTTATTCCTATAACCGTGTGGTTGAAACTCACCCCTGGGATAGTTACGAGTTCAGTGATCATTCTCCATTTGTATGGCTCCGGCCATATCCAATTTTCTACGGTTTGGAATGAAGTCCTTTTAATTACTGTGGGAATAGGAATGGCGCTTGTTTTAAATTTGTATATGCCAAGTTTAGAGAAGGATTTACGTGAGTATCAAACTACAATTGAACAAAATTTCTCTACCATTTTAAAAGAAGTCGTCAAATTTCTGAAGGAAGGCAATGATGGGTGGGCAGGCAAAGAGCTGACCGAAACAGCTCTGCTTCTTGAAAAAGCTAAGTCCCTTTCATTTCGTGATGTGGAGAATCACTTGCTTCGCACCCATAATCGTTATTATCATTACTTTCATATGCGTACGAAGCAATTTGAATTGCTCGAACGAATGCTTCCTCTTGTCAGCCGCATTTCTGGAGAATACGATCATTCTCGTAAGATCGCAGAGTTTTTTGAAGAACTTGCAGGTGCGGTACATCCAGGAAACACAGCAGTTATTTATCTCAACCAGTTAAAAGCCATTCGTGACCATTTTAAAGAAGAAGAATTGCCCGCTACCCGGGAAGAATTTGAAGTAAGGGCAAGCCTTTTTCAGCTCTTAAATGAAATCGAGCAATATTTGATTATCAAACGTTCCTTTAAGAAAAGTGATGTATAAGGCCGTTTACTAAGGGGAAACTCTAGGTAAAAGGAATGGCTTGCTCATGAAACTCATCACCATTTTATTCTTTGTTATCGGATCATTTATTACCCCTTCAGTTTCCGCTGATCCTGTTATCGTAGTCAACAAGGCATCACATGAATTAGCAGTGTTTAAGGGTGGAAAAGAAATATTCCATGCACCGGTCGCCACAGGAAAAACGAAGGAATTAACGCCTGAGGGAGTATTTACAATTAAAGTAAAAGCAGTTAATCCTTATTACAGGAAGAAAAATATTCCAGGCGGAGATCCAAAGAACCCTTTGGGAAGCCGCTGGATTGGATTTGATGCGAATGGTACAGATGGAAGGATATTTGGTGTACATGGCACAAATCGTCCAGGTTCTATTGGGAAATCTGTATCTGCCGGCTGTATCCGAATGAAAAAGGAAAATGTAGAAAAGCTTTATGATCTTGTGAGTGTTGGAGACAAGATTATTATTACAAATCAACAGAAAAGTCTAGAAGAGATTTACAATGAATGGGAAAAGAAGGAATTACACTCTATGATTACTCATTAAAAAAAGCCGAAGGTCTCGATTAGAGAACCTTCGGCTTACTTATTTTCTATATAGTTACATAAAGAAAGACGCGCCAGTCAGCAGAGAAGAAACCACCATGGCAGCAATCATCACAATGACGATCGCGCGCATACGGCGTTCACGTTTGGATTTCTTCTTTCGGGCGGGTGGTTGTTTATGATCATTTTTTGTAGTCAAGGTTAATTACCTCCTTCTCACTAAATCCTATTGATATTTTACACGGAAATAACCATTTGGACAAGGGCAGGAAATGAATTACAATATAATTGTGAATTCTAATAATTTTTAAAATGGTAAGCGCTTTAATTTCTGGTATGCTAGAGTTGGCAGTTTTTTTTATTGAGAAGAGGAGGACCAGAATATGACTCATTCATCGAATTATAAAAATTCTAAGCAAGCATGGGAAAAAGATGTTGAGAAAACGATGAACAGGTTTCCCGAGAGAAAAGAACCGTTCACTACGAGCTCTAATCTCTCGATCGACCGTTTATATTATCCTAACCAGGAAGAAGAAACTTATAGTACTAATCAAGGGTTCCCTGGGCAGTTTCCTTATACACGCGGCATTCAGCCCACCATGTATCGCAGCCGTTACTGGACAATGCGCCAGTATGCTGGATTTGGATCAGCAGAGGAAACAAATAGAAGGTTCAGGTATTTATTAGATCAAGGTCAGACAGGATTATCTGTAGCCTTCGATTTACCTACTCAGATCGGCTATGATTCAGATGATGCTATGGCGGAAGGGGAAGTTGGAAAGGTAGGAGTTGCGATTGATTCTCTAAAGGATATGGAACAGCTGTTTGATGAAATACCATTGGATCAGGTCAGTACATCTATGACCATTAATGCTCCTGCTTCAATACTCCTGGCTATGTATATTGCTGTAGGCGAAAAGCAGGGAGTAGAGGCTGAAAAGCTGACGGGTACCATTCAAAACGATATTCTAAAAGAGTATATTGCTCGGGGCACTTATATTTATCCCCCTAAACCTTCCATGAGAATCATTACGGACATTTTTAGTTATTGTCAATCTCATCTACCTAAATTCAACACCATTAGTATATCCGGGTACCACATTAGAGAAGCAGGTTCTACAGCCGTCCAGGAAGTGGCTTTTACCATTGCAAACGGTATGGCTTATGTAGATGCAGCTTTAGCATCCGGACTTGAAATTGATCAATTTGCCCCAAGACTTGCTTTCTTCTTTAATGCGCATAATCAATTTTTTGAGGAAGCTGCGAAGTTCCGAGCTGCCCGGAGGATTTGGGCAAAAATTATGAAGGACCATTATCATGCTCAAAATCCAAAAAGCTGGAAATTAAGGTTCCACACTCAAACCGGCGGAAGTACTTTGACCGCTCAGCAGCCTGACAATAATATTGTACGAGTAACCCTGCAGGCACTTGCTGCTGTAATGGGGGGCACCCAAAGCTTACATACCAATTCCCGCGATGAAGCGCTGGCCCTGCCCACTGAAGAATCTGCTCGTATTGCACTTCGTACTCAGCAGATCATCGCTCATGAGAGCGGAGTGGCTGACACGATTGACCCACTTGGAGGCTCCTATTATGTAGAAGCCCTGACAGATAAAATCGAAGAGGAAGCAAACGTATATTTGGATAGCATTAAAAAGCTGGGAGGAGCAGTGCAGGCTGTAGAAGAAGGCTATATGCAAAGAGAAATTCATCAAGCTGCTTATGAAGCTCAAAAGAGACTCGAAGCAAATGAAGATGTAGTGGTAGGATTAAATGAATTTAAAGCAGAGGAAGAAATAAATCCTGATTTATTACGGGTCGATGAGGCCCTGGAGGCAGGTCAAATAAGAAAAGTGAAAGATGTTCGTGCCGCAAGGGATCAAAGTGAAGTGGATCAAATATTATCCCGATTAAGAGAAGCGGCCAAAGGTTCAGAAAATCTTATGCCTCATATAGTAACAGCAGTGAAAGCCTATGCAACAGTAGGAGAAATTGCTAATGTGCTCCGTGATGAATTTGGAGAATACAGCGGAATGTAGAAAGGATTGTGACCAAGATGAAACCGATTCGTGTACTGATCGCTAAACCAGGATTAGATGGCCATGATCGAGGAGCTCTCATTATTGCACAAGCATTAAGAGATCATGGTATGGAAGTTATATATACGGGGCTGCGCCAATCAGCAGTTCAAATAGCTGCAGCAGCTATCCAAGAAGATGTAGACGTTGTAGGTTTATCCTCGCTGTCTGGTGCCCATAAATCTCTATTTCCTAAAGTAGTGGAAGCACTGGCAAGTAAGGGTGCAGATGACATACCCGTAATTGGAGGAGGAGTAATCCCGGCAGAGGATATTCCATTTCTCGAGGGAAAAGGGGTTAAGAAAATATTCACCAGTGGTTCTCCTACTGATGCCATCGCCATTTACATTAAGCAGATGATGAATAAAGAAACGATCACACCTCCTAAGAAAATCAATCATATTGGAATCGCAGTAGAGAATATTGAATTGGCACTTCCTTTTTACCAGCATGCATTAGGATTAACCATTGATGCTGTGGAAGAAGTGGATTCTGAACAAGTAAGAGTGGCTTTTCTTAAAATTGGCGAGACTAGAATCGAGCTGCTGGAGCCTACAAGTGAAGAATCGGCCATCCGTAAGTTTATGAATAAACGAGGAGAAGGGATTCATCACATTGCCTTAGAAGTGGATGATATTGATACAAGAGTTAAGCAATATCATCAGCAGGAAATAACGATGATCCATGATCAGCCAAAACAAGGGGCACACAATAGCCTTATCGCTTTCATTCACCCTAAATCATCCAACGGCGTACTTTATGAACTGTGCCAGCCGGAAAAAAAGGAGTAATCTAGTTATGGATATTTACGATAAAATCAGTGAATTATACGATAAACGCCGCAGAGTTCAGCTTGGAGGCGGAGACGAGAGAATTGATAAACAACATGAGAAAGGAAAATGGACAGCTCGGGAGCGAATTGATTATTTAGTTGATGAAGGAAGTTTTATCGAATTAAATCCGTTTATTGAGCATCGTCATGAAGACCTTGGTGTTAAGGAAGCTCCAGGTGAAGGAGTAGTCACAGGTTTCGGTAAAATAAATGGACGGGATATTTACTTGTTTGCTCAGGACTTCACTGTATTTGGAGGGGCACTAGGTGAAATGCATGGCAAAAAAATTGCCGCCGTTATGGATTTAGCCGCTAAAAACGGGACACCATTTATTGGACTGAATGACTCTGGGGGAGCAAGGATTCAAGAAGGAGTTTCTTCGCTGGATGGTTACGGGCAAGTGTTTTACCGTAATTCCATTTATTCAGGAGTTATCCCGCAAATTTCAGTTATTATGGGGCCTTGTGCTGGCGGTGCCGTTTATTCACCGGCGATTACTGACTTTGTAATTATGGTAGAAGAATCTTCTCAAATGTTCATAACGGGTCCGAAAGTGATCGAAACCGTGACAGGAGAACAAATTTCTTCCGAGGATTTAGGAGGAGCAGCTGTTCATAATACGTTGAGCGGGAATGCACATTTAAAAACGAAAGATGAAGCTTCTGCGCTGGATGCAGTTAAAGATCTAGTCAGTTACCTGCCTTCAAGCAGTCGCGATAAGGCTCCTCATTTAGAAACGGAAGATTCAGATGATTATCGCCCTGATCTAACCGACAAAATCCCATTCGATCCGATTCGACCTTATGATGTCAGGTCTATTATCGATGAAGTAGTTGATGCAGAGTCATTCTTTGAAATACATAAAGACTTTGCAAAAAATATTGTGGTTGGTTTTGCTCGTCTTAAAGGAAAGACGATCGGCCTTGTTTGTAACCAGCCGAAATATATGGCAGGGGGATTAGATATCGACTCCAGCGATAAAGCCGCCCGTTTTATCCGCTTCTGTGATTCATTTAATATTCCTATTATTACTTTTGAAGATGTGACAGGATTCTTCCCGGGAGTTAAACAAGAGCATGGAGGAATCATCCGGCATGGGGCAAAGATCCTCTACGCTTATTCGGAAGCAACCGTACCTAAGCTGACAGTAATTACTCGTAAAGCCTACGGTGGGGCTTATGTGGCATTAAACAGTAAATCGATAGGTGCGGATCTCGTTTATGCTTGGCCGAATGCGGAAATAGCCGTCATGGGTCCAGAAGGTGCAGCTAATATCATTTTTGCTAAAGAAATAAAAGAAAGTGACCACCCTGAAGAAGTAAGAAAAGGGAAGATTGATGAATACCGTGAAAAGTTTGCCAACCCTTATGTGGCTGCGGGGCTTGGAATGGTAGATGACGTCATTGATCCAAGAGAAACGAGGGCGACGCTAATAAAAGCGTTAGATATGCTGAAAAATAAAACAGAGGACCGACCATACAAAAAGCATGGAAATATACCACTCTAATTGACACGTCAAGCTAGTTCAGCTAACGTACTAAGAGGAAAGGTACTGACAGTTAAAGGAGGAAGAAGATTCATGGTTACAATTAATAAAGATCGTCTCATTGAAGAATTTATCGAGCTCGTTAAAGTGGATTCTGAAACTAAAAATGAAGCAAATATTTCAGAAGTTTTAAAAGATAAATTTACTAGTCTTGGAGTAGAGGTATCCGAGGATAATGCCAAAGAGATTACTGGGCATGGGGCAAATAATTTAATTTGCAGCCTTAAAGGCACCAAAGACTCAGCAGATCCTATTTACTTTACTTCTCATATGGATACAGTAGTACCAGGTAATGGGATAACTCCTTCTATCAAAGATGGATATATTGTTACAGACGGTACAACGATCCTTGGAGCAGATGATAAAGCGGGTGTAGCTGCCATTTTGGAAGCGATTCGTTCGATTCAGGAACAAAAGCTCGAACATGGTGATTTGCAATTTATCATTACAGTTGGAGAAGAAAGCGGACTTGTAGGGGCAAAAGCTTTAAATCCTGAAGACTTGAAAGCCAAATATGGATACGCCATTGATAGTGATGGACAAGTAGGGAACATCATTATTGCTGCACCAACTCAGGCGAAACTGAATGCTGTCGTTAAAGGAAAAACTGCTCATGCTGGAGTGGCCCCTGAAAAGGGTGTTTCAGCAATTACACTGGCTTCAAAAGCGATTGCTAAAATGCCTTTAGGTCGTATAGATGATGAAACTACTGCTAACATTGGGCGTTTTGAAGGCGGAAAACAAACAAATATTGTTTGTGACCATGTTGAAATTCTTGCAGAAGCGCGCTCGCTCGTTCCAGAAAAAATGGAAGCTCAAGTAGAAAAAATGAAAAAAGCTTTTTATGATACGGCAGAGGAAATGGGCGGAGAAGTCGATATTCAAGTGGATATTATGTATCCAGGCTTTAAACAAAAAGCCGGGGACCAGGTGGTAGAAATAGCTCGTGCAGCTGCTAAAAGAATTGGCAGAGAAAGTGAACTGTTAACGAGCGGCGGCGGAAGTGACGCTAATGTAATCGCTGGTCATGGTATTCCAACAGTAAATCTGTCTGTAGGATATGAAGAAATCCATACAACAAATGAACGTATCTCTGTAGCAGAACTGGAAAAAATAGCAGAATTTGTTGCCGCGATTATAGAAGAAGCAGCTAATCAATAAAGGAACGAGAAGCATAAAACCCGAATCTGGAGTAAACCAGGTTCGGGTTTTACTTTTTGGTAAAGGGAGTACTGGTTGGCTTAATTTTCTAATTTAATCTCCTCAAAACCATAGGTGGATTTATGAACAACGAGTCTGAATTCTTTTTATTTAATATTAGGATGATTCACGTGCCGTTATTTAGAAATAGCTTTGCTAATTAAAAACTTTAAAGCTGATACTTATAAATTTTCTGCCTTCTTGTACGGCTGTTCTCTATCTGATCTTTCCTCTTCTTCCTCCAGTGGAGGCGAGGTTTTCTTAATGAAAAAGGAAAGGATAATTCCTATAAACGACAACACGGTAATGACAAAAAATGCGACATTAACTCCATGAATTCCAGGGTAGTCTATGGATGAATCATGGGTGGCTTGTTCCGTAGTAGTGGTCATGACCGTTACTAAAATGGCCGTGCCTATCGAAGCTGCGACTTGACGCATTGTATTACTCATAGCCGCCCCGTGAGGAATGAGCTTGTTCGGCAATTGATTTAATCCTGCAGTAGTAACCGGCATCATGACCATAGACAATCCCAGCATCCGAATACCATATAAAACGGTTATAAACGTAAAGGTGGTGGTAGGATTTAGGTTGGAAAAGACTAGCGATGTGCCAGTAATCAGGGTTAATCCAATAATCGCGAGCCACCTAGCTCCAATTTTATCAAAGATTCTTCCAGTAATCGGAGACATAAATCCGCTAACTAAGGCACCGGGCAAAATCGCCAGTCCTGATTCCATTGCTGTAAAGTCCCTCATATTCTGCATATAAAGCGGGATTAATGTTTCAGAGCCAATTAGACCCATAAAGCAAATCATCCCAAGAACCGTTGTGATAGAAAAGACAGCATTTTTAAATACTCGGAACTCGAGCATTGGATGGGACATTTTTAATTGACGGAAGATGAATAGAACCAAACCGAGAATACCTACCCCAATCGACAGCAAGGTCCGGATATTCTCCCAGCCAAAATTACCTGCACAAGTAAAACCATAAAGTAATCCGCCAAATCCAAGAGTAGACATGATGATAGAGGGAATATCTACTTTCGGATACGTGAGTTCTGTTACATTACGTAAGACAAACCAGGCAATTATAATATCTATAATAGCGATGGGTAAAATAATCAGGAATAATACTCTCCAAGAGTAATTGGCCGTAACCCATCCAGATAAAGCCGGCCCGATTGCAGGAGCAAAAGAAATGACTAGGCCAATCAACCCCATGGCAGCTCCACGTTTATTTACTGGAAAGATTAATAAAAATACAGTTTGCATGAGCGGAAGCATAATTCCTGCCCCGCTGGATTGTATAATTCTTCCTAATAATAAAATTTGAAAATTTGGAGCTATGGCTCCTATAACCGTCCCAATGACGAAAATACTCATGGCTGAAATAAACAGTTGTCTAGTAGTAAATCTTTCGATCAGAAAGGCACTTATTGGGATCATAATCCCGTTGACCAGCATAAATACGGTGGTCAGCCATTGAGCGGTGTTCGCTGAAAT
The DNA here is from genome assembly GCF_046719735.1 of Halobacillus rhizosphaerae. Taxonomy (NCBI): domain Bacteria; kingdom Bacillati; phylum Bacillota; class Bacilli; order Caryophanales; family Bacillaceae; genus Halobacillus; species Halobacillus rhizosphaerae. The sequence continues at coordinate 444,555 of NZ_JAUTWQ010000001.1, forward strand.
ATGCATTTCTTTCATTATAGGCGGGATTGCTGTAATCATTAGGGTTTGGTTTAATATGGTAATAAATGCTCCTGCAAGCAGCAAGGAAGCAATTAAAACTTTGCTATAGGACTGGGTGCCGTTAGTCATCTAAAATTACCTCCTTACTTCTTCTGAATCTAGTCAGACTTGAACAATAAAGTTTCGTTTATGTTTCAATCCATTTACATGGACACGTGGGTAGCGAAGGTTTTAAAGTTATATAAACAAGCATTCACTTATTTCAGTTTTTCTTTACACGTTTGATAGCTGTTAGCAGAAGTGAAGCTTCTCAATTTTAACTGGTAGATCAACCGTGCTGACGTGCTGGATGAAAATAAAATATAACACACTTGCTTTACCATTTATAAGATTATACGTGGAGGCAGTTACGCTTACAAACATAATGCCTAGGGTTTGAAAAAATGAGTCGATTTGCTGAACAAGAAGCCTCTTGTCACGTACCCAAAGAATAAACCTAGTATCTGAGCGTGAGAGTTGAAGATGACTTTCTATAATCTTTTACTAGAAAGGGGGATAAAAAGGTGGCATTTGTAAAATTTAAAGATATTTGTGGTGACTTATTTATTCCAGCACCACACAAAAATAATAAAGCGGCCATTCTCTGGCTGCCTGGGCTGCCTAACAAACCCAGCGTGGAAGACATGGGACAGCCACTTGCTGACTTAGGATTTACAATTCTTCAATTGCGCTATCCAGGTAATTGGGAGAGCAAGGGAACTTTTGGTCCTTCCACCTCATTAGAAGGCGCCATACAAGGACTGGAATTATTAGCAAGCGGGGAAAGTTGCGATCAACTTGAGAAGAAGGATGTTCAATGGAATATTGATCGTATATTCATTGCAGGAAATAGTTATGGTGGAGCTATAGCACTCTCTGCCCTGGCAAACACCAGTTTAGCAGAAGGGGCTGTTTGTTTTTGTCCTTTACTAGAGCCTCATTTACAAAATGTCCATAAGAATGAGGAAGACCTTCATTCTCTTTATTCCTTTATAACTAAAGAACATTCCGCAGATTACAGGGGCTTTAATGAGCAGGAGTGGGGGAGTTTTATGGACGGGAACCATCAGGCCAATCCGAGTCAATATATTGAGCAGTTGAAAGACGAACCGATCCTGTTCATCCACGGAGCAAGTGATACGAGTATCCTTCCACACCATACGATAGATTTCTTTCATAAACTTACAGAAGCAGGCTCATGTGCTGCTGAACTGAAGATAGTAGAGGGCAAGGGCCATGGAAATGGTTTAAGAAAGGCAACTACAGAAATATGGACGGAGTGGCTGTTCAATAATCATGGTATAATAAAGGAACAACCGTTCGAATAAAGGAAGGATTCTAGTGTCAAAATGGTACCCTAAAAACGGCAGGGTTATTTTTCATGTCGATATGAACAGCTTTTATGCTTCAGTAGAGATGGCTTTTAATCCTGAATTAAAAGGAAAACCGCTGGCAATCGCCGGTAATCCGGAAGAACGCCGGGGAATTGTGGTGACGAGCAGTTATGAAGCAAGAAAGTTTGGAGTAAAAACAACAATGCCAGTCGGGGAAGCCAGGAGGCTTTGTCCCAACCTGCTTGTCTTGAAACCAACATTTGAAAGATACCGAACTGCCTCTAAAGAAATGTTTAAGATTCTTTCAGAAGTCACGGAGTTAGTGCAGCCTGTTTCCATTGATGAAGGGTATATGGACATTACAGGATGCGCCGAACAAGGAGCTCCGCCAGAAATAGCTGAAAGAATTCAACAGAAAATATTCACAGAACTGGACTTGCCTTGCAGTATAGGAATTGCTCCAAATAAATTTTTAGCCAAGATGGCTTCAGATATGAAGAAACCGATGGGGATTACAATTCTAAGAAAAAGGGATTTAGACAAAAAGCTTTGGCCGCTTCCTATCGAAGAAATGTATGGCGTGGGTGAAAAAACTGCTCTTAAACTAAGAAAATTAGGAGTGAAAACAATTGGAGATCTTGCCCATCATTCTGTATTAGAATTAAAACAAGTACTGGGGATAAATGGGGAAAGACTGCAAAATCGTTCAAATGGAATCGATAATAGAGAAGTAGACCCTGATGCTGTCCATGAATTTAAAAGTATCGGCACGTCCACCACCCTGCCTCATGATACAACAGATGAAACAGAGATTCGCCAGGTTCTGCGCAGACTTTCACGGAAAGTAGAGAGCCGGATGAATAATAAGAAGGTGCTAAGCCGTAATATCCAATTAATGATACGGTATTACGATCGTAAAACAGTGACAAGAAGTAAGCAGCTGCACGATTTTATTGCTACGGCTGATGAGTTATATAATGCTGCCCTTCTTCAGTTTGATACCCACTGGAACCAAGAACCAGTAAGACTGCTTGGTATAACGGCACAGGATCTTGCGGAAAAATCAGAAATTACCCAGCAGCTTGATTTATTTAATTATGAAGAATATGCAGGTAAGGAGAAGTTGTACAAAGCGATTGATGATCTAACAGAGAAATACGGTCATAATCCATTTCAAAAGATAAATCTCCCCGGAGACAGTCAAGTAACTACCAGTTTTCAGAAGGATTTCTTAGATGATTTTAAGAAATAACTCCTCTTGTTTGCTGTATTCTGTTTAAAACGGCAGGGAAAAATTATCAGAAAACCCGGACCATTACCATTGGTTCGGGTTTTCTGTGTTTGACTATAAATGGAAAATTGCAGCAGAGTTTTCATCTGGTAGCAGGATTCCATATGATGAGAAATGAAATATTTAAATGGAAATATTTCAAAAAATATTGTGCATCCCTCGGGGTTATAGTAAGATAAAGTAAGAAATGAAATAATTTTATTATAATATTTCAAAACTTCGACTGGAGATGATGGTTATGGCTATTAAAGTGTCCAACGTCCAAAAAACTTATCAGAGCGGTGAGGTAGCGATTCATGCCTTAAGGAATGCCTCCTTAACCATACCAGATCGTGAAATTGTAACGATACTCGGTCCGTCCGGTTCTGGAAAATCTACTCTACTAAATGTGATCGGTGGTATTGATGGCTTCGACAAAGGATCAATTGAGATTGCTGGAAGTAAACTTGAGGAATTAAACAATCATCAATTAACGGAGTTTAGAAGAAAGCACATTGGGTTTATTTTTCAGCAGTATAACTTAATTCCTGCGCTTACTGTAGAAGAAAATATAGAGGTAGGCAAGGAATTAAGTACTAGTCCGCTTGATATGAAAGAGATACTGGAAAAAGTAGGGATGCTTGACAAAAAGGATAAATTTCCTTACCAGCTGAGCGGGGGGGAGCAGCAAAGAGCAGCCATTGCACGTGCCCTAATTAAAAACCCTGAGTTCTTATTGTGTGATGAACCAACTGGTGCTTTGGATGAAGATACAGGGAAGAATATTCTCCATTTGTTAAAATTTGTTAATCAAACTTTTGGGCGAACGGTACTGATCATTACTCATAATCAGGGAATAGGGGAGATGGCTCATCGAGTAATCCGCATGAAAAGTGGAGAGATCATTGAAACTGATGAAAATGAAACACCTATCGACCCAGAGAGGGTGACTTGGGCATGATACTCCGTAAAACAATACCCAGAACAATTAAAGAAAAGAAATTTCAATATGTCGGAGTTACTATACTTCTCGTCCTTGCGGTAATGTTGTATGTTTCGATGTCCATGGCAATTACAACTTTGGACAAAAGAAATCAGCAGTTCTCAGAAAAATATAACCAGGAAAGCTTTCATTTTTTAACGGGATCTCCACTATCTCAAGTCCAATTACAAAGGCTGGAAGATCAATATTCCTTAACACTCGAAGCAAGGAAGTATCAGGACATTTCGCTTGGAAAGGATACTACACTGCGAATTTTAAGTGAAACACAATCGATTAACATTCCCTATATATCGGAAGGAAGTATGCCGAAGAAGCGGGGAGAAGTTGCTTTGGCTAAGATGTTTGCTCAGAAGAATGGGTACGAAATTGGCGACTCCATTGAAATGAATGGAGTAAAAGGAAAAGTAACTGGATATGTGTATCTTCCAGATTATATTTATATGATTAAACAGCAGTACGACCTCCTTAGTAACGCGAATGAGTTTGGAATAGGAGTAGCCAGTGAAGAAACTTTTCAGCATCTGTCTGGTTCTGCTCATACAGAAGTATTGGGATGGAATAAAGAGGATAAGATACCTTCAGGTTTCACTCAAGAGGTTCAGAATAATACCCCGATACTGCAGTTTGTTGCAAGGGAGGATAATTCAAGAATCCAGTTTGTAGAATCAGAAATTAACGGGGCAAGCACGACAATTTCCTCTCTCTCTTTATTTATTTTAGCTCTTTCTGTGGCCATGATTCTGATGCTGATGAAACGGCGGTTAGATATGCAGAGAAAAGAAATAGGGACCTTATTAGCTTTAGGTTACCGAAAAAAAGAACTGCAGCTTCATTATCTAGGTTATGCGTGGTTTATTGGGCTTACAGGAAGTATATTGGGAATATTAGCTGGAGCGGGACTATCTGTACCCTTTTCAAATCTTTATTCGAATTATTTTAACTTGCCGCGTATTTCTTTGTTTGACTGGAGCCCGGCTGTACTCATCGTGGGTTTCATTATTCCAGTCGTATTACTAGTACTCTTAACCAGTATTGTGATATACCGTGCTCTTAATAAGGATCCTCTGACATTACTAAGACCAAAAGAAATGACCACAGGTAAAAAATCGTGGCTGGAGAAACTTCCATTTTTAAATTCTGGGTCTTTTATTCGACGATTTCGATTGAGATTGTTAGTGCGCAGTAAATCAAGAAGTTTTTATATATTTTTAGGAGTGATGTTTTCTACCCTCTTACTTTTCTTTGGTTTTATTAGTTTCCGATCGATGGACCAACTAGTAGATTCCACTTATCAGGATATCCAAACTTATAACTATGCCGTTCATTTTAAATCGTTGCAAACCGAAAAACTTTCCGACTCTCAAAGTCCTTTTGTTACATCCGAAATAACTGTTCATAATGAAAAGGACCAGGTTAAGGCAACGAGCTATGGCATAAAACCAACGACTGAGTATATCAAGCTGCTTAACGGCAGTCAGCGACTTAATGACCAGCTGAAGGACGGAGCAGTAGTTAGTCAGCCGCTCGCAGCTATTTTAAATTTACATGTCGGAGATCCTTTGACGATTGAGAATACGATTAATGAACAGAAATTAAAAACCAAGGTAACAGGAATTACTGATATTTATATTGGGAAGTCTATTTATTTGCCCTTATATGAGGAAAATGAATTTTTGGGCTATCCAAAGGGTTCTTATACAGGGGTGTGGCAGAATGAAAAGCCCAGGGTTACGGATGATGTATTTTTGGTCGAGGATAAACAGAAGGTAATTGACAGCTTTGAAGCTTCATCAGGGGCAACAAGATATTCCGTATTTGGAATGGCGGGTTTTGCTATAGTCATTGGAGTACTTGTATTAACTTTATTAACGAATTTAATTGTCGAGGAAAACTCTCCCTCGATTTCGCTCTTTAAAGTAATGGGCTTCCATGATAAAGAAATTTCAAAGTTAGTCTTAAATGTTTACACACCTATTGTATTTCTTTCATACTTTCTATCGATTCCTTTAGCTCTGTTTGGTCTGAATCAAATCTTTAATTCTATGGCAGAGCAAACAGGCTTTTTATTCCCAACTGAGATTACTTGGTGGATGGTCATCTTAGGTTTGGCGATTATCTGGATAACTTACTGGATATCATTAAGTTTATCCAAGAGAAAGTTAAAGCAGGTTTCTCTTCAAGAAGCATTAAAGAAGCAACAGGATTAGTGGCTGATCGGTATATTAGCAGGATGCCTGGAATTTCAGGCATCCTGTTTAACCTAACATCCTTTTAACGATGACAAGGCCGTATTTTGTACCTGGATAACGGAACTTCTGATCAAATTTAGTCGACTGACTGGTAATGCTTTTTTTATGGGTAAAGGTATCAAAGCTTGCCCGGCCATGATAACTGCCCATGCCGCTTGCCCCGACACCGCCAAATGGAAGGTAGGGATTAATAATATGGTAAAGCGTATCATTAATGCATCCGCCGCCAAAGGAGATGGAATCAGTAACTAAATGCTGATCGTTCTCGTTTTCACCAAAATAATACAGAGCAAGGGGTTTAGGCAGCTTATTCACCCGGGAGATCGGTTCGTTCAGTCTGCTATACGTAAGAATAGGAAGAACAGGACCGAATATTTCTTCTTGCATAACTTTATTTTCCCAGTTGACCCCGTCCATGACCGTGGGCTCTATTTTAGTGTTTCTTTCATCAAAATTTCCTCCGAACAGTATGTTCCCCTCACTTAAATACCTTTTCACGCGCAGAAAATGCTGCTGGTTCACTATTTTTACATACTGGTTATTCTCTAAAGGGTGAAGACCATAAAAATGTTGAATATACACTTTCATTTTAGAAAGCAAAAGATCCTTCACTTCTTCGTGGACGAATAAATAATCAGGAGCAATACAAGTCTGGCCCGCATTAGTGAACTTACCCCAAACAATTCTTTTGGCAGCTAAGTCCAGATCAGCATCTTTATGAACGATGGCAGGGCTTTTTCCTCCGAGTTCGAGAGTGACGGGGATCAGCTGCTTACTTGCCTGTTCCATAATGCTTCTGCCGACAGAAGTACTACCTGTGAAAAAAATGTAATCAAGAGGCTGAGCTAGTAATTGCTGAGTAATATGTTTATCCCCTTCCACTACGGCGATATATTGTTCAGGGAAATAGTGCTGGATCATCTTTTTGATTACCCAGGATACCATAGGAGTTAATTCTGAAGGCTTCAAAATGACCGTATTGCCAGCGGCGACCGCTCCTATTAACGGAGCAAGCGAAAGCTGAATGGGATAATTCCAAGGGGCAATAACTAATACCGTTCCTAATGGTTCTTTCATAATGTAATTGGTTGAACCGAAATGGGTGATCGGCGTCTTCACCTTTTCAGGGTGCATCCATTGTTTTAAATGTTTCATTTGTTCCCTAATTTCACTTTTAAGAAAGCCAATTTCGCTTGAATACGCTTCAAACTCTGACTTATTTAAGTCAAATTGAAGAGCACGGAGAATGGGATCTTCAAACGTTTCAAGCATTTTCTTTATTTTTTTTAATTGTTCCATACGAAATGAATAACTGCGAGTAAATCCTTCATTAAAGTATTGTTTCTGACTCCGAATTAATTCTTCCATAACTGCAGCTCCCCTTATGGTCTGGATGGAATAGGGTGAAGATAAAAGTCGTAAGCAAGAGTTGTATTAGGGAAAATTTCCTGTGCTTCCCGTTGCAGACGCTCTAATTCTTCTCCATGATATCTAGCAGATAAATGATTTAAAAGCAGTGTACTGACATTCGCATTTTTGGCTAAAGTTGCAGCCTGGGTAATCGTAGAGTGAAAGTAATCATGGGCCATCGCTTCTTCTTCTCCGGCGAACGTAGCTTCGTGGACGAGTACATCCGCTTCTTTAATCTTAGAATTCAAAGCAGGAAGGTACCTTGTATCACCTAATATAGCGAGTTTTCGGCCTTTTTTAGAAGGACCAGTTACCTCTTCACGATATATCGTTCTACCGTCATCGAGCGTTGTTTCATTCTGGCTTTTTATAATCTGATATAAAGGTCCGGGCTGTATACCTAGTTCCTTCAACTTGGCGGGCAGAAGTTCCCCGAGTTTATCCTTTTCCTGGATGACGTAGCCGAAGCTGTCGAGCCCATGGGCTAATTTAATAGCTTCTACACGAAATTGCTCATCTTCAAACAGCATGCCTTCTGTTATTTCTTTTATGGTTATGGGATATTTAAGCCTCGTGCCGCTAACTCTAAGACTGACTTCTATATATTCTTTTAATCCTTTAGGTCCGTAAACGGTTACAGGGGTTTGTCCTCCCTGAAAGGATCGGCTGCTCAATAGTCCGGGAAGTCCGTAAATATGATCGCCGTGCAAATGGGTAATGAATATTTTTTCTATTCGTCTCGGCCGCACATTCGTATGTAAAATTTGGTGCTGGGTTGCCTCTCCACAATCAAAAACCCAGGTCGTGCCTCTTTCTTCTAGTAAGCGAAGTACCAGGGAAGATACATTTCGATCCTTGGAAGGGACACCTGAACCTGTTCCTAAAAAGAATAGTTCCATAAGCCACACTCCTTTCCCATTATCATACCACCAGATTTCCTTGTTTTCACTTCAAAGCTTAAGAATGCATCAAACGAATATGTACCATCCATGATCCCGTTCTAGCAGCCAAAAAAAAGATGCCTTAGAAGCAGAAGCTGCTAAGACATCGATGACTAAGTTTACCACGCTCTTGTATATTGCCTTGGTCCTTCTATGTGATAGCCCATTTCATCAGCCGCTTGTTTTGGCCAATAAGGATTTCTTAATAGAGCTCTTGCTATAAAAATAAGATCTGCACGATCATTTTGCAATATTTCCTCCGCCTGGTTTCCTGTGGTGATGAGTCCGACAGCACCCGTGTCAATAGCGGCACCACGCTTAATTTCTTCAGCATAACGGATTTGATATCCAGGATAAGGTTCAATGCTTGCAGGTACCACGCCTCCGGAACTCACATCAATTAAATCTATCCCCATCTGTTTCATCTCTTTAGAGAAGTATATAAAATCATCCATCGTATTACCATCTTCATGGTATTCATTTCCAGAAACTCTTACAAAAAGGGGGCCGTTCCATACTTGTTGTACGGCTTCGATTACTTCCTTCAAGAGTTGGAAGCGATTTTCACGAGTTCCGCCATAGGCATCCGTTCTTTTATTGGTGAGCGGTGACAAAAATTGGTTAATTAAGTAACCGTGCGCAGCATGAAGTTCTATAACATCAAAGTTTGCTTTTTTTGCGCGTTCTGCTGCTTTTTGGAAAGCACTGACGGTGTCTTTGATGTCTTCTGTACTCATTTTTAAAGGTTCTTTGAATGATTCATTAAAGGCTATAGGACTAGGAGCATAGATGTTTCCGTTTAAATTAGCTTTTCTGCCGGCATGAGCAAGCTGAATACCTGCTTTAGCATCGTGACTATGCACGCCTTTAGTAATCTTAGAAAGTCCTTCTATGTGTTCGTCATCCCAAATACCAAGATCTTCATGGGAAATTCGGCCTTCAGGTTGAACAGCGGAGGCCTCAGTCATCACTAGACCAACTTGTCCAGCTGCACGACTTTCGTAATGGGCAAGGTGAAAGGGCTGAGCTTTACCGTCCTGATCATAGCTGGAATACATACACATAGGTGACATAACTATTCTGTTTTTAAGTGTGACACCTTTTACCGTATAGGAAGAGAAGAGTTGGTTCTTCAACGGTTAATCCTCCTTTGAATTCTTATAATACTGCTTCAATTCATGTAAGGGATATCGATTCCCTCTCCATTCAATTCCGCCTCTTATCCAAGTGAGAATTAAAGCTCTCATAAGCATATATACAAACAATAAGGCGTAAATCGGCTGCCCGGCAATGATAAATACGGAGCAGCGAGTGAGGGATTTTATTGCAATCGCATATAAACAAAATAACAAAAGGAGGTTCAGAGCGCTAATAATTTGAACCGAATGAAGAGAGGAGAATAGGAACACATAAGGAAGGAGCTGGGTCATGATTAAACAGATTACAGCAAACAACCCTCGCCACACAGAGTAATTTAATCCGGCGAAGGCATTTTTTTCAAACCCTTTAAAAGCAAGAGAAAGGCTGGGGTACCATTCAACTGATAAAGAATGAAGGCCAGTGGCGAGCCGCTGCTTGTAGCCAAAGCGCTTTACTCTTTCACCCAGCGCCAAGTCATCGTCAGGTCTGAATTTTAACTTTTCATGTCCCCCGATTCCCTGATAACAGGACCGTTTGATCAGTTGAAAAGCTCCAATTCCCATTCCTCCAGCAGTTTTTGAGCGATTAGCTGTCCAGGGACGTTTTAGTACACTAAAACCGAACAAAAAGTAAGAAATAAACCCCCTAAGGAGTAATGAGTTGGCGCGAAGATCTGGAGAAACGGTCAGGTGATCTGCCTGTTCTTTCTTTAAATAAGTCAGAGCTTTGCTGCAGGCGTTAGGGGTGAAGAGGATGTCGGCATCGGTAAACAGAAAATAATTCCCTTTTGCCTGTTCAACTCCTTTTGCCAAGGCATGATTTTTCCCAAGCCAACCCTCTGGCAGCGAATCAATATGAATAGTATGGATAGACGGATTCAGACGGGCTGTTTCTTCCATAATGGCCGCGGTATTATCATTCGAACGGTCGTTTACCGGATAATTTCTACTCTTACATTTTTTTGTGCCAGCAGCGAATCCAAACAATGCTGTATCGATTTTTCTTCATTTTTAGCAGCCAGGATTACCGTGATGAATTCAGAATGTGAAACATCAGGCTTCACAGTATCGATTGACAAGATTGTTTTAAATCCCAGCAGAAAATCGATGAATACCGCTGACCAGAAGAGCAAGAATAATGAATAAATTAGAAACATACCCTCAACCTTTTCGTTTCAGCCATTGATCGCGATACTCGATCGCTTGGTGGGGAACATCTGTAAAAATACCATTACAGCCTAACTGAAAACACTTTTTCATCATTGACGGTCTGTTAACCGTGTATATTCTCAGGTTCAAACGATTTTTCTGGCAATGTTTGACCAGCTTCTTGTCCAGTAATCGATGTTTGACATGGAGGGCATCTGCATCAATTGATTTCGCATAGCCGGGAAGATTTCTCATCTTTGTAGACGTAAGGAAAGCTGTTTCTACGGAAGGATTAATTTTCTTCATTCGGCAGAGAGTCTCAGCATTAAAGCTGGAAATAACAGTTCGTTCCAGTACTTGATGTCGCTTTAGACAATCATAAACAATTCTTTCTATATTTCGGTATTCAATCACATTTGTTTTTAATTCCACATTCAATACCATGGGCTGATGACGAAACCAGCGGAGAAATTCTTCAAGTGTTACAATATAGCTATCTGAATATTTTGAAGAAAACCAGCTTCCAGCATCTAAATGACGAAGCTCTGCATATGTATAATCTTGTACAAAGCCAGTCCCATTTGTGGTTCTTCTTAAGTTTTCATCATGGATAAGAATGGGGATATGATCTTTCGTCAGCTGGACATCTGTCTCGATCCCTTCTGCTCCAGCAGCCTTTGCTAATTCGAAAGCGGGCATTGTATTTTCAGGTGCTAATTTACTGGCACCTCGGTGGGCATAAATTAAGGTTTTCGTCAAAAAAGTTCACCTCTTACTTTAAGGTTTGACTCGATTTGATTGTGTGCGATTCTTAATTAAAAGTCAATATATGAGGAGTGAAGAATGATGAGTCAATGGAAAACGAAACAGCAATTAACCGATTTACTTTGTTCTTTAGTTGAGTACCCTAGTATTACCGGGAGTAATGCTGAAATTGCAATTATTGAATACTTATATTATATTTTAGCCGATCAAAAATATTATAAAAACCACCCGGATCATGTAAGTCTTCATCCGCTGAAAGACGGTAGGCAGCTGCTTTCTGCTCTAGTTAAAAAAGAAGGAGCGCGAGAAACGATTGTCTTAATTGCTCATGCTGACGTAGTAGGTGTTCAGGATTATGGATCTTGGGAAAATCTTGCTTTTTACCCTAAAGAATTCACCCAAGAATTATTGAAACACGTGGATCAGCTTCCTCCAGATGCTGCTGATGATTTGAAAAGCGGCGATTGGCTGTTTGGAAGAGGTACAATGGATATGAAAGCTGGATTAACCGTTCATCTTTCCCTTTTGGAGAGAGCCATGGAAGGGCGGTTTGATGGTAATCTTTTGCTGCTGGCCGTGCCGGATGAAGAGGTAAATTCTGAAGGCATGCTTGCTGCTTTACCAGTTCTTAAAAAAATGAAAGAAAAAGAAAATTTAAATTATAAGCTAACAATCAATGGGGAACCTATGTTCAGCAAATACCCTGGAGATCCGGCTTATTATTTATACACGGGATCAATAGGGAAGACATTACCTGGATTTCTATGTTATGGAAAGGAAACCCATGCAGGTGAGCCATTTGGGGGACTAAATGCTAACTTAATGTTAAGTTACGTAGCTCAGGAAATGGAATTAAATGAAGCTTTTATTGAACAAGTGGGGGAGGAACGAACTCCACCTCCACTAAGCTTAATGCAGCGTGATTTGAAACACGAATATTCCGTCCAGACCCCTCAGGCAGCAGTAGCTATGTACAATGTGCTCTATATGAAACAAACCATAGCAGAAATGAATAACAAATTACTGCAAGCCTGTGAGCGGGCGAAACCGAAGATCCTCAAGCATTATCATAAACAGGCGAGCTACTATTTGAAAGATGATCAGAAATCTTCCTTTGTGCCTTCTATCAGAATTTTAACCTACAAAGAGCTTTATCAGGAGGCAGTTAATAAATTTGGAAAAATAGAAGTAGATCGCCGGCAGAATTTATTGATCAATCAGCGGGAACATGGAGATCGTGATTTTTCTACGATACTCGTACAGAATTTAGCGGCACTATGTAAAGATCTCGGTCCTATGATCGTCCTTTTTTACAGCCCGCCTTTCTATCCGGCTGTTTCCTCCCACCACGATGAAATGATTCAAGGTGGGGCAAAGACAGCCATTGAATTCGCAAAGAAGGAATATGGGGTGAAGGTGAATGAAGTGGAGTATTTTACTGGATTATCAGACTCCAGCTTTATTGGTCCAGTCTCCACGAGATCCCCTATCGATGACTTAATCGATCAAATGCCTATTCAAGGGAAGGGGTTTGAAATATCTTCTGATGTCATGGAAGCCGTTACGATGCCTATTATTAATATAGGTCCGTTGGGTAAAGATGCTCATCAGTGGACAGAACGCCTGGAGCTTTCCTATAGTTTTGAGAAACTTCCACATATTTTAATGGAGACGATCGATTATTTTTTTAAAGCGTAGACAATTAATCTTTGGAAGAATAAGTGATCAACTAGATCATTTTCCTTCCCTGATCTCAATCAATCGTTCAGTGGCGCTACTATCAATATTCTATTTGTTTGAAAACCCGAAATCATTGGTCGGGTTTTCTGTGTTTCCGCCAAATAAAACAAGGTTGTAAGAATGCGCATGGTAAGTATAATTACACTTTAGAGTTAAATATGACCAAGACAATAACCATAGGCAGAGGATGAGTTAGGCAGGAAAGATAAATACTTAGAATTCTTTCTTCTCTCATGCTACAATAACAGAAAATAATGAATAAGTATTCATTTCATGGAGGAAGTTAGATGAAAACTTTACGCGATACCATTTATCAAATCACCCTGCCCACGCCTTATGCTGTTGGCGATGTTCATTGTTATCTGTTAAAAGGAGAAAAATTAACCCTCGTAGATACAGGTGTAAAAACGGAAGAAGCGTGGAATGGTTTAAAGAAACAGCTGAGCGATCTTGGGTATCTGCCAAAGGATATTGAGCAAATCATCTACACACACCACCACCCTGACCACATGGGACTCTTGGAACCTTTTGAGAATGTTTCGATGGTGGCGGCGCATGAGAAACTGAAGCCGTGGCTGGAACGAGATGAAGATTTCTTCCAAAGGTATGAATGGTTCTATCAGGAAATGTATGAGGAGGCAGGTGTTCCAGCTTCATACTTTAAGTTATTAAAATCGTTACGCAAGCCATTGAAATGGACTGCCCGTGGTGAGCTTACTCAAGTGTTGTCAGAAGGAGATCTTCTGCCTGGTCACGAGGAATGGATAACCATTGAAACTCCTGGTCATGCTCAAAGCCACCTCTCTTTTTTTAGAAATTCGGATGGAGCCCTTTTAGGAGGAGATCATCTTCTTCCTCACATTTCATCCAATCCGTTACTAGAACCGCCATATATTCCGGGTGAAGCTAGACCGGCGCCATTACTTCAGTATCGGGATTCTATGATTAAACTTAGGGATTATCCAATTGGCACCGTCTATCCCGGTCATGGAAAAATATTTGAAGACGTCCAACCGCTTATTACAAGACGGCTGGAACGACAAGAAGAAAGGGCTCAAAAAGTAAAAGATATGATCGGTGTTGGAAAGGCAACAATCTATCAAGTATGTCAGCAGCTGTTTCCTAAGCAGATTGAAACTCAGTTTGGTTTAACGATGTCAGAAACTGTCGGCCAGCTCGATTACTTAGAAGCTTCTGGACAAGTGGACTATGTAATGGAGGGTAAACGGAAATATTATTATGTAAACAAAGGGGGATGGAAATGAATAGGAATGTAAAAGATAAAAAAGTATTAATTACAGGAGCGTCAAGTGGTATCGGCATGTATTTAGCGATACATATCGCCAGGTCGGGAGGCATACCCATTCTGATAGCTAGATCGGAAGACCGTTTAGAAATCATAGCGAACATAGTTAAAGAACGTTTCGGAGTAGACTGTTACTGGTATAAAGCAGATTTGTCCAATGACATAGACTGGAAAGATATCATAGATCAAATCTGCTACGATCATGGATCGATCGATGCCCTGATTAATAATGCGGGGATGGCCGTGTTCGATTTAGTGGTAGAAGCTCAGTGGAAGGATATTGAAAATATGCTCGATGTGAATGTTAAATCACTCATTCGCGCAGTTCATCAATTACTGCCTCACTTTTTAAAACAAGGAGAGGGGCACATTATTAACGTCGCTTCACAAGCCGGTAAAATCGCTACTCCAAAATCTGCTGTCTACTCTGCATCAAAACATGCGGTTATCGGCTTTACCAATGCCCTGCGGATGGAAGTAGAAAAGGAAGGGGTTTACGTAACTTCCGTTAACTTGGGACCTGTAAGGACGAACTTCTTTCGACAAGCGGATCCCAGCGGCAGTTATGAGCGGGCAGTCGATCGTTTTATGCTAGAGCCAAATAAAGTAGCTTTTACTATTACTCAATCCCTCTTTACAAATCGGCGAGAAATCAATTTACCATTATGGATGGATTCAGGCAGCAAAATTTATCAAATGCTCCCGGTGATGATGGAGAAATTGATGCAAAATCAGTTTAATAAAAAATGAGGATTCTTTTCATTTCCAGATACAATGGCTTGCAGGCAACTGACGCAGGCCATTTTGTATAGGTAAGGTAAACTTCCGGTCATTTCTTAAAGGAAGAATTAATGAGATTCAGCTGCTTTTGCACATGGCATTTTCAGATAAGATGACGCTTGAAAAATAAAATTTTGTGCGTATTCGCTGAAGGAACAATAACAAGGGAGAGAGGGTGTTCACATGGGATTTGATACAGACGTATTAATTATAGGAGCTGGACCGTCAGGGTTAATGCTTGCCAACGAATTTGAAAAACATCAAGTGGATTATCAAATCATTGATCAATCTTTAGAAAGATCGCACTATTCGAAAGCATTAGTCGTACACTCGAGGTCTATGGAAATGCTAGATATGTTAGGTTTGGCAGATAAGTTTACCACACGGGGTCTTTTAATTAAAAATATCGAATTGTATTATAAGAAGGAAAGAATTCTGGAAAATGATTTTTCGCTTCTTCATGACGATACAGATCATCCTTATCTTTGTATATTTCCTCAAAGCGACACGGAAGCGATTTTAGAAAGAAACCTCCCGCCGACAAAGGTTCTGCGGGGAAATAAACTTCTTTCCCTCCACACTACGGATAATGGCACAATTGCGTCAATTGAAAAGGAAGACGGTCGGATTACCACCATCAAAGGAAAATACATGGCAGCATGTGACGGGGCCCATAGCAGGGTAAGAAAAGAGTTGAACATGAACTTCAAAGGGAAATCTGAAGATGTCCACGTTATGTTAGGCGATGTGAAATTAAATAACCTGCAGGAGAAGAATAAATTAAGACTTATTAGCAGTGATGCTGGGATGATGTTTTTAGCTCCCTTCAAAAATGGGTACACACGGGTCATTGCGATAGATTATCAGAAGCAAGATATGGATGGAGAGGTAGATTTAGTTGGATTGCAGGAATCAGTAAACAAAATTTCTCCCGATCCCTTAAGAATAAGTGATCCTTACTGGTTATCCAATTTCACTGCTTCTCATCGCCAAGTAGATCACTATTTTAAAGATGGGGTCTTTTTTGTAGGAGATGCAGCTCACATTCATAATCCAGCAGGAGGTCAAGGAATGAATGTAGGGATTCAGGATGCAAGCAATCTTGCTTGGAAGCTTGCTTACGTGCTGAAATATCAACTATCCGTTAACCTTCTAGCTACTTATGAAGAAGAAAGAAAAAAAGTGGCAGAGGATGTTATTAAAAAAACCAATCGAATGATTCGAGGAATCACGCTTCAAAGTAAACTAGGAATATCAACGAGGAACTTCGTATTGAAAAGACTTTCCAGGAGTCTAATTATGAAAAAAATGATTTCAAAAAATATGTCTCAGATCAGCGTTGATTATCGATTTACGGATCTATCTAAATTCATGCCTCATACAAGGAGAGGCAGGCAAGCAGGAGATCGAGTCCCTAATCATCACAATGAAGAGTTCCATCTTTATGAGAAGCTGAGGGCCGGGAAATGCTTGCTGCTTATGAACATTGAAGACGATGATCCTGATATATTCTGTGAAAAAGTACTTCCAGCTATAGAGGATTTTAATGAAAGGGTAGGCGGTATTATCAGTCCTTACTTCATCGTGAATGCCGAGAGCTGGCTTCCTGACAAGCATCGTTCCTTTTTGATAATAGATAGGAATAAAGAGATTTCACATAAACTCGGCCTTAAAAAAGGGGAAGTAATAGTGATCCGGCCAGATGCCCACGTACTCACCCATTTAAGTCGGTTCCGCTTAAAGAAACTGGCGGCATGTTTACAAGCTCAATTTGGCTGAAATTGTAAACGGATGTCAAACTTTTTCGATCCAAAAATATTGCGTTGAAGAGCTTATTTTCTTATGATTAAAAAAAGAGGTGATCAGTAATGAAACTTACTATTACTCATCAGGCAGAAGAGGAGCTGCAAAGAATAAAAGATCCTGCGAAACCGTTACTTCGTCTGTTTTACGATACGGAAGGGTGCGGCTGCGGGGTGAATGGTCTGCCCTCTATTCGCCAGGAGAGTGAGCGCAGAGAAACCGATTTAGAGGTGCAAAGTACTTCCTTCTCCACAATTATTGATAATCAACAGGCCATATTCTTTAAGAATGAGATGAAACTGGACTTTGTAAAAGGTAGCTTTCGTTTATCCAGCCCGGAAGGCATGTTGAATCCTATCATTTCTATTAAAGATGTTAAGGAAGGGGCAACAATCTAATGGGTAGAAAAAAAGAAAAGCAAGGCTCACTCAGTGAACAGCTTAACCAAGATGTTGTAAGTCAGCTGCAGGTAAAGAAAGCAGCGTTAAAGCAGCAGGCTGACAAGCAGCAGGAGCTTGAGCGGTTGAAAAGGATAGAAGAAAAACAAAAGCGAGAAGCAAATAAAAGCTTTGAAGAACTATTGAATGAAAGTGATTTGGATTGGAAATCTTTCAAGCATTAAGAGGCAAGAACCAATCAATAATCCTTCGATAAAGAGGCCAGTATCTAGAAAGCACAAGAATATGGACAGAGAGTCGAAGGGCATCTTCCTAGATGAAAAACCCGAACCAGAGTATGCTGGTTCGGGTTTTTTTGGTGCACAACCTTTTCATATCAAAGTCTTTATTTATGTTTTTGATAAGTGATTGGATTGGTCATGGCTTGAATTTCACCGAAAATTTGTTCCGTTATCGGCTCGGATCGGAAGTAACTGAGATTATCTTCCAGCTGCTCCAAAGAACTGGCACCGAATACGGCAGAAGCGACCGCTGAATGATGGAGCACATATTGCAGAGCAAGTGCCGTAAGTGTACGGGAATCACTCTTATAATCCTGCCACTTTTTCACCAGGGAAAGAACTTCTTCATAACTATACTCAAGAAATCCTTCTTCTGCTTTTTTATTTACTATGGTTTCTCCTTTGGAAGATAACATTCCTTTAGCAAGAGGTCCTCTTGCCAGTACACTAATGTCATGTTGTTCTAGTAAGTCCAGGATTTCTTCCTCAGGTCTGCGGTCCAGTGCATTATATTGCATCATCACACTTACTATATTTGATTTCTCTACATACTCTTTAATCACATTTGGTCGAATAGAAGAAATACCGTATTCTCTTATATAGCCTTCTTTTCTTAGCTCTTCAAATGCCTCAATGGCTTCCTCGATCGGATCATCGATTGTACCGCCGTGCAGCTGATAGAGATCGATATAATCTGTTCCCAGACGCTGTAGACTATCTTTGACTCCACGTTTGATATGAGTCTTGGAAGGGTCCCACGACCATCCTTCCTTACCGGGGGTGAAATGATTTCCAACTTTAGTCCCGAGAATGATTTCTTCTCGTCTTCCTTTAATTGCTTCCCCGACAATTTGTTCGTTCATGCCAAAATCATAGAGATCAGCTGTGTCAACATAATTTATTCCTGCATCAATTGCACGGTCAATTATAGATTTGGCTTTTCCTATATCTTTACCCAGAGACATGCCTCCCAGGCTGATTTCAGAAATATAAAGCTCGGAGCTTCCTAATTTGCGTTTACTCATGATCTATCAACATCCTTTCTGGTCTATCATATCGAATAACTCGGGTTTCCATCTACTCCTATGGTAAAATAACTTTAGGAAAAAAGAGAGAGGATGACGGAAAGTGAAAAAATTTGAAGAAAAAACAATAAGTACTGAAAATATTTTTCAAGGAAGAATTATTCAATTAGACGTAGACACTGTTTCTTTACCCAATGGACATACTTCTAAACGAGAATTGGTTCGCCATCCTGGTGCGGTAGCAGTGATTGCCCTCACGAAGGAGGGAAAATTGCTTCTCGTAGAGCAGTACCGAAAGCCACTGGAGAAAAGCATAGTAGAAATTCCTGCCGGTAAACTTGAAGAAGGGGAAAAACCAGAAGTTACCGCCAGGCGTGAGCTTGAAGAAGAAACTGGTTACACCACTGATGAATTAACGTGGGTGAATTCCTTCTATACCTCTCCTGGGTTTGCGGATGAACTCGTCCACATCTATTTTACGGATAATATTCGCCCTCTTAAAGAAGCCATTGGCACAGATGAAGATGAATTTGTTGAACTTTTGGAGTTAACTCTAGAGGAAACGGAGCAGCTGGAGAAAGAACAAAGAGTTCATGACGTAAAAACTTCTTATGCGCTTCTCTTTTTAAAGCTTAAGAACAAGAATATTTAAATAGAGGGAATCGGTTTTTTGAGGAGTGGACTTTGGTTATCAAGTAAGCTCAGCTAAGGAACGCCAGCTTAATTTTAAAAGAGTAGTAAAACGCTGGGCAAGGTCTATTTCTCACTTTGAACTCATAGATTGGTCATAGACCGTTTATGAGAAAGGGTGAGGGATCCATGCAGCAAGGAGTCCGGTTGGCAAGAAAGGATATTCAGAGCCACTTAAATATCTTTGTGTTTATATTTATCCTGTTTATTATGGGGATGGTCTTTGGAGCAGTGATTGTTAATAGTATGAACTTTGTGCAGAAACAGGATCTGTTTTTTTATTTAAAGAAGTTTTTTGAGAATGTTATGGATGTGGATGGAATGACCAAAGCCACCCTTTGGAAAGATACCATGCTCTATCATATTAAATATATGCTTTTGCTATTTCTGCTTGGAATTTCAATTGTAGGGATGCCTATTATAACAGTCTTACTGTTTATTAAAGGTCTGGTTGTGGGCTTTTCTGTTGGTTTTCTAGTGAATCAAATGGGCTGGTACGGTCTGCTGTTATCCTCCGCTGCGATCGCTCCACAGAATTTGCTGATCATTCCTGTATACTTAGCGGGAGGAGCCCTTGCTCTAATGTTTTCACTGACTCTATGCAAACAACTTTTTATTAAACGCGTTCATCAGCCCATTCTTCAGGTTTTTGCCCGGTACAGTACTTTATTTTTAGGCTTGCTGATCATCTTGCTTGCCGCTTCTACTATCGAAGTGTTCTTTTCTGACCCTATTCTAGAAGTTATATTAAAATGGCTGTATCATTAATTATAATAGTTATCACATAGCATTAAATATCGATAATTTATTGTAATTATTATAATTTGACACTCTCTCTTTCACTGATTATAATAAAATTGGAATTACGAGGGAGGGACGAATGAAATGGAACATCGTATCGAGCGTATTAAAAAGCACCTGCATTCCCAGAGTTATAAGCTGACACCGCAAAGGGAAGCAACAGTACGAGTACTTTTAGAAAACGAAGAAGACCATTTAAGTGCAGAAGATGTATACCTCCTCGTAAAAGAGAAAGCACCAGAAATAGGTCTCGCCACCGTGTACCGTACTTTAGAATTATTATCAGAGTTAAAAATCGTTGATAAAATTAATTTTGGAGATGGAGTATCCCGCTACGATTTAAGAAAAGAAGGTGCGGAACACTTTCACCACCACCTCGTCTGTATAGAATGTGGTTCTGTAGAAGAAATAGAAGAGGATTTATTAGGTGACGTGGAGAAGCTGATTGAAGGGGAATGGGGTTTCCAAGTAAAAGATCACCGGTTAACCTTTCATGGGATTTGCCGTGTCTGCCAGAAAGCAGCAGTATCTAGCGGATCAAATACATCGTCTCACAATTAGCCCTCATACTTAGAATTTTAGTAATGATATCTATGAATCTATGTTGTTTAGTTATGAGTAGCGAAAATATCAGTAAACGATCAGAAAACCCGAACCTTTAAAATTAAATGGTTCGGGTTTTCTATAGTTAAAGATAAACGTTGGTGTCGCTTCTTTTGTTTTTTATTAAAACGGATTCGTCGCCCATTGCAGGGAGGATTTGATGAAAATACGTGGATGCAGCTTTAGCTGAGCTACCATGTACTCCGCAAGATCTTCTGGCTGCATGTATTTTTCTTTATCTGTATCTTCCAATTCATCCCCGAATACTAGCTCTGTAGCAACTAAACTAGGGTTGAGTGTACTAACGCGAATATTATTTCTTCTGACTTCCTGCATTAACGCCTCTGTCATCCCCTGTACTGCAAACTTGGATGCACTATAGGCGGTAGCGCCGGCTGTTCCTTTAAGCCCATTGCTTGAGGAAATATTAATAATGTCCCCTTGATTCTTTTCTATCATTTTAGGGAGCACTGCCCGAGTAACGTAATACGTTCCAAACACATTAACTTCGATCGTCTTTCTCCAATCTTCTGGTTCAATTTCGAGAAATGAGCCACGTGTACTCATTCCAGCGTTATTAATCAGTATATCTGCTGCACCGAGCTCTTGGATAAGACTATCCACGGCACGTTCTACTTCCTCTGCATTGGAAATATCGGCCACACCAATACTGGCATTTACTCCGAATTGTCTGGCTTCCTCAGCTACTTCTTCTAAAGAAGATTGCGTACGTGCTATTAAACCTACATGAACTCCATTCTTAGCTAATTCCAGCGCTGTTGCGCGGCCGATTCCACGGCCCGCACCCGTAACATAGGCAACTTTGCCTGTTAGATCTTGTCCCATGAGTGATCATCCCTTTCTATCATTTATCTAAAGCAAGTGTACGAGCTTCTAACTAGTTAATCAAAAGTTAGGTCTTCCATCTAGGTTTTTTAGAAGCGATGATTGCTGGATAGCTGAAAATAAAGCCATCAACCCAATTAAATTCTGAAAATATGGATTATGATCAGAACAAGGATTACTATTTACAAATATATTAAAATCGTGTACGTTAAACTTAGATGGGACTTCCATGTATAATTAGGTGTTTTTTAGGCATATCCTTTAAGTATCATCCCTTAAAGGAGGCCATTGAAAACGATGATCAGCCGTACTTTACAAGATCTGTTAAAAGTTCTTATCGTTTTCACTATCTGCACTTGTGTCTTTTATTTTGCCCTGAGAATGGTGCATGAAGAGTATGAGAGGCAGCATCGATACGACCCGCCCGGAGGTTCTGCAGTAAAAGTGTTTGAACCAGTGGGACAAGAATGGACGGATCGGTTATCGATATTCTTTCGACTAGGAGAGTAGAGTGGTTATGCAATATGCACTCGATGATTTTTTTCATTATTTAACCGTTGAACGTGGGTTGTCGCCGAATACTATTCAATCCTATCAACGAGATTTAAAACAGTATCAGATATTCTTGGAGCATTCGCAGAATCTCTCAGATTGGGAGTCAGTATCACGTGCCCATATTATGAAGTATCTATATGATTTAAATGATAAGGGAAGGTCAGCGGCAACAATAGCCCGGCTCTTGTCATCTATACGGCTTTTTCACCAGTTTCTGATAAGAGAGAAAGTAACTAGTGAAGATCCAAGTCTACATATAGAAACCCCAAAGAAAGAAAGGAAGTTACCTAAGGTCCTGTCTTCTACGGATGTAGACAAATTATTAAATATCCAGCCGCAGGATCCATTATCGGCGAGAAATAAAGCCATGCTGGAGATGCTTTATGCAACAGGATTGCGTGTGACAGAGCTGGTTTCCTTAAAAGTGAGCGACCTTCACCTAATGATGGGATTCGTAAGATGTCTAGGTAAAGGCTCCAAAGAGCGTATTGTACCATTAGGAGATCTCGCTAAAGAAGCTGCAGAGACCTATATTAAGGAATATCGTGAGACCTTAGTTAAGCATAAGCCTACAGAAGAGCTTTTTGTGAATCACCATGGTAATTCTTTGTCAAGGCAGGGATTTTGGAAGATTCTGAAAGCGGTTGCCAAAGAAGTAGGAATTGAAAAAGAAATCACACCTCATACACTCAGGCATTCATTCGCTACGCATCTATTAGAGAATGGAGCCGATCTAAGGGCTGTACAGGAAATGCTGGGACATGCTGATATTTCTACCACACAAATTTATACCCACGTAACTAAATCAAGACTAAAAGATGTTTATCGCTCGTACCATCCACGAGCGTAGGACTTTTTTTGCTTGAAAGAGGTCTGACATCCTACATCTGCAAGAAGAGCGTAATTTTACACAACTTTGGGAAAGTAAACTTTAGGAGGGAAATTATATGAAATCGTTTAAACGAATATTTCTAGTAGTAATGGATTCAGTAGGGATTGGAGAAGCACCGGATGCTGAGGAATTTAATGATTCAGGTGCTGATACTCTTGGTCATATTGCTGAGCATATGGAAGGCGGATTAAAAATGCCTCATATGGGTGAACTAGGTCTAAGTAACATTCGACCTATTAAAGGAATTGAAAAGAGTGAACATCCGAAAGCTCACTATACAACGATGGTGGAAGCATCAAATGGTAAAGATACAATGACTGGCCATTGGGAAATTATGGGTCTTTACATTGATAAACCATTTCGAACATTTCCAGATGGTTTTCCTGATGAGCTTTTAGCCGAAATAAAGGAGAAAACAGGAAGAGGAATCTTAGGAAACAAGCCCGCTTCTGGAACAGAGATTATTGAAGAACTGGGAGAGCAGCATATGGAAACAGGGGATCTGATTATTTACACTTCTGCAGATTCTGTTTTACAAATTGCCGCTCATGAGGATATTATCCCCCCTGAAGAATTATTAGAGATTTGTGAAATTTGCCGTGAACTGACGCTGGATGAAAAGTATATGGTGGGTCGTGTGATTGCCCGTCCATTCGAAGGTAAACCGGGAGCGTTTGAAAGAACGACGAACCGTCATGATTATGCCTTGAAACCATTCGGCCGTACGGTCATGAATGAAATGGCAGAAGCAGACTTAGATGTTTTAGCCATAGGTAAAATCTCAGATATTTATGATGGAGAAGGCGTTACTGATGCGGTTCGTACTAAGGATAATATGGACGGCATGGATCAGCTTGCAGCGTCCTTAGAAAAGGATTTCACCGGCATTTCCTTTCTAAACTTGGTAGACTTTGATGCTAAATTTGGTCACCGCCGTGATCCAAAGGGTTATGGGGAAGCTCTGCAGGATTATGACCAAAGACTTCCAGAGGTATTGGAGAATTTATCAGAAGATGATCTGCTGCTTATTACAGCGGATCACGGTAATGATCCTACCCACCACGGAACGGATCATACTCGTGAGTTAGTTCCATTACTTGCTTACCATAAAGGGATTAAGGAAGGAAAAGAGTTAAAGCAGCGTCAGACATTTGCAGATATCGGTGCTACAATTGCTGATAACTTTTCAATTAAGATGCCCGCACATGGAACAAGCTTCTTAAAAGATATTGAATAGGCAGAGGAGTGGAGAATAATGAATAAAATGTATTTGAGAGATGCCGCAAATTTCATCCAAAAAAAAGTGAACACAGCACCATCCGTAGGTTTAATTTTAGGTTCAGGATTAGGTGTACTTGCAGAAGAAATAGAGAATCCAACTGTCATTAAGTATAAAGATATCCCACACTTCCCCGAGTCGACCGTTTCCGGACATAAGGGACAATTGGTTATAGGAGAATTAGAAGGCCGTCAAGTAGTAGCCATGCAAGGTCGCTTTCACTACTACGAGGGATACAGCATGGAGCAAGTGACTTTTCCTGTTCGGGTTATGAAAGAAATCGGTGTAGAAACATTATTTGTAACGAATGCAGCAGGAGGAATTAATGAGTCCTTTCACCCTGGAGATTTAATGATTATAACTGATCACATTAATAACATGGGTGATAGTCCACTTATTGGGCCGAATGATGAACAGCTTGGTCCTCGTTTTCCTGATATGTCAGAAGCCTATGATCGAGATTTGATCAGCCATGCAAAACAAAGTGCTGAACGAGTGGAATTACAGGTGCGCGAAGGGGTTTATATAGGGAATACTGGACCTGCTTATGAAACGGCTGCGGAAATCCGAATGCTGAGAACGCTGGGAGGAGATGCCGTTGGTATGTCTACGGTCCCGGAAGTAACTGTAGCAAGTCACGCTGGCCTGCGCGTATTGGGCATCTCGTGCATATCAAATATGGCTGCGGGGATTTTGGACCAGCCCTTGACTCACGACGAAGTGATAGATACTACCGCCAAAGTTAGAGAAGACTTTTTAGGATTTGTTAAAGATATGCTGAAAACGTTACCGGCATAAACTTCAGAGAAATAGGTGAATAGAGATGAGAATGTATGACATTATTGTTAAAAAGAGAGACGGAGAAGTACTAAACAAAGAGGAAATTTACTTCTTCATTGAAGGTTACACGAAGGGGGAAATTCCTGACTATCAAGCATCGGCTCTTACTATGGCCATTTATTTTCAAGGGATGACTGCGGAAGAAACAGCTACATTGACTCAGGCTATGGTTGACTCAGGAGAAACGATAGACTTGTCAGGAATTGAAGGCCATAAAGTAGACAAACATTCCACTGGAGGAGTGGGAGACAAAGTTACCTTTATCGTAGGTCCATTGGTTGCATCTGTAGGAGTTCCTGTAGCTAAAATGTCCGGAAGAGGTCTCGGTCACACGGGAGGGACTCTTGATAAACTAGAGTCCATCAAAGGTCTTGAGATAGAAATGTCAAAAGAAAAGTTCATTCAAAATGTAAATGAACATAAGCTGGCAGTGGCCGGTCAAACAGGAAACCTTGCACCAGCCGATAAAAAGCTATATGCTCTTCGCGATGTGACGGGTACAGTAGATTCAATGCCGTTAATTGCCGGATCAATTATGAGTAAGAAATTAGCCTCTGGCGCTGACAGTATTGTCCTTGATGTGAAAACAGGGTCAGGTGCTTTTATGAAAACACTTGAAGACTCAGAAGCACTTGCTAAAGAAATGGTTAGCATTGGCAGCAACTTAGGACGGAATACTGTGGCGGTCATAAGTGACATGAATCAGCCGTTGGGATTTGAAGTAGGAAATGCTAACGAGATTAAAGAAGCAGCAGAGATCTTACAAGGTAAAAAAGTGATGGACTTACGTAACCTTTCCCTTGAAATAGCTTCTCATATGACTTTACTGGCTGAAGTATTTGACACCTATGAAGAAGCCTACGAAGCACTTGAGCAAAATCTGGAAAACGGAAAAGCATTTCAGGCGCTTCGTACTTTAGTGCAGGCTCAGGGCGGAGATGTAAATATGATTGACAATTTGGATCTGCTTCCGCAAGCGAAGTTTGACGTAGAAGTAAAAGCGGAAAAAGATGGTTATGTATCTGCAATCGATGCAGAATCTATCGGAGTAGCAGCTATGTATTTAGGAGCTGGACGCGCAACGAAGGAAGATCAGATAAATCATGGAGTCGGAATTACTTTAAAGAAAAAAATCGGAGATAAAGTACGTGCATCAGAACCATTGGTGGTCTTGCACAGTGATGAACAAAGCCCAGATGCCTCTATTCAAAAAGTGAAAGAAGCCTATACTATTTCTGAAGAAGAAGTGCTGGCGCCTGAACTGATCCATAAAGTCATAAAATAATATGATATAATAAATTCCCTCACAATCGATTGTGGGGGAATTATTCTATGGGGGATTTTTATGGATTTCTGTATTTTTTGTCACCCTTCACTTGATTCAACACAAAAGATTATTTTACAGAACGATACGTGTGTCTTTTTGCAAAAAGAGCAGAGAGTTCTGATAGGATCTGGCTTAATTGTGCCGAAAGCACACCGTGAAACGGTCTTTGATATGACTGAGGAAGAGTGGGTGGATAGTAAAAGGTTGCTGGAACAAGTGAAACAGTACCAACAAGACCGTTTAAATCCCGATGGATATAATGTGGGCTATAACTGCGGTCAGACTGGGGGACAGCATATCTTTCATGCTCACATGCATGTTATTCCTCGGTTTTCTGATGAGCCCCACGCAGGAAAAGGGATTAGACACTGGTTAAAGCAATCAAACAATAAACGTACATAACTAGAGACGCCATAAAATGATATGGCGTCTTTTTGTTGTCCTTATTTTGGTATAGAAGCCCAATCACGGGGGAAAATAGGAACACTTACAGCAATAGGAGGGCAAAAAAATGAAAAAATTGATTGGATTTACTCTAACACTTTGTTTAATGGTGTCTTTTATACAACCTTCTCTAACGAGGGCTGAAGAAAAGCAGGATGAAATTGTGAATTCTGCTAAATCAGCTATTTTAATTGAGAAAAATAGTGGAATGACCCTTTATGAAAAGCAGGCGAACGAGAAATTGCCGCCGGCAAGTATGACTAAGATTATGACGCTTTTATTAATTATGGAAGAGCTTGATAAAAAGCATATTCGACTTGATGAGAAAGTAAGAGTAAGTGAACATGCCGCTTCTATGGGCGGTTCTCAAATCTTTCTAGAACCTGGAGAAGAAATGACGGTTAAAGACTTGCTTAAAGGAATTGCTGTGGCTTCAGGAAATGACGCTAGTGTAACAATGGCTGAACGTATTGCCGGCACTGAGAAAGCATTTGTCCAAAGAATGAATGCGAAAGCAAAGGATTTAGGGCTGGAGAATACACATTTCGAGAATCCTACAGGACTTCCGGCGAAAGGCCACTATAGTACCGCCCATGATATGGCAGTTATGGCAAGAGAGCTTCTCATGCATGATGAAATTACCAAATACACGACAATTTATGAAGATTATTTGCGTAAGGGTCAGGATAATGAGTTCTGGCTAGTAAATACCAATAAAATGATTAAATCTTACCCTGGAATGGATGGGCTGAAAACAGGCTTCACTTCTGAAGCGAAGTATTGTCTAACGGCGTCTGCTAAACGAAACAACATGCATATGATTGCTGTGGTTATGGGAGCGGAAACACCCAAGAAAAGGAATGCAGATGTAGCAAGCATGCTTGATTACGGTTTTGGTCAATACGAGGGAGTCAAACTGTTTTCCAAAACAGATACGTTAAAGAAAATGAAAATTACCCGCGGAGAACCTAGATACGTGAAAATTTCTCCTGAAAAAGATGTCGTTATTTTGAAAAAGAAATCTCAACCTAAAGATTCCTATCAAACAACCATGAAATTAGCAAATGTATCTAAATTACCGATTGAAAAAGGAGACCAGCTGGGATGGCTGATCGTCAAAAAGAAAGGTGAAGAAGTAGCGAAAGTAAGACTGACGGCCAGTGGGAAGATTGACCGCGCTGGATTCTTCACACTCTGGGAGCGTTCATGGAGGAATTTGACGAGCTATCAGAAGTTTTAGCATTTTCTCACTAGTATTGTTTTCAGGCAGGAAAGTGGCATAAATTCTGCGAAAGACTTAAGGACTCTAAATGATTGAGGAGGAAGAGAACTTGAGTCTTCATGTGGAATTTGAAATAAGAGAAAATGTACTTCTTGTCCGTATGGATGGTGAATTAGATCATCATGAAACAAATCAGCTTCGTGCAGAGTGGCAGTCCCAGCTACAAAGAAATGGTGTAGAACATGTGATTGTAAATTTGGAAAGACTGACATTTATGGATAGCTCCGGTTTAGGAGTAATGCTGGGAAGATACAAAGAAGTCCAGGCATTCGGTGGAGAAATGGTGATCTGTGCGATTTCACCTGAGGTTCGCCGTCTGTTTGAACTATCGGGTATGTTCAAAATTGTGAAGCTTGTGGATAATGAAACGTTTGCTCTGCAAATGCTGGGGGTGGCATCATGCGAAATGAGATGAGCTTGGAAATTTTAAGTGTGAGTGAGAATGAGTCTTTAGCGAGGGTGGCAGTGGCAGCATTTATTAGTCAAATGAACCCGACAATGGAAGAATTGACTGATATTAAGACCGTGGTATCTGAGGCCGTGACTAATGCGATTATTCATGGATATGATGATGAACCAGATCAAAAAGTTCTGCTCTCCTGTGTAATGGAAGACGAACAAATCGAGATTATTATTCAAGATAAGGGAAAAGGAATCGAAAATATTGAAACAGCAAGAGAACCTCTCTATACTTCTAAGCCAGAGTGGGAACGCTCTGGAATGGGATTTACAATCATGGAGAATTTTATGGATAAGGTGGATATTACATCGAAGCCTGGCGAAGGCACAACGATTCGAATGATGAAGCAACTGACTTCTATTCGAGCTTTGTGTAATTAGGGGTGGGCCGATGAGTGGAGATGTAACGAAAGAGCGACTATCCGACCATGATGTCAAGGAATTAATCAAGCGCAGCCAAAAAGGGGATCAGGAAGCAAGGCATTTTCTTGTCGAAAGCAATACAAGATTAGTCTGGTCTGTGGTTCAACGCTATTTAAGACGAGGTTATGACCCTGATGATCTATACCAAATCGGCTGTATAGGGCTGCTGAAATCAGTTGATAAATTTGATTTAAGCTATGATGTAAGGTTTTCAACGTATGCTGTTCCTATGATAATCGGTGAAATTCAGCGCTTTATCAGGGATGACGGAACGGTTAAGGTAAGCAGAAGTTTAAAGGAACTGAATCATAAAGTACGAGTGAAGAAAGAAGAATTAATGAAACAGCAAGGAAGGTCTCCTACTATTAATGAACTGGCAGAGGCTCTAGAGCTAACAAGAGAAGAAGTTGTGCAGGCGGAGGAAGCAGGGAGAACCCCGCAGTCGATCTATGAAACCGTTTATGAGAATGAAGGAGACCCGATCACATTAGTAGATCAAATTGCTGAAGAAGATAATGGCTGGTTTGACCATTTGACCATTCAGGATATGATGAACAAGCTTGATAAGCGAGGACGCCTGATTATCTATTTAAGGTATTTCAAAGATCAAACTCAAACCGAAGTTGCCGAACGGTTAGGCATATCTCAGGTTCAGGTTTCTCGATTAGAGAAAAAGATCTTAGAACAAATGAAAGAAGCTATGAGTGATAGTAGTTAAAAGCTGCGCAATGGATGCGCAGCTTTTTTGTGTGCATGGATTTTTCTTATACACGCATAATAACAGCAAGATTCTATTTGTCAGGGGAGGCGATTGTATTGGCTGCTCCTGTTTATATTCGCTTAAAACAATCTATAGGGGTAGATCCTCAAATGAAAATCAGGCTCAAGGATGTAGCGAAAGTTACAGGGCCTGAACAGATAAAAGAAACGTTACAAGAACTCATCATTCACCAAGTGACGAAGCAGGACCGCAATCGAGTAGTTATTGATGGTTTTAACTTGGTCGAACAAATTATTACGATGTTTCCACAGGAACAGATAGAACTGATTGGACCAAATGTGTGTGTCGTGCACATTACGAAAAAAAAGACAAAACCGTCCTTAATTCTTATTTGTGTCATCTGGCTGCTGCTTTTTATCGGGGCCGCAATGGCGATTATGAACTTTCATTATGACGTCAGTATGCAGCCTGTTCAGCAGAAGCTGCATTTCATGCTGACAGGAAAAGAAGAGGAACACCCTTTATGGCTCCAAATTCCCTATTCCATCGGTTTAGGACTAGGTATGATCTTATTTTTTAACCACTGGTTCCGAAAGAAATTTAATGAAGAACCAAGTCCCATGGAGGTTGAAGTTTTTAATTACCAGGAATCACTTGATCATTATGTCGCGGTAAAAGAAAACAAGGTGGAAAAACAAGATGAAGATCATTGAAGTCATCATTGGATTAGCATCTGGTATTGCTGTAGGAACAGGATTTGTAGCCTTTCTTACCGTTCTAGGTGTAGTTCCAAGACTGATGCAGCTCAGTAAATCAGAATCGAAATTAAGATTTTATGAATCAGCGATCATGCTCGGAGTTTTTGCAGGGATTTATTTATCCTTTGGAGATAAAGCTATTCAAGTTTCAACAGTAGGTCTCATCGTATGGGGGCTGCTGCACGGTATCTTTGTAGGAATGCTTGCTGCCGCCTTAACTGAGGTTTTGAACGTTTTCCCTTTGTTATTTAAAAGGATTGGTGTAGATGGATTTTTGTTTCCTTTAATGATGGCGATTGCCTTAGGAAAGGTTGCAGGCTCTTTGTTTCAATGGATCATTTTTGCGCGATAGGAGAGAAGCTCAATGGAGAAGAAAATGTTGAATGAAAAGAATTATAAGGAAGAAAGTAAGACTTATCATCCTAAGCCCCCTTATTTACTTAATATCATAAAAGCTTTTGTCGTAGGCGGACTTATTTGCTTGTTCGGAGAAGTACTTACAAATATGTATGTTCACTGGTTTGGTTTTAGTGAAACAGAAGCAGGAAATCCAACGGTGGCAACTTTGATCTTATTATCCTCATTGGCTACAGGACTCGGAGTTTACGATAAACTTGGTCAATTTGCCGGGGCAGGTTCTGCTGTACCCGTAACAGGGTTTGCCAATTCAGTAACTTCCGCTGCTCTTGAACACAAAAGCGAAGGACTGGTGCTTGGTGTGGCTACAAACCTATTTAAACTGGCGGGCTCTGTTATCGTTTTTGGCGTCGTATCTGCGTACGTATTAGGGATTTTACGGTATATTTTACAAGCGCTATTTTAGGAGGAATCAGCATGGGAAAGACAGGGAAGCAAACATGGAGTTTTACCAAACCTGTTTACTTGCAGTCGACAGGAACTGTAGTCGGACCTCTTGAAGGAGAAGGTCCACTTAAAGATACGTTTGATTATATTTTCGATGATCTGCACTGTGGAGAAGAAAATTGGGAACTTGCAGAAAGAACCCTCATGAATAAAGCCGTTCATACATGCTTGCAAAAATCAGGAGTGGATCAAACGAACATTGATCTATTTCTAGCTGGAGACCTCCTTAATCAAAACGTCACAGGGAACTATGTGGCGAGACAATTAGGGATCCCGTTACTTGGTATGTTTGGGGCGTGTTCCACTTCAATGGAGACATTAGCTACTGGAGCAGCTTTAATTGAGGCTGGCTACGCTAAACAAGCTATCGCAGCGGTTAGCTCTCATAACGCCACGGCAGAGCGCCAATTCAGATATCCAACGGAGTATGGCGGCCAAAAACCGAAAACGGCCACATTTACGGTAACTGGCAGCGGTGCCGCACTCATTTCCACTGTCCCATCCCCTGTTCGTATTGAATCTGCCACGATTGGGAAAGTGAAAGATTATAACATTACCGATCCATTTGACATGGGTTCAGCAATGGCACCGGCAGCTTGGGATACGATTAAGGTCCATTTGCAGGATATGGGCAGGGTTCCTGAAGATTATGACCTGATTGCAACGGGCGATCTTTCGGGAGTAGGGACGCCAATCGTTAGAGACTTGCTGAAGCAGGATGGGTTTGATATCTCAGAAATGCACGAAGATTGTGGGTTATTGATTTATCATAGTGATCAGCCCGTTTTCAGTGGAGGAAGTGGTTGTGCCTGTTCAGCCGTTGTAACTTATGGAAAATTAATTGAAGACTTGAAAAAAGGCATATACAACAAAATTTTAGTGGTAGCTACCGGAGCACTGATGAGTCCGATGATGATTCAGCAGAAGGAGTCCATACCTGGAATAGCTCACGGAGTCGTTCTCATGAAAGGAGATGGTTGACGATGGATTTTGTGTGGGCTTTCGTGGTCGGCGGATCGATTTGTGTCATTGGTCAGCTTTTATTGGACTTTGGTAAGTTAACCCCTGCCCATGTCATGTCCTCTTTTGTAGTGGCGGGAGCGGTCCTTGATTCTTTTGATTTATATGACAAACTGATCGCGTTCGCAGGGGCGGGAGCTACGGTTCCCATCACAAGTTTTGGTCATTCCTTGCTTCATGGCGCGATGAGTCAATCTAATGAACACGGGATTATAGGAATTGCTATTGGAATATTTCAGTTAACCTCAGCGGGAATTGCTTCCGCCATATTATTTGGGTTTATTGCTGCCGTAATCTTTAAACCTAAAGGATGAGGAAAGGAGTCGATGAATGGTGACATCAACAGATAAAGGTAAGAAGGCGGATGATAAACCGCAAGCCCCAGATAAAAAAACGGAAGAAACAAAGAAAGATGTTCAACATGACACACCTATTGTAATGAAATTAGAACAAAATCGCAAAGTTATGGATGACAGAGTGGGAATTCAGCAATCCTTTGACCTTGGATTTAGGACTGTCCACGTTTATGGCCGCGAGATCAACCTTTATTACGTAACTGGATTGTGTGATACACCAGTCATTGTCGAATTACTCAGACAGCTCTTTGAGCTGAACGAAACGAGCGATAAAAAACGAACAATCTTCCAGAGGATTAAAAACGATATTCCGCACCAGCAAGTGGAAACGGTTCAAACGATTGAGAAATGTATTACCCAAATGCTTTCAGGATTAATTGTTATTTTTATTGAAGGGGAAACAGAAGCATTAATTGTGGACGTACGTTCGTATCCGGGTAGAACCCCTGAAGAGCCAGATACGGAGAAAGTTATTCGCGGCTCAAGAGATGGATATACGGAAAATATCATAGAAAACACAGCGCTCACAAGGAGAAGAATACGAGATGAACGGCTCAGACACGAAATTATGCAGGTTGGAGTTCGGTCAAAAACTGATGTATGCATCTCATATATTGAAGATGTAGCAGATCCTGGGTTAGTTCGCTTAATAAAAGAAGAACTGCAGAATATAGATATTGATGGACTTTCCATGGCGGATAAAACCTTGGAGGAGTTTTTAGTGCAGCAGGGCAGGAATCCCTTTCCGCTAGTAAGATATACGGAGCGGCCGGATGTGGCAGCCGCTCACTTGTTTGAAGGACACGTATTAATTATGGTGGATACTTCTCCAAGCGTCATTATTACACCGACGACTTTCTTCCATCATGTGCAGCATGCAGAAGAATACCGGCAATCGCCGGCAGTTGGGTCTTTTGTACGGTGGATCCGCTTCTTTGGGATCCTGTCTTCAGTATTTCTACTTCCTTTATGGATGCTTTTTAATATCGATCCATCATTACTCCCTGATTCTCTCTCGTTTATCGGGCCGAATGAAGAAAGCAGCATTCCTATTGTTTATCAATTGCTAATTGCTGATTTAGGATTGGAAATGCTGAGGATAGCGGCAATTCATACTCCCACGCCGCTGTCTACAGCTATGGGTTTAATTGCCGCCGTGTTAATCGGTCAGATTGCGATCGATGTAGGGATGTTTCAGCCAGAGGTCATTTTATACGTCGCCGTTAGTGCCATCGGATCTTATTCAACTCCTAGTTATGAGTTATCTGTCGCTAATAAAATGGTCAGGGTAGGGTTGGTAATTCTTACAGCAGTTACAGGGTTGAAGGGATTGGTGATTGGGTTTACCGCGTATGTTATCTTCCTCGCACGTACTAAATCACTGAATACTCCCTATTTATGGCCGTTTCTTCCTTTTAACGCTAAGGCAATTACACAGATCTTATTTCGTCTATCCGTGCCGCTCTCTAAAGTCCGGCCGAGTATTGTTCATCCGCAAAATAATGATCGTCAGCCTTAAATCCATTGCCGGTTCCTATACGGTGTGATAAATTAAATATAATTTATAATGTTCCTTATACCTAAGGAGCATTTTCTTTTTATCGGAATATAGTCTTCCGCAATCCTGGACTTTACTTAAAGGCACAATTTCAAACTAATTTTTAAATGTACAGTAATTCCTTATATCAGCCAGTTCCAGCAAGTGACGTGGAAGAGGCACTTTCAGCAACTGGCTCATTTAGTGAAATAATCAAAGATCCACATGATAAGAACTATCGGCGGAAGCGCCTTGTATGAAATGGTTAGAAAGGCGGATATGTATGAATCGTGAAGTAAATGAACAAGGCGAATTATTAATAGCAGGAATACCAGCAAAGGAACTAGCGGAGCAGTATGGAACACCCCTCTACGTATATGATGTCGAACGAATACGACAAAATGCAAGAGCATTTATTCAAACTTTCAAAGACTACGAGGTCAGAGCCCAAGTCGCTTATGCAAGTAAAGCCTTCTCCTCAATTGCTATGCTGCAGGTGGCTAAGCAGGAAGAGCTAAGTTTAGATGTGGTCTCGGAAGGAGAACTTTATACTGCCTTAGAAGCAGAATTCCCTGTTGAAAAAATCCATATGCATGGAAATAATAAAAGTTTAAAAGAATTAGAGATGGCCGTTGATCACAAAATTGGGTGTATAGTCGTAGACAATTTTTATGAAATTGAACTTTTATCGTCCATTCTAGAACAAAAGCAGACCACTATGGAAGTGCTCCTAAGAGTTACACCTGGAATAGAAGCGCATACCCACGACTACATTCTTACTGGGCAAGAGGATTCCAAATTCGGCTTTGATTTATCGAGTGGACAAGCTGAAGAAGCGTTTCTTAAAATAAGCCAGCAGAAGCGGTTGAAACTAAAAGGTTTGCATTGTCATATTGGGTCGCAGATATTTGAAACGAGCGGTTTTACAATGGCCACTCGTAAATTATTCCAGGCGATGCAAGACTGGAGAAAAAGGCATGGATTCTTAGCAGAAGTACTAAATCTAGGTGGTGGATTTGGTATCCAGTACACTAGTGAAGATGATCCTTTAGATTTGAACCAATATGCCCATGCTCTTATTAAGGAAGTGAAAGAGCAATCCAGCATGCTCAGCTATCCAATGCCCGAGATTTGGATTGAACCCGGCCGGGCAATCGCTGGAGATGCAGGAGTTACTTTATATACGGTGGGCTCTATTAAAAACATTCCAGGGGTACGCACCTACCTGTCTGTGGATGGCGGAATGACTGATAATATTAGACCGGCCCTTTATCAAGCAAAGTATGAAGCTGTTCTTGCCAGTAAAATGAATCAGCCAATGGAGCAGGAATATACAATAGCTGGTAAGTGCTGTGAATCAGGAGATATGCTAATATGGGAAGTAGAACTTCCTAAAGCGGACCATAAAGATCTTCTTGCAATGTTTAGTACCGGAGCGTATGGTTATGCTATGGCTAATAATTACAATCGGTTTCAAAAATCCGCCGTTGTCTTTGCAGAGGGCGGGGAGCACAGTTTAGTTGTTCGCCGGGAAGATTATCGAGAAATGACTCGTTTAGATTTATCTTATGAAAAGAGAGAGGGGAAACAAGCATGAAACAAGCTGTAATTCAATTTGAAAACGGGGAACGAATGGAAATAGAACTTTACGAGGAAGCTGCGCCAAATACAGTAGCAAACTTTGAAAAATTGGCAAATGATGAATTTTATGATGGTCTGACTTTCCACAGAGTCATTCCAGATTTCGTTATTCAAGGCGGATGTCCAAAGGGAAATGGGACTGGAGGTCCAGGCTATACAATTAAATGTGAAACAGAAGGAAATCCCCATAAACATGAGCGCGGAAGTCTTTCCATGGCGCATGCAGGTAAAGATACAGGGGGGAGTCAGTTTTTCGTATGCCATTCTCCTCAGCCGCATTTAGATGGCCGCCATACTGTGTTTGGTAAGGTTATTGACGGAGTAGAAATTGTGGATCGTGTACGTCCAGGAGATGTCATGCAGAAAGTAAGAGTTTCTGAATAACCATTGAGTTATGATTTCTTTAATCACGCTTATTTTCATTGCTGCGCCTGTCAGTTTACTCATCCATGAACTGGGCCACGTGACGGTGGCTCTTTTCTTAGGTGCGGAGAATTCGCTTATATCATTAGGAAGCGGACAGGAAATTTTAAAAGGGAGGATAGGGAAACTTGATTTCCGTATCCACCTTTTTCTTTTCCATGGTGCTTATTCATTAAATGAAAATAAGCAATCCTTCACTAATTCCCAGCAGGCCCTCATCAGCATGGGAGGTCCAGTGATGAATGTTTGTTTATCCGCTGCTCTTTATTTTACAGGAATTTCTCAACTATCTGTCCTGCTCCACTGGCTCTTTTTATTTAATCTTTATTTAGCCGTCGTTAATTTGGTGCCGATCAGTATTAAAGGGCGAAAATCTGATGGCTATCGAATTGTGAAATGCTTTATAAAACCAAAATAAAACGGCCAGGTTGAATCTTCTTTAAAATTCATATATGCTAATGCCTAGGTGTTAAAGACTGCAAACGGAGGAACTGGATGCAAAAGAAAAATTTGACATTACTCGTTATTTTGGTAACGCTGAGTTTAGTATGGGGTTTAATCCAGATTATTTGGATCCTCTAGGCTGTGAACAACTATAAAGGGTGATGACATTGAATGAGAGTAACAACCATGAGAAACGACTGTTTTGGCTAATGATGATCGTAGCCATCATTTTTCTATTGTCGTTGCTTGGCAAGTTATTTTCGTAATTGAGGGGTAACTATGTTAATTAGATATAAGAAATCATTAGAAAAGATTGCAATGGGACTTCTATCCTTCATGCCTGAAGAGAAAGATGTGAAAAGACTTCAGGAAACAATAAAAGAATATGAGACCAACGAAAATTGGCATTTGTTTTTATGGAAAGAAGAGGACATTTTAGGAACTGTCGGGGTTCGTCTGGAAGGAAATAATGCGATCATACAGCATGTTTCCGTTAACCCTTCCCATCGAAATATGGGGAT
This sequence comes from Halobacillus rhizosphaerae, assembly GCF_046719735.1. NCBI lineage: Bacteria > Bacillati > Bacillota > Bacilli > Caryophanales > Bacillaceae > Halobacillus > Halobacillus rhizosphaerae. The sequence goes on from NZ_JAUTWQ010000001.1 coordinate 481,913, forward strand.
TGGCAAAAAAATGATCCAGAAGGCACGTGACAATTTCGAAAACCAATATTATGTTTGTGCGGATGCGGCTACTGAGTCATTTGTAGAAAAATGTGAAGAAGGCGCATCATCACAAATATAGCAGGCAGGGGGGTGTCAACTGACACCTCCTTTTCCTTTGCCGCCAGTACTCTAGTTTATCTGTTTCTTCGTTTATGTTTCTCGATTAAATAGATGTCTGTAAGATCGCTCTTGCTTGCGTAATCAACCTTCCACATTTCGCATTGCTGCAGAACTAGGTTTAATAATTCTGGATCTTTAATGGGCAGCATAAGACTTTGATAAGGAGCATCGGATTGAATACGTGTATATTCTTCGTTCAACTGCTGAGTCAGTGCATCTGGATCAATTCCTAAGTTCAAGGTGACCTCTGTTTGACTGCTTAGCCTATCGATGGATCTCTTCATGAGGATAGCTGCTCCCTTGTTATTTCCGCGGCGGTAATGGTACATACTAACGGCTATTTGAATCAACAGAACCCACACAGAATCACGTTGTCTAGGTTCTGTAGCTTTCCAATAGTCTTCAAGCACTTCATGACACTCGAAGTAGTCTCTCGTCCCATGGAAATGGGCTAAGTATTCGATATAGGCTTGAGGATACATAGGCTTTCCCTCCCTACGGTTATTGTATAAGGTGAATAAAGGAAGGACAAGCGACTGATTTTTAATTAAGGATTTCTCTGATAAAATGGGGATAGGTTCAGGGGTAGACTCCTTATAGGTCTGCCGTATCTGAAACTTGGTATGAAGTTGTGCAGATTAAACCTGATAAAATGTAACATTTTCTTTAAATAAATGTTTTTAGAACCATTAGAAAAGGAAGAATGATATGGCCCATAGTTACAAAGTTAAAGTTGATGCATTTGAAGGACCTCTAGATCTCTTACTCCATTTAATCAATAGATATGAAATAGAAATTTATGATATCCCCGTTTCTGAAATTACAGAACAATATATGAACTATATTCATACCATGCAAAAGTTAGAACTGGACATTGCTAGTGAATACCTCGTGATGGCAGCGAGTTTACTTGCAATAAAAAGTCAGATGCTTCTTCCTAACTCCTCAATAGAAGACGAAATGGAAGAAGAAATGGAAGAGGATCCCCGTGATGAATTAATGCGCCGGCTCATTGAATATCGTAAATATAAACAAGCTGCAGAAAATTTAAAGGAAAAAGAAGTACAGGCAAATCGGATCTATACTAGACCTCAGATGAGTGACGAAACAGAACCGGAAGACAAGCCTGACATAAGACCCGGGGAAGCTTCCATATACGATATGATCCAAGCGATGGGGAAATTGCTCTCTAAAGATAAAGAAACACAATCGCAAGAGACTAAAATCAAACGAGATGAGGTTTCTATCCAGACAAGAATGGATGAAATTCTCTCGAACGTGCAGAGCAGTAAAGATGGAACAGCATTCTTCCAGCTTTTTAAAGATCGTACCCGCCCCCATATAGTTGTTACATTTATGGCATTACTGGAGCTTATGAAGAGTAATGATGTCATTTGCGTACAACAGCAGCATTTCGAAGAATTAGTCGTGTTTAAGATGGAGGATGCCCCATGGAATTAAAGAAATATAAAGCAATTATAGAAGGATTACTCTTTGCTTCTGGCGAAGAAGGGGTTACGTGGAATAAGCTTGCCCAGCTATTAGAAACAGACAAGCAGACAATTGAGGAAGTCGTAGCAGAAATGGTAAACGACTACGAAGATGAAGAGCGTGGTATAAGAATTATGACCTCTAATGACACGCTCCATCTAACTACTAAACCTGAACATGCTTCTTATTATAAAAAGTTTTTAAACGCACCAGGTACTACTCGTTTATCGCAAGCTGCTTTAGAAACATTGGCGATTGTTGCATATCAGCAGCCAATTACCCGAGTTGAAATTGATGATTTAAGAGGTGTGAAAAGCGACCGCGCTGTGCAAACACTGATGAACAGGGGTCTCATTGATGAAAAGGGCCGAAAAGAAGCTGTCGGACGTCCGATGCTTTTTGGTACCACTAAGGATTTTCTAATATACTTTGGACTCACTTCTATAGAGGATTTACCTCCGTTGTCTGAACTCAATGAAGAGGAGGAAGTGGAAGAAGAAGCTGAATTATTTTTTGAGCGCTTTCAAGATTTGGAAGCAAGTCCTAATGGGAGTAATGAGGAGCAATAAAGAGCTAAAGATAGGGTTACCTGTCATGGGCACATAACTGAATCAGCAAACCTGAATCCAGCTAGGGTTCGGGTTTTTTTATGGTTCATATTCTTTTGCCTCATCATCCTTCTAACTGACCTTCAATTCACTACGTTTTGTCAGCTCCTAGATAAGGACTCTTCCTGCTTGTCACATTCTCTTTAGGAAATGGACGAGGGATTCTCATAAGCTTGTACCTTCCTGCATAAAGTTAACCAAATGACTAGAATAAGGAGGGACACCTCTTGAGAAAGTGTCTTATGATGGTATTTCTTGTGATTGTTATCTTTCAACTTTCATTTACTCCTTCGATCCAGGCAGCACCTGATATTTCCGTATCAGCGGAGCATGCTGTTTTAATGGATGCTAAATCAGGACGAGTATTATATGAAAAGAAAGCGTATGATCCCTCATTAATAGCTAGTACCACCAAAATCATGACTGCTATTATCGCAATAGAGTCAGGCAAGCTTGATGAGAAAGTCAAAGTTAGCGAGCGAGCAGTAAGAACAGAGGGGTCTTCCATATATTTAACAGAAAAAGAAAAAATCCCTCTCAAGGACCTCGTTTATGGCTTAATGCTTAGATCAGGAAATGATTCAGCTGTAGCAATTGCAGAACATGTAGGAGGCAGTCTAGAAGGATTTACTTACTTAATGAATCAAAAAGCTGAATGGTTAGGGATGAATGCTTCTCATTTTGAAAATCCCCACGGTTTAGATGGAGAGACTCATTATTCTAGCGCTTATGATTTAGCTTTGCTTATGTCTTATGCAATGAAAAATAAGACTTTTCGTGAAGTTACCGGGAGCGAAAGCTATCAATCGCAAAACCGAGATTATCCCTGGAGAAACAAAAATAAATTGTTAACGATGTATTATGACCCTGCTACGGGGGGGAAGACAGGATATACCAAAAAGGCGGGTCGCAGCCTCGTCAGCAGTGCTGAAAAGAACGGGATGGAATTAGTGGCTGTAACATTGAATGCTCCTGATGATTGGAATGATCATCAGCGGATGTTTGAATGGGGATTTGATCATTTTAAGACCGTCCAGCTTCAGAAGCAAGGGGCTGTGGAAGCAAATGGGCAGCGTTACTACCTTCCGCGGGACGTCTTCTTTCCGTTAACGGATGAAGAACGGTCAGACCTTCAATCTACATTTTATCGCTATTCTTCTCCACCCATTGAACAGAATCTGGCAGGGGTGCGTGAATTTATGGTTGGGCAGACTCCGCTCCTAAAAACGGCTGTACTATATAAACGTCCAGCAGGATCTGTTTTTACAGAATACAAGAACTTTTTAGGGCATTTGCTGGGGGTGTCCCCGTGGTCAACCTAATCTGGGTATTTCTCGCTGTTAGCGGGATTGTTTATGCCGGCTTCAATGGCACGATGAGCGAAGTGAACCTAGCTATTTTTAAAACACTGGATGACAGCGTTATGATTACACTCAGTTTAATGGGAGTGCTTGTCTTCTGGCTGGGTCTGATGAAAATTGCAGAAGAAGCGGGTCTGTTAGAAGGACTGGCAAGACTCTTTCGCCCCTTTGTAAGGAAGATATTTCCGGATATTCCAAAAGATGATCCGGCGCTCGGCTATATTCTCTCCAATATGACCGCAAACATATTTGGACTTGGCAACGCCGCAACTCCCATGGGTCTTAAGGCCATGAAAGAATTGAAAAGATTGTCAAACTCAGATCAGGCAAGTAGATCAATGATCACTTTTCTAGCTATTAATACGTCATCCCTTACACTAATTCCTACGACTGTAATTGCAATTAGGATGAAGTACGGCTCACATGATCCCACCAGTATAGTAGGGGCGACTATTATTGCCACCATTATTTCTACAGCAGCCGCTTTAATTATAGATCGGTATTTTTATTATCGCAGAAACCGAGCGATGAGATTATGATTAGTGTTTGGTTAATCCCTGGGGTAATTCTGCTCGTGCTCGTAACCGCTACCTTGAAAAGAGTTCCGGCTTATGAGGTGTTTGTTGAAGGGAGTAAAGAAGGAATTCAAATCGCTATTTCCCTCTTACCTTTTTTACTAGGAATGATGGTTTCTATCGCAATCTTTCAAGCTTCTGGCGCCATGAATGCTGTTCTGCAAATGATTGAACCGGTTACTGGTCTGTTTGGATTTCCAAAGGAAGTTCTTCCTCTTGCGCTTATCCGGCCAATCTCTGGAACTGCAGCGCTGAGCATGACTACAGAGATTATCCGAACTTTTGGCCCCGACTCCTTTATTGGTCAATTGGCCTCAACCATGCAAGGAAGTACGGATACAACGCTGTATATCATTACTGTTTATTTTGGTGCAGTAGGAATTAAAAGAATGGGAGATGCTTTAAAGGTTGGACTATTAGCAGATTTAGCTGGTATAATAGCTTCAGTAATTATTGTTACGATTCTATTTGGATAATTAAAGAAGCTTTTGTTTAATACCTGGCTGAACGTGTATAATGTATAAGAGCTTACGAGCCGCGCTGAGTTCATCTTAGCGTGGCTTCATGCTGTGCAGCCGATAGAATAGAGAACTTAGAAAGCAGGTGACTTGCCCTATGGCAGAATTAGAAAGATTACAGAAGGTTATTGCCCATGCTGGAGTTGCATCCAGGAGAAAAGCAGAGAAATTAATTGTTGATGGGAAAGTGAAAGTGAATGGAGAAGTCGTTAAGGAATTAGGCACGAAAGTATCTTCCAATGATGATGTGGAAGTGGAAGGGGTCCCATTAGTTAAGGAAGCACCTGTCTACTATTTACTTTATAAACCGCGGGGAGTAATCTCGAGTGTAAAGGATGAGAAAAATAGAAAAGTAGTGACCGACTACTTACCTGAAGTTAAAGAAAGAATTTTTCCAATCGGCCGGTTAGATTACGATACTTCTGGTATTCTGCTTATGACTAATGATGGAGAATTTGCCAATTTGCTTATGCACCCAAAGCATGAGGTGGACAAGCTCTATGTAGTGAAAACTAAAGGCATTCCAACAAAAGAACAGATTCAGCAGTTAAAACAAGGAGTAAAAGTAGATGGTGAGTCTTTGAAAGCTGTTCATGCGAAGATTATGTCCACTGATGGCAAGAAAAATACAGCCATTGTTCAAATTACTCTTCATGAAGGTAAAAACCGGCAAATACGCCGGATGTTCGATTCATTAGGCATTCCCGTAGATAAACTTAAGCGTGAGAAATACGGTTCTTTAGATTTGAAAGGGATGAATGCAGGGGACTCCCGTCCATTAAAACCCCATGAAGTAAAACTGCTTCGCGAGCAGGCGGAGAAAAATGTTAAATAATGTTCAAATTTTCAGTTTCCAATCAATGTTATAATGACTTGGGAGTGAACTTTTATGAAAGAGACTACGCTAAAGAAAAAACGAAAACGCTTAATTTTTCGTTCCGTATTGCTTACAGTGATGGCGGGCTTAGTTGTTTTTGCGTTGTTATCCAGCCATAAACAAGATAAAGAAGTTATCGCAAAAGGTGAAAAAGCGCCGGACTTTATGCTTAAGGAATTTGGCAGTGATGGTAAGTCCATTTCTCTCAGTGATCTTAAAGGTAAAGGGGTTATGGTTAATTTCTGGGCAACCTACTGTCCTCCTTGCAAAGAAGAAATGCCGGCGTTCGAGGAGGTTTACCCTGAATATAAAGCCAAAGGAGTAGAATTTTTGGCGGTGAATCTTGATTCGACAGATTTGGTCGTACAGAAGTTTGTGAATAAATACAACCTCTCTTTCCCTATTTTAAACGATCAGAAGGGGCAAGTAATGGATTTGTATAACGTAGATAATCTGCCTTCTACTTTGTTTATTAATGAGGACGGGGAGATTGTAGATCAGGTTATTGGAGAATTATCTAAGAGTCAGCTAGAGACAAACTTAAATAAAATTACACCTGAGGATTGAGTCTACTTGAAATAGTGAGGTTTTAATTATGGGCAAAATTACTTGTGAGTGTGGCCATGTCAACGCTGAAGGTACGGTGCTTTGTGAAGCGTGCGGGAAGCCGGTTGAGCATAATCAGCACTTAAATGGAAATGATGGGGAAAAGCTGTTGAACATGCGTTATGATGGGAGTGCGAGACGGTCTCAAACCTACAATCGGACCATCATTGATAAGGTGTGGAACTTCTTTTCCTCGGTAAGAGTAGGTGTCTGGCTAATCGTGATAACCTTAATTGCTTCAGCGGTAGGGACGATCTTTCCGCAGCAGATGTACATACCGCCAAACGTGGACCCTGCAACTCACTACGCTGATCAATATGGCATACTAGGAAAAATTTATTACCAATTAGGTTTTCATAATCTCTACAGTTCCTGGTGGTACATGATTCTTCTTGCAATGATCGGAATTTCAATTATCATTGCCAGCATTGACCGCTTTGTACCGCTTTATAAAACACTAAAACTCCAAAGACCAGTCCGTCACGAATTATTTATGAAGAAACAGCGAGTGTACGGACAAACGGAAGACACGAACGTGGATGTGGAGTTGTTTAAAAAGAATTTAAAGAAACAAAGATTTAAAATTAAGGAAGAGAATGGGCATATTCTAGCTGAAAAGAACCGTTTTGCTCGCTGGGGTCCATATGTAAACCATATTGGACTGATTATCTTCTTAATAGGAGCATTGCTTAGGTTTTTACCGTCGATGTATACGGATGACTTCGTTTGGGTTCGTGAAGGCGAAACAGCCGTAATCAATGGGACTCATGGAAAATATTATATTAAAAACAAGGATTTTATTTTAGAAACGTATGATAAGGATAAGGATACTCGATTTCAGCAGGCGCTAATAGAAAATAAAACACAAGTTCCGAAGAAATTCCAAACGAATGCGGTCATTTATAAACGAACCGATCCAATCGTGGTGGGAAAAGAGCCCGAGCTTGAGAAGATTAAGGATACGAAAGCAGAAGTTAACCACCCCATCAAGTTTGATGGGTATGCATTATATCAAACTAGTTATCAATTGAATGAATTTAAAGATATTACGTTGAAAGTTCACAGTAAAAATGATGAAGATAAAGAGTTCGGTCAGTTTACGGTTGATTTAAGCGATCCGAAATCTGAGTATAAATTGGATAGTGGATTTAAGGTGGCTATTGACCAATATTTCCCAGAGTATAAAATGGAAGATGGAGCTCCTGTGAGCGTGTCTAAATACCCGAAAAATCCCGCGTTCGTGTTTAAGGTGTATCCTCCTGGAAAGTCAGATCCAGAAGTCAGTTTTATCGGAATCGGTGCAAATATTGACCCAACCAATGATAATGACTATAAACTGGGTTTAGTGAATTTTGATATGAGAGATGTGACTGGCCTGACGGTTAAAAAAGATTATACTCTTCCTTTTCTAGGTCTGGGAGGATTAATATTTATGATAGGGGTCATCATGGGAATGTACTGGAACCACCGTCGTATTTGGCTGCAGCCAAAAGATAATGGGGTTTGGATTGCTGGACACACAAACAAGAATTGGTTTGCTCTTCGTCGTGAAATCAGTAAATCGATCGATGGTACACGAATAAATGAGCCAAAAGATCAACAGGAAATGCAAACCTAGCTGTAAGTCTAGTAAGGAGGATGAATATGGGAGATTTAAGTGCTATAAGCAGCAACCTACTGTTTGCTGCATTTATCATCTATCTAATTTCGATTTTTTTCTTTGCGGCGACTATTCGTGATAAGAAAAAAGGAAACAGCAGAACGATCGGCAACATAGCTATTTCAATTACAATTCTTGGACTTCTGACTCAGATCGGCTACTTTATTACAAGGTGGATTGCCAGTCAGCATGCTCCCGTAAGTAATTTGTTTGAATTCACTACCTTTTTTGGAATGATGCTGGTAGTTGCATTTGTGATTATCTATTTTATTTATCGACTGAATATTTTAGGACTTTTTGCTATGCCGGTCGCCTTGCTTGTCATTGCTTTTGCAAGTATGTTTCCAACCGAAGTTTCACCGCTAGTTCCATCCTTACAGTCTTACTGGCTGTACATACATGTAACCACCGCTGCAACTGGTCAAGCTATTTTGTCCGTAAGTTTTGCAGCAGGACTGATCTTCTTAATTCGCCAGATCGATCAGTCTAAACGCTCCAAGCAGACCTTTTGGCTGGAATTCGTTATGTTTATGATTTGTTCTACCTTAGGTTTTATTATTGTATCGAGCACCTTTCATGGGATGAATTACGAATCCGTATTCAAAGCGCCCGTGGAAGGTCAAATGACAGAAATCTCTTATGAAATTCCTGCTATTGCAGGACCAACTGACAGTGAACAAGTAACGAAGGCGTCCATGTCACCGATGTTTGATATTCCTTCCTGGATGCGGGGAAGGGATGCTGCCAAAAAGTTTAATACCGTGCTTTGGTCCGTACTGGCAGGCATAGTCTTATATATTCTGGCACGCCTTATTTTACGAAAAAGAATAGCAGCTGCTATTCAGCCTCTTTTACGAAAGGTTAATCCAGAGCTAGTGGATGAAGTAGCTTATCGTTCGGTGGCGATCGGATTTCCTGTCTTTACGCTAGGAGCTATCATATTTGCGATGATATGGGCACAGCAAGCCTGGGACCGTTTCTGGGGATGGGATCCTAAAGAAGTGTGGGCATTAATAACCTTCTTTTTCTATGCGGCCTATCTTCACTTACGATTGTCGCGCGGCTGGCAGGGGACTAAATCTGCCTGGCTTGCCGTAGGCGGTTTTGCGATAATAATGTTTAATTTAATCGCTGTTAATTTAATTATTGCAGGATTGCATTCTTATGCATAAGAAAATGGATGGCAGGAAGGGGTAACTCCCGGCCTGCCCATTTGTATATCTACCTGAAAATGATAGATCAAACGGAGTCAATAGTTTGGAGGGAGAGAAAATGGATAAACAAGCACGCATTTTAGTCGTCGATGATGAAGAGAGAATCCGGCGCTTGATTCGAATGTATTTGGAGAGAGAAGAGTATGAAGTGGAAGAAGCAGAAGATGGAGATGCTGCTCTGCAGAAAGCTGTTCAGGAAGATTACGATTTAATCGTTCTTGACTTAATGCTTCCTGGGAAGGATGGGATTGAAGTTTGTAAAGCTTTACGAGAAACTAAAGCGACTCCTGTGATCATGCTTACAGCGAAAGGGGAAGAATCAAACCGGGTGCAGGGGTTTGAAGTGGGTACAGATGATTACATCGTAAAGCCATTTAGTCCAAGAGAAGTGGTTCTTCGGGTTAAAGCCTTATTAAGGAGGTCATCTTCCACTAAATTCCTAGAAACTAGTACAGCTGCAAAGAACGTACTTGTGTTTCCTCATATGACGATTGATAATGATGCTCACCGTATTACTGCAGATGGTCACGAGGTTGCATTAACCCCTAAGGAATATGAATTGCTGAATTACATGGCTCAATCCCCTGATAAAGTATTTGACCGTGCTCAGCTTCTGAAAGAGGTATGGCAATATGAATTTTTTGGTGATTTGCGCACAGTAGATACTCATGTGAAAAGGTTAAGGGAAAAACTAAGTAAAGTCTCTGCCAGCGCAGCAGGGATGATTGTCACTGTTTGGGGTGTAGGTTACAAATTTGAGGTGAATGGGGACTGATGTTCTGGCGGAGCGTAGTCGGAAAACTGTGGTTTACGATTCTTTTCTTAGTTTGCTTCGTCTTATTTATCCTTACCATTCTGCTGTTAAAGTTCTTTGAAAATTATCACGTGATTGAAGCTGAGAAAGCATTGCTTCAGACCGCTTCTAAAGTCTCTGAAGTGGTAGATCAGTATAATGATCGGGATCTGGTTCTTTCCACGACAAATCTAGTGAAGGACCCTACTAGCCGGGTGGTTATTGCTTTTTCTAAGGACGATGCATTAGTGGCTGACAGTGATTCAGACCAATTGCCAAAACTTAAGAAAAATTGGTCATTAACGGATCAAGACCTTTCCAAAGTAATGGATAATGGAGAAGATCTAAAGAAAATTTCCAATATGGATGATTCGCAGTCAGGAGTCATGATCGTAGGTACTCAACTGGAAAACAAAAAAGGCGCTGTATTCGTGTATCAATCGCTCGTTACGGTTGAGGAAACGTCTCAGCATACGACCAAAATCATTTTCCTAGGGGCAGGAATAGCGATTATATTAACAACTATTTTTGCTTTTTTCTTGTCTACTCGAATTACTTCCCCGCTCATAAAAATGCGGGAGGGGGCATTAGAGCTTGCCCGGGGAGAGTTTAATACAAAAATCCCCATTGTTACTCACGATGAAATTGGTGAACTGGCCATGGCGTTTAATAGAATGGGCAGACAACTTAAATACCACATTAACGCCCTAAGTCAGGAAAAAGAACAGTTATCAGGGATATTAAGGTCCATGGCAGATGGAGTTATTACAATTAACCGTAAAGGAAAAATATTAATAACCAATCCACCTGCAGATCAATATTTAGATGCCTCTACTTTTGATAGTGAAAGCGTTGACTCTGACGAACCAGCATTTAAGCTTCCCGCTCCCATCAATGAACTGTTTAGCAAAGTCATTGAAAACGAAAAAGCTTCCATGACTGAAATTACCGTACAGGGACGAACGTGGGTTATTATTATGACTCCTTTATATGATAATGATTACGTACGTGGGGCTGTAGCGGTTCTAAGAGACATGACCGATGAACGCCGGTTGGACAAACTCAGAAAAGATTTCATTGCAAATGTATCTCACGAGCTGCGGACGCCAATTTCCATGCTGCAAGGCTATAGTGAAGCTATTGTAGATGATATTGCAGAAACGAAAGAAGATAAAAATGAATTAGCCAAAATAATTCATGATGAGTCTTTACGTATTGGTCGTCTGGTTAATGAGCTTCTTGACCTGGCAAGAATGGAAGCGGGACACATCTCACTTTCTGTAGAATCCGTCCAAGTAAAGCCTTACTTGGAGAAAATCGTTCGTAAATTTCAGGGAGTGGCTCAGGAAAGAGAAGTATTATTAGAATTACAGCCCAACGATTGTCCGGAATGGGTAGACTTTGATCCAGATAGAATTGAACAAGTCCTGACGAATCTAATTGACAATGCGATCAGGCATACGAATCCAGGCGGGAACGTTCAAGTTATCGTCGAAGCCTCTGACCAAGAATGGGAAGTTGCGGTTAAGGATTCTGGTTCAGGGATAGACGAGGAAGACTTGCCTTTTGTTTTTGAACGGTTTTATAAAGCCGATAAATCAAGAAAGAGAAATCCTGATCAGAAGAAAAAGGGCGTGGGACTTGGCTTAGCCATAGCTAAGAATCTTGTGGAAGCTCATGGCGGCACGATTCATGTTCATAGCAAGAGAGAGGAAGGGACCACCTTCTTATTTAAACTTCCGATAGACAAGAAAGCATAGAAATAGCTTGCTAACATTTTGGTTTTCATGTAATCTAGTTATTAATTGAATGTTGGATCAAGGTGCTCTTTGCAGCTTAATAGGGAATCTGGTTAGAAGCCAGAACTGTCCTCGCAACTGTAATTGCCGACGAACGGGTATTTCCACTGTACGATATGTATGGGAAGGAGCCTTACTAGGAAGAAGCATGAGTCAGTAGACCTGCCTTGTCCGCCGTTTCAAAGCTTCGGGGATTGAGCGTTTGAGACAACCGGTCGGATCTGTAAACTATGATACCAAGCTGGTATGTCTTAAGCCTGCCCTAATTAGAGCAGGCTTTTTTTGGTTATCAATGACTATCTATGATTTGAATCTGTTGTCCATCTATTCTCCTTCTCCAAGTAAAAACATAATGATTCAGCAGAAGGGAAGGAACAGTATGAGAAAGTTTTATGCTTTATTTGCTTCATTACTGGTAGCGTTTGCCTTGTTAACCGGTTGCCAAAGTCAGAAAGATTCTGAACAAGAAAGTGCTAATGCAAGTCAAGAGGAGAAGCAGGAAGTTAGTGTGCACCTTGCAATTTCCCAGAATAACGGTGAAAAATCGCTTTCCGACAAGGATTTATCGGTGGAAAAAGGTACGATGTTAATGGAAGCGCTGAAAGAAAATTTTAATGTGAAAGAAAATGATGGTTACATTACCAGTATTGAAGGTGTAAAAGCTGATGAAAGCAAGAAGCAAGCGTGGATGTATACCATCAATGGAAAAGAAGCAAGTGTCGGTGCGAACCAATATGAGTTGAAAGAAGGAGACAAAGTCGTATTTGATATGCATAAGTGGGAATGATTTAAATGAATACTTATAAACTTACATTAATAGCTATGCTTGCTGCGCTTTCTGTTGCCGGCCGATTAGCCCTTGCTAACATTCCTAATGTTCAACCGGTCACTGCAGTTATCATTTTGTCTGGCTTTTGGCTCGGCCCTTTATCCGGAGTGGTCATTGCGGTGTTAACGACTCTGGTATCGAATATATTACTTGGAATGGGATATTGGACGATTTGGCAGATTGCCGCATGGTCATTAATAGGAATGCTTGCAGGATTAATAGGTAAGTATTGGAGAGGCATCCCAGTCTGGGCACTTTCTGTATTTGGTTTTATTAGTGGGATTTTATATGGTGTCATTATTTCCTTAACTATGAGAGCAGCAGGTCAGCCCTTTTTAGCCTATTATCTTTCGGGGCTGCCCTTTGATATTAATCATGCCGCATCCAATGTCGTATTTATCCTTGTGCTTTCTCCCGTATTAGGGCGTTTGTTTCAACAATACCAGCAAAAGCATTTATTATCTAATATATGAAAGGCTGCCAATTGGGCAGCTTTTTTTAATACTCTTCTTTGCAAACTTTAAGTTCCATATTATGATGAATGTAACTTTTTCATTACATAAGCGACTAAATACTATAGCAGGGGGTAACTATAGTGAATCCGGTCTTTGAACGAATATATGAACAATATCATCAAGATTTATATCAATTTATTATGTATATGGTTAAAGATCGAGATATTGCCGAAGACTTAGTACAGGAAACTTATATAAAAATTCTTCGGTCCTACCATACATATGACAATAGAAGCAGTGAAAAGACCTGGTTATTTTCAATTGCCCGACATGTAACCATTGATTATTTTAGAAAACAAAAAAGGAAAAGGGCACGAATTTTCGATTGGTTTGACTGGGGAGAGAAACAAGAAACGATTCAGGATCATCAGCCTTTACCAGAAGAGCTTGCGATACAGAATGACGAGCTGCGGGAAGTGTACCAGACGCTAGACCAATGCACCGTCGATCAGAAAACGGTAATAATATTGCGATATATCCAAGGAATGTCTATCAAAGAAACGGCGTCTATACTGGGGTTTAGTGAAAGTAAAATAAAAACTACTCAGCACAGAGCCATTAAAGCGATAAAAGATAAACTTGAAAACAAGGTGGAGGGGGGAGTACAACATGACTCGTAAATCCTATGACAATGACAAAATCGAGAAATTATTAAAAGAGCTCCCATCATTCAATGATCCAAAGAGTAAACAAGAGTGGAACATGCAGTTATCTGAAAAGCATCAAAAATCGAAGAAGCCAAAACGAAACAAGTGGACTATTCCTGTTCTAGGCACTGTAACAGGGATGGTTGTTCTACTTCTGCTTTTAGTTCCTCTTTTTAACCATTCTGTCAATAAGCAGGGCACGAGTGAGTCTAGCAGTGATTCCTCTGGTCATCAAGCTAATGAAGCAGCAAGAGAACAAAGTGCAGTGGAGAAGAAGCAATTCTCTGCTCCTACCGAGGATTCAACACTTCAAATGCACGCAGCGGATAAGTCTTTACTTATTCAAAGGAGCAGCCCAACCATGATTCGCTCTGTTTATGCCGGTAAAGAAGATCATGTAGTTGTGCCTGTAACCTTCGTGTCTGAAAATGGAGATGAGAAGGCCGCCAGGGGGAGTCTAGAGGATTACCAACCAGCGGGACTATCTATTAATTTAGTGTCTGAAATCCAAATTAACTATGAGCAGAAGAGTAAAACAGCAGTGGCCGTCTTTCCAAATGAATATCAACTACCCGGAAATATTCAACCTGCTCAAATGGAAGAAGCCATCCGCTGGCTTGCTGAGCCTTACCATCCAGAAAACATTCAATTGAAGAAGAAAGACGGGAGTGCAATGAAGTTAGCGAACACGAAAGATAGCCATACTCTGGTACCCGTCTCTCACCGTCACTATGTATTTTACCTTTATCAATCCAATCTAAATAAGCTGAAATTTCTAGTGCCTATACCTGTAGATGATAACTTGACCATCAGACAGTCGATTCAAATGCTCGGCCGGGTTAAAGACCACCCCGCGCTGGTACCAGCTCTTCCTGCTCATGCAGAGATTAAGAAAGTGAAGAGTAAAGGGCAAGGATTAATTGTAGAAATGCAACCTGGGAAGTGGACAGACCAACAGGAGGCGATAACGGCCATCGAAGCTATTCTGTTAACCTCTAAACAGTATCATTTTTCTGAAGTCACTATACTTCATTCTGGCTATCAGCAATTAGGACCGTACGATATGACGAACCCGATACAAATTCCTGACGATTTTAATCCCTTAGAAGTTGATCCTGACAAGTAACTGAGAGGATTGAAGCTGAATCACTTTCCCGAGAATATTTAATAGAATCCTTCAAATGGTCATGTTAAAATTAAGAGGAAGCAGTGAAGGGGACGATTCGTGATGGATAAAGACGATTTAATTCAAGAGGTTTCTAAAAAAATGAAACTGATTCGTGTAGAATTTGGTTATACACAAAATCGTATGGCTGAGGTACTCGGTTTATCTAAAAAAACGTTAGTCCAGATTGAAAAAGAGCGGACAAATGCCGGATGGACAACGGTCGTTGCTGTTTGTGCTTTATTTCAAGATAGTGATGTATTAAAGAATCTCTTGGGCGATGCCCCGCTTGAAATTACTGAAACAATCGCTCATCAGCAAATAGACCGGCCTTCTGGCAGAACCATGGGTGGAAAAGTCTGGTGGACGAATATAGCAGAAGATCAATCATTTACACTTCAGCAGAACGTGATTAGCAAGCATTATCGTATCATTGATCAGGAATACAACCGCTGGTTTTCAAGTTTTGATGTACAGGAAGCTGAAGCACGCTTTAAACAATTAATAAAAGATTAAAAATCCCCTTCTTTAAATAGAAGGGGGAAAGATTATGATTCATTTTTTAAAGGGTCTCCATCAAAAGGCAAATCCGCGATTTTAATGGAGTCTGTCGGACATCCTTCAAAAGCGTCCTCCATATCATCCTCCAAAATATCGGGAACCTCCTCCGTTCCTTCGTTTTCATCGAGCACGACGTAGGCCAGACCTTCATCATCATAATCATATATGTCAGGTGCAGCGGCACCGCAAGCTCCACAAGCTATGCACGTATCTTTATCTACAATGGTAAACTTCGCCATGTAAATGAACCTCCTATATGTTTCACCTCTGAAGCTAGACTTAAATAAAGAGGATCACAGAGTAAAATAACTACAATGTTATTGTAAATCGCTAATCGAAACTTTTCAACATTTAGCAGCCAAGAGGGAGGTCTGTTCATGTTTCAATATATCTTGTTCATCTGTGTGACTCGCCTAAGAGGGGAGCGGACTGTGTCAGGCATTTACCATCTGCTGACAGGAAAACGTTCCTCCCAGTCCTTGCAGGATTCCCGCTCTTACCGGCTGGATCAATTCTTTGGAGTTTACCCATCTTTAAACAGGGAGCGTTTTCAACAGTATTTTGAGAAGGCTGAAAGAGAAGGATTCATTGTTATCAATAATAATCAGTACCCAGTTATTACGGAAAAGGGGAAGGTCGTGGTCCAGCAATATAAAGATCATAATTTTTACTTTGATGGTATGAAAAAGCATCAGTCTATTCAAATGTTTGAAGAGCGGGTGTTTCTTTTAATCCAGACAACCACGAATATTCATATAAATAATTATACCTTTCTCCCCGTGACGGATCATAAGAAGATTCAGAACTGGGTGAAAAAAGCGTATTTTAGACACCAAAAAGACCTTACTTTATATGTTCGTAAGTTGTATGAAGAAATAGATGGGCTGTTATCTCACCGGCCCGTACTAGAGGCAGAATTATTTACCTATCGATTAACAGGTGGTCCTGTTATCGGATTAACGAGAGATCAGCTTGCAAAAAAATTCGCAGTAGAAAAAGAAGAAGTGGATATCAAGATTCATCACCTCTTTTATTACTTTTATCATCAAATTGATTCACAAAGAGAGCGCTATCCTTTGTTGTATCAATGTATAGCTGATCTCAAACCATCGACACTGATTACTCATTCAGCAAAGCGTACATATGAATTGTTAGAGCAGGGGGATTCTATTAAAGAAATTTCTGCCAAGCGGAATTTGAAAGAAAGTACAATTCAAGATCACGTCGTAGAAGCTGCTTTGGTAATACCGGATTTTTCTATTGACCGGTTTATAGACGTTCAGGATCAACGGTTCATTGTGGACCAATTGAAACAATTAAAGACCATGAAACTTAAGACCATATACGAGGCATTAGAAGGTCAATATAGTTATTTCACACTGCGTCTTGTCTTAGCAAGCGTCCAGCAAAGTTCTGAGGAGAGGAGGGGCAATTATGCTAAACCATAACCTGGCCCATTATTTGGAATTCTATTTTGGGTATACGGAGTTTAGAGAAGGTCAGAAACCCATCATAGAGAAGGTTTTGGCTGGTGAGGATGTACTCGGCATATTACCAACAGGAACTGGAAAATCTCTCTGTTATCAATTGCCTGCTAAAATTTTACCTGGAACGACCTTAGTGGTATCTCCGCTGATTTCTTTAATGGTAGACCAAGTGAAACAGTTAAAAGCCACTGGTTATAATTCGGTGGTCGCCTTAAATAGTTTTATGGACCGTCAGGAAAGACAAGACGTTTTTCATCATTTGGAGAAGTATAAACTGGTTTATCTTTCACCGGAAATGCTCCAGTATGCTCCTATTCGTAAGCAGCTAAGCAGACTTAACATCTCTCTCTTTGTTATCGATGAAGCTCACTGTATTTCTCAGTGGGGACATGAGTTTCGAACGGATTATTTAAAACTAAGCAATAGTATTAAAGAACTGGGCAGCCCTTCAGTACTTGCGTTAAGTGCTACCGCTACCCCGGAGGTTCAGGCCGATATTGCTGCTCAGCTTGAAAAACCGGGTATGGAAAAGATGGTTTATCCAATGGATAAGCAGAACATCAGCTTTTCCGTCGAACATTATAAGCTCCCGGAGGAAAAGACAAAGCGAATCATAGAAGTTTTAAGAAACAACCAGGCACCTGCTATGATTTATTTTTCAAGCAGACAATGGGCGGAAAAAGTTAGCTTTGAATTGCAGAAAGAACTTCCTCACAGAATTGCTTTTTATCATGGAGGAATGGATCAAACGGACCGGCTTCTTATCCAGCAGCAATTCATGAATAACCAATTAGATGTCATTTGTTGCACCAGTGCATTCGGCATGGGAGTTGATAAATCTGATATACGGCTGGTGATCCATTTTCACGTCCCCACTCAAATTGAATCTTTTATCCAGGAAGCAGGAAGAGCAGGACGCGACGGTGAGCCATGTGCCAGCCTTGTGCTGTTCACACCTAAGGACTACCAATTACCCCAGATGCTGATTCACAGTGAACTTCCTGAAACGGAAGATTTACATAGGATTTTTAGAGTTCTGTTTAACTATAAACAACAGAATCGTTCCCTTCGTGAGGATGAATTGATGGAACATTTACAGCTGTCAGAATCACAATGGAACTTTATAAAATATCAGCTTGAGCGGCAGAATTTATTATCGTCCGGGACCTTTACAGGAACAGGAGAAGATTGGTATCAGGGGGAAGAAGAAGTGGCAGTTTTTCTAGAAGAAAGATGGACTTATAAACAGAATAAGTTGAATGAAATGATGCAGTGGGTACATCATGATGGTTGCAGAAGAGATCAACTTTATCTGCCTTTTCAATCCTTTACCCGGACACCAGCAGTGCCGTGCTGTGATGATTGCGGTTTTGACATCATGAACTTTCATATTCCCTCATATAAAAAAGAAGTCTTTACAGGTTCATGGCAAGAGCGATTGAATTTAATCTTTCAGCAAGGGACCAACCATGAAATTTTCTGATCAAGCGAAAATCATAAATCAAATGACTACCAAACAAATAACAATTCAACTGATTATGACTCAGCTGATACTACTTATCCTTGCAATCATAAGCAGCGCTTTTTTATTCGAATCCTTTGGAGGGGAGTGGAAAGAACTATTTGAGAGTAAGTGGAATTATTGGTTCTTTTACGGCATTTCTTCTGCTTTGATCATTTTGTTTATTGACTATATACTCATGAAGTTTCTCCCGAAGAAGTACTATGATGACGGAGGAATTAATCAAAAAGTTTTTCAAAACCAGTCATTTTTAAATATTATCGGTCTTACTCTACTCGTGGCAGTAAGTGAAGAAATGTTATTTCGAGGAGTTGTCCAAAAGGAATTTGGTTATCTCTTTGCCAGCGGTCTCTTTGCTCTTTTGCACTTTCGTTATTTAGTCAAACCAATCTTATTACTTTCAGTGATATTTGTTAGTTTTTATATAGGCTATTTATTTTGGGAGACCGGCAGTTTAATCATTACAATTACGACTCATTTTTTAGTGGATGCTGTTTTAGCTTTATGGATACGGTACGGGAAATGAGGTGTTTCAAATGCACATAAAAGAAAGGGCTCATGAAAAGCCGAAAGAAGGCGAACTTTCTGATTGGGAAGAAGAAATTGAAATGGAGGTTTTACATTTACCTCCAAGAAAAGAAGTCCATAGAAAAGAAGATGCAAAAAACAATGTAAAGGTTGGACGTATATTTCTGCGTGTGATGCTTCTAATTTTCATAATGCTGATCATTGTTGCATTATCTTATCGTGATTGGCATGTTTGGCTAGGAGGAGGGCCTGTTTTTCAATAAGATTGTTTAATTGCAAAAAGCAAAAAACCCGAATCTAATGGATCGGGTTTTTAATGAATGCAATTGAATAAAAAGCTTAGAGAAGAAGGAGTGCTATCTTAAAATATCTTCTTGCGGTCTCTTTCATATTTTAATATTTCTACAGCTTCTCGAAAACGTTGTGAATGTATAATTTCCCGTTCTCGTAAAAATTTAAGACCGTCGTTTAAATCAGGATCATCCGACATATTAATAATCCACTGATACGTCGCCCTGGCTTTTTCTTCGGCGGCAATGTCTTCATATAAATCTGCAATTGGATCACCTTTTGCTTGGATATAAGTAGCAGTCCAGGGGTTACCCGAAGCATCATTATAGAAAAGTGCCTGGTCATGTACAGCATAATGAGCTCCAAGTCCGGCGGCTTTCATTTGCTCTGGTGTCGCATCTTTTGTTAATTTATAGATCATGGTAGCAATCATTTCTAAATGAGCAAATTCTTCTGTTCCAATATCGGTTAACAAGCCGATCACCTCATCGGGGATCGTATATCTCTGATTTAAGTATCTAAGGGCCGCTGATAACTCACCATCTGCCCCTCCATATTGCTCCACTAAATATTTGGCAAGCCGAGGATTACATTCACTTACCTTTACAGGGTATTGCAGTTTTTTTTCGTAATACCACATAACAATCCTCCTTCATATGAAGTCCTTTGCTTATAGCTGCCAAGGCCAAGGAGCGTCCTTCCAATTCCAGGGGGTACCTGAGAAACTTGCTCCATATTGTCTGAGGGGGCCAAAACACTGTTCGTACTGATTCTTTAGTTCATGGCTTTGCGCAGCTAACAGGTTAAATTGCTGTATGGCCTGAGTATCCTGAGGATGAGTATCCAGGTAAAGGGTCAATTCCACTAATGCAAAATCTACCTGCTGAATACTTTCCATCATCCGATAACGGTTAGGAGACGAGTTTGCTTGCTGGTTCATTAGTGTTCTCCTTTCACAACAGGATAAGGATCATAGAAGCACGGCCACAATGTTCCTTTGCATAGAGCTTCGGACAAAGAAAATTGGCGAAGCCCAGGCTGCTGGAAGCCTACATACAGCTGGGGAGGAGTGGAATAGCAGATCGGTCCCTTTGGGGGACAAGGATCCAAAGGACTGTGATAAGGCTGGAAGCATTTTATTGGAGTGTACATAACCATCACCTTTCTTTACTCATCAACAAAATTTATGCAGGGGAAACTTGTACTATGCGAATGGATTAGCAGGAGTTTGGTTAGGGTAATAAGAAGTAATAGAAGACGAAATGAAAGGGGAAGATCTTGCGCATGTTTGTAAAAAGCATTATGAAACCACCTCACAAATCTCATACAGCTAAAGAATTTGATTCGCTGGCCGAGGTTTTAGACGTACTCAATCGACACGACATTCAAGCAATGCCTGTTCTTGAAGGGACCAGATTTATAGGGATGGTTTCTAAGGAAATTATTTACAGAGCTTATTTCAATAGTGATAAGTCAAAAGAAACTTTCCTGAATGAAACACCTGTCAGAGAAATAGTTGAGAAAGAAGACTACCACATTCATAATGAAGAAGTCTTTGAACAGACGCTCCCTGCCTTTAAAGGATTCCCTGTTCTTGCGGTTGTAGATCCTGATAAAAAATTTTTAGGATTAGTTACCAGGTTTGATGTTATCGAACAATTTGAGAGTGCATTTGGATCAAAGAAAAAAGGAATTAGAATTGCCTTTACATCTGAAGAATCAGTAGGAAGAATCGAACGTTTAGGGGATATTATCAGGAATTATCATGAAAACGTGATTTCTCTTGCTACCTTTGATGAAACGGATAAATTAGCAAGAAGAATTGTACTGAAAGTTGAGAGCAGAAATAATATTAAACAGTTTACGAATAAGCTGGAGAAGAATGGATTTAGAATCTTAAGTGTGAAAGAGGTATAAATTGCAGCCGCTAAGACTTTGATTCCAAGTTTTAGCGGTTTTTTTATTTCAAAAAGCTGCAAAGTAAAGGGGATAAAATGGGAGTGTCTAACATTACAATCTGGATCAGTGGTATCCTTTTAGCTGGGTTAATCCTGCTCGCCATCATGTACGGATTAGCCCGCCGAAATGCCATTGATGTACATAAAATATTTCTATCGAAAGAGGATGGAAAGAAATTAACCATCTTCTTTATTTCAGATATACACAATCGCTATATACAAGATAAAATGCTGGCAAAAGTGGATCACGAGATCGACGTTGTCATTATTGGTGGAGATTTAGCTGATAAGCGGGTCTCGATTATGAAATTACTTGAAAATATTCATCGGTTACAAAGATGGGGGAGTCCAATTTATTTTATTCCTGGAAATAACGACCACGAATTAATCGAAGCAAATATGGTAGACCTTTTGTACCAGGAAGGGGTCCATGTTCTGTCCAATAGAGATGTTCACCTCTCGATCGATGGGCGTCTTTCCTGTACTCTCAGCGGTATGGATCCTTACTATCTCGTCCCAAGAAGACACTCCTCCTACGTGAAAGACGCAGCCAATTTCCAAATTCTTACCGTCCATGATCCAATGGTATTTCAACACATGAATGAGGAAGACAAAGGCAGGTTTGAATTAATACTTACTGGGCACACTCACGGCGGCCAAATTAGATTTCTAGGTTTTGGACCGTTTACAAGAGGCGGTTGGTTTGAACATAAGGGGTATTCATTACTCATAAGTGAAGGTTATGGTACATCGCTAATGCCTCTAAGACTAGGGACGAGAGCAGAGTGCCATGTCATTGAGATCTTACCTGAATAAAGAGCTTAATCATAAGTTGTATAAAATATATACAAATTTTACACATAGATTTCTTTTCAATTATAATAGAAGTAAATGAATGATGTGGAGGAACAGCTGATGGGTACCACTCAACCTAAATATAATATTAAGGCAGTATCAAGAATGATTGGAATTCAGCCTGGCACGTTAAGGGCATGGGAGCGGCGCTACCAAATGATTTGTCCAGTACGAAATGAAGCTGGGCACCGTTTATATACGGACGATCATATAAGGATTCTGGAGTGGCTGAAGGAAAAAGTTAATAAAGGATTTACCATTTCCCAGGCTGTCGCCTTGTTAGAAAATAATAAAGATACCCTTCATGATTCTCATCAAGCTGAGAATCGAAGCGAGATGGATAATATTGAAGAGCAGCTTATGGACGCGCTGCTGTCTTTTAATGAGAAAAAGGCCCAGCAGTACCTGGATCAGGCATTTAGTCTTTTTTCCCCTGAGACTGTCGCGATTGAAATCATTGGACCGATCCTCGTGAAAACAGGCGACCTTTGGGAGGCTAACAAGATAACAAGTGCTCACGAACATTTTTCCAGCCACTTTTTAAAATCAAGGATAGGTATGATGCTGCTTTCAATTCCAACGGCTGCTATTCATCCCAAAGCTCTGCTCGTATGCGGACCGAATGAGAAACACGAACTGGGTTTAATGATTTTTGCATTATATTTAAAACGTCAAGGCTATGATGTGGTGTATTTAGGACAAAGCATTGCCGGAGGGGATATTGACCTCGTCATCGATGAAATCAGTCCGGCATATTTGTTTATGTCGTGTACCTTACTTAAGAATATTTCGATTTCACTGAGGCTGGCCGAGTCTCTGCATAAGAAGTTCCCGAAATTACAAATCGGACTTGGTGGTTATGCTTATGACCAGTTATCAGAATTTGATAAAAAAAGAATGGCGCCATACGTGGTTGGCAACAATATGAAAGATTGGGATTTATGGCTGAATAAGCAATAAAAGCTAGGACTTTGACTAAATTGTTGTCCCCCATCTATTTTGTCAGATATAATTTGAAAAAGGGTGCCATTATCGCACTTCTCATCATAAGATATAGATAACACATAATTGAGACAGGGGGCGATCATGTGCGAGTAGAAAGACTTACGAACGAGAAGTTTAAAATATTTCTCACTTTCGATGACTTAATGGATAGGGGACTCACTCGAGATGAGCTGTGGAATGATCTTCCAAGAGTGCATCGTATCTTCAGTGATATGATGTATGATGCGGGAATTGAGCTTGGAGTCGAGCTGAATGGTGTTCTCCTTGTCCAAGTATATCTATTACAAGCGCAAGGAATGTTAGTAGTAGTTACGAGGACAGAAGCAGATGACTTAGATGAAGATGAAGATTATATGGAAATGAAAGTCACGCTTGATGAAAGTAAAGAAATGATGTTTATTTTTAATGACTTTGAAGATGTTATTCAGGCAGGTGTTCATTTAAATCAATTAGGTGTAAGCGGAGGCAGTGTGTTTTCCTACAATGATGATTATTATATGCTGTTCGAGGATGAAGATATTATCCACCTTGATCCAGAACAAGTAATCGCTTTATTGTCTGAGTTTGCCTCAGCATCTGCTGCTACATCCTACCGTTTGAAAGAGTATGGAAATACAATTATGGATGGGCAGGCTTGTAAAACTATTTTTGAATATTTTTCTAATTAATAACTGTCCAGAACGATGCTGAAGAGAAGCTTCGTTCTTTTTTATTTTTAAATAGAAGCACTGGATTGATCATGTTAAGATATAAAAGTACAGAATTATGATTGATAGAGGTAAACACGGAATGGAGTGTAATAAATGAAGATTGCGGTATTATATGGGGGAACTTCAGGTGAGAGGGAAGTTTCACTTTCCACAGGTAAAGGTATAGTTAAAGCATTAGAGAATAAGGGCCATGAAGTCATAGGAATTGATTTTCAGCCTCATAAATTAGATGAAATTATTTCTTTGCAGGTAGACCTAGTATTCATAGGCTTACATGGTAAATTTGGCGAAGATGGCAAGATTCAAGGTCTATTAGACATGCTTGAAATACCTTACGTTGGTTCTGGAGTTCTAGCATCTGCTCTTGCTATGGATAAAGCGAAATCAAAGCAAATCTTTCAATTAAATGGGCTTCAAACGGCCAAAAGCAAGACCTATGAAGTTCATTCGGATTTTAGTGTTGAAGAGACTTCAAAGGATATCCTGGCATCGTTTACCCTGCCATTTGTAGTGAAGCCCAACCAAGAAGGCTCTACATTGGGGTTAACAATTGTGAAGCAGGAGGAGCAGCTAGAGCAGGCACTTATTACTGCATCCAAATCTGATTCCGTTATACTAGTAGAAGACTACGTAAAAGGGAAAGAGGTAACGGTTCCGGTCGTAGGAAGGCAAGGGGAAGAACGTGCCCTTCCTGTCATAGAAATTATTCCGAAAAATGAGTATTATGATTTTGATTCCAAGTATCAGCCAGGAGGCAGTGAACATATTGTACCTGCTGAGTTGGAAGGCAGGCTGACGCAACAGCTGCAGAATGAAGCCGTTCAAGCTCATCAATTACTGGGATGTAGTGTATATTCAAGGGTGGATTTTATTATTAACGAAGGAAACGAACCTATCATACTTGAAGTAAACACTCTTCCAGGAATGACACCTACCAGTTTGTTTCCAGATTCAGCTAAGGTGATAGGGTGGAGTTATGACGACCTGATTCAGAAATTTGTCGAACTTTCTGCGGTCGAAAAGAAACAAGTGTTGTAATCGCTTACAAAAAGTCGTAAAATTGCTAGGGAAATAAGTGATTACTGCTTTCTTTCGTACGAAGGAAAGTGTATACTATTGACTGAAAGATGACCCGAAGCGAATGGATTTGATATAGGAGGTAAATTGATGGTAGCCGATAAGCCAGCAGATACTGCTAACGAGAAAAATGACAAACTTGACGTGTTAAAATCTACTCAAACGGTAGTCAAAAAAGCCTTAGATAAATTGGGGTACCCTGATGAAGTTTATGAATTACTTAAAGAACCAGTTCGTATGATGACGGTTCGCATACCTGTAAGAATGGATAATGACTCTGTGAAAATATTTACAGGATATCGCGCCCAGCATAATGACGCAGTAGGACCAACAAAGGGCGGAGTGCGTTTCCATCCAAATGTCTCTGAAAAAGAGGTTAAAGCACTCTCTATCTGGATGAGTTTAAAAGCTGGAATTGTAGATCTACCTTACGGCGGAGGTAAAGGGGGCATAGTTTGTGACCCTCGTGAAATGTCCTTCCGTGAATTGGAGGGAGTCAGCCGTGGGTATGTACGTGCAATCAGTCAAATTGTCGGACCAACTAAAGATATACCGGCACCGGATGTATTTACTAACTCGCAAATCATGGCTTGGATGATGGATGAATACAGTCGTATAGATGAATTTAATAATCCTGGATTTATTACTGGGAAACCACTGGTGCTTGGCGGTTCACATGGACGCGAAACGGCCACAGCCAAAGGTGTGACGATCTGCATCGAAGAAGCTGCTAAGAAAAAGGCAATTAATTTAGAAGGAGCAAGAATCGTTGTTCAAGGCTTCGGAAACGCTGGTAGCTTTCTTGCTAAGTTTATGCATGATCGCGGTGCTAAAGTTATTGGAATATCTGATGCTTACGGTGGATTGC
Source organism: Halobacillus rhizosphaerae (assembly GCF_046719735.1). Lineage (NCBI taxonomy): Bacteria > Bacillati > Bacillota > Bacilli > Caryophanales > Bacillaceae > Halobacillus > Halobacillus rhizosphaerae. The sequence goes on from NZ_JAUTWQ010000001.1 coordinate 507,595, forward strand.
ATGATCCTGAAGGGTTAGATATTGATTACTTACTCGATCGTCGTGATAGTTTTGGAACGGTCACTAACTTGTTCAAAAACACCATAACAAACCAGGAACTGTTGGAACTGGATTGCGATATCCTTGTACCGGCAGCGATTGAGAATCAAATTACTGAAGAAAATGCTTATAATGTGAAAGCATCTATCGTTGTTGAAGCAGCCAACGGGCCAACGACATTAGATGCAACGAGAATTTTATCGGAGAGAGGAATTTTACTTGTTCCAGACGTTCTGGCATCTGCAGGTGGAGTAACGGTCTCTTACTTTGAGTGGGTTCAGAATAAACAGGGATATTATTGGACTGAAGAAGAAGTAGAAGAGAAACTCCATAAGGTGATTATTAAAGGCTTTGATAACGTATACAAGACCGCTGAAACAAGAAGAGTCGACATGAGACTTGCTGCTTATATGGTCGGTGTTCGAAAAATGGCAGAAGCTTCAAGATTCCGCGGATGGATATAAGTTGATTCCTTATTCTAAATCTCCTATCATTTACATGGTAGGAGATTTATTATGTTTATATGTTCAAGCTTTTTTGAAAGAGGAGTGAAGTAGTTGCAACGACAACAACAGGTAATCATTATAGGAGCAGGACCGTGCGGGATGAGTGCGGCAATAGAATTAAAAAGGCAAGGGATAGAACCCCTGTTAATTGAAAAAGGAAATGTGGTAAATTCCATTTATAACTATCCTACCCATCAGACCTTTTTCAGCTCTAGTGAAAAGCTTGAAATTGGAAATATCCCTTTTATTACGGAAAGACAAAAGCCGGTGAGAAATGAGGCGCTCGCTTATTATCGTTCTGTCGCAGAACGGGAAAGTTTAAATATTCATGCGTTTGAAAAAGTATCCCATGTAGAAAAAACTGGTGAAGGATTTATGGTGTATACAGAAAGAAAAGATAAGCAGTCCTGTCAATATGCGGCACAACATATCATTGTCGCAACAGGCTACTATGATCAGCCTAATTATTTAGGAGTTAAAGGGGAAAATCTGCCAAAGGTTATGCATTACTTTAAGGAAGCTCACCCTTATTATAATAAAGATGTAGTAGTCATCGGAGGAAAAAATTCTGCGGCAGATGCCACCTTGGAGTTGGTGAAATCAGGAGCGAGAGTAACTGTTCTTTACCGTGGAGAAGAATACTCGAAAAGTATCAAACCGTGGATTCTGCCTCAATTTGAAGCTCTTGTAAATAAAGACATTGTACAAATGGAGTTTTGTGCACACATTGAGGAAATTACAGAAGATGAAGTAGTCTATGAATGTAAAGGTCAGCAGAAACGGATAAAAAATGATTTTGTATTCGCTATGACTGGGTACCGTCCAGATCATAACTTTCTAACTGAAATGGGTGTAGAACTCGACAGCGAAACTGGCCGGCCGGCTTTTAGTGAACATACGATGGAAACCAATGTTTCTGGAATTTATATTGCAGGAGTAATCGCTGCTGGTTACAATAATAATGAAATTTTCATTGAGAACGGCCGTTATCACGGAGGGAAGATTGCTGCTTCCATTGCTGATCATATTAAAAAGAAAGGTCATGTGTAGAGTTTCCTCTGCCATGACCTTTCTTTACGTCCAAGTAATTGTAGATTGAAATCAGGATTAATAACTGAACATAGGAGATAATTCAATAGGGTTAGAGGTCATTTCCAGTGCGACCATGAGTTTGATTCTTGCTTTTGGTCCTGTCAGACCATTAGCAAATATAATTCCCATTTCTTTCAACTGCCGGCCGCCGCCAGGATATCCATATGTAGCTTGAACGATTCCTTGGTAGCAGCGGGAAACTAAGACTACCGGAATATGGTCCTCGATGACACGTTTGAGAGCCTCCACTGTTTCCGGGGGAAGGTTCCCCTGACCTAATGCTTCGATTACAATTCCATCCACGCCGCTTTCTCTTACGGCATCTATCAGTAAACCATCCATGCCGGCATATGCTTTGATTAAAGAAACCTTTTTGTTTATTTTTTGAATTGGGTAGGAATCATGCCCGGTCATTTTGTGATGAAAGAAAACTTCCTGTTTAGTAGTAATACCAATAGGACCATACTGTGGACTTTGGAAAGTTGCAACGTTGCTGGTTGAAGTCTTTGTAACATTCTTAGCTGTGTGAATTTCATCATTCATCACTACGAGTACGCCTTTATCTTGTGCCTCATCACAGCAGGCGACTCGAATGGCGCTAAGTAAATTGTACAATCCATCCGAGCCGATTTCATTGCTTGATCTCATGGCACCAGTAACCACTACGGGTTTTCGAGTCTGAAGAAATAAGTCGAGAAAATAGGCAGTTTCTTCAAGCGTATCCGTACCATGGGTAATCACTATACCATCATAATTTTTAATGGCCATTTTTTCGTGGATCGACTGTCCGAGTTTTAACATATGATCCGGACGAATGTGGGGAGAAGGTAAATAAAAGAGAATATCATCTTCTATTTGTACCTCGTTTTCAAGGGTCGAAGAGATTTCCTGTAAAGGATGATTATCTGAAGTATTGACTTCTCCAGTTGCTTTATCTTCTTTCATAGAAATCGTTCCACCAGTATGAATGATTAGAATTTTCTTCATGAATTTACACCTGCTTCCATTTCGTTTGTTCCTTTTCCTCTTTCTTCATGATACGATGAAATGTATGGGAAAGAAAGAGAGAGGGCTGATGAATTATGGCCATTTTGACGGCGGCCATTGCTCCTGCCATAGCTATTATGACTTTTATATATTTGACAAAGCGAATTGCACTTGAGCCATTGCCGCTTATTATTAGAATGTTTATTATCGGTGCAATCTTAGTTTTCCCGCTCATGTTTATTCAATATGCTTTTGAAAGTGAAGGCTTTTTTCAATCGCACTTCCTACGTTCACTGTTTTTAGCAGGGTTATTAGAAGAGTTTTTTAAATGGTTTTTCCTTCTCTTTGTTGCCTACAGGCATGCTAACTTTGACCATCCGTATGACGGAATAATCTATGGAGTTTCCGTCAGTTTAGGCTTTGCAACGGTTGAAAATATCATTTACTTATTTGCTAATGGCATTCAAATTGCAATGATGCGTGCTATCTTTCCTGTTTCTTCACACGCTTTATTTGGTATTTTGATGGGGTATTATATGGGTAAAGCAAAGTTTACCAGAGCTTCAAGAAGGCTATATCTTTCTATTTCTTTGTTGATTCCATTTATGTTACATAGTGTGTATGATTATATTTTATCCGTAAAGCAGCACTCCTGGATGTATTGGATTACTCCTTTCATGATTGTTTTATGGATTATTAGTGTAAGGAAAATTCGACTTGCTAATCAACAGCCAAAACAGATCTAACATAGAATTTAATTCTAAACCTCCCTCTTTCCAGGGGAGGTTTTTTTGTTGGATTAGGCTAGGTGTGGATAAAAGACAGATAAGCTTCTGTTCTATGTCTGAATGTATAAAGTGATGATTTAGTAAAACACTACTACTACAAAAATATGTAGTAGTCAGGGGTGCGAAAATAAATGGTGTGGAAGAAAACAATAATCGTTTGTTTAGGATTTGCCCTAATTATTTTCCCTTGTTCTGAATGGGCTCAGCACAAGCAAGTTCATGCATTTTCAAATCAAATCATACAGCATGGAGCAACGGGTGATGATGTAATAGAGCTCCAATCCAGATTACAGTACTTAGGATTTTATAACGGGGATATTGATGGAGTTTTTGGCTGGGGAACGTATTGGGCTGTTCGAAATTTTCAATATGAATTTGGATTGAAAATAGATGGTCTTGTAGGTTCTAAAGTGAAACAAAAGCTAACTAAAGCAAGTAAGTATGATAAGAGTTATGTAAAGAGCCAGATTGAAAAAGGGAACGACTTTACCTATTATGGCGGCGTACCAAAAAAACAGCAGACGAAGCAGACGAAAAAGCAGCCGAAAAAAAATCAAGCTAAGAAGCAGACTGCTGTAAATGTGCCAAGCGGTTATTCTCAAAACGACATTAAGCTCATGGCCAATGCTGTACACGGAGAAGCCCGTGGAGAACCTTATGCAGGTCAAGTAGCTGTTGCGGCAGTAATTTTAAATCGTGTAGATAGTGCTTCGTTTCCTAATACAGTATCCGGAGTGATATTTGAACCCCGTGCCTTTACTGCAGTAAGTGATGGGCAGATATGGCTTGAGCCCGACTCTCAATCTGAAGAGGCAGTCCTTGATGCAATGAATGGCTGGGACCCTTCTGGACAAGCCGTTTATTATTTTAACCCGAATACAGCTACATCAAGCTGGATCTGGTCACGGCCTCAAGTAAAGCAAATAGGCAAGCATATATTCTGTAAATAGGAGGTGGTAGAATGATACGCTGGATTACTATTGTAGTATTGAGCTTAACAACCGCTGCTGCTGGTGTATGGGGCTATAAGGAACACCAAGATAAGAATGCTATTCTTATCCAAACGGAAAACAACTATCAGCGAGCGTTTCATGAATTAACCTATTATGTAGATCTGTTAAATGACAAGATTGGCACGACGCTTGCTATGAATTCTAGAGAACAGCTTTCACCTCAGTTAGCGGAGATCTGGAGAATTACTTCAGATGCCAATGCAGATGTAGGGCAGCTTCCTTTATCATTAATGCCATTTAACAAAACGGAAGAGTTTCTTCACGATATAGGTGATTTCGCCTATCGGACAGCGGTGCGCGACTTATCAAAGAAACCGTTAAGTGACAAAGAAGTTAAGGCTCTTGAGAACCTTCAGGATCAATCGGGTGATATAAAAAATGAATTGCGCCGAGTACAAAACGTTGTACTTAAAGACAATTTACGGTGGATGGACGTGGAACTTGCCTTAGCTACTAATAATGAGGCGGGGGATAATACTATAGTTGATGGTTTTAAGACGGTGGAAAAATCGGTGGATGGGTACAGAGATGCGAATATAGAAGCGGGGGTTTCTGTAGCAGGTACAGAAGAAAATTTCAAACACCTGGAAGGAAAGGAAATTACTAAGAGTCAAGCAAGAGACCGCGCAGCAAAATGGCTGAAAAATGTGAATCCATCTGATCTTAAAATCACAAAGTCCGGAAAAGGGGCGGATGTTCAGACTTTCACTGCAGCCTACCAGAAGAATAAAGTGAATGGATATATTGATTTGTCTGTAAAAGGGGGACACCCATTAACTATCATGGTTAGCAGACCAGTAAATGAACCAAAGATTAGTCTGCATGAAGCGTATTCAAAAGCAGAAAAATATTTAAAAGGTCTTGATGTGAAAGATGCTGAATTTGAGTTAGTGGAAAGCAGCCAGTATGAAAGAATTGGGGTATTCAGGTTTGTTTATAATCAAGATGGTGTCCGGTATTATCCAGATTCCATTGAAATGAAAATTGCCCTGGATAATGGGGAACTCTTAGGAATGACTTCACTGGATTATTACAGTCATCACTACAAGCGGAACTTGAAACCTTTCAGTGTATCTGAAAAAGAAGCTAGAACGAAAGTAAATCCGCAGCTCAAGATTCAGGAGCAGCATATGGCTGTAATTGAAAATGATTTAAATGAACAAGTACTATGTTATGAATATTTAGCAACAAAAGGTAAACAAACTTTCCGCATCTTTATCAACGCTTGGAACGGAGAAGAAGAACAAGTAGAAACTATGCGGGCTGCAGAAGTTAAATTCAATCCAAATACGTGAAGAAGCGGCCGCTGATTATCAGCGGCTTATTTTTTTGCTGATAAAAAAGAACTACATCTATTTTGAGTAATTAGTAATGATCTCTTTCCTTTTTTACCCTCCCATGCGATAATTAAATTAAGTCTAAAGTCATGTATTGCACTGTGAAAGAGGGATGAGTATATGATGAAAATTGGAACAACAATGACCCTTGAATTATACAAACAAAACCAAAAAAAGCCTGAAAAATATACATGTTCGCTTCAGGACCAATCGAAAGGGTTCATTTATATTGATTATCCTATAAAAACGACCACAAGGAAAACTTCTTTTTTCTTTGAGGGCACACAATTTCAAGTAAGCTTCATCGGTCAAGACGGGTCTGTTTATTGGTTTGAATCGGAAGTTGTCGCAAGAAAAAAATTACAAATTCCTGTTCTAGTCCTGACCTTTCCTGGAATGAATCAGTTAGTGCGTATCCAGCGGAGAAAGTATGTAAGGGTGGAGACTTCCATAGATGTTTCCGTCAGAGACCTTCAACGCAACCACGTGTTATTCACAGCTGTAACACAGGATATCAGCGGAGGTGGGGCAGCTCTGCACCTTCCTCCAACTCATCATTTGATTGAGAACCAGGAAGTTCAATTAACCATTGTACTTCCTATGAATTCTGGAGATTATGTCTACATTGACGTGAAAGGAAGTATTATTAGAGTTTTGAATAAGGAAGGCTCCAGAGAACTAGCTTCTATAGAATTCATGGATTTAACAGATAAACATAGACAGATGATCATTAAATATTGCTTTGAACAGCAAATGGAAAGAAGGCAGCGGGAATTGATGTAAGATAATTTTCGTGGATTTTTTACTAAATTTTATGTTATTCTTTACATTGGAAAGTAATCATAATTTTATTTTAATAGAGATCAGCAAAGCGCGCTTTTTTAAAGCAGGTGCGCTTTTTATTTGTATGATTGGAATGATGGAGGAACTTGTTTATGAAGACTAATTTGACAATTGCCATTGATGGGCCGGCAGCAGCTGGCAAAAGCACGGTAGCAAAAAAGGTAGCTCAACAGCTGTCGTTTATTTATGTAGATACAGGGGCAATGTACCGGGCATTAACTTGGAAAGCTTTACAAGAAGGGATTGACCTTGAAGATGAAGAATCTTTAAGTGTACTGCTTGCGCATACTAAAATCTCGCTCACTCAAAGTGAATCGGGAGAAGGGCAGCATGTGATCTTAAATGGGGTAGATGTTTCTGAAGAAGTAAGATCTCAAGAAGTAACCAATCAAGTATCTTATGTTGCTAAGCATCCCAGCGTTAGAACAGTTATGGTGGAGAGACAGCGGGATCTCGTTAAAGACCAGGGTGTAGTTATGGATGGAAGAGATATCGGCACCCATGTACTGCCTCATGCTGAAGTGAAAATTTTTATGATAGCAAGTGTGGAAGAACGTGCTCTTAGGAGACATATGGAGAACCAGGAAAAAGGGTACCACTCTGACCTTAAGCAGCTGCAGGACGAGATTCGAAGACGAGATGAAATCGATTCTCAGCGTGAAACTGCTCCGCTCGTTAAGGCTGATGATGCGATTGAGCTGGATACAACGTCTCTTTCCATTGAAGAAGTTGTTCAGAAGATTATAGAGATAGCGGAGAAAAAGTCTTAGGAGGGGTGCGGCAGTGAATTTATATAAACTCGGGAAATTCATTTGCAGTATTATTTTTTATCCACTATACCGAATTAAGGTAGTCGGCAGGAATAATATTCCCAGTGACGGACCGGTAATTATTTGTTCGAATCATATCTCGAATGCTGATCCACCAGTCGTAGGCATTACTAGTAAACGAAATATTTACTTCTTAGCTAAGGAAGAATTGTTTAAGAACAAGGTAATAGGGGGTATTTTAACTAGAGTACACGCTTTTCCTATAAAACGAGGTATGAGGGATCGTAATGCTTTAAGGAAAGGTCTGGATGTACTTAAAAGCAATCACGCCCTGGGTCTGTTTCCAGAAGGATCCCGACAGAAGAATGGAGAGGTAGGCAAAGGTCTTGCCGGGGCTGGTTTTTTTGCTTTACGATCCAATGCAGTTATTGTTCCCTGCGCCATTATTGGTCCTTACAAAAAGTTTAAACCGTTAAAAGTAGTATACGGTGAGCCTGTTGATATGAAGGAGTTCAGGGAGCAAAAAGCTTCTGCTCAAGTGGTTACAGATCGAATTATGGAAGAAATCAGACAATTGCATAAAATTCACAGCTAAACAAGCGTAATCACTTGACAAAAAGCCTCAAATATTAGAAGTTAGAAAAAAGGGCATTTCTGTATTTAGGTTGTGTCGGAAATTGAAGGAGGTAGCTTGGTATGGATGAAATGAATCAAGAAGTATCAGGAATGAAAGAATTCTCTGCAGGGGATATTGTGACTGGTAAAGTTGTGAAAATTGAAGACAAACAAGTCCTTGTAGATGTTGGATATAAAGTTGAGGGGATTGTACCCATTAGTGAATTATCCAGCCTTCATGTAGAAAAAGCTTCCGATGCGGTCAGCGAAGGTGACGAGCTGACACTTCAGGTTAAAAAAGTGGAAGATGATGAAATTGTATTGTCTAAGAGAGCAGTAGATGCTGATAAAGCTTGGGAAGACCTGGAACAAAAATTTGAAGATAGTGAAATTTTCGAAGCAGAAGTTAAAGATGTAGTGAAAGGCGGACTGGTAGTTGATATCGGTTTACGCGGATTTATTCCTGCTTCCTTAGTTGAAACGTATTATGTAGAAGATTTTGAAGATTATAAAGGCAAATCTCTGACACTTAAAGTAGTCGAGCTTGACCGGGAGCAGAATCGTGTAATTCTATCCCATCGTGCAGTAGTTGAGGAAGAAGAATCTTCCAAGAAACAAGAAGTTCTTCAATCATTAGAAGAGGGACAAGTTGTTGAAGGAACGGTTCAGAGACTTACTGATTTTGGTGCCTTTGTAAATCTTGGCGGAATTGACGGTCTTGTACATATCTCCCAGCTCTCTCACGAGCATGTTGAGAAAGCGGCAGATGTTGTAGAAGAAGGTCAAACGATTAAAGTAAAAGTTCTTTCTGTTGATCGTGACAATGAAAGAATTTCCCTGTCCTTAAAAGCAACCCAGCCGGGACCTTGGCATGATATAGAAAATAAAGTGAAACAGGGAGAAGTACTTGAAGGGAAAGTGCGCCGTCTTGTCAGCTTTGGTGCTTTCGTAGAAGTACTTCCTGGCGTTGAAGGTCTTGTTCATATTTCCCAGATTTCTAATCGTCATATTGGAACACCGGGTGAAGTTCTGGAAGAAGGTCAGGACATCCAGGTGAAAGTATTAGACGTAGACGAATCAGCAAAGCGTTTATCGTTAAGTATGAAAGAACTTGAACGTGAACAGACCCGTTCTGAAATTAAACAGTATGAAAAAGAAGATGATAGTTCAGGCTTCTCTCTAAGTGATATGATTGGAGACAAACTGGATAAATACAAAAACTAAATGATGGTGATGAATATGTCGAGAGCAAAAAGAAAGATCGAGCATATTCACCATGCGCTGGAACATGATCGGGATTATTATAATCATTTCGATGATATAGATATTGTTCACCAAAGTTTAGCAAAACTAAATTTCGATGAACTTTCATTATCTGTAGAAGCGGGGGAACTTAAACTAAGTTCCCCCCTTTTTATTAATGCGATGACCGGCGGTGGTGGAGAACGAACAGAACAAATAAACGGAGAGATTGCTTTAGCGGCAAGTGAAACAGGGATTGGAATGGCAGTGGGATCTCAAATGTCAGCTCTGAAGGATCCAGCAGAACGGAACAGTTATGAAATTGTACGAAAAAATAACCCGGATGGTATTATCTTCGCAAATGTTGGGAGTGAAGCCAGCGTTTCTCAGGCGAATGAAGCTATAGAAATGATTGAAGCAGATGGATTGCAAATTCATGTAAATACACTTCAGGAACTAATTATGCCTGAAGGTGATCGTAATTTTAAAACCAGAATGGAAAATATTCAGCGGATTGTAGAAGGGGTCTCCCAACCTGTCATCGTGAAAGAGGTTGGATTTGGGATGTCTAAAGAATCAGTTGAATGTCTTTGGAACCTCGGTGTTCGCTATGTCGATATAGGGGGACGCGGCGGAACGAATTTCTCGAAGGTGGAAAATCTTCGGCGTGAAAAGCCATTCTCCTCTTTTGAAAATTGGGGTATTCCTACTCCTATATCAGTACTTGAAGCGAAGTCTATTCATAAAGACCTGCACATCATTGCTTCAGGGGGAATTCGACATGGCGTTGATGGGGTGAAAGCCATGGTTTTAGGAGGAGAAGCTTTTGGAATGGCGGGAACTCTGCTACGGGTGCTGCTTCAGGATGGCCGTCAAGCTTTAATCTCAGAAGTGGAACATATTCTTCACGAAGTTAAAATGGCGTTGATGCTGATGAACGCTCGATCTACTAAGGAACTACATCGTCAGCCCTATGTTTTGTCTGGTAAAACGAGAGAGTGGCAGGAACAAAGGATGTAACGATTTGTTAAAATTCTTAAAGTATGCAAAAAATCAATAATCTTTCCCCCAACCCGGACCATATTACATAAATGGTTCGGGTTTTTTGATTCTTTTTACTGGAAGTTATGGTAAACAAATTTTCCTTTTCTCCGATTTTCGAGGTAGATCTGGTTCATTATCATAGCGATATGGTTACATTAGTTGGCCGCAAGGAGTTATCAGCTTATATGTAACTAGCATTGGCAGATGCGAATTTGGTTAATTTGGAAATGAATCAGCGATTAAGTACTAATCCTTATGTTTACATGATTATTCTCTATTGTATCGTTTAGAAATTATGGCAGGCAGACATAATAGGTACGAGAGGGGGATGAAACATGACCGCACAATATTATTGGTATGGCTGGGTAATTATCATGATTGCTTATTTTTTTCTGCCTCCCAGTAAAGTACGTAATAGAATCCTTTTTTTCTGCTTTATCGTGTTAAACACTTATTCTTTTATCAATGATCCTATAATACATGATTACTTGCAATTGGGATTGCTATATTGCTTTGGATTAAGCTTTTGGCTGATTGATCGTCGCTCATTCGTTGACCACTTTTGGCCGTTCATTTTAAGTATGGTTTATACCTCTATACAAATGTTTTTAGTAGTCCATCCCGTGTGGACGCTATTTCCAGGTTTTCATTTAGGATGGATTCTTGCCATTATACTGCTTGATTGGTTTGATCTGTCTTTCTCAAGCCTGATCGGATTATGGTTTATATTAAATAGCTGTGGAGCTTTTTTGACGATGTATGTTTTTTCAGTCTATGGAGTTGAGCAGTTTCTCACAAGTGAACAGGTCATCGTCACAACATTTAAAGGGCTGGTCATTATCTTTATTCTCCATGGAATATCACGCTTAAAGAAAGCGGTCCGTCGAGGAAGAAAATCCCGGAATAAGGGAGCTGCATACGTGTGAACGAATACACTTATCCTATTATTTTCGGAGTGGCAGTCGGCACCGCGGTGAGGATCTTTATGCTGCGCACAGACTACCGGCAATATCCTACCTACCTTCATGGTAAAATAATTCACTTATCACTGGGGTTTATTGCAGCATCTTTAGGTACCATTGCAGTTCCATCTATTATGGAGAAAGAATTCACGGCAGTGACTTTTCTAACGTTGGCAGCTTCTCAATTTAGAGAAGTTAGAAATATGGAACGAAATACACTTACTGAAATGGATTCTTATGAATTAGTTCCCAGAGGAAAGACTTACATTGAAGGAATCGCAATCTCATTCGAGAGCAGAAATTACTTAGTTATCTTTACTTCGTTTTCAGTCACACTTTGTTATCTTGCTTTAAATATCTGGGCAGCTATACTTGCGAGTATAATTAGTTTCGCTTTAAGCGGTATGCTTATGAGTGGTTCAAAATTGTCGGATATTGTAACCATTGATTATTCCGAGCCTTATTTTGAAGGAGCAGGCCTGTATGTGGATAATATTTATATTATGAATATTGGCTTACCTGAGCGTCAGGAAGAACTTCTCAAGTACGGGATGGGATTTATCCTGACCCCTAAATCGTTCAGTATGCGATCGACAATTGCTAATTTAGGGCAAAGGCAGGCCATTCTCCACGATGTATCTGTGATGCTGGGAGTATTTCGCGATTCTGGTACCCCTGCACTGGTGCCGTTAATCAAAAGAGATTTAAATGATGGAAGAATCGGAGTATTTATTTTACCCCAGGAGCAGGATTTAGAAACGGCCAAAGAGATTATTGCTTCTGTACCAGTCCTTGAAAATGCAATCCAAATGCCATCAAGAAAGCAGAAGCAAGGCAGGAGGAAAAGATGATGAAGATGGAGAAGTTCATTCTTGCTGTAATTACCACTCATACGGAAAAGGTAAGCGGAGGTGCGGCTGTTTTTCACTGTTCGACTAAAGAAGAAATGGATAAAGTAGCTGCAAACCTTGAAGCGATCCTGGATGGTATTGCTCATGCTCTAAGTGATCATCTCTATATTATTGTTAAGCATTGAGTAGAAATTGAGAGAATGGACGTTGTAAGTTCCTGCATACTTTGCTAAAATAAAAAAGTTAAGTACATGGATCTCTGCTGTTCTATTGGAATCCAGCTGCCAGCAGCTTCTTCCTTAGATGAGCAGTATTTTTTTGCTTTTCCGTAATGATTGAACATGAAATTAAGAAATAAGAAAGGATGACCCTTTCATGAGAAAATCTGTTGTGGCCATCGTTGGAAGACCTAATGTAGGTAAATCCACGATTTTTAACCGCTTAGTTGGAGATCGTATTTCAATAGTAGAAGACACACCTGGAGTAACTAGAGACCGGATCTATGCCCAAGCCGAATGGCTGACCACATTATTTAATGTGATCGACACAGGAGGGATAGAGCTTGGAGATGAACCTTTATTAGTCCAAATGAGAGCCCAGGCGCAAGTGGCGATTGACGAAGCTGATGTAATCATCTTTATGGTGAATGGACGTGATGGGATCACCGGCGCCGATGAAGAAGTCGCTAAGCTCTTATTTAAGTCTAATAAACCTGTCGTACTTGCTGTGAATAAAGTAGATAATCCAGAAATGCGCGAGGATATTTACGAATTTTATTCTTTAGGATTTGGAGAGCCATTTCCTATTTCAGGGACTCATGGTCTCGGTCTTGGTGATCTGCTGGATGAAGTCGTCCATCACTTTCCTGAACGTGAAGTTGTGGAGGAAGATGATGATACCATCCGTTTTAGTTTAATCGGCCGTCCTAATGTTGGAAAGTCTTCATTAGTGAATAGTCTGCTTGGTCAGGAACGAGTGATTGTTAGTGAAATTGCTGGGACTACTAGAGACGCGATCGATACCCCTTTCCAAAAAGATGACCAGGATTTCGTGATTATAGATACGGCTGGAATGAGAAAACGAGGCAAAGTTTATGAGGCAACCGAAAGATACAGTATTATGAGAGCTTTAAAAGCCATTGAGCGCTCTGATGTTGTGCTTGCCTTAATAGATGCAGAAACTGGGATTCAGGAACAAGATAAAAAAATTGCCGGATATGCCCATGAGGCAGGCAAAGCTGTGATCATTGTCGTAAATAAGTGGGATACGGTGAAATCAGAAGAAAAGACTATGAAAGAATATGAGGATAAAGTCAGATCTAATTTTCGCTATCTTGACTACGCTCCTATCGTATTTCTGTCTGCAAAGACGAAAAAACGCATTCACACTTTGATTCCAAAGGTTCTTGAAGCTAGTGAAAATCATGCAAAGCGAGTGCAGACTAACGTTCTCAATGAAGTTATTATGGATGCTCTTGCCATGAATCCGTCCCCATCTATTAAAGGGCAGAAGTTAAAAATCTTTTATGCAGCTCAGGTAGCCGTTAAACCGCCTAGTTTCGTAGTTTTTGTGAATCAGCCTGAACTTATGCATTTTACTTATCAACGTTTCTTAGAAAACCGTATACGTGAAGCCTTTGGGTTCGAGGGAACCCCAATTAAAATATTCGCCAGAAAGCGTAGTTGATTGACTGCCAATGAAGGGAGAATGTTAAATGGGACAAGTAACTGTATTAGGTGCAGGGAGCTGGGGCACTGCTCTAGCTATTGTACTGGCAGATAATGGTCACGACGTCCGGCTTTGGTCACATCGTGAATCCTATGTAAAAGAGATTAATGAGCATCATACCAATGAAAAATATTTAAAGGGAGTTTCCATCCCAGCTAATGTAAAGGCAACTTCAAATCTGAAACAAGCAGTATCAGGTTCGAAGGAAATTGTTTTAGTAGTACCTACAAAGGCAATTAGAGATGTTTGTAGACAACTGGTGGACGTGATTGATACCAAAGTTACAATTACTCATGCTTCCAAGGGAATTGAACCAGAAACGTACAAACGGGTGTCTGAAGTGATCAAGGAAGAAATTCCTGAAGAACTTTACAATGCAATTGTAGTACTCTCAGGGCCTAGCCACGCCGAAGAAGTCAGCCTTAGACAGCCGACAACCGTCACGGTGTCGTCTGAAAATCTTGAAATAGCTAAAAGTGTTCAGGATCTATTTATTAACCGGCAATTCAGGGTTTACACTTCCCCAGATTTAGTCGGTGTGGAACTTGGAGGTTCCCTGAAGAATATTATTGCTCTTGGTGCAGGAATTTCGGATGGTCTAGGCTATGGAGATAATGCAAAGGCCGCTCTTATCACCCGTGGTTTAGCAGAGATAGCGAGGCTTGGGACCTCTATGGGAGCCAATCCTTTAACATTTTCCGGTTTAACGGGCGTTGGTGATCTAATCGTCACCTGTACCAGCTCTCACAGCCGTAATTGGCGTGCTGGTTATAAATTGGGTCAAGGGGCCGATTTGGAAGAAGTCCTTGAAGATATGGGGATGGTTGTCGAAGGGGTACGCACTACAAAAGCCGCTTACCAGCTCTCTAAAGCAGAAGGGGTAGAAATGCCGATTACAGCTGGTATTTACAGTGTTCTTTTTGAAGAAGCAAATCCTGGAGATGTAGTGGATCAATTAATGACTAGAATCAGGCGTCATGAAATGGAAGACCTAACGAATATTCTTGATGAAAAAATGAAGGACTGACACATAAATCTCCTCGTGCATATACTATCCAGAACCCAACGCACGAGGAGGTCAAAGTAATGAGTGGTTTTGAAAAGAATATTTTCGATCATTTAAAGAAGAAGGCGAATATCAATCCTGAGGATGTCTATAAGGTGGCAGAATCCGTCCAAAATGCAGATTTCTCTGATGAGAAAACAATTCGCCGGTTAGTTCAGCAATTAGCTAAAATTGCCAACAAACCCGTTTCCAAGCAAAAAGAAGATAAAATAGTTGAAGCGATTGTGAAACAAAACATGCCTCTTGATATGAGTACTCTTGGGAAATTTTTTAAAGGTTAATTTAAAAGTGGGCGCCTGATGAGGCGGTCCTTCAAAATTATGCATACAATAACACGCAGCAATTATTTTGCATGAGCTACGATCGGGAATTATTTAGTCAGCCGGGGCACTAATTATGCTCCGGGTTTTTTTAGTTTAATACTTTGAGACAACCTATGATATAATACGTACAGTTTATTGGTAAGAGGAGGATTTAACAGAATGTCGATCGGAATGCTCAATATGTACATATCTTTTGCCGGAATCTTATTCTTAATTCTCTCTATCGTTCTTATATTACTTAGTCGTCACAAGCTTACGGGTGTGTTTTCCGTTATCACCGCTATTTTTGCTTATGTATTTATGATTCTCGGTGGCTTGATTATTTTTTATATCGTAATGAGCGGACCTACAGCATAGAAAAGGAGGATGGCCGCGTGAGATGGGCTAAACTATTACTAATCCCGTTATTTACTTTATTACTTAGCGGGTGTCTATACCCACAGTCGCAATTACAGAAGAACCAGACCCCAAATCAAATTCAGCTGGAACAAATTCAAAAAGCAGTAGATTCCTTTCAAGATCAAACTAATGGCTTATTGCCAATTAAAACAAAACCTCAAGACACTCCTATCTTTATAAAATATCCGATCGATTTTTCCAAGCTTAGAGAAAAAGGATTGATCGGGGAAGCGCCAGGAAGCTCGTTTGAGAACGGTGGTCATTATCAATACGTAATTATTAAGCCGGAAACAAATCCTACTGTAAAAGTTCTTGACTTGCGCACCAGCGAAACTTTAAGAGCTCTGCAAGTGAAGATAAAGTTTTACAAAGAGAAGAATAAGTATCCTCCTTTTGGCAGTCAGGTTGCTAAAGGGGTTTATAAATTAAACTATGAAAAACTTGGTTTGGACCATCAGCCCGTGGTTGATAGTCCTTATTCTGACCAAAGTCTCCCTATCTATATCAGTGATCAAGGCGAACTGCTGATCGATTACAGAAAAGACCTTTATAATTATTTGCGTAATAAGAAAAATTCATATAAGAACGGTGATGACATTCGTTATTTACTTACGGATCACTCCCCTCTAGTTCCGGCTTATTCCCCTCCGTATACTTTGGAGAATGGAGAACCGGTATTCATGAATAGTTCTTCATAAAAAGCAGGCAAGCCCTGCATTCATTAGGAAACCCGAACCAATTGATCGTATTGTTTCGGGTTTTTTAGTGAGTAATTTTAATTAGAAACGAATATGAATATAGCAAGCTGTTATTATCTGAAATTGGTTCTATGATTTATTTTTCATGTTTTAAGAGGATGTGGAAAAGTTCAATGCTACAATAGCAGCAGCTGTAATTCATGTGCTATCCGTGTATGAGGAAAAGAAATGACATGCAGAAATACTTTGTTGGTTCTTCCGATTTTGATTCGTCCAGCTTTAGGTCCTCCATATAGGAAGGACCCTTCCCCTGGGCCTGTGACTCCTGAGTGACGAGGCAAAACGGACCCATCCGCTTTTGATTTATAAAAGAAACTTCTGAATATCTGGCATATTTGACTAGGACAACGTCATAGAATTAGATTGTCTAGGCTTGTATGATGGAAATTACATTTGGGAGGGGATCCTTTGGAAAAGGTAGATATCTTTAGTGATATTTCCAAACGGACGAATGGAGATATTTATTTAGGCGTTGTTGGAGCAGTTAGGACGGGGAAATCTACGTTCATTAAAAAGTTTATGGAATTAGTGGTGCTTCCTAATATGGAAGATCAGTCGGAGCGTGAGCGCGCTTTAGATGAACTTCCGCAAAGTGCTGCTGGTAAAACGATCATGACAACGGAACCAAAATTTGTGCCTAACCAGGCGGCGACTATAAATATTGATGGCCACTTGGATATACGAGTGCGGATGGTAGATTGTGTAGGATATGCCGTAAACGGAGCGGTTGGCTATGAAGATGAGCATGGCCCAAGAATGATTCATACGCCATGGTATGAAGAGGCGATACCTTTCCATGAAGCCGCTGAAATTGGAACTCAGAAGGTCATCCAAGAGCATTCCACTATTGGGATTGTCGTGACGACTGATGGAACAATTGGTGAAATACCGAGAGCTGATTATGTAGAAGCTGAAGAAAAGATCGTCAGCGAGCTTAGGGAAGTAGGAAAACCATTTATTATGGTAATCAACTCTGCACAGCCTCATCAGGAGAATACAGAGAGGCTGCGTCAGCAGCTCACTGAGAAATATGATATTCCTGTTTTAGCCCTTTCTGTTGAAAGTATGCGTGAGCAAGATGTTCAGAATGTACTAAGAGAAGCTTTGTTTGAATTCCCTGTATTAGAAGTCAATGTAAACCTCCCGAGCTGGGTTATGGTTTTGGATTCAAGACATTGGTTAAGAAGTAATTTACAGAATGCCATAGAAGATACTGTGAAAGACATTAAACGGCTGAGAGACGTAGATGGTGTAGTGGGGAACTTTGATGGATATGAGTATATAACAGGTGCCCATATTTCTGGCATGGATCTTGGAGAAGGAGTTGCTGAAATTGACCTCCAGGCTCCGGAACATTTATATGATCATGTTTTAAAGGAAATCGTTGGAGAAGAGATACGTGGAAAAGATCATTTACTTGAAATTATGCAGGACTTTTCGCATGCAAAACGCGAGTATGATCAAGTCGCTGATGCATTACAGATGGTAAAAAAAACCGGGTATGGTATTGCTGCCCCTACGCTTGAAGATATGGCACTGGATGAGCCTGAAATCATACGTCAAGGTTCAAGGTTTGGAGTTAGGCTTAAAGCTGTCGCCCCGTCCATTCATATGGTGAAGGTTGACGTGCAGTCAGAATTTTCACCGATTATTGGTACAGAGAAACAAAGTGAAGAATTGGTGCGATACCTCATGCAGGATTTTGAAGAAGATCCACTATCCATTTGGAATTCAGATATATTTGGCAGATCACTAAGCTCAATTGTTCGAGAAGGAATCTCGGCAAAGCTTGCCTTAATGCCTGAAAATGCAAGATATAAATTACAAGAGACCCTGGAGCGGATTATTAATGAAGGCTCTGGAGGCATGATAGCAATCATTCTATAGCGGCTCCGTTGGGGCCGTTTTTAATTTTTTTTGAAAAAAAACATAAAAAATAAAAGGGTTTTTACCAGGAGGTGTCGTAAGTAACGAAGTGAAGGTGGAAACAGAGGATAAAACCTATTATACCAAGGGTTTAACCAATCTTGCATCCTGTCAAGCTATATGGTAAGATTCCCTTGTGATGAAGGGTTATTCACTAAGACAAATCGCTTGGTAACGCGTTTTTTCAGTGATTGTCTATTGAATTTCCTCGAAAACTCGTTTAGTATAAGGCTTGTCATCCTTTGATGACGGCAAAATGTACATTTAATGCGGTATAGCCGCTTGAATGAGACCAACCTTCGTGGGAGGAGGTGAATGTCATGAATAAAACAGATCTAATTAACGCTGTATCTGAGAAAGCTGATCTTTCTAAAAAAGACGCAACTCAGGCTGTCGATTCTGTATTCGAATCGATCATGGATTCACTTAAAGATGGTGAGAAAGTCCAACTTATTGGATTTGGAAACTTTGAAGTTCGCGAACGTGCGGCACGTAAAGGCCGTAACCCGCAGACTGGTGAAGAGATTGAAATCTCTGCAAGCAAAGTTCCAGCTTTCAAACCTGGTAAAGCCCTTAAAGACGCTGTGAAATAATAAGCTACATAGGGCTTGAAAAAGGGTGCTGCCTTAAGCACCCTTTTTCTTATGATTAATCAGCATATTGAAGTATATAGATTCTTTGACATTGGACCATTTGTAAGAGATAGTTACAAGAAGGAGGCACGAACATGTCCACAGCAAATAATGATTTTTTTGTAATAAAAGCACTGGAAGACGGCGTAAATGTTATTGGTTTGACGCGGGGAACAGATACACGGTTTCACCACTCTGAGAAGCTGGATAAAGGTGAAGTCATGATTGCTCAATTCACGGAACATACTTCTGCTGTGAAGGTGAGAGGCAAAGCTGTTATCCAAACGAGTCATGGTGAAATGACAAATGAAGCAGAGTAGTACGCTCTGCTTATTTTGCAAGTGCGTACATAAAGCGGCGGCAGTTGATTTATGCTATAATAAGTTTGGTTTAGCATTGTTAAGAAAGGGACCAGGTGATCAAGTTGAATCCATCAGACACAGATATTAACCAGCTAAAACAGAAAATAGCTTCTCAAGTTCGCCATCCTTTTTTGGCAAAGTTTATTCCAGAACCACTTATCGATGAGGACAAGCTTGTCATTTTAGCATCCATTATGGATCACACGACTTTAGAGACCGTTAAGAAGGAACAATACATTATTACAACTATGCTTGTGCAGATTGCACTTGATACGCATGATCTAGTTACTCTTAGTGAAGAAGAAGAGGATGGGGACACCGTCAGAAACCGGCAATTAACTGTTCTTGCGGGAGACTACTACAGCGGGCTGTACTATTATTTGTTGTCCCAATTAGATGATATCCCCATGATTCACACTTTGGCAGGAGCCATTAAAGAAATTAATGAATTAAAGATGGAACTTTACTATAAAGATGTGGAGTCCTTTCAGGAATTTCTCAGTTCTCTTAAGAAGATTGAATCCTTATTAATTCAAAAGGTCGCCTCTTATGTTCAGAGAACGACGATCAATGATATGGCCGGAGAGTGGCTGTTGACTAAGAAGCTGCTGGATGAGAAGAAGAGTTACTTGGAAGGAAAGTTCTCTCCGCTTATGGATGTTCTTTTTAAGCATCCGGGTGCTTTGGAAAACAGCGGGCAGGTAATTATTAATATAGAGCAGATGATTCAGAAACATATCAGTCATGTAGAGACCACGGTTTCCCAACTGCCTATTCACTTTAACTGGCTTAAGTCTTATATACATTCAGCTATCCATCATAAGTTTTATGATAGAAAAATCGCAGAGGAAGGGTAATTCATGCAGCAGCAGACGAAAGAAGAACGTGTGCACCACGTTTTTGAAAAAATATACAGCAGATATGATCGAATGAATTCTATCATTTCCTTCCAGCAGCATCGGCTGTGGCGGAAAGATGTTATGAAACGTATGAAAGTAGCTCCAGGTGACCATACTTTGGATGTTTGCTGCGGTACCGGGGATTGGACAATGGCACTTGCTAAAGAGGTTGGTCCCTCAGGTAAAGTGACCGGCTTGGATTTCAGCGTGAATATGCTTTCCATTGGGATAAAGAAAAAGCTTGAAAACCGGGTATCTCAGGTGGAATTTGAACATGGCAACGCTATGGAACTACCTTATTCTGACGATTCATTTGATTTTGTTACGATTGGATTTGGATTAAGAAATGTTCCGGATTACCTTCAAGTTCTGAAGGAAATGCGCCGAGTGGTTAGACCCGGCGGGAAAGTGGTCTGTCTTGAAACCTCTCAGCCAACAAACCCCTTCTTTAAACCGTTATACTACTTTTATTTCAAAAATATTATGCCTTTATTTGGCCGCTTGTTTGCGAAAAGCTATCAAGAATATAATTGGCTTCATGAGTCCGCTAAAGATTTTCCAGGAAAAGATGAATTGAAAGCCATGTTTAAAGAGGCCGGTTTAACTAATATCGCAGTGAAATCCTATACAGGCGGCGTGGCAGCTATGCATATGGGTGAAAAGCAATAATTGAGGATGAACTATCATGAAGCTAGCAATGATCTATTCTTTTTTAAAACAAGATCTCGCAAAAATAGAAGACGCTGTGAATGAAACCATTCAATCAGAGAACCCTGTCCTTAGAGAGGCATCCAGTCAATTGCTCCAGGCAGGGGGGAAAAGAATTCGGCCTGTATTTGTTTTATTAGCAGGTAAATTTGGAGACTATGATATCGAGCGTATGAAAGCCGTTGCCGTATCTCTCGAGCTTATACATACGGCTTCTCTTGTCCATGATGATGTGATTGATGAAGCAGAACTTAGACGCGGAGAGCCGACGATCAAATCTCGCTGGGATAATAGAATTGCAATGTACACCGGGGACTATATTTTTGCCCGTTCTCTTGAAAATCTTTCTAAACTTGATAACCCTAGAGCTCATCAGATTCTTGCTAAAACGATGGTCGAGTTATGTTTAGGAGAGATAGAGCAGATAAAGGATAAATATAATTTAGATCAAAATCTTCGTACTTATTTACGGAGAATTAAGCGAAAAACAGCATTGCTGATTGCAGCCAGCTGCCAATTGGGAGGAATCGCTTCGAACGTTTCTCCATCAGAAGAAAAGGCCCTTTATTATTATGGCTACTATGTGGGAATGTCCTATCAAATCATTGACGATGTACTGGATTTCACTGCTTCTGAAGAGGAGTTAGGCAAGCCGGCAGGAAGTGATCTCCTACAAGGGAATATTACTCTTCCCGTGCTTTATTCGCTGGAAAATCCGGAATTTAATCACCAATTACAGAACTACTTCAAAAGCAGCGAAACATTAAATCCTGAGGATCTTAAGCCTTTAATTGAAGAGATCAAAACCAATGGTTCAATCGGCAGGTCTCTAGCAATTAGCGATCGCTATTTAAAGAAAGCTTACGAGTCCCTGGATCAACTGCCTTCACATCGTGCCAAGCAGACGCTAAAAGGGATTGCTAAATATATTGGAAAAAGAAAAGCATAAAGCGTTGCTACTCTGTCTTTTCCATGATAGAATCAATCTTGGCACTTGTTAAAAGCGCTTTCACTCTATACATAAAATGAGGTGTACACATGGAAAAGACATTTTTAATGATTAAGCCTGATGGAGTACAACGTAGTCTGGTCGGAGAAATTACCAGTCGTTTTGAAAAGAAAGGGTTTAAATTAGCTGCGGCAAAGCTAATGGT
This sequence comes from Halobacillus rhizosphaerae, assembly GCF_046719735.1. NCBI lineage: Bacteria > Bacillati > Bacillota > Bacilli > Caryophanales > Bacillaceae > Halobacillus > Halobacillus rhizosphaerae. The sequence continues at coordinate 529,639 of NZ_JAUTWQ010000001.1, forward strand.
GATTCCTAACGAACTAGCTGAGAAGCATTATGGGGAACATAAAGAAAGGCCTTTCTTCGGTGAATTGGTAGAATTCATTACTTCCGGACCGGTTTTTGCAATGGTTTGGGAAGGAGAAGATGTAATTGCTACTGCCAGATTGATGATGGGCGCTACAAATCCCAAGGACGCTGCACCTGGAACGATTCGTGGAGAGTACGGGGTTATCGTAGGAAAGAACATTATTCACGGTTCTGATTCCCCAGAAAGCGCCGAAAGAGAAATTGGCTTGTTTTTTGATGAGAACGAAATCGTAAATTATCAAAAAGATCAATTAAACTGGGTATATTAATCCCTTACGTGGAACCGTCTGTTAATCAGACGGTTCTTTTTATTGTCCTGGAAAAGATGAAGGAAGGGCTTTAGATAAGGAAGTTGGAAGAGGTCTTATACCTAATTAGGTTTGTTTGCAATAATAAACGGAGTGGGTCTATTAAATCGCTCTCGTGAACTTGTTCTGAATGGTGTGAAAGGAAACAAAAGGCCCTTGTAATACATTTACAACGGTTCAATCATGAAGTAGGCTTAAATGGACGAGAATAGGTAAGGAGCTACGGTTAAATGACTAACGATTACGTACAATTTATATCTGGGATTTATAAAAAAACAGGAATCGATCTTTCTTTATACAAAGAAGCCCAGATGAAGAGGCGACTGACTTCTCTTCGAAATAAACGGGGGCATGCTGAATTTTTTTCTTATTTTGAGGCACTAGGAAAGGATTCTATTTTACTAGAAGAACTTTTAGACCGCATGACTATTAATGTATCGGAGTTTTACCGTAACAAAAAAAGGTGGGAAGTATTAGAGAAGAAAGTTTATCCTTACTTACTGACAAGAAATCGAAAGTTGAAAATATGGAGTGCAGCTTGTTCAACAGGAGAAGAACCTTACACGCTTGCAATAATTCTTAATCAATTTATCCCTCTTAGCCATATAGAAATCATTGCTTCAGATTTAGATCCTCTAGCTATTGAAAAGGCGGAAAGAGGGGTCTATCCGGAACGGTCTTTAACTGAAGTACCGACTGAAATTAAAACCAAATATTTTGCAAGAATAGGTTCTTCCTCTTACGAAGTTAGTAAGGAAATCAGGCGCTGTGTCACTTTCAAAAAGCATAATTTACTTGCTGACCGCTATGAAAAGAACTGTGATTTGATCGTTTGCCGAAATGTTCTGATCTATTTTACAGAGGAAGCGAAAAAGATGATCTATTCTAATTTTAGTAAATCTCTATCGAAAGGCGGAATCTTCTTTGTTGGAAGTACAGAGCAGATCTTCTCTCCCTCAAAATTTGGCTTCCAGGTTTTTGATACTTTTTTCTATAAAAAGGAATAAGAGAAATGATTTTTAGAAAATTAAATAATTAAAGAACACAAACGACGATGCTTATGATATAGTAGTACGTAAAATTTATTACAGGAGGTCTTTTGTTCATGCGCTATTTAACCGCGGGCGAATCACATGGTAAACAACTAACAACAATTATTGAAGGGGTACCTTCCCATTTACCGCTTTTCAAAGAGCAAATTAATGAATCTCTTATCCGTCGTCAAGGCGGCTATGGCCGTGGACGCCGTATGCAGATTGAGAAGGATCTTGTAGATATTACTAGTGGGGTTCGTCATGGATATACATTAGGTTCACCCATTTCTCTAGTGGTACATAATGATGATTTCAAACATTGGGTAAACATTATGGGAGAGGAACCTCTGGAGGATGATGCTGAGGTTAAGAGAACGATTTCAAGACCTCGCCCTGGCCATGCAGATTTAAATGGTGGTTTGAAATATGGACATCGTGACATGAGAAATGTTCTGGAGAGATCTTCTGCAAGAGAAACCGCTGCACGTGTTGGAGCGGGTGCCGTAGCAAAAGTCCTACTCAGTGAGCTGGGAATAGAAGTTGCCGGCTACGTAAGAGAGATAGCAGGAATTGTCAGTGATGTAGATGAAACCTTGTCCTTGAAAGAACGCCGGGACATTTCTGAAGCGTCTCCAGTAAGAACATTTGATGAAGAGGCAGCGGCAAAAATGATGGAAGCCATTGATGCGGCAAAGAAAGATGGAGATTCCATCGGTGGAGTATGTGAAGTCTATGTAGAGGGAATGCCGCCGGGGTTAGGATCCTATGTGCACTATGATCGTAAACTCGATGGCCGAATTGCGGGCAGTGTGATGAGTATCAATGCATTCAAAGGGGTAGAGTTCGGACTTGGATTTGAGGCCGCCAGACGCCATGGGAGTGAGGTCCACGATGAAATATTATGGAGTGAAGAACGTGGATATTACCGCCGGACCAATAACTTAGGAGGATTTGAAGGTGGCATGACGACTGGGATGCCAATTGTTGTCAAGGGGGTAATGAAACCGATACCGACCCTGTACAAGCCGCTGCAGAGTGTAGATATTGATTCTAAAGAACCGTTCCAGGCCAGCATTGAAAGGTCCGATTCATGTGCGGTTCCTGCTGCTTCTGTAGTTATGGAACACATTGTAGCATTTGAATTGGCTCGCGCGATTACAGAAGAATTCCCAGCAGACTATTTCCCAAGGCTTAAACGAACCGTGGATGACTATCGCAAGGAAGTTCGTGCATTTTAATGTCTTCTTTACTCATTCAATCAAGCACCCATGATTATGAAGTTGCTATTGGATCAGGCATTAGAGGCCGTGTAGAAGAAATTCTCGATAAAGATTATCAAAAGGTGTTAATTATTACTGATAGTCAAGTTGCGGATCTATATTTGCAGCAAGTAATAGAAGGCTTTTCCCCTAAAGGTCAAGTGGGAACAGCAGTTGTACCTGCTGGAGAAGCGTCTAAAAGTATGGAACAGTATCAGTATTTACTAGACGTATGTGTGGAAGAGAGGCTTGACCGAAAATCTCTTATTATCGCTCTTGGGGGAGGAATGATCGGAGATTTGGCGGGTTTTGCTGCTTCCACGTATCTAAGAGGCATTGATTTTGTCCAAATGCCTACTACGATTCTTGCCCACGACAGCAGCGTAGGAGGAAAAGTGGCTATTAATCACCCACAGGGGAAGAATTTAATAGGAAGTTTCTATAACCCTGTTCATGTTATTTATGATATGGAGACGTTATCCAGCTTATCACCAGCAGAAGTTAGATCAGGTTATGGCGAAGTGGTGAAGCATGGACTCTTAAGTGATCCGAAGTGGCTGGATGAACTGCTCCAGCAGGATTTAACTCAACTATCGAAAGACCAGATTGCGAAAGATCTTGCAAAGGGGATTCGAGTAAAAGCGAACCTTGTAGAACAGGATGAGCGGGAAGCGGGAGTAAGAAAATATTTAAATCTCGGGCATACTTTAGCTCATTCAATCGAGGCTGAATTGGGTTATGGAGATATCACTCACGGGGAAGCCGTCGCCATTGGAATTTGGTTTGCTTTAAAGTTGAGTAAAAAGAAATTTCAAACAGATTTACCAGTAAAAGATTATGTTAACTGGATTATTCGAAACCATTTTCCAGTAGATAAACTCAATAAACTAGACTGCAACTCATTAATCAACCGTATGAAACGGGATAAAAAAACCGTGCACGAGGTTATTAATTATGTATTGCTTACAGATACGGGTTTTCCTTGTATCGAACCGTTACAGGACGAAGAATTATTGCAGGAGCTGAATGATTTTCTAAAAGAGGTGAGGCGTCATGATTAGAGGAGTAAGAGGAGCCACATCAGTTCGGGCTAATCAAGCAGAAGAAATAGTCGAACGCTCCTTTCATTTAGTGAAAGAGATCGTTAACGTAAATCATATTAAGCCAGAACATGTAGTTAGTGTCTATTTTACAGCAACAGAAGATTTGAATGATGCCTTTCCTGCTAAATCCCTCCGTAGACTGGAAGGTTGGACCCATGTTCCCGTAATGTGTATGCGGGAAATCAATGTTCCTAACAGTCTGCCGCGGTGTATACGCGTCATGATAACTGTTCAGACAGATAAAAATCAAAAAGAAATACAGCATATTTATCATCATGAAGCTAAACAACTGAGACCTGATTTACAGAGTGGAGAGGAGTAGTCTTATGAAAGCGAAGGATATACTTAAACAAATGACCCCCTATAAGCCTGGAAAGCAAATTGAAGAGGTGAAACAGGAATATGGGTTAGATCGCATCGTTAAACTCGCTTCTAATGAAAATCCTAATGGTTTTTCTTCAACCGTAAAGAAAGAATTGCCGAAATTAATTTCCAGCCTCGAAATCTATCCTGATGGATATGCAGCTTCGCTCCGCAAGAAAGTAGCAGGATTCATCAGCGTAGATCCTGACCAGCTGATTTTTGGTAATGGTTCAGATGAAATTGTCCAAATTATCTGCCGAGCGTTTCTTGAAACAGGATCGAATACAGTGATGGCGGCGCCGACCTTTCCGCAATACCGGCATAATGCATTAATTGAAGGGGCGGAAGTGCGTCAAGTCCCACTGCAGGACGGGCATCATGACTTAGATGAAATGCTTGCCCAGATCGATGATCAAACAAGAGTGCTGTGGTTGTGTACACCAAATAACCCAACAGGGGTTCATATTAACCATCAAAACCTTACTGCCTTTATGGAAGAGTGTCCTGATCATGTGTTAGTAGTCATAGACGAAGCTTATTATGAATACTTGGAAGCCGACGATGCTTTTAACAGCTTGTCTGCGTTAGATGAATATGCAAATCTAGTTGTATTGCGAACATTCTCTAAAGCTTACGGTCTTGCAGGTCTTAGAATTGGTTACGGAGTGGCAAGTAAAGAAATTATCCAAATCCTTGAACCTGCCAGAGAACCTTTTAACACTTCGACCATTGCTCAGGCGGCTGCCATATTGGCCATTGATGATCAGGACTTTATTCAAAAATCCGTAAACGAAAACCATAAGAATAAACGCGCTTTAATGGAATTTTGTGATGCAAATGGGATCGGCTATTATGATACTCAGGCAAATTTTCTATTAATACATTTGCCGATGAGCGGCGACGAAATGTTCGAGCATCTGCTTTCTAAAGGATTTATAGTCCGCTCTGGAGAGGCATTAGGTCTTCCTGACACGATTCGCCTTACGATTGGGAAAGCGGAAGATATGGAACAAATTCAAGAGGCGATGCTGCAAAAGATTGCGGCTCAAGTATCCGGTGAGCGTTAATGAAGCAGCAAGTATTTATTGTCGGTTTAGGTCTAATAGGCGGCTCTTTAGCGATGAATCTTGCCAAAAAGCAGGATGTATGGCTGATTGGAATGGATCATGACTCGGATACCCAGCAGATGGCGAAAAAGCAGGGGGTTATTCAGGAGATCGCAGAGAGCTTTGAACAAGGGGTACAGCAAGCAGATGTCTTAGTACTTGCCACTCCTATTTCTATTACGATCGATTACTTAAACGCATTAAGTGAACTAGTTTTGAAAAAAAAGCTGATTGTTACAGATGTATCTTCCGTGAAAAATAACGTATTAAAAACTGCAGACAAGCTTTCTGATCCTCTTGTCTCCTTCGTTGGCGGGCACCCGATGGCTGGATCGCATAAACAGGGATATACGGCAGCCAAGCCGCATTTGTTTGAGAATGCCATCTATGTACTTACACCCGCTCAACATGCTGGAGAGGAAGAAGCAAACTTTTTGAAAGAATTATTTTCCGAAACTGGGGCTCGGTTTCTAATTTTCTCTACGAAAGAACATGATGAAATGACGGCTGTTATTTCTCATTTTCCTCACATTATTGCTTCCTCCTTAGTACATCAAGCCAGAAGCTGGCAGGAGACACATCCTTATCTTGAGCAGTTAGCTGCCGGAGGTTTTAAAGATATTACCCGGATTGCCTCTAGTAACCCTAAACTATGGCAGGATATTTTCTTTCAGAACCGCACCTTAATGATTTCTATGCTTGATGACTGGATAGGTGAGATGAGAAAAGTGCAATCTTATTTGGAAGAAGAGCAGAGTGAACATACGTATGACTATTTACTAAAAGCCAAGCAGTATCGAGATGGTTTACCAGTCAGGGAAAAGGGAGCGATCCCTGCCTTCCACGATCTCTATGTTGATATTCATGACCAGCCAGGGGCGATACATGACGTGATCGGACTGCTTGCGAAAGATTCAATTAGTATTAAAAATATTCAAATCCTTGAGATTAGAGAAGGGATTACCGGGGTTCTCCGTATCAGCTTTTCTACTAGTGAGGAACAACTAGAAAGTAAACATTTATTAGAAGACAGACAATATGAAGTAATGGTAGAGCAGTAAAACGAGGAGGGTGTATTCATGTCTTCAGTAGAACTTGTGCCAGTTACCAAAGGACTTCAGGGAGTTATAGAGGTTCCTGGAGATAAGTCCATTTCTCATAGATCCGTCATTTTCGCCTCTCTTAGTGAGGGAACTTCAAAAATCACAAATTTTCTAACCGGGGAAGATTGCTTAAGAACTGTAGAAGTGTTTAGAAACTTTGGCGTAGAGATTGAACGGGAAGAGGATACTTTAGTTGTACATGGAAAAGGAATAGCTTCCTTAAAGGAGCCTATCTCGCCTTTAAACTTTGGGAATTCTGGCACTACAGCCAGGTTAATGAGTGGGGTGCTGGCAGGTCTTCCTTATTTCTCCACGGCATATGGAGATGCTTCATTGTCTAAAAGACCCATGGATCGAGTCGTTATGCCTCTCAAGGAAATGGGAGCGGAAATAAGCGGCAGACAGGAAGCATCATACCTGCCTCTTGCATTTGCTGGTACTACTTTAACTGGTAAAGTTCATCATATGACCATAAAGAGCGCGCAAGTGAAATCAGCCTTATTACTCGCTGGTTTATTAGCTGAAGGAACCACTACTGTTATCGAAAATGGCAGGACAAGAAATCACACGGAAATGCTTTTGCCGCAGTTTGGAGTGGAAGTAAGCATTGAAGGCAGCGAGATCCATATTGAAGGCGGACAACAGCCGCAAGCTTCAGAGTTACGAGTTCCGGGGGATATTTCTTCTGCTGCTTTTTTCTTAACAGCTGCAGCTATTACACCTGATAGTGAATTAATCATTAAGAACGTCGGGTTGAATCCCACACGCAATGGAGTGATTCAGGCGTTGGAATTGATGGGAGCAGAAATCGAAGCAGTTCCCCATACTTATATTGGGAAAGAGCCTGTCGGTGATATAAAGGTTTCTTACAGCATTTTAAATGCCATCACTCTTGAAGGCGATTTAATTGCTAATCTGATTGATGAAATACCTATTATTGCTTTAGCAGCAACTCAAGCGGAAGGGACCACGGTAGTTAAGGATGCGAAGGAACTCCGTGTCAAAGAGACAGACCGCGTTGAAGCAGTGGCGTATAATTTAAACCAGCTGGGAGCGAAGGTAGAAACAAGAGAAGACGGTCTGGTTATTCATGGTCCAACCCCTTTACATGGAGGGGAAGTAGATTCCTATGGTGATCACCGGATAGGCATGATGGGAGCGATTGCTTCTCTCATTTCAACAGCACCTGTTACGATTAAAGATAAAGATTGTATCAACATATCCTATCCCAATTTCTTTGATCATCTGTACCAGGTTCTTTAAAATAATTTCATAGATTCTCAGTTGCTCTCATACGATATAAAAAACCTGTTGGAGGTTTTGAGTATGGGAGCTTATTGGTTCAGTTCTTTTATGGATGAAGGCGAGCAGTTTAGGTTTGGAGAATTGATAGTACATGAAGATCATTTTATTAGAGATGCTATTGGTCAGGGTCACCTGCGTAAGATGAATAGTGATGGTTTTATTGCTGCCCCTGGATATGTGATGGTAGATTATGCTGCTCCCATATCTACATCCTCTTCTAGAATTACCGCATGTGAAGATTATATTAGAAGAGGATGTACTCAGCTGCTGATTCAACATCCAGTTAACAGCATACGCCGCTATCGAACAATTTATCACAGTTTTTTAGCAGAACTTGGTCAGCTTCCAGTAGATTACATGATCGTTCCCGTTATAACCTCTTCTCTCGTGACGCCTGATATGATTCGGTTCTTTGCAAGGGAACGCTGTCCATTCATCCAAATCGAATTAGATACGGCTGTCGATCTGGAAGAGGTTGCGTGGGAGTGGTTAGTCCAAGCTCAGTCTTTACTGCGAATTCCTTTCTCAATTGTTGTCAAAAAAGAGGAAAATTCCGAGTATATTATCAATCATTTATGGCCTAAAAAATGTGCGCAATATGGTATGATTAAATTAACAGATCCTCAATTGGAAGAAAGAGTTACTCCCCAGAATTTGAGGGATACAGGAATTTTTCCTAATAAGGGCGGATTTAAGCCAGGCGGGTATGCAGACTATAACCTGTTTTGGCAGGAGGAAGATCAGATAGTTGATGGACAAGACCAATTCATTTATCATGGGGCTGTTCCTGATATTACCGTTATGCGCGGAATGGTGCTCCAGGTAAATCAGGAAGTAACGGCCAACTATCAAGGAAAGCAGCAGAAAGTATCGATTTATAAGCATTTTGTGTAAGACTAGAAAGGATGTCATCATGGAGGAAATACAAAAAGCTGTCCGTCAAATGGAAGACCATAAGACGGAAGATGCTATTCATACATTGCAGCAATACTTGCCGGAAGCGGATGAAGAAGAGCGGTTTACTATAGCCGAGCTGTATATTCAATGGGGGATGCTTGAAGAAGCAAAAATGGTCCTTCATGAATTAATTCAGCGCTATCCTAAAGAGCAGGAACTGAAAGTCATGATGGCAGAGATTCATATTGATTTAGGTGAAGATGATGAAGCGATCGAGTTATTAAATGAATTTGGTCCGGAAGATGAAGACTATTTGCAAGCACTTATTCAGTTAGCAGATTTATACCAGGCACAAGGACTTTTTGAAGTAGCTGAACAAAAGCTTCTTGAAGCCAAACAAGCGGAGCCCAATGAAGCAGTGATCGATTTTGCTTTAGGCGAATTGTCATTTTCCAACGGAGAATACAACAAAAGTATCCCATTTTATGAAAATGCTATGCATCATCAGCCGATCATTGCGGATATCGAGGTTGCGGCCCGCCTGGCAGAAGCTTATGCAGCGACGGGGGCGTTTGAAGAGTCGATAGAATATTTCCAGAAAGTCGAAGAAGAAAACCCGGATGTATTGTTCCGATATGGTTTCGTAGCTTTCCAGGCATTAAGAAATGATATTGCCATTCATGTCTGGGAGAACCTTATTGATAAAGATCCCTACTTCCATTCCGTTTATCCACACTTAGCCAAAGCTTATGAGGCGGAAGGTATGCCTGCCCAGGCGTTGGAAATGGCAAATCAGGGTCTTGCTAAAGATGAATTTAATAAAGAGCTTTATCATTTGGCAGGTACTCTTTCTCATCATCAAGGGAATAAAGAGGAAGGTTATCGCTTAATGAGAGAAGCTGTCGCCCTTGATCCAGGATATAAAGAAGCTGTTCTGTTTCTTATCGAAAATTATAAGAAAGATGAGGACTACGAAGCTATTGCAGAACTCATTCAACAGTTGATTGCCCTCGGAGAAGAGGATCCCAATTACTTATGGGAGCTTGCGAATGCCTATGAAGAATTAGAAGACTTTAAAGAAGCTTATGAGCACTATAAGAATGCTTATCCTTCTCTTAAAGACGATAGTGATTTCCTTAAAGAATATGGCTACTTCCTAGTGGAGGAAGGACACATGAAAGAAGCTAAACAGATTTTTAATGAATATCTCGCTATTGATCCTACAGATACTGTAATTGAAGATTTCGTTGCTCGTTTAGAGGAAGAAGATTGAGCTGAATAATACGGCGCAGGAGGGGCGCATATGCACACACCTATTTCCATTGATGAAAAGAAAGATTTTGTCCGCTGGTTTCTCAATCACTATCAATTAAAGAAAAGGGAAAGTGTTTGGATTCTTAACTATTTAATGAATCATGAAACCTTATTGTCTTGTGTCCATTTCGTTCAGGAAGTTAAGTTCTGCCCACGAGGTATGGAAATTAGTGCCCAGGGTGTCTCGGATCCTCCGTTTCGGTTTTATAAAGGACAAGTGATGACTAATGACGCGGAAAAATCTTTTCACGACCTTAGAATGAATCAAAAGGAAGCCGTATATATTCAAATGAATTTTGAAAAGTCGCAGTTATGCTCAAAGTACGCCCTGGTGCTGGAGGAAAATCCATTTCTTCCAAAAGATTATTATTTGAATGATCGTGACAAGAATGAGGCAGGAAGATTTCTTTCTCACAGTCTGCTTCAGCATAGAAAGAAACAGCTGGAACAGAAGATTGACTCCGCACTTATAACTGGTGATCGCGATTCCTTCAGACACCTCTGTGAAAATTTGAATCAGGTAAATCAGGAATTGAAAACATTTATGTAGCAAGTCAAGGGACGTTAAGCTCCCTTGACTTTTCTTTTTTTAGATTTTTAGTACAATTAATACAATAGTGAAAGGAGGGAAATACTAAATGCAATGGACAAAAAGTGATGTCATTCAATATCTTCCGGAAAAGAGTTATGTAGATACGCTGCTGATTCCATTAATTCCGTTTAATCCAGCCGCAGAAGAACAAATGGTCCATCAAGCATTTCAGCGTGAACTTAATCAGATATTTATGAATGTTATTGAAAAAGAGTTCCGAGGAAGGATTTTTCTGTCACCAGATTACTATTATTTACATGGCGGGATTGAAGAAGAATTAGAGAGAGTAAACGAATGGGTGGACCGTTTCTCAGAACAGCCCTATCAATACATATTCTTATTCACCTTTGATCCGAAATGGAAGAAGATTGAACGGGAATTAAATGGAAATCTTATCTGGATTCCGGGTATGAAAGATGGAAACATCCAATCAACGGAAATTCAATCCTTCGTTAAAGAACAGGCAGACCAAATCACTGAATTAATTCAGGGATATTGGTAAGAATGAAATCTTAAGAGTTGCTTCCAGATTTTATTGACCAAGCCCTGAGATTGCGCTATCATGAGAATGTCCTAGTAAACTGTGTGTACTACTTCCATGTCCAATGGATAACTGCATAGAGGGGGGAAAAGAATGAGCGATAGAAAACGAGTATCCCGCCGCCAATTTTTAAACTACACGCTGACAGGTGTAGGAGGTTTTATGGCTGCTGGTATGCTTGCACCGATGGTAAGATTTGCGATCGATCCTCTGCTTGAACCGACGGAAAAAGGTACATATCACTCCGTAGTTTCAGTTGATGAACTTACGAATGAGCCGCAGCGATTTGAGTGGAAGGTCGATCAGGTTGATGCATGGTATGAGTCTCAAGTGCAAAAGACTGCCTGGGTGTACAAAGATGAAAACGGTGACATAGTACCGCTATCACCTATTTGTACTCATCTAGGCTGTACAGTGGATTGGGCATCTGATAAATCCCATCCGCATCAGTTCCATTGTCCTTGTCATGGAGGACGCTATACAAAAGCAGGTGTGAACATCCAAGGTACACCGCCAACAGCACCACTAGCCTTATATGAACACAAGGTTAAGGATGGCATGCTATATCTTGGGGATGCAATACCTAGAGAGCCTAGAAAGGGGGCGTAATTCATGCTTCAGAAAATTTATGACTGGGTGGATGAGCGCGTGGATGTTACCCCGTTATGGCGTGATATCGCTGATCACGAGGTGCCTGAACATGTTAACCCCGCCCACCACTTTTCCGCATTCGTCTATTGTTTTGGCGGATTGACTTTCTTTATTACTGTAATCCAGATTTTATCTGGGATGTTCCTAACCATGTATTATGTACCAGATATCGAGAATGCCTGGAAATCCGTTTACTATTTGCAGAAAGAAGTAGCATATGGTCAAATCGTCCGTGGCATGCACCACTGGGGAGCAAGTTTAGTGATCGTAATGTTATTTCTACATACATTACGGGTTTTCTTCCAGGGAGCTTACAAGAAACCTCGTGAGCTTAACTGGGTTGTAGGTGTGCTTTTGTTTTTCGTAATGCTGGGACTAGGGTTTACTGGCTACCTGCTTCCGTGGGATAACAAAGCTTATTTTGCGACTCAAGTTGGTCTCGAAATAGCAGGGGCTGCTCCATTTATAGGAGACGGCATTCGAACTCTGTTAGCGGGAGACCCTTCAATTGTAGGAGCGCAAACGTTAACTCGATTCTTTGCAATACATGTATTCTTCTTGCCGGGAGCCTTATTTGCATTAATGGCTGTTCACTTTATATTAATTCGTAAACAGGGAATTTCCGGTCCACTATAATTCCAATGGGAACAAAAAGGAGGGAAAGCTGTGCATAGGGGAAAAGGTATGAAGTTCGTCGGTGATTCCAGAATCAGCGCCGATCAAAAACCCAATTTACCTAAAGACTATTCAGAATACCCTGGACGTACGGAAGCGTTTTGGCCAAACTTCCTTCTTAAAGAATGGCTGGTTGGTGCCGTGTTTTTAATCGGATTTTTAATCCTTACGGCTGCTCACCCGGCTGCGCTTGAGCAGCAGGCTGACCCGACAAACGCAGGGTATATACCGTTACCTGACTGGTATTTCTTATTTTTATACCAATTTTTGAAATATCAATATGCGGGGGGCTCTTACATTGTCATAGGAGCCGTGGTTGTACCGGGTCTGGCATTTGGAGCTTTACTACTTGCACCATTCCTTGACCGCGGTCCAGACAGACACCCGCTGAAACGTCCTATTACTGTAACTTTGATGATGCTTGCGTTTATTGCTACCTTCTGGCTGACACTTGAAGCTGCACACCACGCAGACTTCGCATCCCGTGCAGAGAAGTACGGAGTGAACGTCGAAGCGGTAGAGTCTGATATTGATAAAGAAGCTCCTGGATATAAAATTTATAAAGATAATGGCTGTATAAATTGCCATGGGGATTCTTTACAAGGTCAGGGAAATTATCCTTCTTTAGTAGCTACTGAGAAATCAGTAGATGAAATTAAAGACATTGCTAAAAATGGGATAGGCGAAATGCCTTCTGGGGTTTTTAAAGGTTCTGACAAAGAACTGAAGCAGCTAGCTGAATTTGTATCAGGCGCTGGTGGCGGCGGTGATTCTAAATCCTCTGCTTCCGGTGAGAAAGATTCCAAAGGTGGGGAAGGTCCTGCCCCGGGGTCTGACGAAAGCTCTAAATCAGAAAGCGGGTCCGATAAATCGGATAAGAGTTCTGAAGAATAAAAACATAGGTGAATCTAACCGCGCTCCTTTTGAGCGCGGTTTATCTATTCCAGGAGGCCGGAAATATGAAACAAGCTCTATCCTACATATTAACTGATCGAACTTTTCTCATCTTATTATTTATTGTTAATTTACTTGGAACCATATACGGATACTATTGGTATGGATATCAGCTCTCCATGACGGATCCTATCTTTCTAATATTTGTCCCTGATAGTCCTACAGCAAGTTTATTTTTTACAATCTTTTTGGGTTTTTTCATTTTCAAAAAGAACGCCCCTTACATAGAGGCACTCGCGATCATGACATTATTCAAATACGGGGTGTGGGCTGTGGTCATGAACGGGTTGACTTTAGTAGAGATTGGCCATCTTCCGTGGACAGGATATATGCTCGTTATTTCTCACGGTGCCATGGCAATTCAAGGGCTCCTTTATGCTCCTTATTATAAAATTAAGCTGAGGCACATTATGGTGGCAGCGATCTGGACGGTGCATAATGATATTATTGATTATGTGTTCGGGCAGATGCCTATTTATCCGGCATTGATAGAACACATGAAAGTCATTGGCTATTTTACTTTCTGGCTGAGCATTGCAGCGATCTGGATTACTTATTTGACGACACGGCCCAATCAAAACGAGACGGTCTAATTCCTGCTTTTCTCTCATAGACTTTCCATAAGACAGAAGGCGAGGGGAGAGAAGCGCATTGGGACGGGCTGTCTTACTTACTATGGTAACCGTTGTGTTTTTGCTCATGCCGCTTATTACTTATGGACAAATGGCTAGCAAGCAGGCTGAATGGGATTCCTTTACTACTCAATATCGTTATTTAATAAATGATGGAAAGTTTGAGCTCGCGGAAAGGATGCTGAATAATCGGCTGCCAGAAATGGAACAATATATAGAAACACTTCCAAATCTGCAGCAAAAAGAATGGAAGATATTAGTTCAGCCACTGCTTAACCAGTCTGGAAATACGATTGTAAAACCGGCGGATGCGGAACCATTTCTTTTTTATATGGAAACCATCAGTATGGATAATCCTGAAGCTGCTTTAAATAGTCAGTTAAACGACTGGAGTGAAAGGATTAGCAAACATGAGATGAACAGTGAACAGCTACTGTCAGTATGGAATGTTTATGAGCCTGCCATTCAAGTATTCTATTCCAGGCAAGGTGTCTCACAGCTTTCACGGCATATAGATGAATGGCAGAAACAAGAGGCGGGAGAAAAGGAACAAGTTATCGAATCGTTACAGAAGCTGACGGCAGAACATCCCCTGGCACTTTCCAATGATGCCTTTATCATGACTGCTATGATCATCGGGTGTTCCATCCTTTTAACTCTCTCCTATGTAGGACTTCGAAAGTTCAAAGCAGAAAAGTCAGAAATTACTGTAAGGAGAAAATCTAATAGTTGATTTTTAGCTTCGTTTTGAATAAAATTAATTTAAGAATTGAACATACATCCAAGACGGAGGAATGACCATCATGAGCTTTATTTTATATTTTGCTCTAATTTTAATCATCCCGCTCTGGGCGCAGTCAAAGGTCAAGAGTACGTTTAAAAAATATTCAAAAGTTCCTACCTCTTCTGCTATGAGCGGAGCAGAGGTGGCAAGAAAGATTTTAAATGAAAATGGACTATTTAATGTGGGTGTGGAAGAAGTGAAAGGGACGTTATCAGATCATTATGATCCTCGTTCAAAAGTCGTTCGTCTTTCTACAGGTAACTTTCACGGCCGTTCAGCTGCAGGAGCGGCAGTTGCTGCCCACGAGGTTGGACATGCGATCCAGGATGCTCAGGAATATGCTTTTCTGCGTTTCAGAAGTGCTCTAGTTCCCGTGGCGAGTTTTGGATCAAATATATCGATCTTTTTAATTATCGGAGGGATGCTGCTCCAAATGACAGGACTTGCCCTTGCAGGCATCGTTTTCTTTGCAGCAGCAGTGCTGTTCCAGCTCGTGACCCTGCCTGTTGAATTTGATGCATCAAGCCGGGCGATGGATCAGCTGGTTTCTACCGGAATCATTCGCAATGACGAAGAGCGCAAGACCAAGAAAGTATTAAATGCTGCTGCTATGACCTACGTTGCCGGCGCACTGGTAGCCGTAGCTGAATTACTAAGATTCGTATTTATATTTGTCGGTATGGGCGAAGATTAAAATGCCAAAAAACCCTCGATTCCTTGCGAATCGAGGGTTTTATTTAGTTTAGGGAACTAGACAATTATTTGGATGAGAACGAGGAACGGTCCTCGCCGCTTGTCTTATCCTAGTCGGATCTCCCAGAGCGCTGCCGTTTTCGTTTAGTCTTCAATCGGATTTTTATTTTCATCGAGAGTGAAGCCTTCGCCGATGACGTCATGTACGTGGCTGACGGCAACAAACGCATGTGGATCGATACTATTTATGATCGTTTTTAATCGCACGATTTCATTCTTCGCGATCACACAGTAGAGAACATCACGACTGTCGCCAGAGAAAGAACCGCGTCCTTGTAAAACGGTAACTCCCCGGTCCATCTCTTTCATAATCTGCTTGGAAAGTAATTCACTTTTTTCAGATATAATAGTAGTTCCTCGAGCCGCGTAAGCCCCTTCTTGAATAAAATCAATGACCCTTGCCCCTACAAATACGGCGACGAGAGTATACATCCCTTTAATAGGATTTAAGTAAGTAATGATAGACACGAAAATGACTACAGCATCAAATGTAAACATGGCACGGCCCATGCTCCAGCCTAAATACTTGTAGAGCAGACGAGCGATAATATCTACTCCACCTGTGGTTCCGCCATATCTGAAAATAATCCCTAAGCCAACCCCGATAAATACACCAGCAAATAAGGCGGCAAGAGTTAAATCATTCGCCAAGTCAATTTGAATCATGTATTTTTGAGATAGGTGGATAAAGAGAGAGACGGCAAGGATTCCAATAAGTGAGTAAAAGAACGTATTCCGGCCGAGTATTTTCCAGCCTACGATTAGTACTGGTATGTTTAGGACAATATTCATAATAGCGGGATCCCAATGAAATAAGTACAATAATAGCAGGGTTATTCCCGTAAACCCGCCTTCTCCTAATTCATTTTGAATATTAAAGTGCACGAGTCCAAATGAAAAAATGGCGGAACCTATAATAATTCCGATAATGTTTTTAAATTTTAAACCATAGAATTTCATCATGCTCACCTCCAATTAGTTGCAACGCTTTTCATTATAGTGAATTCAGTGAAAACCGGCAATGAATAGTTTTCTAAACTAAAAAATTTGTCAAATCGTCACCTTTTGGCTACCATTTAAAGAGACATAAACGCAGGGTAAAGGAGGCAGTCCATGAATTATCGTACTCAAGAAATACAGAAAAGAGTCGATGACTACATATCCCAATTTAAAGAAGGTTATTTCTCCCCTTTAAGTCTTCAAGCAAGATTAACAGAAGAGGTAGGAGAATTAGCACGGGAAATCAACCATAGATATGGGGAAAAACCAAAGAAGCCCACAGAAGAGAATAAGGCTCTTTCCGAAGAGATGGGCGACGTTATATTTGTTCTTACATGCTTTGCAAATTCTTTGGATATAGATCTTTCAGATGCTTTTGAACAATCCATGAGTAAAATTGAAACGAGAGACCGGGACCGGTGGACTCGAAAAGATGAAAGGACGGATACCCATGAATCAAATTAAAGTGATCGTTGCTGGCCCTCGAGGGAGAATGGGACAAGAAGCTTTGAGAATGATTGAAAAAGAAGAAGGTTTTGAGCTGGTCGGATGTATTGATCGAAAACATGATGGAGCATTAGTAAGGGACATCGAAGGACTGCCTAATTTAGAAGCCCTAATTTATACGGACGCAGAAGCCTGCCTTCGTGATGTTGGTGCAGATGTACTTGTAGACCTTACTACGCCAGATTACGCTTATAAGCACACGAAATTGGCTTTAGAGAATGGTGTACGTCCGGTAGTGGGTACAACAGGATACACGAAGGAACAATTAGATGAAGTGACTCAGCTTGCGGAAGACAAACAATTAGGGGCTGTGATTGCGCCGAATTTCGCAGTGGGGGCCGTACTCATGATGCAATTTTCGAAGTGGGCAGCAAAACACTTTCCTGATGTGGAAATTATTGAGAAGCATCATGATCAGAAACTTGATGCTCCTTCAGGTACAGCAGCAAAAACAGCAGAATTAATTCAAGAAGTAAGAGAACCTCATCACCAGGGGCATCCAGAAGAGAAAGAAACGATTCAAGGAGCAAGAGGGGCAGATGTGGACGGCATTAAAATTCACAGCATGCGCCTGCCAGGCTTAGTTGCCCACCAGGAAGTTGTCTTTGGCGGTCTAGGACAGACCTTGACCATTAAACATGACTCGCACCACCGTGAATCATTTATGACTGGAGTTAAGTTAGCTGCTGAACAAGTCATGAACCTGGATACTCTTGTGTACGGTCTGGAACACTTACTTGACTGAAGGAGGAGACACGAATGAACGTAGCTTTGATTGCTCATGACAAAAAGAAAGAAGACATGATCCAGTTTGCCACGGCTTACCAAGTTATTCTCGCTAAACATAACCTCTTTGCTACCGGCACTACCGGTCAGAAAATTTCTGAAGCAACTGGACTTGAGATTACCCGATTCCTTTCCGGTCCCGTTGGCGGCGATCAGCAAATCGGGGCAAAAATTGCAGAAAATGAGATGGATGTTGTTATATTCTTTCGCGATCCCTTAACTGCCCAGCCGCATGAACCTGATATCAGTGCGCTGCTTCGATTATGCGATGTTCATCAAATTCCTTTAGCAACAAACCTTGCTGGAGCTGAAATCCTTATCAGGGCATTAGACCGAGGTGATTTTAAATGGCGTACCATTTTAAAAGAAGAGAAGACAGATCAGGAGTGAACATATGGCTAAGATAGGTATTACCTGCTATCCCACAGTTGGGGGATCAGGAGTGATTGCAACAGAACTCGGTAAGTTACTTTCAGAAAAAGGGCATGAGATCCATTTCATTACTTCTCAAGTCCCCTTCCGCTTAAACCGAGTTTATCCCAATATTTATTTTCATGAAGTGGAAGTCAGCAATTATCCTGTATTTCAACACCCTCCATACGATTTATCTCTGGCAAGCAAGATGGCTGAAGTCATTAACCGGGAGAAATTAGATATCCTCCACGTGCACTATGCGATGCCGCATGCTATTTGTGCGATACTCGCAAAGCAGATGTGTAACAGGGAAGTAAAAATCATTACTACGCTGCACGGAACGGACATTACTGTGCTTGGGATTGATCCAGGGTTAAAACAAATGATTAAATTTGGAATAGAACAATCCGATCAAGTAACCGCGGTGTCGAGGAGTCTGGTTGAACAAACGAGGGACCGTTTGGATACGAATAAAGAGATGGAAGTCATTTATAACTTTGTTGATGAACGCGAGTATTATAGAAAAGATAATGAAGAACTCAAGAAAGATTACTGTATTAAGCCCGAAGAAAAAGTGATTATTCACGTTTCTAATTTCCGAAAAGTGAAACGCGTGCCGGATGTTATCCGGTCATTCGCCGAAATTAAGAAAGAGGTCCCGGCAAAATTACTACTCGTTGGAGATGGACCTGAATATGCCTTTTGCTACCAGCTTGTAGAGGATCTAGGGCTGGAAGAAGATGTGCTGTTTTTAGGGAAACAAGAAAATGTGAGTGATCTTTTGTCTATATCCGATTTGAAAATATTATTATCTGAAAAAGAAAGCTTTGGGCTGGTCCTGCTTGAAGCGATGGCTTGCGGCGTGCCTTGCATCGGTACCAATATCGGGGGAATACCAGAAGTTATTGATCACGGAGAAACGGGTTATATTACTGAGCTTGGTAACATTGCACAAATTTCCGAACTGGCCATTCAGTTGCTGAATAATCCGGCTCTTTTAGAAACATTTGCAAACCAGTCCAAACAAGTGGTAAGAGAAAAGTTTGAATCAGCCACCATAGTTCGTCAATATGAAGAGCTTTATGAACGGGTGTTAGCAAATGAATCTAGAGAGTCATAAAGATTTTCGTAAAGCTATTGAAATTATTCAACACATTGAAAATAGTGGCGGTGAAGCTTATATAGTAGGCGGAGCGGTCCGCGACTTTTTAGCAGAACGTGAAGTAGGAGACATTGATATTGCTACGTCCTTACTGCCTGAAAGGATTATTGAGATATTTGATAAAGTAATCCCAATTGGAATGGAGCATGGAACGGTACTGGTTCGGTATGAATCTGCTTCGTTTGAGGTCACTACTTATCGTACAGAAAGCGGATATAAGGACTTTCGGCATCCTGATGAGGTAAAGTTTGTTAATCAAATAGAAGAGGATCTGGCACGCAGAGACTTTACTATGAATGCCATAGCGATGGACCAGTTCGGGAAAATTATCGATCCATATGGTGGAGCAGATGCCCTAAAGAACAGGCGGATACAATCTGTGGGGGATCCTGCTCTGAGGTTTCAAGAGGATCCTCTACGGATCATGCGTGCTCTAAGATTTGCGAGCCAGCTGGAGTTTACGATTGAGGATCAAACGATTAAAGCTATTCAAACGTACGCTCATCTACTTTCACACATTGCTGTCGAACGACTGGCAGCAGAATTTGAGAAAATGTATCAGGGTCCAGGCTATAAGGCAGGAATTAATTTTTGTGTAAAGACTGAGGTTGTAAACTACCTGCCTATTTTTAAAGAGCATCCATCAACACTCTCTCTTATACCTAAATCTCCTCTCCTTCATTTTTCAGAAGTTATTGCTTTTTACCAGTTTAAAGTCTCTCACTGGACGATCAAGGAGTGGAAAAGAGCATGGAAGCTATCCAATCTGACAAGGAATCGAACCGATATTCTGCTGAGGTCCCTGGAGGAATATAAAACTTCTCATAAGGTAACTGAATGGCTTGTTTACAATCTGGACGAGACTCTTTATCCTTCGTTTGCCAGAGTACTGGCTAGTTTGGGTTTAGAGGAACTCACGGTAAAGGACATGCTGGAAGAGCAGGCTAGTCAATTACCTATCCATTCTGAAAAAGATTTGGAATTTGGAGCAAAGGATTTGATAGAATTGAAATCAGATCTTCAGAAGGGGCCATGGATTAAAGAGGGTCTCACACAAATAGAATATTTAGTTGTAAACAAGCAATTGACAAATCAATATAGCAAAATAAAGGAGTGGGCCGAACAATGGAATCCACCCGCAAACAATTAATTGAGCTGTTGGAAAATAAACGAGGACATATATCTGGACAAGAGCTGTCAGATCAGCTTGATATTTCGAGAACAGCCGTATGGAAGCATATGAAAGAACTGAAAAAAGACGGCTATGACATCGAGGCCGTCCAGCGCAAAGGGTATAAGATCATTTCCTACCCGAATAAAATAAGCGGCAACACGCTTCAATGGGGATTGGATACGAACTGGCTGGGAAGTCAGATGCATCATTTTGAACAAGTAGAATCCACTCAGGCGATCGGACATGAAATGGCGAAGCAGGGAAAACCGCATGGCACAGTGATTGTAGCGGATGAGCAAGTAAAGGGAAAAGGAAGAATGTCCAGAGAGTGGCATTCACCTAAAGGGAAAGGAATTTGGATGAGCATTTTGCTGCGTCCTGAATTAGCACCCATTCAAGCCCCGCAGCTTACTTTATTAGCTGCTACTGTGCTGGCAGAGCTGATTGACGAACGATCTGATTTGCAGCCGCAGATTAAATGGCCAAATGATATCCTGGTAAATCATAAAAAAATATCAGGTATCCTAACAGAAATGCAAGCGGAACAGGATCAAATTCAATACGTCGTTATTGGGATCGGGATAAATGTAAATCAAGGTTTACAGGATATTCCGGCAGATCTTCATCATAAAGCTTCTTCCCTGAAGATTGAATCTGGACAGGAATGGAGCATTCAAGAAACCGTCCAGCAAATTCTGCGAATATTTGAAAAGCGTTTTGATCAATATTTATCTTCTGGATTTAGTTCGGTTAAAGAAAACTGGGAGCATTATGGTTATCGAATTGGAGAAGAAGTAACTATTTCTACTATGAAACATTCATGGAGAGCAGAATTAATCGGCATCGAACCAGATGGGGCTTTGCGGGCAAAGAAGGCAAACGGCGTTGAAGAGAAACTGTACTCTGCAGAGATTCACTGGGGAGAGGGAGGATACCATGCTTAATAGAAATCAAGTAAGGAAAATGAAGGAAGACAATAATAAGATTGCTATGATTACAAGCTATGACTATCCATCTGCTCTAATGGCAGAGAAGTCCGGGGCAGATATGATCTTAGTTGGTGACAGTTTAGGTATGGTTGTTCTTGGTTATGATTCTACGATCCCAGTAACCATCGCGGATATGATTCACCATAGCAAAGCTGTAAGGAGAGGTGCGCCTGACACATTTACTGTAGTGGATATGCCTTTTATGTCTTATCATATTTCTATGGATGATTCGTTATCTAATGCTAAACGCCTGTATCAGGAATCAGGGGCTGAAGCGCTGAAACTTGAAGGCAGCGGAGAAGTATTTGAAGTGATGAACCGGCTCACTCACGCCGGTATCCCAGTAGTAGGTCATTTAGGGTTAACTCCCCAATCGGTAAATGTCCTTGGCGGCTATCGCGTACAAGGAAAAGATAGACAAACCGCAGAAAAACTCTTAGCAGACGCAAAAGCTGCAGAAGCCGCTGGAGCCGTTGCTCTCGTATTAGAATGTATTCCAAAAGAATTAGCTGAGCTTATTACTAAACAGCTGACGATTCCTACAATAGGGATTGGGGCCGGCCAAGCCTGTGACGGACAAGTTCTAGTCTATCATGATGTCCTTAAGTACGGTTCAGAGCGGCTTCCCAAGTTTGTGAAGCCATACTTTGATGGCGATCGATGGATGGGAGAAGCAGTTCAATCGTATGTGAATGAAGTGAAGTCAGGAGCATTTCCAGAAGAAAAGCATTCGTTCACTATGGATGCTAGTGTACTGGCTGATTTACGAGGAGAGTAATTATGGAAGTGATTAAAGAAACCGCAGAAATGCAGGCGCTAGCTGCAGAATTAATAAAGGAAGGTAAGTCTATTGGTTTTGTACCAACCATGGGTTATCTTCACGAAGGTCACTTAAGTTTATTACAACAAGCACGCCAGCAGAATGATAAGGTGATTCTTAGTATATTTGTGAACCCGCTGCAATTCGGTCCGGATGAAGATTTGGATGCGTACCCTCGGGACGAGCAAAGAGACCTGACCATTGCCGAAGAGAACGGTGTGGATATTGTTTTTCTTCCTGTTGAAGAAACGATGTATCCTCACCCCCTCTCCTTAAAGCTTTCTGTAGTAAATCGAGCAGATGTCTTATGTGGGAGAAGCCGCCCGGGACATTTTGACGGTGTAGTTACCATTCTGGCAAAATTATTTAATTTATGCCGGCCGGATCGTGTATATTTCGGGATGAAGGATGCTCAGCAAGTTGCTGTAGTCGATGCTCTTATCGAAGATTTTAACTTTCCGGTAGAATTAAAAAGCGTGTCGACAGTCAGAGAGAAGGATGGTCTTGCCAAAAGCAGCAGAAATGTAAATTTATCTGCCCTTGAGAGAGAAGAAGCTCCCTTTATTCAGCAAGCTCTTCAGAAAGGAAGAATGCTGGCTGAAGAAGGCGAGAACGATATTGACGTCATTGTAAAGGAAACAATGAAGTTTATAGAAAGTAAAACTCATGGTAAAATAGACTACGTTGAGTTATTATCTTATCCAGAGCTCGAGCCAGTAGACAAAATAGATCGACAGGTTATTCTTGCGGCAGCAGTTCAATTCCAACACGCAAGACTGATTGATAATGTTGTATTTGATGAAACGGGTGCGATTTCAAAAGGATAAGTGTTCAAGGAGGATATCATATGTTTCGTACCATGATGAAGGCAAAAATCCACCGAGCAACGGTTACAGAAGCCAATCTTAATTATGTAGGAAGTATTACTATAGATCAGAACCTGCTGGATCAGGTGGGGATTCTCCCACATGAAAAGGTTCAAATTGTAAATAATAACAATGGGGCAAGACTGGAGACCTACGTTATTGCAGGAGAAAGAGGGAGCGGTGTTGTGTGTTTAAATGGTGCCGCTGCTCGTCTCGTTCAGCCGGATGATGTGGTCATTATTGTTTCTTACGCCATGTTAACGGAAGAAGAACTTGCAGATTTCAAACCGAAAATTGCCATTATGGGTGAACATAACCAGGTACAAGAAATTGTAGAGGAAGAGCCGCCATTAACCGCTTTACCTCTATAAGAGGATAGCTTAGCGGTAGAAGTAAGGATCTTAGCCGTCTTCTGGCAAGGTCCTTCCTTTTTGCTATAAAGTGTGCCGTGTGAAAGAGGGATGAAGATGACTACCTATGCAATTGTAGATTTAGAAACTACCGGGAACGCCTCGGTCAAAGGGGATCGAATTATTGAGATCGGCGTGGTCGTGATGAACGCGGGAAAAGTGGTGGAAGAATTTTCCTCCTTAGTTTATCCGGAGAGGGACATTCCGCCTTTTATCCAATCTTTAACAGGGATTGAAGAAGAAGACGTATTGAATGCTCCGCTTTTTTCAGAAATTGCTGAGGATGTTCATCGATTATTTCATAATGCTTTTGTGGTAGCCCATAATATAGAATTTGACTTGGGTTTTCTTAATGCTGAATTTATCCGCTGCGGCTTACCCAAATTACATAACCCAGTGATTGACACCGTCGAGCTTGCAAGAGTGATGCTTCCAACTGCCGCCAGTTTTAAACTTGGCCAGCTTGCCCAGCAGTTTAATATTGGGCATGACAAGCCTCACCGCGCACTTTCTGACGCTCAAGTCACGAGCGACTTGCTTGAGCTGTTACTTAATAAAATGAAGCTTCTTCCCGAGCGTACCCTTACCCATCTATTAAAGGTGGAAGCAAAGTTAAAGAGCAACCTGCGCTTTTTCATTGAAGAAAGCATTGAGTATCATAGATATACGGCAGACTCTGAAGAGAACTATCAAATATGGCATGGTATTCCGGTAAGAAAAATCCCTCCTGTAGAGCTGGTTCAGGAAGAAAAAATGCTGGATTTTGATCCATGGCTGGAACGTGTTTATCATGATAAAGAAGGTTTAAGTCAAGTTTTCGAGAAGTACGAAATTAGATCCGGGCAGGAACAAATGTCGAGAATTGTTTATGAATCTTTCAATCGAAGTGAGCATGCTCTTGTAGAAGCAGGGGCAGGAACAGGAAAATCTGCAGCTTACTTGATCGGGGCGGCCTATTATGCGATCAGCCGCCAGGAAAAAGTAGTCATTACTACTCACACAACCAGCTTGCAAAAGCAGCTGATAGAGGATGAAATTCCTAAAGTGGAACAGCTCTTCAGCAGGAAGCTGCGAGCTGTACTGTACAAAGGAAAAAGTCATTATATCAGCTTGATTCATTTCAGCTATGAATTAGACAGATCCGATCAGGATAATTATGATATATCTTTAACTAAAGCTATGGTTCTTGTCTGGTTAACAGAAACGCTAACTGGAGACGGTGATGAAATACAGCTGCCTTCAAGCGGTGACCAATTTTGGCATAAAGTTTCTTCGGAGCAGTCAAATAAAGCTGTACAATTAGATACAGGGAACTCTTCTTATTTCCATTTAGCTCAAGAAAAAGCGAAGCATGCAGATATTATCATTACCAACCATGCCTTGTTCTGCATGGATCTTATGAGTACGGAGGACCGCCTTCCAATTTATGACCGAGTCGTGGTAGATGAAGCTCATCATCTGGAAGCAGTTGCCAGCAGACATTTTGGTTTGCAATTTAATTATATGGAATTGCAGCGTCAACTTAGTCAGTTTAACGAACTGTTCCATATTCAGGGACTGGACCTTCCAGTAAGTGATCCGTTGCTTTACACACAAGCTAGTAAATGTAAACAATGGATAGATGAGGCGAAGGATGAATTGAATACTTTTTCACGTTATCTATTTCAAGAAGTAAAACAGCACCATAGAAAGCACAAGACGAGAAGTGACATAGGCAGGGTTCAGTATTTAATCAATCAGAATCCTCTGCCGGGTTTTGTAAAAACAGCGAAAGAAATGGTCAATCGGTTCTTAGCATGTATAAAGCGTTTAATCCGTGGGATGGATCAAATGGCAGAGCATTTAAACCCCCTGATTCATATGGATGACAGCTCCTCCGTAGCTATTGTCCTTTCCCGATTGGACAAGCAGAAAGCAGCCAGTCAGCAAATGATTGATCAATTACTGCCTTTTTTCAAAATGGCAGAAGAACAAGTGAAGTGGATCGAAATTGAGAGCGAGGGTACGGCAAACGTCGTCTACCTGTATAGTGAACCTCTGGATATTGCGGCACTACTTAAGACCGAGCTATTTGCAGCGAAAGCGAGTGTGGTTCTGACGAGTGCAACTTTGACCACGGATGGTCAATTCAACTACATTAGGGAAACGTTAGGACTGGAACAACTAGGAGAAGTGAAGGAAACCCTTATTCCATCCCCTTACCCCTTTAAGGAGCAAGTCCAACTGATGGTACCTGATGACTTTCCTAGTATTAAATCAAGTCCCGAAGAGTTTATTTTCTCAGTCAGCGAAGCGATTTATTCCATTGCTCACGTGACGAAAGGAAGAATGCTCGTTCTGTTTACTTCTTATGACATGTTAAGGAAAACCTATTTCCTGCTTAAAGAAGTGATTGATCCCGAAGAGTTTATGGTATTTGCTCAAGGGGTTTCAAGCGGCAGCCGTGATCGTTTAAAAAAGAATTTTCAAGCTTTTGATCAATCAATCTTACTCGGAACTAGTTCGTTCTGGGAAGGGGTAGATATTCCTGGTGATGATCTATCCTGTCTGATGATTGTCCGGCTGCCTTTTCAGCCGCCGGATCAGCCCGTCCAATCCGTCCGTGATGATCTTATGAAAGAACAGGGAGTGAATTCCTTTATGGAAAGATCTCTACCCAATGCGATTATCCGTTTTAAACAAGGGTTTGGACGGCTCATTCGATCCAGTCAGGACAGAGGGATCGTATTTGTGTGTGACCAGCGCTTGATGGAAGCGAGGTATGGAAAGTATTTTATATCCTCGATACCAGACGTGCCGGTCTTTTACCAATCGACTTCAACCCTTATTAAACAAATAGAAACTTGGCTCTAATAGCGGGAATTTTATAAATTCAATTGCGGCTGTAAAAAAACGGACAGAAACTGTTATAATGAACTACGAATATAAAGTCACATCATGGATATGAAACACATTGGAGGACTCGGGAATGACTAACAAAATTGAAACTTTATCAACGGTACGTATCCAGCACTCAGATGATTTATATAAAGTAGTGGATACACTGAACCGTACATTGAAAGAACAAAATCTTATGTTTGGATTGGCGTTGGATGAAGATGACAATGATACAGCAGTCTTCACAATCTACCGTACCTAACTGGCTTAAGTGGCTGCTATTAATAGTCATGGTGATTGGTCTGATCATTTGTGCATTCATTATTTGGATGTATGTTCATATTGAAAATGATAAAACAAGTCAATTTGATCAAGCATCAAAGATCGCTATACAGCAGACAGATCTAGCTAGTGTTGAAAATGTCGAGCTCTATAATGGCGCTGAGACGGTACATATTGTTCATGGCAGCACCAGTCAAAGCCAGGGACTTACAGTGTTAGTAAACGTAAAAAGCAAAAAAATTCTTGCCTCGATACCGGATAAAGAAAGGATTTCAAAAGATCAATTGAAAAAAGAGTGGCTGGCTTCTTGCAGCTCTTGTACTTTTAAAGACATCCGCATGGGCTATGAGGAAGAACAAGCCGTTTATGAGCTTACTTTTATTGATGATAAGAATAGGTATGTGTTTGATTATTATTTACCTGATGGTGAAAAATTTCAGCAGCGATTTGCATTTAAACAATCAAACTAATTAGAGGAGTGCTGACTATAATGGAATTAGCAAAACGTGTACAATCTCTTACTCCATCCAGTACGCTTGCGATTACGGCAAAGGCAAAAGCATTAAAAGCTGAGGGTCACGATGTTATAGGACTTGGAGCGGGAGAACCTGACTTTAATACTCCAGAGAATATTCTAGAAGCAGCGAAACGTGCAATGGATGAAGGACTGACAAAATACACTCCTTCAGGCGGTGTACCTGAATTAAAGAACGCAATTACGGCTAAAATGAAGAGAGATCAAGGTTTAACTTACTCTAACGAACAGGTAATTGTGACGACAGGGGCCAAACATGCGCTATTCACTTTGTTTCAAGTGCTCTTGAACAAAGGGGACGAAGTGATCGTGCCTGCTCCCTACTGGGTCAGCTATCCGGAACAAATTAAGCTCGCTGAAGGAAATCCGGTGGTTGTACCCGCAAGTGAAGAAAATAATTTTAAAATCACTCCCGGGGATTTGAAGCAAGCCATTACTTCAAAAACTAAAGCCGTTATTATAAATTCACCTAGCAATCCTACAGGGATGATGTACTCTAGAGAAGAACTTCAAGCAATAGGGGAGGTCTGTCTTGAGAATGATCTGCTGATTATATCAGATGAGATCTATGAGAAATTGATTTACTCTGAAGAAGATCATGTGTCTATGGCGCAACTGTCCGACGAGCTTTACGCTAATACAATGATCATTAACGGAGTTTCCAAATCTCATTCCATGACGGGATGGAGGATTGGCTACGCTCTTGGGAATAAAGAAATTATAAAGGCCATGACAAATATGGCCTCTCATTCTACATCAAATCCAACATCTATTGCCCAATACGCAGCTCTTGCTGCCTATACATCTTCTGAAGAACAAGTATTTCAAATGCGTGAAGCCTTTAAAGAACGTTTGAATGCATTGTATGGGTGGTTAACAGAAATTCCAGGAGTGAAGTGTGTAAAACCGTCCGGAGCTTTCTATCTGTTTCCTAATGTTAAAGAAGCATCTGAGCAGTGTGGATTTAAAAATGTAACAGCGTGGGTTGAAGCTCTTCTGGATGAAGAGAAAGTTGCTTTAGTGCCTGGTGCAGGATTTGGAGCACCGGATAATGTAAGACTTTCCTACGCTACATCGCTCGATCAATTAGAAGAAGCTGCTAAACGTATTCATACGTTCGTAAATAAACATCAATTAAAAGAATAGCTGGAGGTATTATTGTGAAAACAACGATTGCGGAAGTATCAAAGCATGTAGGGGAAGAAGTGACCATTGGGGCTTGGCTGGCTAATAAACGTTCCAGTGGTAAAATTGCTTTTCTTCAATTACGTGATGGAACAGGGTTTATGCAAGGGGTTGTCGTTAAAGCAGACATCGATGAGGAAAAATTTCAGCAGGCGAAAGCACTCACACAGGAATCTTCCCTTTATGTTACTGGAGAAATCGTTAAGGATGAACGTTCTCCACTGGGATTTGAAATGCAAGTAAGTGATTTTGAACTCATTCACGAAGCTGTAGACTATCCAATCACTCCTAAAAATCATGGAACTGAGTTCTTAATGGATCATCGCCATCTATGGCTGAGATCAAAACGCCAGCATTCAGTTATGAAAATAAGAAATGAAATCATTCGAGCGACTTACGAATTTTTCAATGAAAAAGGGTACGTTAAAATTGATCCTCCTATTTTGACAGGGTCTTCAGCAGAAGGGACTACCGAGCTGTTCCATACGAAGTATTTCGAAGAAGATGCTTATTTGTCTCAAAGCGGACAGCTTTATATGGAAGCCGCTGCTATGGCTTTTGGTAAAGTATTCAGCTTTGGTCCTACATTCCGTGCAGAAAAATCTAAAACTCGTCGTCATTTAATAGAGTTTTGGATGATTGAACCTGAAATGGCATTCCTGAATCATGAGGAAAGCTTGGAAGTACAGGAGCAATATGTTTCCCATATTGCCCAGTCCGTTTTGAAAAATTGTAAAATTGAACTGGATACACTAGAACGGGACACTACACAGCTTGAGAAAATTCAAGCTCCTTTCCCGAGAGTCAGTTATGATGAAGCTATTCAGCTTTTGAAGGACAAGGGGTTTGATGATATTGAATGGGGCGAAGACTTTGGAGCTCCTCATGAAACGGCAATTGCAGAAAGCTATGATAAACCTGTGTTTATTACTAATTATCCAGCTGATATTAAAGCATTCTATATGAAACCGGATCCTAATCGTCCGGAAGTTGTCCTTTGTGCCGATTTAATTGCTCCAGAAGGATATGGAGAAATTATTGGTGGTTCTCAGCGGATAGATGATCTAGAGCTTATGAGAGAACGTTATGAGACACACGGATTAACGGGCGATGCTTACCAATGGTATTTACAGCTTAGAGAATACGGAAGTGTCCCGCATTCCGGTTTTGGACTAGGATTAGAAAGAACGGTTGCCTGGCTGTCTGGGGTAGAGCACGTACGTGAAACTATTCCGTTCCCTCGTCTTCTTAACCGTTTATATCCATAAGAGGCTAGACTATTAACACCGCTCGTTCTGCTGGAACGATGCCGGTGTTTTTAGGTTCAACGTGCGAATACAGCAAGATGTTCATAAGTGAGGTGAAGCACAAATGGCAAAGTATCAAAGCTTTCAAAGTATTTTATCTGATCAAATAACATTTCCTAAGCAGCTTCTTACGAATTATCTTAGACTCGGTATAGAGGAGAAAGAGCTAGTGGTTACGATGCAGATCTATCGGTTTTACCTGGAAGGAAACGCTTTTCCGACTCCAGAGGAACTTTCCCAGTATTTATCATTCTCAAGTCAGGAGTGCTCTAAATCTTTAAGAAGTTTAATGCAGAAGCAATTGTTAAAGATAGAGGAGCATAAGGAGGAGGGGGTTCTTAAGGAATGTTATTCTTTAGAGCCTCTCTGGGAAAAACTATTCACCTATACTCCTGTCATTCAACCAGAAGGACAAGAATTTAATGAGAATATCTTTCCACTGTTTGAACAGGAATTCGGGCGCCCGCTCTCTCCTTTTGAAATAGAGAATATTAATATTTGGCTAGATGAAGAAAATCAATCCCCGGCATTAATTAAAGCAGCGTTAAGAGAAGCCGTTCTGATGGGGAAACTTAATTTTAAATACATTGATCGAATTCTAAGAGAGTGGAAGCGTAAAGGAATTCACACCGTGGATCAGGCAAGACAGCACGGGAAACAATTCCGCCAGGGCAAGGGCAATCGGGCACCCCAGGAAGAATCCTCGCAGAAAAGAGATCTTTCGCTTTATTATAACTGGCTGGAGGAGGACTCTTAGAAGAGAGGGGGAAAGCTATGTTGAATAATAAACAAATACGTTACTGTCTGGATGCATTTGAGGAAATGTTTCCTGATGCAGAATGCGAACTTACCCATTCTAATCCCTTTGAGCTTCTAGTGGCTGTGGTGTTATCGGCCCAGGCAACGGATGTCCTGGTTAATAAAGTAACCCCTCAGTTGTTTGAGAAATATAAACGGCCGGAGGATTATACTGCAGTTTCAACCGCAGAACTGGAACAAGACATCAAATCAATTGGATTATATCGAAGTAAAGCTAAAAATATTAAAAAACTTTCAGCGACTCTTTTAGAGAAATTTAATGGTGTAGTGCCTGAGACCAAGAAGGAACTTGAAAGTCTGGCAGGGGTTGGGCGCAAGACTGCAAATGTAGTGGCTTCCGTAGCATTTGGAGTTCCAGCCATAGCAGTTGATACGCACGTAGAGAGAGTTTCAAAACGACTTGGAATCTGCAGATGGAAAGATTCAGTACTTGAAGTAGAACGGACCTTGATGAAGAAAATTCCTGAAGAAGAGTGGAGTGTATCTCATCATCGGATGATTTTTTTCGGGCGTTATCATTGTAAATCACAACGTCCTCAATGTCCCGAGTGTCCGTTGTTGTCTTTATGCAGAGAAGGCAAAAAGAGAATGAAAAAGGCAGAGGTGCAAAGTAAATAATAGCGAAATCGTCATGATACTAAGTAAAAGAGCCGCAAAAGGGATTTCCCTTTTGCGGCTCTTTTTATAAATCCTGAAACCAATCCGTATTAATTAAATTAAGCGGCCTTGTCTTTATTCTTTTCCTGAGTATCTTGAGTACCAGTGGATCCATCGTTACTGGCCGGCTTTTTATCTGAACTGCTGCCATTGTCAGTTCCAGAGTCCGTGCCCGAGCCATCGGTTGAACTTCCATCATCTGGAGGAGGGCTATTTTCATTTGTATTGCCCTGATCACTGCTGGACCCGTTATCAGAATTGTCGGATTGATCACCGTTAGTGGAGTCATCATTAGATGGATTATCATTTTGATTACCACCATCGTTATTACCTGACTGATCTCCATCACTATTTTCATTTCCATTATCACCAGGCTGATCATTGTTATCACCGTCAGGATTGTTATCCTTATCTGGTTTCTCATCAGCAGCAGCTGGTGTCTCTACTGCAGTTGAGGAAGGATCACTGCTTTGAGCTGAATCGTCATCACTTACAGCTGTAACCGTGAATTCGTACTTAGATCCCGGTTCCACACTGGAAACGTCTAAACTCTTATCCTTGGTTGTAGTTAAATCTCTGGATTCTTTTCCATCTACTGAAACGGAAACCTTAAAGGAAACTTTACTGGTATCTCCATAGTCCCATTTCACATTGATGGATTTAGATTCTTCACTATAACTTGCGGATAAGGATTGTACAGGATCGAGTTTCTGAAATTGTTCGGAAACTTTACTAGGCATATTATCCACATGGAACAACTCGGTTACGATTTGGCTGTCCGGCGTATATTTGCTAGGTAATTTAGCAGGCTGTGAGCCTTTTTCTACTCCTACCCATTTCACGGTATCTGGTTTAGAAAAGTCCTTCGTTTCTTTCCCAGAAGAAATTTGGCTCATAATTGACTTAAACAAGAACTGAGGGATATGCTGCGATTCAGTTGACAAGTTTGTCGTGTTATTTTCCGGATAACCGGTCCAAATGGAAACGGAATAATTAGTTGTGTAGCCATCAAACCAGGAATCTGGTGTAATATCTTTCCCGCTGTTTGTCGTCCCTGTTTTTCCTGCTACAGGGAGACCGGAGATGTTAGCTCTTGTACCCGTACCCTCTGACATAACAGTCTTGAGCATGGAAGTAATCATGTATGCCGTATAGCTGTTCATTGCCGAATGAGGTTTTGGCTTGAAATTCGTAGTTTCTCCGTTAGTTTCCACTTTACGCACGGTATAAGGCTTATTATATACCCCTTCATTGCCAAAGGCAGCGTATGCAGCTGACATTTGCATTGGAGTTACGCTCGTAGAGGAACCGCCAATAGCGTCAGACAGCATTATTTTATCATTGGAAAATTTAATTCCTAATCCTTCAGCAAATTTCTGAGCTTTATCTAAGCCGTTTTCATTCAACGTTTTGATCGCTGGTATATTAAGCGAACGGCTTAATGCGTATCTTGCACTGACCCAGCCGTAATATTGACCGTTGTAGTTTTCCGGCTGGTAGCCGCTGATGTCGATAGGTTCGTCTTTGATTTGGTGATACGTAGACCATTTTTCATTTTGTATGGCAGGACCGTAAGCTGTCAGTGGCTTAAATGTAGAGCCTGGCTGTCTGCCTTTTAAGTCTGTAGCTAAATTATAATCCCCTTTTTTATAATTTCTGCGACCTCCAATAGCACGAACAGCACCTGTCTGCGTATCAGTAACAGCGATGGCAGATTGTAACTTATCGTCAGGCCAGGCAACTGTACTATTACTGCTTAAAGCTTGTTGAACCGTTTCCTGAGCTTTAGGGTCAAGGGTGGTATAGATTTTCAAACCGTCTTTATAGATATCTGCACCATCCATTTTTTCTTTTACTTCTTTTTCTACTTCATCTATAAACGCTTGATAAGGATTGTCTTTTTCTTTTTTCTGTTTTACGAGCATATCCTTAATTTTAGTTTTTTGTGCTTTATCTGCTTCTTCTTGAGTAATTTTATTATGCTGTACCATCAGGCTTAATACGGTATTCATACGATCTTTAGCTAAGTCAGGGTGCTGGAACGGATCATAGCCGGACGGACGCTGGGGAAGGCCGGCAAGCAGGGCAGCCTGTGGGAGCGTCAGTTTGCTTAAGTCTTCAACACCGAAGTAGGTCTTTGCTGCTTCAGCTACTCCGTAAGCACTTGAGCCGTAATAGATTTTATTTAAATACATTTCCAAAATACGTTCTTTTGAATAATCTTTGTCCAATTTAATGGCCAGGTACTGCTCCTGAACTTTTCTTTTTAACGTTTTCTTATCTGTTAGAAACGTTTTCTTGACTACTTGCTGAGTTATCGTACTGGCACCTTCTGCTCCAAAACCGCCGGTAACGTTAGCCCAGATAGCTGCTAAAATTCTCCTGAAGTCAATCCCAATATGACTGAAGAATCGAGAATCCTCGGTAGCCGTAACGGCATCAACGAGAACAGGAGGCAGGTCGTCATAAGAAACTTTTGTTCTCCTTTCTGCTCCTGCAAGGTCAGTAATCAGCTTGTCATTCATGTCATAAACCTTGGAAGAATAAGGAGTAGATAATTGCGATTCATCGAGCTTTGGAGCGGTTGAAATATAGTAAGTGAATAGTCCTCCAATTGCGATCACGAGTACTAGGGCGATCGTAAGCAGAGTCATAAATATTTTCTTGAATTTTGGTTTTTTCGTTCCTTTTTTAGAACTTTTCATTTGTTTTCTTCTCGCTGTACGAGACTGGCTATCATTTGCCATTTACATTTCCTCCAATTCAGAAATAGAGCTTGTCCAAGACACTGGCATAATCAACTCGTGCTTGATAGTGGAAAGGTATTAAGTGACCTTCTTCACGTACATAAGCGTAGGGGATTGATTTTCGGCCGCCTTGATCCTGGGCATCCCAGAAAGAAAAAAGTTTCAGCCCCGGAAGATAATACACTTCTTCAAGCGGCGAAAATTTAATGATAATAAAGCACACTCCACCGTGACGATGAATGGCTTTCATATGATCAATCTGGTGTTGATGGACATTGCTTAAAGGAAAGGAAGTTTTACTAGTCGTTTCTTTCGCTTCAAAATCAATGGCCAGCCCTCGAAAAACTCCATTAAAGTCGGTCGTAGATGCCTGTTTAAAATAAGCTTCTTTAATTACTGCTGCACTCCTCCTGGGATAATCAACATTTACGATTTGCACGGGAGTGGGCTTTTTGTGGACGACAGCTATATCAGCCGTTAAATAATATTCATTGGTTACGTTAATATCTTCTTCAAGCGACATGCCCCTGTTGCTGAAATTTGGCGATGCTTTCTTTTTAGCATGGACCTGCCCGCGGGCTGCCCGCTTCCCATTGGGGTAATTCACTTTCATTCCTCCCTATTGCCATGAGAGTATCATATCAAAAAAAGCTCTCCAAGGATAATATATCATCCCTTTTATTAACGTAAATCAGGGTGCGAAAGTTTCAATTAATTATAGTATGTTTACCAATGAACAACAATATTTAATTCTATGTTGGATACCAGTACTACCTAATTTATTCGTACCTAACAGAGATTTATGGGGGTCATTAAAAAAACCTGAAGCAAAGTCTAAATCTTCGCTTCAGGTTTCATTTAATTAAGTGGCAGGACGGTCTTCACCAGCTAATTTAGGATTATCGGTTTTTGCTGGGGCTGGTTTTTTTGTTTTCGGTTGTTTCTTTTTAGGCATTATTTATTCTCCTTTTGTCGAAGTGGAATTTTTTTGACTTGTTTTGTTACTTTGCTTCTAGTCTTGTCAAGCTTGAAGGAGATATACATGAAACAACGAAAGAATAATTAACAACCTTGAGGAGGGGATCTTGATGTTGAAAAATCGAGTCGTCAAGCCCGAAGAATTTGAAGAACAGTTATTCCATTTGAAGGAGAAATTTCAATTATTAGAACGAAGACTTTCATTGAAAGCAGATGAGATTGTCTTTACTATGGCCGTTTCCCACCGGAAGGAAATTGATGAATTAAAGGATGAGGTCTTTTATCTGCGTGATGAATTGAAAAAAGTGAAGAAGGATCAGCAGGAAGAATATTTGAAAAAAGCTGCTTTTCAAGCTAAACGAAGAAGTTTAGTTTAAATTTTGCTCCGAATAATTCTTCCGTGATAAGGTTAGGTAAAAAGGTGTGAGTAATGATGACTTTGAAGAACGAAACGGTAGCAGTCAAGCAAATGATTGATCGTCTGCACGAATTATATTTGACTACAGATGGACCAGTAGATAAGAAGGATCTTGGTTTTTTTGAAAAAGTTAAAAAGGAAACAGCACCCCTATTTGAATTAAATAATGGATGGATGGAGCAAGCAGAAATATTTGTAAAGAATCGGGGAACGCGTGTACATCCCAATCAAGTGAAATCCACTCATGAAAATATAGAAATGCTTATTCTTCATAGTTATTATTTGGATATACAAAGGAAAAGATATAAAGAATTATTTCAATCCTCTCATTATGTGCTGGATATGATAATCGACGATTTAAATCGGGCTGATGATTAAGTAATCAGCCCCTTCTTCGTGGGCACTGAATTCATTATAAAGCGCTTTACAAAAAAAGATAATTCTTTTATAATTATCTTCCCAATCTAAGGGAGGTTAAGGAATGAATATAGATCAGTTAATCCAGCAAGCCAAAGACATTAGAAAACGAGCTTATACCCCTTATTCAAAGTTCCCCGTAGGTGCAGCCCTTCTCACAGAAGACGGTACATTATATACGGGTTGTAATATTGAGAATGCGGCCTATCCTGTTACGTGCTGTGCTGAACGTGTAGCAATTTTTAAAGCCATTTCTGATGGTCATACTCAGTTTAAAGTACTTGCAGTAGCTGCCGATACTAAACGGCCGGTTCCTCCTTGTGGATCATGCAGACAGGTTATGAGTGAATTTTTCGAACCGGAAATGATGATTCATACTGCCAATTTAGAAGGGGAAACGAAGAGTTTAACAATGGAGGAGCTTCTACCATTTTCATTCACTTCTTCTGATCTTCCTGAGGAAGAGCTCTGATTTCTACATAGGACTCATTCTTAAGAAGTGCTGAGAAAGAACTTCATACAAAAGAAGACCCGAACCAATATTTTGGTTCGGGTCTTCTTAATCTCTGGAAACTCACACTCAATCGCTGCATTGTTATAATTGGACTTGAACAGACGGCGCTTTATTTACCTGAGTTTATCCTATTTCTCATGGCAAACGACGGGGCGGGAAAGTTCAAAAGGTGACTAAACCAATGGAATACACTAATCGTCTCTCTCTTTATACTCATCTAATCTAAATAGAGAATTTGACTGAAACTAACTTACTAATTTCAATTTTCTATAAAAATGCTACAGAGACTCCTTTAGGTTTGTTCTTGCACTCCTTTGCCTTAGTGGGAATTTACCTCGATTGATGATATCGCCTAGTACATCCACTATTGTCCTAACATAGGCTGATAAGGAATAAAAAAAAGGAGTGGAAGTTTCTTATGCATCATATGAATGACTCATGCGGGTGTCGCAGAGACCCAATTATCTGTCCAGCGCAGAATTGCGTCGTAGATAATTGCTTTGTAGAAAACCAGGACTATGTTCACCCGACTCATATCTTATTTCAAAATCATCATCAGTTAAATAATATCCATTGGTTCCCTTTTACAGCTTCCCAGGCTGATAACTATCAAGTTCAGGATTTTAATATGCCTCAAGGGCAAGAGCCTCCATTTAACTGGATGGGCGGCATGCCTCAGGGAATGCAGCAAATGCCTGAAGGAATGCAAATGCCTCAGGGAATGCAGCAGATGCCACAAGGAATGCAAATGCCTCAGGGAATGCAGCAGATGCCACAAGGAATGCAAATGCCTCAGGGAATGCAGCAGATGCCACAAGGAATGCAAATGCCTCAGGGAATGCAGCAGATGCCACAAGGAATGCAAATGCCTCAGGGAATGCAGCAGATGCCGCAGGGAATGCAAATGCCTCAAGGGATGCAGCAGATGCCTCAGGGAATGCAAATGCCCGGATCGGGGCAAGCTCCTCAAGGTCAAGGGTCAATGATGATGGGCCCTCAATTCTAATTGAACAGAAAGAGCTGCTCACATAAGGAAGCGGCTCTTTTTTTCTGTCCAAAAGATTTGAAGTCATTTAGAATAGAGAGTGGAGAGTGATTTGAAAATGAAGACCATCGTAGTGACAGGTTATAAACCGATTGAAATGGGAATATTTAAATATAACGATCCGAAAATTGTATTTGTAAAAGCTGCGATAAAAAAGAGAGTTGCCGCAATGATTGAAGAAGGATTGGAATGGGTATTGATTTCAGGACAGATGGGAGTGGAATTATGGGCGGCCCAAGTCATAATGGATCTGAAAGAAGAATATTTCATTCAATTAGGGGTTATTCCACCGTTTGAAAATCAGCAGGAACGCTGGCCGGAAGAATGGCAGCATGCCTATGAAGAAGTAACAATGATGGCCGATTTTTATCAGCCTGTCTATAATAAGGAGTATCAAGGGCCGTACCAATTTAAAGCTAAAGACCAATTTTTAGTTGAACATTCCCAAGGTTGTTTAGTATTATACGATGAAGATACCAAGGGCAGCCCGGACTTCTTTCTGAAGGCGGCAAAGAAACTCAGCCGTCATTATTCGATCTTGTACATAACTCCACTGGATTTGGAGGAAACCGTAGAAGAGATGAGAATGCAGGACCCTGATTACTGGAGTGAATAAAGCTTTTCTATCGTTTTTTAAATGAAAAATTGACAATTGCGCCAGCTTTTGAAAAAATAAAACTAATGTGGTGAACAGAGGTGATGAGATAATGAGTGAAAATAATTTAAATTTAACGGGAAAAGAAATTCTTGAAAAAGATTTTAAAACGTCTATGCGCGGATATAACCAAGAAGAAGTTGACGAATATTTGGATTTGATTATTCAGGATTATGAAACTCTTACACAAGAAATGGAAAGACTGCAGCAAGAGAATGACCGCTTAAGAAAACAGCCGGTTCGAGATACAAATTCCCGCCCTAAACAGCCTGCTTCTTCAAATGGACAAGTTAATTATGACATTTTGAAGCGCGTATCTAACTTAGAAAAAGCCGTATTCGGAAAGAAATATGTAGAGTAAGTCAAATGTTTACAGTGACAAATGAATTCTATTTTGGTAGAATGAATGTCTGTGCTTGTAGTACAGATGAGATATTAAATCTATTTTTGAATACTCGGGTAATCGCTGTATGACCAGATCATACAGAGGAAAGTCCATGCTCGCACAAACTGAGATGTTTGTAGTGTTCGTGCCTGACGAAATCATAAGTCAGGGTAGCTGATTGCTAACGGCAGGAAAAGTACCTACGTCCTTTCGAGGATAAGGTATGACTACTTTGAAAGTGCCACAGTGACGGAGCCAAAATAGAAATATTTTGGGTGGAACGAGGTAAACCCCGCGAGCGAGCAACCCAAATTAAGGTAGGGGCACTCTTTAATGGGAATTCAACCAGATTAGAGGTCGTTTTTACGGCAGATAGATGATTACCACCGGAGTACGAGGTTGACCGCCGTTTGCAGTACAATGGAACAGAACATGGCTTACAGAGTATTCAAAGGTCTATTTACAAACTCAACACCCTTCTGAAAAGCCAGTTGCTTTTTAGAAGGGTTTTTTCTTTGATACATAAGGAGGGTCATACAGTGACTAATAAAGTAACGCTCATTGCTACTGCGGCGATGGGATTAGAAGCGATCGTTGGTAAAGAAGTACGAGCATTAGGATATGAAGATGTTCAGGTGGAAAATGGAAGAGTTGTCTTTAAAGCTGAACCATCAGCCATTCCCCGGGCAAATTTATGGCTGAGAACAGCGGATCGTGTAAAACTTCTGGTCGGTAAGTTTAAGGCATATAGCTTTGATGAACTATTCGAAAAGACGAAAGAACTTCCTTGGGAGCAGTTTATTACAGAAGAGGGCGAATTCCCTGTAGTAGGAAAATCAGTGAAATCGAAATTATATAGTGTTCCTGATTGCCAATCTATTGTGAAAAAGGCCATTGTGGAACGGTTAAAGAAAAAGTATGGGATAGCGTCCTGGTTAAAAGAAACAGGAGCGTTTTATCGAGTAGAAATCGCTCTCCACAAAGATGAAGCGCTCTTAACCATAGATACATCTGGCAGCGGACTTCATAAAAGAGGCTATCGTGTAGGCCAGGGGGAAGCCCCTTTAAAAGAAACTTTAGCTGCAGCGCTTGTTCAAACGACAAACTGGCACCCGGATCATCCATTTGTTGACCCACTCTGTGGTTCTGGCACCATCGCCATTGAAGCCGCATTAATCGGTCAGAACATTGCCCCTGGGTTCAACCGGTCTTTTGCTTCAGAGGAATGGAGTTTTATACAGCAAACCGACTGGGATCAAGCCTTCCAGGAAGCAGAGGATTTAGCGAACTACGATCAGCCGTTAAATATTACCGGTTCTGATTTAAACCCTGAGCTCATTAATATAGCCAAACAAAATGCCATCGAAGCTGGTCTTGGAGAATTAGTGACTTGGAAACAAATGCAGATGACGGACTTTAAACCGAAGCAGGACAATGGGTACCTCGTCTCCAATCCTCCTTACGGCGAACGGATGGGAGACAGGGAAGAAGTTGAACAGCTCTACCGTGATCTAGGCTCTATAATGAGAGACTATCCGTCTTGGAGTGTCTATATTTTAACTTCCTATGAGAAGTTTGAAGAGCTATACGGGAAGAAAGCCACGAAAAAGCGTAAATTGTTTAATGGATTTATTAAAACCGACTATTATCAATATTTCGGGAAGCATGTGAAGAAGTAAGTTTTATAGGAATCAGCTGGAAAAAGTATAGTAATATCTACAAGCCCGAACCATTTCTTTATATGGGTTCGGGCTTGTTGTGTTTTCGCTGTAGATAGATAAAGGTATTGGATGGTGCACTGTCACGTGTATTTTTCCTTTGTACAACTAGATTTCAGAGGAAATGATATACTGAATGGTGAGCAATCTAAAAAGTGAAAATAAGAATTGCTTACTTTCTTAAAAGGAGAGAGATTATGGAAAAGACAATAGAGCAAAAATTTATGGATCTGCTTAAGGAACAGTCTTCCTATAGCGAAGCAATCGGTTTAATGGCATGGGATATGAGAACCAAAGCACCAAAGAAAGGGATGGACAACCGATCAGAAGTATTAGGAGTCCTCTCTCAGAAGGTTCATGAACTTCAAACTTCATCTGAGATGAAACATTACATAGAATCACTAAAAGGCCATACAGACGACCCCATTATTACAAAAGCTGTTGAAGAGGCTGAAGAAGAATACGAGCGGACAGCAAAGGTTCCCACAGAGGAATATCGTGCTTATGTGACATTGCAGTCAAAGGCCGAGGCAATGTGGGGAGAAGCAAAAGCGAATAATGATTTTGAAAGTTTCCGTCCATATTTAGAAGAATTGGTGGAGTACAATAAGAAATTTGCTAAGTACTGGGGATATGAAGGAAATATCTATGACGCTCTTCTTCATAATTACGAGCCAGGTGTAACGGTAGCCAAACTAGATGAAGTCTTTCCGAAAGTTAGGAAAGCCCTCACCGGACTTTTGGAAAAAATTAAAACGGCTCCCGTCCAGCCGGATCCGACCATCCTGCAGGGACATTTTCCTAAGGCACAACAGGAAACGTTCAGTGAAGAAATATTAAAAAGGATGGGATATGATTTTGATGCCGGGCGACTAGACGAAACCGTCCATCCGTTTGCAATTGGCTTAAATAAGAATGATGTCAGGGTCACTACTAAATACGATGAAGCAGATTTTAGGACGGCAGTTTTTGGAACCATACATGAAGGCGGCCATGCCCTGTATGAACAAAACATTTCTGAAAACCTTGCTTTTACACCCCTTGCCACAGGAACGTCCATGGGGATCCATGAATCGCAATCGCTGTTTTGGGAGAACTTTGTATCTAGAAGCGAATCTTTTTGGGAAAATCACTATGATTTATTTAAATCCCATGCTCCTGATCGATTTAATGAACTCCCTCTTGATGAATTTTACAGAGCTGTTAATGAAGTTAAACCTTCTTTTATTCGAATTGAAGCGGATGAATTAACCTATTGTCTGCACATCATGGTTCGTTATGAATTGGAAAAGGCTTTGATCAATAGCGAAATAGAAGTGAAAGATCTCCCAGCTTTATGGAATCAGAAGATGGAAGACTATTTTGGGATTAAGCCGGAAAACGACGCGGAAGGAGTCCTCCAGGATATTCATTGGGCGGGGGGAGATTTTGGCTACTTTCCTTCTTATGCACTCGGTTATATGTATGCAGCTCAATTTGCAAATCGCTTAAATGAAGAAATTTCTATGGAGGAAGTCATTAAAGCTGGAGATTTCAAGCAAATACAAGAATGGCTTACTCAAAACATTCACCAATTTGGTAAAATGAAAAAACCATTAGAAATTTTAACTGATGTTACAGGTGAAGAATTGAATTCCCAATATTTAATTGACTATCTTACCGAAAAATATCAAAAAATCTATCAATTTTAGAAGGTTTAAAACCACAGCTTTTCTAGCTGTGGTTTTTTGAACAGATTCATTTAATTGACAAAGCCATGCATCTGCTTTAATATCATAAAAGCAATAAAACACATCAAATTACTATGTATTAAGGAGCGTGACTTTATGAAACGCCTGTTAAGTTTAGCTGTATTACTAATGATTGCAATCTTTTTATCTGCATGTGGAGATGATTCTTCCAGCCAAAATGACGGAAGCAGTGATTCATCAAGCTCAGATAATAGTGAGCAGAGCACATTAGCAAAAGTGAAAGACAGCGGGAAGCTGTTAATTGGAACAGAGGGAACTTACCGTCCCTATACCTACCATGATGAATCTGGTGATTTGACGGGGTTTGATGTTGAAATTGCCCGTGAAGTAGCAGATCGTATCGGGGTTAAGCCGGTTTTTAAAGAAACAAAATGGGATTCAATGTTTGCTGGTTTGAACGCAAAAAGATTTGACATGGTGGCAAATGAAGTAGGGATTACGAAAGACAGAAAGAAAAAATATGCTTTTTCTGATTCGTATATTCAATCTTCTGCCGTCGTAGTCACCAACAAAGACAATTCTTCCATTAAAGATTTCTCCGATCTTAAAGGAGTAAAAACTGCTCAGTCCTTGACTAGTAACTATGCAGATATTGCCAGGGAGAATGGTGCTGATATTACGGAAGTGGATGGTTTTAATTCAGCTATGCAGCTGCTTGCCTCCGGCCGCATCGAAGCTACAGTCAATGATCGTCTTTCTGTATTAGATTACAAAAAGCAGCGTCCTGATGCACCTGTAAAAATTGCGGCTCGTAAGGATGAAGCTTCTGAAAGCGGACTCCTGTTCCGTCAGGGAAATGAAGAACTTGTCCAGGCAGCTAACAAAGCCTTAAAGGACATGAAAGATGACGGCACTTATTTAAAAATAGCTAAAAAATGGTTTGGTGAAGATGTATCTAAGTAATATATTAACCAATAGTGACATGCAGGAGAGGTATCTCGATATTTTGGTCCATTCGTTTCTGCCTTTGCTGAAAGGGGCACTGTATTATACCATTCCATTAACACTTGTGACCTTTATTATTGGATTAATTCTTGCTGTGATCACCGCCTTGATGCGGTTATCCGGGGTGAAAATTTTAAAGGGACTTGCACGATTTTACGTTTCTATTATTAGAGGGACACCATTGCTCGTACAATTATTTATAATTTTCTATGGATTGCCGTCCGTTGGCGTAACGATTAACCCTGTCATCTCAGCTGGGATTGGTTTTTCATTAAATATGGGTGCCTATAATTCTGAAATTATTCGCGCGGCAATATTATCGATTCCAAAAGGGCAGTGGGAAGCAGGTCAATCCATTGGGATGACACAACTTCAAGCCTTAAGGCGGGTAATCCTGCCTCAGGCTTCAAGAGTTTCTATCCCGCCACTCGCAAATTCTTTTATCGGATTGATTAAAGATACATCACTTGCTTCAACCATAACCTTTACTGAAATGTTTAGAAAATCACAGGAAATTGCTGCTCAGAATTATGAGTTCCTGCTCGTCTACTCAGAAGCAGCGGTCATATACTGGGTGATCTGTATTGCTTTATCCTTCTTGCAAGGTAAAGTTGAAGCAAGACTTGATCAATTCGTGGCATAGGAAGTGGTGAACCAATGATACATGTAACTAATCTTCATAAACGATTCGGAGACTTAGAAGTGCTAAAAGGAATAGATCTAGCTGTAAATAAGGGAGAAGTAGTCGTGGTTATCGGCCCTTCAGGGTCAGGGAAAACTACACTGCTTCGTACTTTAAATTTACTAGAAGAGCCCGAAAAAGGAGAAATTACGATTGGCAATCAATCGATTAATTTTGATGAGAAACTGACAAAGAAGAAAAAAGTTCAGTTTAGAAAACAAACGGGAATGGTGTTTCAAAGTCATAACCTCTTTCCGCATTTAACGGCATTGGAAAATGTGATGGAAGGACCTGTAACCGTTCAAAAAATACCAAAAGATAAAGCTAAGAAACAAGCCACTACGATTCTGGAGAAAGTCGGTTTAGGAAATAAACTGGATGTTTATCCACATCAGTTATCCGGAGGACAGCAGCAGCGGGTAGGAATTGCTCGAGCGCTTGCGACAGGGGTAGAAGTGATGCTTTTTGATGAGCCTACCTCAGCACTCGATCCTGAGCTTGTAGGGGATGTGCTGGATGTTATGAAAGAACTGGCGGATGAAGGAATGACCATGGTCGTTGTTACTCATGAAATGTCATTTGCACAAGAAGCTGCTGATAAGGTCATCTTTATGGATGAAGGTACAATCATTGAACAAGGTACTCCAGACCAAGTTTTTACATTCACCAAGATGGAACGAACCAATCAATTTCTTAACCGCCTGAGGTAATGGTTCAGAAAACAATACCAGATAGCGTCTGGATCTACTAGAAACCCGAACTTTGTTTATTACAAGGTTCGGGTTTTTTGTATTTTTATTAAGGACTGGTTCGTCCGCCATCTCCAGGTTTTACTTAATAATTGTCCTATTTGTTTTACCGTACAAGCGAAAGAGGGAATAA
This sequence comes from Halobacillus rhizosphaerae, assembly GCF_046719735.1. Lineage (NCBI taxonomy): Bacteria > Bacillati > Bacillota > Bacilli > Caryophanales > Bacillaceae > Halobacillus > Halobacillus rhizosphaerae. The sequence goes on from NZ_JAUTWQ010000001.1 coordinate 574,001, forward strand.
GTTCTAATTCCATTAGAAATTGTCATATAGATAATACATACTGAAATTTTGGAGTAGTGAATGGAATAGCGCACATGATTACTAAATGGAATCGGGGTAGATTATGCTATTTAGAACGCTTGACTGATGTATCTGCTTGTTTCTTGCTTTCAACCGGGATTTAATTCTTTATAAGATGAGGTGTAAACGTGTATTTTTTGACCACTGATCGGATCGGATTGAAAAAAGTTACAGAATTAGAGGTCACTCAGGAGTATTTGGGTTGGATTAATGATCAAGAGGTTACCAAGTATTTGGAGACAGGTTTCTTTCCCACCTCAGAGAAGCAATTGCTTGAATTCGTGAGATCAACGGAAGATAACAATGATTTGTTTCTCGCAATTTATGATATAAAGAAGAACTTGCATATGGGTAATGTTAAGCTTTCCAATATTAATTGGATTCACCGAACAGCGGAACTTGGGATTATGATCGGCGATAAGCAGTGCTGGGGTAAAGGATACGCCAAGGAAACCATCTCTCTGATTACCAAATATGCTTTTAACAAACTTAATATAAATAAAATCCATTTAGGTGTGATAGAAGAGAATAAGCCGGCTATTAAAGCTTATCAGGATGTAGGTTTTCAAATAGAAGGAGTATTAGTAAATCATTTATATAATAACGGTAAATTTACCAATAAGGTGCTTATGGCGATATTTAACAATTGAGGTGTCTAAATGAAACTAGGTTTAGGTACAGTTCAATTTGGAATGGAATATGGAAATTTTAACGTAAATGGACAGCCAGACTTAAGTGAGATCCAAAAAATTCTATCCCAAGCGGAAGAGGCAGGGGTTGCGATTCTCGACACAGCTCCTGCCTACAAGGATAGCGAAGAAAATATTGGCTTGAGCTTACCTGCTGATCATTCTTTTCGAATTGTTACGAAGACACCTGTATTTGAAACTAAAAAAATAACCAATGAGGACATATTACTGTTAAAAAAGACCTTTACATCCTCCTTGAAAAAGTTGAAACAGTCATCCATTTATGCATTATTGGTCCACAGACCGGCGGATTTATTTTGTGAAAATGGGGAGCGGATTTTGAAGGTCTTAACTGAATTTAAAAGGAATAAATTAGTGGATAAAATTGGGGTTTCCGTGTACAACAGCCATGAAATTGAAAAGGTTTTCGCGATGGGATTTGATATTGATCTAATTCAATTACCTTTAAACGTATTGGATCAGCGTCTTTTAACATCTGGCACCTTGAAGGACTTAAAAAAGAAAAAAATCGAAATTCATGCAAGGTCTATTTTTCTACAAGGACTTTTATTAAAAAGTCCTGAAGAATTAGATCCTTTTTTTAATCCTGTTCGACCGATTTTAAAAAAATATCATCAATATATTGAATCCATTAAACTAACACCGCTGCAGTCAGCGATGAGTTTTGTTCAACACGTGGCAGAAGTTGATCATTTAATCATTGGTATTGAAAATCTTACCCAGTTTAATCAACTGCTTACTGCCGAGATGTCTCCTTTTCAAGGGATGGATGCATTTAAACACTTTTCGGTTGATGATGAGCGGTATTTAAATCCTTCGAAATGGACATTAAAAGGGGGGAAATGATACATGAATTTAGCTATTATCCAAGCCCGTTACACGTCAACCAGGCTGCCGGGAAAAGTCTTGGCTGACATTCTTGGAAAACCCATGTTCATTAGACAAGTGGAGAGAGTGAAAAGAGCGAATACTTTAGACAAAATCGTGGTGGCCACGAGTGTAAATCCTTCAGATGATCAAATAGTAAACGAGTGCAAGAAATACCAGGTAGACTATTTCCGGGGTTCTTTAGAGGATGTTCTTTTAAGATTTTATGAATGTGCGGCTCTCTACAAACCGAGTCATATTATTCGGCTGACCGCGGATTGCCCGTTAATCGACGAAGAGCTAATCGATCAAATAGTCACTTATCATGAACTGAATGAATTTGATTATACCAGTAACACCCTCGTTCCTACTTACCCCGATGGGTTAGACGTAGAGGTGTTTACATTCTCTGCATTATCAACCGCTCATTTTGAAGCTAGCCTCCCCTCACACAGGGAGCATGTGACGCCGTTTATCCATTCACAGCCCAACAGGTTTCACCTCGGGTCTTTTGAAGGTGCCAAAGATTTATCTAACTATCGGTGGACGGTGGATCAAATAGAAGATTTGAAGCTTGTTGTGAAAATATATGAAGCCTTGCATCCAATCAATGAAAAATTCACAACGGCCGATATACTGAGATTCTTAGGGGATCATCCAGATTTATTAGAATATAACAATCAATACACTCGTAATGAAGGGCACGCAAAATCATTAGAGCAGGACAAAGATTCTGAAAATTAGAAAGGGGGGTTAAAATAAATGTCCCACCGATATTTCAAATCTGAAGAGTTGTTAGAACGGGCTTTAAAATCCATCCCATTAGGAAGTCAAACCTATAGTAAAAGTTATACACATTATCCATTTGGTGCGTCGCCCTATTTTATAAAAAAAGGGCAGGGAAGCAGAGTTTGGGATGCGGATAATAATGAATATATTGATTTTGTAAATTCACTCCTGGCTATATTGTTAGGATATAATGATCCGGATGTAAAAAGTGCAGTGAAGGAACAGCTGGAACTTGGAACTATTTTTTCCTTGCCTCATGAATTAGAAATTAAAGTAGCTGAAAAAATTATCCAGATGGTGCCTTGTGCTGAAAAAGTGCGGTTCGGCAAGAATGGTTCAGACGCTACTTCAGGAGCCATACGATTAGCTCGAGCTTACACCGGGAGAGATCGAGTAGCGGTTTGCGGCTATCATGGATGGCACGATTGGTATATAGGATCAACCACCCGCGATTTAGGCATACCTGAAGCCACTAAACAACTAACCCATACGTTTACCTATAATAACCTGGACTCTTTAGAAATCCTATTTAGAAAATACCCCAATCAAATATCGGCAGTAATCCTAGAGCCTATGAATATAGAATTCCCCAAGGACGGATTTCTGAAAAAATTGAAAAAACTTGTCCATGAGCATGGCGCATTACTTGTTTTTGATGAAACCATTACGGGGTTCCGTTTTGCTAAAGGTGGTGCTCAGGAATACTTTAATGTCATCCCTGATTTGGCTACATTCGGTAAGGGTATGGCAAATGGCTACCCTATATCTGTTATAACTGGCCGTACAGATATTATGCAGCTCAGTGAAGAGGCCTTTCTTTCCTTTACTTTTGGGGGAGAGACTTTATCGCTGGCGGCTACTTTAGCCACTCTAGACAAAATTACAAAAGAACCCGTCATTGATAGAATTAAAGAGTCAGGAAAGAAAATCATGAGTGAAACGGAACGGATTATAACTGAACATTCCTTAGAGGATTTATTTGAAATTAAGGGCCATCCTTCTTGGAGCTTTTTGGTTATAAAGAGTTTTAACAATTATTCTACCTGGGAAATTAAAACCCTATTTCTACAGGAAATGTTTAAAAGAGGGATTTTAACGGTAGGCACCCATAACTTAAGTTATTCACACTCGGATCAAGACATAAAGAAGTTGATTGACGCTTACGAAGAAGTGCTGCCTTTAATAAAAGCTGCGGTAGTCAATAATAAATTGGACCAATTATTAACCTGCAAGCCTTTACAGCCATTGTTTAAAGTGAGATAAAACCTAAAAATGATGAGTTGACGTAGTTTAATTATCTTATCCAAAAAATACATCTTCCACATTTGCAAATTCTCAGAAAAAGAATAGGGAAAGCATTCTATGCATTTTACAAACAAGAATAAGCTTTTTTAGCTTATTCTTGTTTAACTATTCCTTAAATTGGATACATAAATGTATCAAAGAACAGAGGAGGAATAGATCGTATGAAATCTTTTGAGGATGCACTAAAACATCGTGTAGGACTCGGTACGGCACCATTAGGAAATATGTTTCGTGAAGTTCCGGAAGAGGAGGCCCAAACTACCATTCAAACAGCTTGGGATCAAGGAGTACGTTATTTTGATACGGCACCTTTTTACGGAGCCGGTCTTGCTGAAATGCGATTGGGTAAAGCTCTTTCCAACTATAACCGTGACGATTATTTGCTAAGTACTAAAGTAGGTCGATATGTACTGGATGAAGAGGAAAATAAAGAAGGTTTATTTCAATATGCCAGAAAAAATAAAGTGATCACCGATTATTCGGAAGATGCTACGAAGAGGTCAATTGAACAAAGCCTCGAACGGTTGAAAACAGATCGCCTGGACTTCGTATTTGTCCATGATGTCTCGCCGGATTTTCATGGTGATGAGTGGCTCGGTAAGTTTGAAGAGGCAAGAAAAGGTGCTTTCCGAGTATTAACAAGAATGCGCGAAGAAGGGGTAATTCAATCGTGGGGTCTCGGCGTAAATACGACTGAACCGATCGAACTTGCAATGGGACTGGAAGAAACAAAGCCGGATCTATGTTTATCAGCAACACAATACACCCTGCTGCAGCATGAGCATGCCCTACAACGAATGATGAAGAAGGCGGAAGAAAATCATGTAGGCATTGTCGTAGGAGGCCCGTATAACTCAGGTGTACTCTTAGGCGGAGAACATTATAATTATGAAAAAGCTCCTAAAAAAATTGTTGAACAGGTCAATCAATTAAACGAAATCGGCCAGAAATATAATGTTCCTTTAAAAGCAGCAGCCTTGCAATTCTCGACTTCTCATCCTGCTGTAAAGTCAGTTATCCCAGGGTCCACGCGGCCGGATCGCATCAAAGAAGACATAGAAATGATTCAGCGGGATATCCCGAACGACTTTTGGGAAGAATTAGCAGCTAAAGGTTTCATTTCTTCAGAGGCCCCATTACCGATCAAGAAATAGAATTCTTTATGGTTAAAAGAAACTATACTTTATTACATTGTTCAGCTTGTCGAGATTGTTTTCGGCAGGCTGATTTTTTTAATTTATATTTAACTACATAAATACTTTCTGAAAGTTAATTCAGTTCTTTAATTGCTTTAAAGGTTGTTTATAATTAAAAGGGGAAGAGCCCGATAGAAATTCAGGGAGGAAAGTGTAAATGGAAATTTTGGAAAGAAAGTACGTGGAGAAGGATAAAATTATTCACTTCTTAGAGAGTCAGTGGGGAAGTCGTCAAATGGTCATTTCAAGTGGGGTTTTTGATTGTAGTGAATTAGACGGATTTGCCGCTATGGATGATAGGGGAACGATCTGCGGTTTGGTCACTTTTATAATCAGTGGAGTGGAATGTGAAATTATTTCCTTAGACAGCAGGATAGAAGGGAGAGGGACTGGGGAAGCATTGGTAAATCATGTGGAAAAGACCGCTATAACAAAAAAATGCAGTTTTTTAAAGGTAATCACTACCAATGATAATCTAAATGCCTTGAGATTTTATCAAAAGAGAGGATTCATCCTATCGAAACTTTTTCAAAATGCCATCAAACAAGCAAGAAAAATTAAGCCTGAGATACCTTTCTATGGGTATGAAGGTATCCCGGTAAGAGATGAAATTAAGCTCGTTAAAGTATTAATGTAGAATCGTCCATATTTATGGACTCCAAGAAGAAGAAAATCTCTACATAAACTTTCCTTTAATAAATCCAGGGTGATCATTAACAGTTGTGTGCAGCTTTGACGGTCAAAAGTATATCTGCTATGATTAGCCCCATTGTTTCAGCCAATTTAAGTTGATTGATAAAACATTGAGTTCTTTAGCCTCTCGTGAACTCTTTTTTATTTGCTCGACCTACTTCTACATTTGAAAATCATCTAGAAAGCAGACTGGAGGCTGTTGGTGGAGTGTTATTGCTCGAAATTTTAAAAAAACTGAAGACGAAACATATTATTTTATACCTTATTATAGCGCTGTGTTTTGCTGCCTCTGTTGTATTTGTTAACCATAATGAGTCTTTTTACAAAAGGACCGTAGCAAAGGTAACTAGTATTCAACAACAGGGTGAAAAGAAAGTTACCGATGTCCACAACAATAAGGATCGACTGTTCACGCAAAACATCACCGCTGAAATAAGAAATGGAAAAGATAAAGAGAAAAATATTCACTTAACGAATACGTATTCCACAACGGGTGCTTATGATCAAGATTACCATGTAGGAAATGAATTGTTTGTTACTGTAAATAAAAGCGAAAATCAAAAAGGAACATTGACCGGTACGATCAAGGATGTAAAGCGTGATAAGTATGTGCTGCTTGTAGGATGGTGTTTTATTCTTATCTTACTTATTGTAGGAAAAAGGCGGGGTTTTTTCTCATTAATTAGTTTGTCAGTGAATGCCGCGCTTATGTCTTACGCATTGGATCTCTATCTCAATCATGCAAATGTGAGTTTGTTATGGATATGCAGTCTTTTAGTTCTACTGTTTACAACGATCTCGTTGTTACTCCTTAACGGGTTTAACGGAATGACCTATGCAGCCATTACAGCGACATTGGTGGGGATTTTTCTTTCGCTGCTTATTACCTATCTGGCAATCAAATTTACTGGTGGCAGCGGTCTTCGGTATGAAGAGATGCAATTTCTGACCAGACCTTACGAGATTGTGTTTATGGCCGGGTTGTTTGTAGGATCTTTGGGTGCAGTGATGGACGTATCGATTACTATTGCATCTTCGATTTTCGGGTTAGTTGAAAAGAATCCTAACATTAGTCTGAAAGCCCTGAAAACGTCTGGAATGGATATTGGTAAAGATGTTATGGGCACGTTGACCAATATTTTATTTTTTGTTTATGCTAGTGGCTCCATTCCCGCTATGATTTTGTACTTGAAGAATGCCTCTTCTCTAGGGTTTACACTTTCAATGAATCTTTCGCTGGAAGTGGCACGAGCTTTGGCCGGGGGGATTGGGATTGTGTTAACGATTCCTATAGCTGTTTATACTTCCGTATTTTTCATTAATCGAAAGAGGAAAAGAATATGAATGTACTAATGATCTTGTCCGTGATTTTATTTATTTTGATGGTTAGTATCGGTGGAAATAAAGGAGTACTATCGTTTATTTCCTTATTTTTTAATTTTGGCGTGCTCATGATTACTATTATTTTAATGCTGGATCCTGATAGGAATCCTATTTTTCTAACTATGATTGCATGCACAGTGATTAGCTGTATTAATCTGTTTTTTATCAATGAAATAAACAGGAAGACGATAACGGCATTCATTTCTACTATGATAACGATTGTAATCCTGCTTTTGTTTATAGATCTCGTAACTAGAGTATCGATGATTCAAGGGTTTAGTGAAGAGCAGTCGGAGGAACTTGCCCCCTACTCTCTTTATATTGGTGTCAATTTTATCAAGGTTGGAGCATCCGTCATTATCATGAGTACAATCGGTGCAATTACCGAAGTGGCTATGTCTATTACTTCCTCTATGAGTGAAACTTTGAATCACCACCCATCTATTAATCATAGAGACCTCTTTCTTTCTGGTATGAGAATTGGGAAAGATATTTTGGGAACGGATACGAATACGTTGTTTTTTGCTTTCTTTGGCGGCTATATGGCTTTGCTTATATGGTTTAAGGATTTAGACTATTCGCTTGGGGAAATTGTGAATTCCAAAATATTCAGCAGTGAAATGATTACCATCTTTTCAGCAGGAATTGGAATTGCTCTGATCATTCCGATTACATCGTGGATTCACTCCTTGGTTTCTTTAAAATTAATTGCCAGGAACAGAAGAGTGATGAATGAAGATTAGCATGGTATAAATCCCTACAATCGGCTGGATGCCTAATGGTTCCTTTACAGATCCATTAGGCATGTGTAAGAAAGTGACACAGCAAAGTGGGGGAACTGTAAAGAACTACGATCCAGTACGTTCTAGACAAGAGTACGGATTGTGGAAAACAATAAAAAAATATTTTTGTTCAGAGAAGGAAGGCGTCTTTTAAACTTAAAAATATGTTACGATCAAAGAGAATACTAGGATTTAATAGGGTTTTATGGTTCTATTCGGTAAAGTGAAACGGTGTTTCTTCTTGGCATTTTAAGTCATTCTAATGCATTTTCTTATTATCAGCCTATCATTTTGAAAGGAGTTACATAATTTTGAACACTAAATACTTAGATTTACTTGCCCAAGAATATAATAGTGAAGAAAAAGTTGTTACTGAAATTATCAATCTTAAAGCTATTCTAAATCTGCCAAAAGGAACAGAACACTTTGTCAGTGATTTACATGGGGAGTACCAAGCCTTTCAACATGTGTTAAGAAATGGGTCTGGGAAAGTGAAGGAGAAAATATCGGATCTGTTTAACGATGTTTTAACCGAAAAAGAAATCGATGAATTCGCCACATTGGTCTACTATCCAGAAGAGAAAATTAAAATGATGAAGAATTCCTTTGATAGTGATCAAAAATTAACCGAGTGGTACAGTCAGCTAATTAAGCGCATGATTAAACTTATTTCTTACGCATCCTCTAAATATACACGATCAAAATTGCGAAAAGCATTACCTGACCAATTTGAGTATGTGGTAGAAGAGCTCCTCTATAAAACGGAGGATTTTATAAATAAAGAACTATACTATTCTAAAATACTTCAGCAGATTATCTCCCTGGGCCAAGCCGATAAACTTATCATTGGTCTCGCCTATACTACTCAGAGATTGGTAGTGGATCACCTGCATGTAGTAGGGGATATTTATGATCGAGGACCTGAGCCGGATAAAATTATGGAAACGCTCATTAATTATCATTCGGTTGACGTTCAATGGGGGAATCATGATGCCCTTTGGATCGGCGCCTTCGCAGGTTCAAAGGTTTGTCTCGCAAATATTATTCGAATTTGTGCCCGCTACAATAATTTGGAAATCATTGAGGATGTATATGGAATAAACCTAAGACCCCTTCTCAATCTGGCAGAGAAATACTATGAAGATAATTCTGCGTTCAGACCTAAGGTAGATTCAGACGAAAAACAAACGAATCTTGAAAAATCACAAATTACTAAAATACATCAGGCCATTGCCATGATTCAGTTCAAGTTAGAAAGCCCGATTATTAAGAGACGTTCTTACTTTAATATGTCGGATCGTTTATTGTTAGAGAAAATTGATTTTGAAGCCAATGAAATTACGATTCACGGTACGAAGTATCCATTAGAAAATACTTGTTTTAGCACGATCAATCCTGAATCCCCCGCTCAACTCTTAGAGGAAGAAGAGCAAGTAATGGACAAGCTGCTATTTTCCGTTCAGCATTCTGAAAAATTATCCAGACACATGAACTTTCTAATGAAGAAAGGCAGTCTGTATTTGAAATATAATGGGAACCTGTTAATCCACGGATGTATTCCTTTAGATCAAGAAGGAAATATGGAAAAAATGAGAATTGACAACCGTACCTATGCAGGACGCGACTTACTGGATATTTTCGAATATTATTTACGATATGCTTTTGCTCATCCTGAAGAGACAGATGACCTGGCAACCGATATGGTTTGGTACTTATGGACAGGAGAATACTCTTCGCTGTTTGGTAAACGAGAAATGACGACGTTTGAAAGATATTTCATAAAAGACAAACAAGTCCATAAAGAGAAGAAAAATCCTTACTATCATTTACGGGAACAGGAGGAAATCTGCAGTAAGATCTTAACTGACTTTAATCTGAATCCAGAGCAAGGACACATTATCAACGGCCACACACCAGTGAAAGAAATTGATGGAGAAAATCCGATTAAGGCGAATGGGAAGATGATCGTCATAGATGGAGGTTTTTCAAAAGCATATCAATCTACTACAGGAATTGCCGGATATACGTTATTATATAATTCTTATGGTATGCAGCTCGTCGCTCATAAACACTTCCATTCAAAAAAAGATGTTCTAATGAATGGGACTGACGTTTTATCAGTAAAACGTTTAGTAGATGAAGAATTAGAGAGAAAAAAGGTTCTGGAAACGAACGTGGGAGAAGAATTGCTTCAGGAAGTCTATATATTAAATAATTTATTGGAATATCGGTATATGAAATAAGGTTCTTATTCAATGGATTTAAATTTCGCAGAGGCGAAATGTTTTCAATGATCAAGGCGCAATTCTAGAAATAGAATTGCGCCTTTTAAGTATTTCAGGATGAAACACATTTTTGTTATTTTTTAACCAATCTTTTCTTAATGGGAATGTAGATGTCCATCTGTTTATTTAAGTGTCCATAACATCTTTGGTCGTACAGCTCGAAATCCAGGGTACCCCTATGTTCATAATTTGACTCTGGAAACCATTCGCTAAAGATGTAATTCCATGTAGACTGAATGGTTGAGGGAAAAGACTCATTATCTGATTGTGGAGTAGTGAACACAACGTATTCCAATTGAGGAAAGCTTCTGTATACCAACCCGTCTGGAGCGTCCGTACCTTCCTTTACTTCCATCCCAATGATATAAACAAACTCACCTGTTTCTGGAGAGAAATCGGTACAGATACCAAGTTCTTCATCATTATTCAGGGGATGGGGTATATTGAAACCCAATCGATTTTGTATATATTGCTGCCAAAATTGAGGGATATCATTATTATTCTGTCCCTCCATATTCTTCGTTTTCAGTTCATAACCAATGATGTGAAACGCGGGTTTCGTCAAGAATTTCGGTTCCATCTTTTGCCCTCCTGATAAGTGTCTTGTAGAAAGGCAGGCTTTGCTGCGAAAAGGACCCCTTAATTGCTCTGCATTGCGATATTGCTTAGGAGAAACGCCATAAATCTTCTTAAAAGATCGATGAAAAGATTCTTGATATTGAAAGCCAGCATCTAATGCAATAGTAATAATTTTGTCATCTGTGTAAAATAGTCGTTCCGCTGCCTTTGTCATTCTCCTCTTCCTTACATAATCCATTACAGGTACCCCAACCATGGCTTGAAAAAGCCGATGAAAATGAAAAGGAGAAAAATGCGCAATTTCAGCTAAGTTTTCAAGTGTGAGCTTTTCATGCAAATTTTCTTCAATGTAATCGATAGTTCTTTGAATGCATTCCAAATAATTCAATGATCCATCACGTGCCTTGCATTTAGATTAACAGGAATTTACATTAATTTCTTAACAATTTTTGCTATCTTAATTATAATTAAATGTAATGTAAGCACCAAAATTATAAGGGTACTTCACCGTCACTTATGCATTGGTGAGATCAGTTTATGTGAAAGGGGATCTTAAATGATGAATCCATTATTATTAGATGTTCCGAATCAATTAGAGACGGAGAGACTTATCCTTCGGGCACCCGAAATTGCTGGAGATGGAGTTATTGTAAATCAGGCAATAAAAGATTCTCTAGCAGAATTAAGAGCCTGGCTCCCTTTTGCCCAAGAACTTCCTTCACCTGAGGAGACAGAAATTAATTTAAGAAATGCTCATATTCATTTTTTGAAAAGAGAGAGCTTTCGTTTTTTGATTTTCCATAAAGATACTAGTGATTTTATTGGGGCATGCAGTCTGCAAAGTATTAACTGGAATATTCCTAAATGTGAAATTGGATATTGGATTAATACAAGGTTCAGCGGCAATGGATATATGGCAGAAGCAGTACAGGCATTAACAGACTTGGGGATTAATCATATGACCTTTAAAAGAATAGAAATAAGGTGTGAATCGACAAACGTTAAAAGCCGATCCTTAGCGAAGAAACTCGGGTATACGCTGGAAGGTATCTTAAGGAATGAAGATCTTTCAGCGGATGGAATGAGACTAACCGATACTTGTTATTATTCCATATGTTCATAGACAGCGGGAGAAGTGCTTAACGTAAATGTTTTTAGAACGGTAAGAAAGGATATATGAATTCTGAAGGAAAAAATTGGGGAAGTACGCAATAATATTGGTATTTCTTCTATAGAGTCAATGACTCATCAAGTTTAAAGGGGAAATTTACTTGGCTATAAATCAGAAAATCATATTGGGCTTATTTATAGGAATTATGTTTTTTATTGGGGTTTTTGTAGGTAATCTTCTCTTTAACAATGGCATTATAAGCGTGATTGCAGGATTTGTCTTTGGATTACTTGCCCGGATTGTTGGTCAAGCCGTTTTAAAAAACTCCACCTGACTTACTTAATTACCGTCCTTAAGAAGATTCCTGTCTGTAAAAAAGTCCTTACATTCATGAAATCGTAATTCTAAAAGAATACATTTACTAAAAATAATCGTTGATTAAGAGGAGCACTCCTGAACCTGGAAGGGAAAAGCCTGTTAGTAAAAGTATCTCTATTAATAAAAAAACCAGCTCCAAGAAGAGCTGGTTTTCTTATTTTATTAGGAAAATTCTTTCATCATATCCGGAGCATTTAATCCGACATCTTCATAAATTTTGCCAAGTGTGTCATTAAAATTGGTAAATTTCTCTTCTGCTGAAGACAAGTCTGCTTTAGCTGCATCTTTATCAAGTGCATCTGAGACATCTTGGTAGTATCCTTGAAGAGAGGACAATGCATCCTTATACTGAGATTTCACATCATCGGAAAGATCCGCTTGAATTTCATAATTAGAGGCTTTATCTGCTGCTTCTTTTGCTGCAGTCTGAGCTTCTTTTCCAGCTGCTTTAATTTTCTCTTGATCTGGTTCTTCTGCTGATACTTCAGTTTGGTAAGCAGTAATCTTTTCTTGATACGGCTTGAAGACGTCTTTCATATTCATTTGTTCGTCTAAGACAGCCATTTTCATGGATTGCTTATCACTAGTTTGGTCAGAACTTTCTTCTGATTGATTGTCATCAGAACTTCCATTACTGTTTTCATCGCTTGAATTACTGCTGCAGCCTGCTGCTACAAGAGCAGAAGCCAAACCTAAAGCGAGTAGCCACTTTCTCATATTGCATAACCCCCATTTTCTAAATGTCATTTACAGTGTAAGGGTAACTTTTTTAAATGTAAAGAATTAGCAAAAATGTTATAATATACTGAAAATTTAATCAATTTTTGTCGAATTAGGAGGAATGATGATGTATTTACCTAGCTTTTCACTAGAAAACAAACTAGCAGTCGTTACAGGCGGCACAAAGGGGATTGGGAAAGCAATTGCGATGTCTTTCGCCGAATCTGGTGCACATGTCGTTATTATTGCAAGAAATGAGAAAGACCTGGAGTCAACACAGCAAGAAATCCGTCAGCTTGGAAGAGAATCATACACGATTTGCCGCGACGTTAATGAATATAAAGAAATCATAAAGGATGTTGAAGAATTAAGAGGAAATCAATCCATAGATATATGGGTTAATAATGCTGGAATAAATATTCGTAGTGAAGCGGAGTCTGTAAGTGAAGAGGAATGGGATCAAATAGTTTCTACTAATATGAAAAGTGCGTTCTTTTTATCGCAATATGCAGGCAAGGTAATGAAGAAACAGGGAGAAGGTAAAATCATTAACATTTCTTCAGTAGGCGGCCACATTGCGTTAAGAACAGGGGTGGTGTATGCCATGACAAAGAGTGCCCTCATTCAAATGACTAAGAACCTTGCTCTGGAATGGGGGAAATATAATATTAACGTAAATGCTATTGGTCCTTGGTATTTTCCTACAGCATTAACTGAAGCTTTACTTGAAGACGAAGAATACGTACAGGCCATCCTTGACCGCACCCCGTTAAACAGAATTGGTAAGTTAGAGGAACTGGCTGGTGCGGCCGTCTTTCTGGCTTCTCCAGCAGGAAACTATATGACTGGTCAAACCCTGCTAGTGGATGGCGGGATGTCTATTTATGGTTTTTGAAAAGCATGTATATGTTAGCTGGAATTGTACCTGTTCCTTCATGTAAAGTACTCTTATTTTTTCATATTTAGTTAAATGCTGTGAATACTATGCGAAAGGAGGCATTGTATGCCATATATACTTTCCAGTGGTATTCAGACAGCAGAATTTTGTTATACCCAGCAAGAGCTTCAATCATTTGTAGAACAGATATTTCCAATGACCAGTCATGAGAAGCAAAGGTTAATGCCTATTTTTGAAAACACCTGCATCGATAAACGTCAGCTGGCTATTGACCTTTCGTGGTTTAAAAATTCACATAGTTTTCCAGAGCGAAATGATCTATTTCAAAATAAAGCTATTCAGTATTCCAAACAAGCTATCTCAAACTGTTTATCACATGAAGAGTTTTTAACAGATAGCGTGTCACCAGCAGACATTGATCATATTCTGTTCATTTCCTCTACCGGGATAGCTACACCGACATTAGACGCTTATATCATCAATGACTTGAAGTTCAAGGAATCAATTAAGCGCTCTCCGATATTCGGATTAGGCTGCGCTGGAGGTACAAGCGGAGTTGCAAGGGGGCTGGAATGGCTGAAAGGGCATCCAGACAAGAATGTGCTAGTTGTTTGTCTTGAATTATGCAGTTTAACCTTTCAGCTAAATGATCGCAGCTTAAGTAATTTTGTCGGTACTGCTCTATTTGGGGACGGGGCTTCTGCTGTACTTATTGCTGGAGATGAATCGCTTTTATTAAGTAAGCGTAGAAGCTCTATAGCAAGAGTAGATTACTCCAGCTCACGAATCAAAAGGGATAGTAGTACAGTGATGGGATGGCGGGTGGTAGAAACGGGCTTTGAGGTGATCTTCAAGAAAAGCATTCCAAGGCTTGTTAAAGAATTCTGGAGCGCTCATGCTAAGTCAGTATTAGAAGAAAGAGGGTGGGACATTAGTGAACTTCCGTTTCTGATTGCACATCCAGGAGGAAGAAAAGTGATAGAAGCGTACGAAGAGACAATGAAGCTTGATAGTACTGTGCTTGCGCATACCAAAAAAATACTTAGAGAACACGGGAATATGTCTTCACCAACGGTTCATTATGTTCTCCATGAAGCCATGCTGGCCCGGCCAGATGCTGGAACTAAATCCTTAATGACTTCACTGGGACCAGGGTTCAGTTCGGAAATAGTCAGTATGGAGTGGAGCTAATGGAAAGAATCTTAGTCGTTTTATATTTACTTATTATTATCCAACGATTAGGTGAACTCTGGCTGGCGAAATCAAATTTCAACTGGATGATGTCCAAAGGTGGAAAGGAAACAGGGGAAGAACATTATTTCCTGTTTATCGTGCTGCACAGTTTATTTTTCATCTCTCTAGCGGTGGAATTTTTCTTTTCTACACGCCAGTTTACCAGTCTTTTTGTTCCTTTTTTTATAATGTTTCTCATTCTTCAAGTACTTCGAGTGTGGTGTATAACTTCGTTGGGGAGACGATGGAATACTAGAATTATTGTCCTCCCAAGTGAGAAACCTGTTTCCAAGGGACCTTACAGGCTCATTAAACACCCAAATTACCTGATTGTTTTCTTGGAACTGGTCGTTATTCCAATCATGTTTCAGGCATACATGACGGCCGTCATTTTTCCGGTATTTCATTTAGCTTTAATGACCATCCGGATTCCAGCAGAAAACCAGGCACTTAGAGAATAAATGTCTAAAAATTCAGAGTTGCAACAAATAGCGGGCTTTGCTATACTTCTAATTAGAAATGAAAATCATTATCATTTAGAAGAGGGTGCATAAAATGATTATTCTAATTATGATGATCGTCGTTATTTATAGTAGTTTGACGGTATGGACGCTCGCTAAACTTGGATCGATACCAGCGAAATATGTGCTGGAAGTCTTTAAAATTCAACAAATCAAGACACAAAGCCAGCAGAAAAAAAACTATGAGCAAACATTTTCAGCCGAGTGAGACTCACTTGGCTTTTTCTTTTTGTTATAATAGGGTAACAGTAAAGTAGGTTCAAGAAAGTCTGTTCTTCCTTAGTTAAATACATCCTCCACCGTAATGCCTCTCAGATTTTTCCGTTTAATAATTTAAACTGGTCCTTGTACGTGACCTTTGACAACAAAAAGAGAGTTCGATCTTAAGGAGCAAATAATGAAATCTAACAAACCATTAGCATTTTTCTTAGAAGATTTGTGGACAAGAGGGTTCAAGCTCTCTGATGAGAATGTGCGGTTCATTTATTTTGGGAAGAATTCAGCAAATGCTTCCGAATGGAAAGCCATTATTGCCGTGAGGACTACTTTAAAATACCAGCATGAATTTGATCCAAGCTTCTTTATCAGTGTGCTGGAGCACATTGCTAAACCTGAAATCTGTACAAGAAAACAAGTTTACGAGGCGTTGGAAGCACGGGGGCTTGCCGGTGGATCCCGCCGATTAATCTGGAAAGAAACCACTAAGCCCAGGCATAAACGCCTGGGTTAGTGATTTTCTTTTAATGCAGCACGGGCAATCCGGTCTGCATTTTTGTTGTGTTTTTCAGGGATCCATTTAATAAATACATAAGGAAATGATTGCTTAAGCTCCTGTATCTTTGAAAGCAAAGGGAGATACTTTACATTTTTAGTGAATTCTTTCTCAATCGTATCCACGACAACTCTTGAATCTGATCGTATGGAGATGATTTCTCCTGGGAAATCTCGTTTGCATATTTCCAGACCGTGAATGACTGCCCAGAACTCTGCTTCATGATTAGATAAATCACCCAGATAAAAGCGATGTTCCCAATGATTATTTCCTAGTTTTATATATACTCCTGCTGCGCTAGGCCCAGGGTTTCCGCTTGCAGCCCCGTCAGTATAAACCTCAATCATACAGATACCTCACTTCCTAAATATCTTTGTGCTTAAAAGCTTTTGCTGCATATAAGAAAGGGGTATCAATTGCAGCAACAATGAACTTGATAAAGTAAGTCGTCAGAAATATTTCTATCCATACTTGAAGGGAATATAATCCATAAAATGCGATTCCACAGAAAATAGCCGTATCTAACAATTGACTAATCATTGTACTTCCGTTATTTCTTATCCAAAGTGTACGATCAGATGTAAAGATTTGTTTCAATTTGGAGTAAAGCCATACATCGAAATATTGACTAACAATATATGCGCATAAACTACCGATGGCAATTTGGGGAACAAGTCCAAATAGTGTTTGCATGGCTGATTGAGCCACATCATTCTCTCCAGGAGTAAATTGGATAGCCATCTGCATCATAATCGTTATAATAATCAGGGTGGAAAAACCCATCCAAACGGCTTTCCTTGCTTCGGACTTCCCATGGTTTTCATTTAAAATATCCGTAGCTAGAAAAGCTGTACCATAAATGATGTTGCCGAGGGTGGCATTCAGACCGAATAGCTCCACAGTTTTGACGACTTGAATATTGGCAATGACAGTCGACATCCCAATCCATACAAATAAGCCTGGCTTCCCAAATATACGGTACACCACTAGCAACAGCCCGAAATTTACCAGGGCAAACAGGATCCACATCCATTCATTGCTCATTATTCATCCTCCTTAGTTTTGATAAAGCGGGAGGTTTCGAACCGCTTCAGACAGCTTTCAATTATACGAGGGATATTGTTTATAATCAACTAAAAAACGACCACCCTCATCAGGGTGGTCGTTTAATTCATGATCTATTCTTTCACCACATTCGCAGCTTGCGGACCGCGGTCGCCTTCTACAATTTCGAATGTTACGGCTTGTCCTTCTTCTAAAGATTTAAAGCCTTCTTCTTCAATGGCAGAGAAGTGAACGAATACGTCGTTTCCACCTTCAACTTGAATAAATCCGTAACCTTTTTCTGCATTAAACCATTTTACTGTACCGTTTTCCATGATTAAAAAATCCTCCTAAAGTCTTGCACGTAAAACGTGGAAATTGCAAATGGACGCAAGGAGTTAGGACATGAAAAAATCCCCACTAGAGGCAGGAATATAAATTCCAAAGCACTTCTATGGGAACTACCTGTCATTTATGATTCCGTACGTCTTATTTGCTTATTAACAATATATCGCATCTGAAATTCACCGTCAAGAAGTAACCTAATTATTCATAATATTCCGGTAGTTTAGAAGGATAAATGATTGAATCACAGGTCTTCACGATTGTTTGTGAGTTATTGAAAGGGTTTTCTCATTACAAAATTGCTAAATTTTAGTAATATTAAGTTATAAATATGGAAGGAGCGGTCAGTGTGAAAATGAAACCAGAGCCCCTTGATAATCGAATTTATTTAATAGACGGATTCGATCTAGGATTAGCGAGGAGAACAGGCACATATGTCCTGGAAGAAGAACATCTAACTTTAATTGAAACAGGTCCGAGTCCGTCCATACCGCATGTCCTGGAAGGGTTGAAACAATTGAACATCCGTGCGGAAGATATCAGGTACATCATCGTCACACACATTCATCTGGACCACGCAGGAGGGGCAGGACTATTACTAAGAGAATGTCCCAATGCTGAAATTATTGTTCATCCTAAAGGGAAGCGCCATCTTCATGACCCTTCCCGCTTAATCGCTGGAGCGAAAGCTGTTTACAGTGAACAGTTTGAGAAGCTGTTTGACCCGATCGTTCCAATTCCTGAACACAGAATAGTCATTAAACAAGACGGCGAAACCTTAAAAATAGGAAATGATCGCACTTTAGTCTTTTATGATACGCCGGGACATGCCAATCATCATCTTGCTATATATGATTCACTTAGTAATGGACTATTTACCGGGGATACGGCAGGTATTCGCTACCATCAAACCCTCGATCACGGATTTACCTTTTACTTACCAACGACTTCCCCTAATCAGTTTAATCCTCAGGCAATGAAGACATCGATACAAAGGTTTAGGGAAACGAAGGCTGATGTTATATATTTCGGTCATTACGGGGTATCAGAGTCGCCTGCAGCAGCATTTGATGAAGTAGAGTCATGGCTCCCCGTTTTTATAGAAGCGGGGGAGATCGCCATGAAGGAAGGGGAGGGAAGGAGAGGAATTGAACGCAGACTCTATGACCTCGTTTCTGCTCATTTATTGACCAAAGGTATCCAAGCAGACCACAAAGTATTTGAAATCCTGCGCCTCGATCTTTCCGTATGTGCGATGGGAATCGCTGACTATTTGAATAGAAGAGATTAGCGGTGGAATCTGCCTGTAATAGGAAGGTAAGATATTACCCTCAACCCCCGAACTTTTTGAATGAACAGAGCCGGGGGTTGAGGAGTTATTTGCAATGAATTAAATGTGCTGCTTAGGCCATCTGTTTCGCAGCAACGGATATCTAATGAATATACTTTTGATAGGAAAGTTCTCTTCGTATTCGTCTAAGCTCTTCACTTTTACCGCTGACTAGTATCTTATCACCGCGTTGTAAACTTGTGTGACCGTGCGGTATGATGACTTCTCCATGACGGTAAATATGAAGAATAAGCGACTCTCCTAAAAACGGAAGTCTCGTAATCGGCGTCTGATCGTAATTAGAGTGACTGACAAAAATTTCTTTAATTGTTTTATTGTGCTGAGTGATCAACTGTACGAGTCCTGGATTATCAATCAGGGCTTTTAACAATGTTCTAGTAGAAGAAAGGGTCGAATAAACCGTGATATCATCATCTGTTAAATTCTTTTGCAGCGATTGATCTTCCACTTTAATAACGATCGTTTTCAATCCTAGCCGCTTAGCATACTTACCTAATTGGATGTTAATTTCATCATCGCTCGTAGCAAACACAATCTTATCGGATTCAAACGCTCCTTTTTCTTCTAATAAGGAAACAGACAATTCCTCAACTAAAATTAACGGATAAGGGTGAACCATTTTATGCTCGATTTCCTGTTTAGCACTATAAACCCGAACCACGGAGTTTTCTTCCATTAAATCTCTTGCTACAAATAAAGTAGTCGGATTTGCTCCTACGATGGAAATATGTGTCTGTTCAGGCTGTGCCGTCGGGAATAGCCTGGAAAAAATGATCGGTGAAATTAAACAAGTGAGGATAGATACTAGTATGATAGCACCATGAAGGACATCACCAATAACGCCAAGATCTAATGCGATCGCTGCAGCAGCAATTACCAAGCTTAATTTCGAGGTAGTCAGCACCCCGATGCTCAATACTTCCTTCCATGAGTACCATTTCTTTAAAATCATCGCCGGAATAATTTTAGCAATATACATAAATAGAAGGAGGAGCGGCATCAGCAGAAGGATTTTACGATCAACAAACAACTCCCAAATATTAAGATTTACACCGACAGTAACAAAGAAGATAGGGATTAAGAAGCCAAATCCAAAGGAGTCCAGTTGATGGATAAAATCGTCCTTCGGTGAAAGTAAGGAAATAATTACACCTGCTAGAAAAGCACCGAGAATGTTTTCAGCCCCAATGACCTCTGATAATGCTACAAACAAAAGAATCAGGGCAAAGACACCCCGGGTTCCTAATTGAGTTGTTCCTCTTAGGAGGCTGTCAAATAAGGGAATGCTAAAGAACCTTTTAATTACTCGATAAGCAAGGAAAAAGGCAAGAAATAGGACTAACAGAAGGAGAACACGCAGTCCCTCCTCGTCTCTGAACATGGCATATACAGTCAGCAGGATCATAGTAGTAAAATCTGCAATCATTGTTACAAGAAGAATAATCTGACCTAGAATTCCATCGGTCATTTTTCTTTCTTTCAATACAGGTACGACGATACCTAAGGAAATCGTTGAAATGATTAGTGTCATTAAGAACGGGTCTTTAATGAGCTTTAGAAAGACGAGTAAGTAAGACAATCCAAACGAAATAACCATAATGGTTAAAAAGATAAGTAAAGCAGCCCAGACTGGATTGGGAGAGTTCTGTTGTTTTTTACGTTTTCTTTCGAATATACTAAAGTCGATTTCTAAACCGCTGATAAACATGAGGAAGATGAAACCTAGTAGAGATAATAATTCTAAGGTGGGATCTTCAGAGATAAGGTTAAATCCACTTTGTCCGATTAACAGACCGGCAATAATTTCTGCAATAACAACTGGGATGAACCTTAAATGTAATCGTTGAAGAATGATCGGAATGAAAAATGCGATACCTACGACTATCATTAGGGATGTTAAAGAATGATGTTCCAAGTAAACACCTCTTACTATTCATTAATTAGGATAAGAATAACGGATTCAAGAAGGGAATACAATCATTGTTACTTTTCTTGCCAGGAAAATATTACGATGAAGTTGAAACTTTCTGTCAATTAAAATCGTAGTATAGTCCAGACTGGAAAAAGAAAGGCGGATTGGATGAACTATCAACAAATTTTCGCTGACATAGTGAGTATCATTCAATATGATTATGCGGGTAGTTATGATAAACAAGGGTGGGACGACCCCGATACATACAAGGATGAGATTATTACTTTATCTAAAAAAGGGACCCTTAACCCACGGGTGTTTGCAGAAGTTGTTCAAGACTATTTATTAGACTTAAAAGATCCTCATGTCGCCTTTAGAATTCGTGAGCCTCAGTCACTGGCCAGCTCTGAGGAAACCGGTTTTAAGGTAAGAAGAGTACACGATAAGCTGTACATCACTGAAGTGTCTAAGGACTCTGGAGTTGACCGTGGACAAGTTATAACTTCTTTAGACGGAATAAGTATTCTTGATCTGGCAGAAAAGCACCGCAGGCAGCTAATGGAAAACACGGCAGAAAGAGAAAAATGGAATAAAATTCTGCCGCTGTATTCTAAAGCCCAGGTAACTGACTCGTTTGGAAGAACGGATTGGATTTCGATAAAAACGTATTCTGCTTCTACGCCTGAATCAGAATATTCCTTGAAGAAACTAGACGGAGCCTGGCTGTTAAAGATGACGGACTTTATGGATCCTGATAAAATAGCTAACTTGGTTCAGGAAAATAAAGAGCATTTACAAGCGATGGACAAGCTGATTATTGATGTTCGTATCAACAATGGTGGAGTAGATTCTGCTTATTTCCCTCTGCTTCCTTATCTATTTAAAGAACCTATCGTTGATCTTTCTGAGGAGGAAGGCCGTAGTTTGACTAACTGTACCAGCCGAAATGTACGCCTGCGAGAAAGTATGTTAAGGAATATTGCAGATAAATCAGAAGATGAGACTACTAAATTCATGGTGAATATAATCGTCACTGAATTAATTAAACAGAAAGGAGAAGGGTTTGTAGAGCTCGATTTAAGTGAGCTCGATAGCAGTTTTACAATAGAAAGCAAACCTGGCCCTGACCAAATAATTGTACTCTCTGATGTATATTGTGGAAGCTCAGGTGACTCTTTTGTCGAGACGTGTAAGAAATCAGCTAAAGTCACAGTGATCGGCAGAGCCACAGCAGGTTTAAATGACTATACAAATGTAGCGATTCAAAGCTGGGACAAATTTGAACTTATTTATCCGACTTCACGATCCGCTCAGTTGGATCGCGGGAAAGGGATGGTCAGTAAAGGGATCGAACCAGATGTTTATATTCCTTGGTCTCCCGCACATTTGGAGGAAGACGCAGACTTAGAAGCCGCCTTGCGAATGCTTACTGATTAAATTACGTACAGTAGGTGAATGAATAGAAAAGATCAGGAAGAAACGTTCCATTCATGTAACAATAAATACTAAAACCCGAACCAAAGCTGAACAATGGTTCGGGTTTTTTAGTGATAGTATTCTTTCATAAATTCAACCGGTATTTCTCAAACCTGCAGCAATACCGCTTATTGTGAGCAATACCTCCGTATGCAATTCGTCATCTTCTAATTCTGAGTTTCGGAGTTCTTTGATCAATTCAACTTGCAGGAAGTTCAAAGGGTCAACATAAGGGTTACGAAGACGAACTGACTCCTGTATCGTTGCTTGTTGATCCAGCAATTCCTCATCTCCAGTAATTTTCAGAAGAATTTCTTTTGTTTCATCATACTCAGTAACGATGGTCTTAAAGATTCTCTCTCCCAGCTTCTGATCATTTACAAGCGCAATATATTGTTTCGCTGTTTGAATATCAGCCTTCGTAAGAGCCATTTGTAAATTGTCGATCGTAGACCTGAAGAATGGCCAGTTATTATACATTTGCTGTAAAAGAGCAAGGTGTTCTTCATTTTCTCCTGCGTAGCTTGCTAAACCTGTACCAGCAGCATACCAGGCTGGAAGCAGATGACGGCTCTGCGTCCAGGCAAATACCCATGGAATTGCCCGCAGGTTCTCAAATTTGGAGCTGTCTTTCCGTTTCATTGGACGGGAACCAATATTCAATTCGCTCAGTTCTTGGAGCGGAGTGGCTTCGTTGAAATAGGTGAGGAAGTCCTCGTCTCCAAATACTAACGATTGATATTTTTTCAGGGAGATGTCCGAGATATCTTCCATTGCTTGTTCCCATTGCTCTTCGCGATGGTGAGACTGCTCAGACTCCTGAGATAAATTAGCTGCGCCTTCCACCAGGGTGGAGGCAGCCTGCTCAAGACTTCTATATGCAATATCTCTAAGCAGGTAACGAGAAGATAGCACTTCGCCTTGTTCGGTAATTTTAACTCCTTCTCCCAAAGTTTCAGCTGGCTGAGACAATAAGCTTCTGTTTAGGGGTCCGCCGCCTCTTCCAAGTGAGCCTCCGCGACCATGGAAGAATTTTAATTTAACTTGATATTCTTTAGCCATTTCATGTATTTCCTGTTG
The DNA here is from genome assembly GCF_046719735.1 of Halobacillus rhizosphaerae. Lineage (NCBI taxonomy): Bacteria > Bacillati > Bacillota > Bacilli > Caryophanales > Bacillaceae > Halobacillus > Halobacillus rhizosphaerae. The sequence continues at coordinate 597,491 of NZ_JAUTWQ010000001.1, forward strand.
AGCTTTATATAATCTCCAGTTTGCTGTCAACGTACCGCCATCTTTACTGCCATCAGAATAACCCAGCATGATTTCCTGATGGTTATTTCTTTCATGTAGGTGTTTACTATAAACGCCCATGTCAAAAACGGTTTTTAATATTTCTGGACCTGCAACCAAATCGTCTACTGTTTCGAGAAGTGGAGCTACATTCAGATGACTTTCAACTTTTCCATCTGCGTGCAGACGATAAATACCTGCCTCTTTTGCGAGCACTAGTACTTCTAATAAATCACTGGCAGCTTCAGTCATACTTATCAAATATACTTCGATCGAACGCTCTCCGAACTCATTATGTGCTTGCTTAATCATTTGAAAGACTTTCAGCATTTCTTGTGTAGCTTCAGAGTAATCTTCATTCAATAAGGTGATCGGCCGAGGGTCTTTTAAGACACTTTCCAACACGTTGATTTTCTTTTCTTCAGAAAGAGAAGAATAGTTTTCTGATATGTTAACTTTATTTAAGATTTCATCTATGGCCGCTTCATGTTCACCGCTGTGATTTCGAATATCAAGAGTTGCCAGGTGAAAGCCGAAAAGCTCGACTTGCCTAATTAATTTTCTCAGCATTTTCAACTCATGCTTATTGGGCTGATGGGTTTTGACACTGGTTTGAATTTGGCGAAGATCACTCAATAATTCATCTGCAGATTGGTAGCCATTTTCTTCGTTTCCTACTTGGCGAAGGCGTTCAAGAATAATAGCAAATTTGCGCCGGTAGATTTCGTTATCCACTCGCCACTTTTTATTTTCGGAAAGATTTTGTTCTTCCTTTTCAACGGCATGGATAAAGTCTTCTTTAATGCTGACCCGATTAGTAGAATGGCTGAACCGTTTCATCAGTTCAACAAGAACTTCTTCGTATTTTTTTAATACAAGTTCACGTTGTTTATTAAGGGTTTCCCAAGTGGTTTCAGGGGTTACATTAGGGTTTCCATCGCGGTCTCCGCCAATCCATGAACCAAATTTTAAGAAATTAGGAACAGTCCATTCTTCATTGGGGTAAGCCTCTTCAAGCTGAAGTTCCAATTCCTGGTGGATATCAGGAAGAACATCGAATAGTGTTTGATCAAAGTAATAAAGTCCGTTTCTTACTTCATCCATCACGGTTGGCTTACGATGTCTTAATTCATCAGTCTGCCAGAGAACGGTTACTTCATTAAATAAGCTTTCCTTTAGACTCTCCCGCTCACTTTTCGTCATTTGCGGTTGATCCAGCTGCTTCAATAGATTGGCTATTCTTTTTTGAATCTCGAGCACGGTTCGTTTGGTAGCTTCAGTTGGGTGGGCCGTGATAATGAGTTCAAGTGATAATTGATGAAGGACATCTTGAATAACTTCTTTAGAAAAATCATTGTTCTTTAATGACAAAACCGCACTTTCTAAAGAAAAAGGCTGGGCCCCGTGATCTTCTCGAAGTTGATATTCGCGACGGCGGCGAATTCTGTGGTTTTGCTCGGCTATGTTAACGAGGTGAAAATAAATAGAAAATGCGCGGATTACTTGAGAGCGCATGGGTGGCTGGAGGTTGTTAATCTCATCCTTTAGGTTTTGGTAGAGTCCAGCATCAGGGTTTTTACGTAAATTTTTGGTTAGTGTTCTGATCGTTTCTACCTTATCCAGTAGTTCTTCTCCTCCGTGATGAACGAGAATATCTCCAAGAATGTTTCCAAGAGCATTCACGTCGCGGCGGAGAGGAGTGGTATGGTCACTGTTTGTAGTTTGAATTGGCACACTCTCACCTTCCTATTATAAACTTTTATTTGACGGGCTTTTAATAGACCTCATCATGTTTAAATAATGTTATCAGAATTATTTGTATAGTCAAATGATTCGCTGAAAATTGTTCGATTTAACCCATGTTTTCACGAAAAAAAATTTCTGGAATTGTTTTCAATGAGTGAAACTTTTTTATAGGTTATTTCGTAAATTAAGCAGTCCGTAAACTAGATGCCTTTAAAGTTTTAGCGGAGTTGTATGAATATTTGTTTAAATGTAATCGGTTTTATAGACTTTTTAGAACAAAATGGTAGAATTTAAAGAGAGTAAAGATTGAAGGAGTTTATCTTATGAAAATATGGATAAGAAAAGTCTTTGTTGTTCTGGTTGCTATCATGACCTTAGGAATTTATATTCCGACTAGTTACATAGACACAGAAACAGCTAAGAATAGTGAAGTCTCACCTAAAGAGAATCTGGAAAAGGAAATCTTCTCTTTCTCGGAGAGTCAAGATTCTAATAACCGCGATGATTCGAATTCAAAGAATTCCTTAGATTCTTCTCTAACCAACGAAGAATATATTCACTTAATTACTGCAGAGGCAAGGGAACAAACCGTATCTAAATTAGGTCCTAAAATCATGAATCAAGTGGAAGACGAAATGTTAACTACAGTACTGCCTGGAATGGAAAGTGTGATCGCTGAACTTTTCCATCAGCAAGAAGACGAAACAGTCCCCAATTATGAGATAGCTGAACAACCTTCAGCAGGGTATGGGGAGAAAATATTTAACCTTTATGACCACAACAAAAAAATAGAAGTAGCTCGATTCCATGTAAGAAGGGACAAGCGTCCGGGAGAAGGGTACTGGTTCAATTTTCATTATCACTTAAATGAAGATGGGTTTGAGGCACATCACACCATCGGGGACGTTTATTGGTCGAAAAATACTCCACCCAAATGGATGGCTTAATGAACTTATTCAAAGAGACCGTTAATAGAAGCGGTCTTTTTGTTTTTAGGGGATAGGTAACTGAAGAAAGTATAGTCACTGATGGATTCTAACTGTGAAAAGTTGGGGATTGAGAAGGAAATAGGGAGGATGTTTAAAGATGGGGAATATCATAATTGATGGACATAATGATACATTGTTAAAACTTATACAGCAGGAACAACCGGTCGAAGAAGCTTTTTTACAGGGAAGTTCCTCTATGCACCTTGATTTACCCCGCGCTCTGCAGCACCAATTAAAGGCAGGCTTTTTCGCTGTTTTTTCGCCACCTGCAAAGAAAATGAAAAAGCCCGAAGACTTTATGACTAACTCTGGGTATAAAATGCCGCTTCCTGAAGCAGAAACGTATGAATACTCTCACCGTATCACCAATCAAATGATCGCAAATTTATTCCGTCTTGAGCGCCAGTCAAAGGGCAAGTTTAAAGTCGTGAGATCCGTAGAGGAACTGAGGAAAAACATGAAGCAGCCATCACTTTCTGCTATTCTTCACATGGAAGGAGCGGAAGCAATTGATAAAGATTTGAATGCGTTACACGTTTATCATCAAGCAGGGCTACGTTCTTTAGGCTTAGTATGGAGCAGAGGGAATATTTTCGCTGAAGGTGTGCCTTATATCTATCCTTCCTCTCCCGATACGGGACCAGGATTAACAGAGCTTGGAAAGAAATTGGTACGCGAGTGCAACACCTTAGGTATCATGCTTGACCAGTCCCATATGAATGAGAGGGGATTCTGGGATACTGCGAAGTTAACTAATGCGCCGTTGGTAGCTACCCACTCAAATGCCCATGCACTTTGTCCAATTTCCCGTAACCTTACGGATAAACAATTAGATGCAATAGCTGAATCGAATGGAGTAGCAGGAGTAACTTATAGTATCAACATGCTTCAAGGCGATGCGAAAATTCCTGCAGAAACGCCTATCGAAGAAATTGTGAAACATATTCAATATATTGCAGACCGGATTGGTGTTGAGCACGTAGCATTAGGCTCAGATTTTGACGGGACAACCGTTCCAGCAGAACTGAAAGATATTTCAGGAGTCGACAAGTTAACCAGCCAGCTTAAGGCTAGTGGTTTTGATGAGGAATCCCTGCGAAAAATCACACACGGAAACTGGCTGCGAGTACTAGAAGAGACATGGAAATAAATGGGGGCAGCTCCTTTCCCAAGCTGATAAAGAATAGTAACAAAACAAAAAAGGTTCCGACCCTCTGTTATGAGGGTCGGAACCTTTTTTTGTTATTTTGACGGGTTGGAACCCAGTCTATTTTTGATTGAATACTTGAAGTTTATTGTGAGCTATTTGATTTGAATGGCCACCATGCCCCTTTTCCAAAAGAGACGGTAATTGCCGGAATAAGCAGAGGCAGTATGATCAAGCCATAAAAGAGTAACCCGGTAATAACTATCGTGGCTATTTGAATTAAACTTAATACCCCTGAAGGCATCATAGCTCCGAATGTCCCAGCTAGGATGATGGCAGCTGTCATAACTACGGTGCCCATTTTAGCCATTGAAGTAAGCATAGCTTCTTTAAAATCTACTTTGGCCTCTTCATTAAAACGATCTAGTAGGAAGATGGAATAATCTACACCAAGAGCAATCAGCATAACAAATCCAAAGAAAGGGACGGCCCAAGTGATCCCATCATACCCGAGGATATTTACAAAGATTAATTCAGCTATAGATATCGAAGTATAATAAGTTAACAGTAAGGAACCAATCATATAGACCGGCATGATTATGGACCGGAATAAGATGGTTAGTACGATAAATAAACCAATGATCATAATCGTAACCGTTCGATTGAAGTCGCTCTTAGAGATATTGGATAGATCCTCATTTGTACTAGAAATACCACTGTAGGCTACTGTCATCCCTTCGAGCGGTGTACCTTTTAATTGCTGTTCTACGGTGTTTTTAATATCTTTTGTTGTATCTATGGCTTCTTTAGAATAAGGATCATTCTTCAATACGACTTCCAGCTTTAACCCTTTTTGTTCATCGAATGAATAACGATCAATGGAGGATTGGAAATCTTTATCTTTCAGTGTTCCTTCAGGGATATAAACTCCAGTATCATGCAGTGGATCCGATTTTCCCATAGCTGATAAGACATCTGCTGCATCACTTAAACCATTTTGAATTTGATCGAGTCCATCTTTTGAAGAACCAACTCCTTCAGCCAATTGGGATAGCCCGTTTTTTAAATCACTCGTTTGACTCGCTTGATTTTGGAGTTGAGAAGATGCCCCGGAGAGCGACTGCTGAATTTGCCCCAGCTGCTGTTGGACTTGGTTAAGACCGGCGGCAGCTTGAGCAGTATTCTGTGTCTGCTGCAGTTCTTGATTAATATTTCCCAGCTGTTGATTCACTTGTCCGATAGCAGAGGCAGCGTCGGATAACCCCCCCGTACTCGATCCTGATGGAATGGAAGAGGAGATATTGGTTAATTGACTTTGAATATCTGCCAACCCCTGCTTCGTTTGTTTAATCCCGTCTCTGGATTTTTTTAGACCATCGGCAACTTGTTTCAGCTGGTTATTAGCATACAAATCATTAATCACTTCTCCAGTAGGGCGGGTAATTGACCGAACCGAATCCACTTGGTCATTTTTCTCAATTTCCGAGCTGAGCACTTCTACATAAGGAAGGACTTTTTCTGTGACAATATCTTTCTTATCTTTAAGAATAATTGTAAGGGGCAGTGATTCTCCCTTTCCGAAACCATTTTCTATGGCATGGAGGCCCTTTACAGAGTCGTATCCATCTCCAATCTCATTAACAGTATTAAAAGAAAGCTTGCCATTATACGTTAATAGAAATGGAACCGTAATGGCTGCAACAACCAGCATGGACCATACAGGTCTTAAAACGGAGAACCGGCCGAGACCTCGCCAGATCTTACTGTCTCTATGCGTTGCGGACCGTTTAGAAGGAAAGAATAGTTTTCCTTTAAGCACCGCCATAAAAAAGGGCACGATCGTGTATAAAACCAGTAATAATACCGCAATTCCCACGGCCACTCCCACTGCAGATTTAAATATGCGGAAATCTGCAAACCCTATAGAAAGAAAACCGACAAAAACAGCTATTCCGCTGATAAGTAGTGTGCGTCCGGCTGTTTTATAGGTGTTTATAATGGCTTCCTCTGTAGAGTGGCCTTGAGTTAATTCCTCTTTATACCGGCTGAGCAAGAGAATACAGTAATCTGTTCCTATTCCAAATAAAACAGCAACTAGAAATATTTGGGTGTAATTGGATACTGGAAAGTCAAACCATTTAATAAAGAAGGAAACAAGTGATTGACTTAATAAGTAAGTGATTCCGACTGCAACTAACGGTATGAAGGGAGTAATAATGGAACGAAAGACAGCGAGTAACAGAACAAAGATTAATACGATCGTAATGATTTCCGTTCTTTCTAATCCTTTTTGACTGCTTTCATTTACATCTTGATTAATGATGGACTGTCCTGTTATATACGCATGCAGGTCATCAGGTAAAATGTTACTGTCTATACGATCTGCTAGTGCATTGATCTCTTCGTCAGTTCCATCGACAGTAACAGGGACCAGGATGGTTTTCTTATCTTCTGATACAAGCTGATCTTCTGTTTCTTTAGACTGGAAGGGGTTAATAACGTCTTTAAGTGGAGCTTTCATTTTCTCCAGTTTGGTGACAACCTGCTTTATTTTTTCTTTCGATTGGTCATCAACAGTCTGATCAAGATCAAATACCAAAGAGATGGTTTCATCACTCGCACCTGCATTATTCAATATGTCTGCTGCTTTTTGCGAATCTGCATCATCGGGCAGTTGTAAGTTCCCCGCATCTTCCGCCTGTTTAGTAAGATTCGGAGAGATGAACATTAATCCCACGGTTAAAACCAGCAGGAGTAGTGCAACGATCCATTTATATTTTAAGATATATCTCATTGGCTATCTTCCTCCACTTTCAAAATCGATTTAAGTTTAATAAAAATGCGAATGAATTCCTCAATTTCTTCATCTTCCAGTTGATCGGAAAGCAGGGACTCAATATGGCGGGAAATGACTTGGTTGGAAGTTTGTATAATTTTTATACCTTTATCCGTTAGATGAATAGTTTTCCCGCGCTGGTCTTTTTCCGAACCGTGAATGACTACGATTTCCTGCTGAGCTAATTTTTTAACTCGGTTTGAGACGGCACTTTTGTGAACCCCTTGTAAAGCAGCTAATCTTCCTGGTGATACTCCTTCAGTCTTGGATAAAATCTGCATCATGTGCAGCTGTTCTGGTGAATAGTCATGAAAGACTTCATGATCGATCGATTTTATGACACGTTCTGTACCATAAATCATAATGTCCTTAAATAATTCGATTGCTGTGTCTAATTGTTTTCCCAAAAAATCCACCCCTCAATAGTTTATACCCTAAACAAATATAGTTTAACCTCTAAACTGACTAAGATCAAGTAAAGGAGGAGCAGGGGAAGCAATATTCAAGGAATTCTTCCTACAGTGTGCCTTCAGAGGGATGAATGTCAGTTAATTCGCTTACGGTTTCTCTTGCTTAATGATGCATAGGGAGAATTCCCTTATTCCTTTGTATGAGAGATGCTGCCTTTATTCATACTAACAAGGAGAGGAGGACTAACTATGGGAAAAGATAGACAAATAAAAAAGTTAAAGCAATCGAAACGAGTGGAGTCTGACAGAGATCAGAGCCTTCATTATCCTGGTGCCACGAAATTAGAAGGCCCGGAGGAAGCTAGAAAGCGCAAATAATTAACGATGGGAGGAAGCATATATGTCAGGAAAGAAAATGGGACCAAAACAGCAAGAACGCGTCCACCTACCGCAAAGTCCAAAGCAGCCCTATGGTGTGCCAACAGAAGGATCTCATAAGGTGAAAAACGCTAATCATTCCAGACAGAATCAGCATAGTTCCCATGACATGTAACGTATGAATCAGCAACTGCCTGTGACAATCATAATCTTGTCACTGCCGAACGTTGAGTAATGCTCAAGGCAGAAGACAGCGATGACAATGATCAGCGCAAATTTCATCGGATACAGCACCATCTATAGACTCCCCAGAGAGATGAAGCCTATTTTTTGAACCACAGAAAGCCCGGACGTTCTTAAAGAGTTCGGGTTTTTTTGATAAAAAATGAATTACTTTTGTTCATTTTTTCATTTTTGAGAAGAGAGCTCATAACGGCATAATCAGTAAGATCTCATTGGAAAAATGGCAGGAAATACTACCGAGTCAAAAAAATTGCGTTATAATGGAAAAGACCACCTAAAGAAAAGGGGAGAGAATCATAATGAAGTCTGATATAGAAATTGCTCTGAATGCAGAAATGAAGCCAATTGAAGAAATCGCAAATATGTTAGCGCTTACAAAAGAGGATTGGGAGCCATACGGCCATTATAAAGCTAAGCTTTCCGACCACCTTCTTGAAAAATTAGCCACCCGCCCGGATGGGAAAATTATTTTAACCACTTCGATTAACCCCACCCCTGCTGGGGAAGGCAAATCGACGATAACAGTTGGATTGGGGCAGGCGATGAACCGGATACATAAGAATACGATCATTGCTTTACGTGAGCCTTCCCTTGGACCAACGATGGGCATTAAAGGGGGAGCTGCCGGTGGTGGATATTCTCAAGTGGTTCCCATGGAGGAAATCAACCTTCACTTTACGGGAGATATCCACGCGATTACTACAGCTAATAATGCTTTGAGCGCTTTTATTGATAATCATATTCACCAGGGAAATGAATTGCAGATCGATCCAAGGCGAGTGGAATGGAAGAGGGTATTGGATATCAATGACCGTGCACTGCGGCAGGTAGTGGTTGGCTTGGGAGGACCCACAAAGGGGATGCCTCGAGAAGATGGTTTTAAAATTACAGTAGCATCAGAAATTATGGCTGTTTTATGCCTTGCTAATGATCTGCAGGATTTAAAAAAGCGTCTTGCTAAAATGGTTATCGGGTATACGTACGGGAAAGAACCTGTGAACGTTGAGCAGCTTGGATTTGAAGGGGCTCTGACCCTGTTACTTAAAGATGCTATAAAGCCTAATTTAGTCCAGACGCTGGAAAATACGCCTGCCATCATCCACGGCGGCCCATTTGCTAATATTGCTCACGGATGCAACTCTCTGATGGCTACGAAAATTGCTGCAAAACTTGGTGATTATGTAGTTACGGAGTCTGGATTTGGTGCTGATTTGGGAGCGGAGAAATTTATAAATATTAAAACTCGTGCAGGTGGATTTGAACCGGACGCAGTGGTTATTGTAGCTACAATTAGAGCTTTGAAAATGCATGGAGGTATGGATAAAAAACAATTGGAAACAGAAAATTTAGAAGCCCTGGCACATGGTATGGATAATTTAAAAAAACACATGGAAACCATAAAGCAATTTAATCTTCCATTTATTATTGCTATTAACAAGTTTCCAGCAGACACTCAGAAAGAAGTGGATTATTTAATAAACTGGTGCAGCAAGGAGCAAGCTGAAGTTTCCTTGGTTGATGTCTTTACAGAAGGTGGTCAGGGAGGTACAGACTTAGCTTATAAAGTGGTGGAGTTATGTGAACAAAAGCAATCTGACCTTACTTATACGTATGAGCTGAATGATTCTATAGAAACTAAAATTGAGAAAATTGCCATGAAAATTTATGGCGCAGACGGAGTAGAGTTTTCCTCGAAAGCTAAAAGACAAATCAAACAGATCAATGAAAATGGATTTAGCAATCTCCCAATTTGCATGGCTAAAACCCAGTATTCTCTTTCGGATGATCCTGGCAAACCAGGAAGACCTTCAGGCTTCCGAATCACTGTGAAGGAGCTTCACCCTTCAGTAGGTGCGGGGTTTATTGTCGCTCTGACAGGTGACGTTATGACAATGCCGGGTTTACCTAAGAAACCTGCTGCATTAAATATGGATGTTACAGAAGCTGGAACGATAAAAGGATTGTTTTAAACTACATCCTCCCCAGCCTTTAAGTAGGCAGGGGGGGATTTTATTTGCTACAATTTAAATAATATATGAACAAGGGGGTAAAAACTCTTGACGATCGATATAGGATTAACCGGCTGGGGCGACCATGCCTCCCTTTACGCTGATCAAACAAAACCTGAAGATAAGCTTGCTGTCTATGCTTCTCATTTTCCCGTCGTAGAAGTAGATACAGCATTTTACGCCATTCAGCCTGAAAACCATTATAAAAAATGGTTAAATCAAACACCGGAGCGTTTTACTTTTGTCATTAAGGCATTCAATCAGCTTACCGGTCATGACCGGGCAGCCAGAACGAAGCAGGAAGCCAGAGATTTAATGAAACGTTATGAAGAATCTATCCAGCCCGTAGTGGAAGCGAATCGTGTGAAGGCTTTACTATTTCAATTTCCTCCATGGTTCAATGTTAATAAACAGCACATTCAAAAGCTCCGCCTGATCAGAGAGTGGCTCGACGATTATCCTCTTGCTCTAGAGTTCAGAAATAGAAGCTGGTTTACCGATCAATACAAACAGCAGACCATCGACTTTATGAAGGACCAGCAATGGATCCATACGATTTGTGATGAACCACAGGCAGGGGAAGGATCTGTTCCATTAGTGCTGGAGCCTACCCATCCAGAAAAATCGCTGATCCGTTTTCACGGGCGTAACGTTCACGGATGGAATAAAAATGGGCGGAAAGACTGGCGAAAGGTTCGCTTCTTATATCGGTATAACGAGGAAGAATTATTGGAATGGGTGAAAAGAATCCAACTATTAAAACAGCAGACCCCGGACATTACAGCTTTATTTAATAATAATTCCGGTGGTGACGCAGCGGATAATGCGAAACAATTCCAGAAAATGCTGGAGATTGAATATAAGAATTTAAATCCTAGACAGATGGATTTATTTCAGTTTTAGGGAGGAAATTATGGATAAGCAGACCGCTTTCGATCGCATCCACCAGTTTGTAAGGCAGCAGTTTGCAGAAGATTATACGGGTCATGATTACGAACACATGGTTCGAGTGGCTTCATGGTCAAAAGCTCTTGCTCATAAGGAAGGAGCTGATCCATTTATTTGTGAAACTACTGGCTTACTGCATGATATAGGAGATCACAAATTATTTTCTTATCCTGACAAAGCTCTTGAACAGCGGGATATTTTGTTGACCTCTCTTGGATACACTAATACTCAAATCAGCCTGATTTCTGATTTAATCGAGACTATTTCCTTCTCTAAAGGACAAGTTCCTTCCACGCTGGAAGGAAGAGTCGTTCAGGATGCGGACCGACTGGACGCGATCGGTGCAATTGGCATTGCCCGCACCTTTGCCTATGGTGGGGCGAATGGCCAGCCGATACATTCATTTAGTGATCAAGCAACTTCTTTTCGACACTTTCAAGATAAATTATTAATGCTTGTTCATTTAATGAACACCGAGAGTGGCAGAAAAGAAGCTGAACATCGGCACGATTTCATGATAAAGTATGTGGAAGAGTTCAATAAGGAATGGAATGCTTTTTCAACTGAAAGTAAAACTACATAAAGCTGGAACATCAGAGGAGGTACCACTTAATGGAAAGTAATGAAGAAGTTTACCTGGAGTTATGCAGACATGTGCTGGCTGAAGGTGTAAGAAAAGAAGATCGAACTGGAACAGGGACCCACTCCATTTTCGGATCCCAAATGAGATTTAATTTACAGCAAGGATTTCCTTTGCTAACGACAAAAAAAGTCCCTTTTCGCTTAATTGCAAGTGAACTATTGTGGTTTATTAAAGGGGACACTAATATCCGCTACTTACTAGAAAATAATAATAATATTTGGAACGAATGGGCTTTTCAATCATGGATTGAGAGTGAAGATTACGACGGTCCGGATATGACAGATTTCGGAAGAAGAAGTTTAGCAGATCCTCAATTCAATGAACAGTACAAGCAGCAAATGAAGAAATTTAAAGACTTAATTCTGCATGATGATTCATTTAGTGAAAGGTTTGGCAATCTTGGTTCCGTCTATGGGAAACAATGGCGTGACTGGAAAACCTCTCGTGGTGATACGATCGACCAATTAAAGAATGTTATTGAGGGAATTAAGCATAATCCTGATTCTAGACGTCATATTGTTACTGCCTGGAACCCGGAAGATGTACCTTCAAACATGGCACTCCCGCCTTGCCATACGATGTTTCAATTTTATGTAGCTGACGGAAAGCTGTCGTGCCAGCTATACCAGCGCAGTGCTGATATCTTTCTCGGGGTTCCTTTTAACATTGCCAGCTACGCTTTGCTTACGCACTTAATTGCTCATGAATGCCAGTTAGAAGTGGGTGATTTCGTCCATACGCTGGGTGATGCTCATATTTACAGCAATCATGTGGAACAGGTTCATACCCAGCTGTCTAGAGAGCTTAAACCACTTCCAGAACTTTGGATCAATAAAGATAAACAGAGTATTTTCGATATGGAAATGGCAGACTTGAAGATAGAAGGTTACGACCCGCACCCAGCCATTAAAGCACCAGTAGCTGTATAATTTATAGACGAGGTGAGCACATGATTTCATTTGTATTTGCAATGGATCGTAATCAATTGATTGGCAAAGATAACGACCTGCCTTGGCACATTCCAAACGATTTCAAATTTTTTAAAGAAACGACTTGGGGACAAACGATCATTATGGGAAGAAAAACATTTGAATCGTTTGGCAGTCCTCTACCCGAAAGAGAACATCTTATCATCACCAGTGATCAAAATTATTCACATAAGGGCTGTACGGTCATTCACTCTATAGAGGAAGTTCTGGATTTAGAAAAGAATGATCCAGAGAAAGAATGGTTTGTTATTGGAGGGAGTGTTCTCTTTAAACAGATGCTTCCCTTTGCGGATCGCATGTACATGACGTTTATCGATCATGAATTTGAAGGGGATACGTATTTCCCTGAATATGATCCTTCTGAATGGACTATGGTTTCAGAAACGAAAGGGACGCGAGACCAACGTAATCCTTATGATTATTACTTCCGTGTGTATGACCGGAAATGAGCAAGCAAGAAAAGTTATGTGCAGTTATTCTTTCAGGAGGCGGTTCTACACGAATGGGAGAAGATAAGTCTCTTCTAACTCTGCAGGGGCAGCCTGTAATCGTGCGCATCTTTAATGAAATGAGAAAAGTATCGAATCAGTTAGTTGTCAATCAGGAGGGGCCAAGGGCAGAAGAATTAATGGAAACCGAACATATTGCTGATCTAATTAAGGATTCTGGCCCTTTGGGAGGGCTTCATACGGTGATGAAACAAAGGGAAGAAGAGTGGTTTGTCGTTACTGCCTGTGATACACCCTTTATTCGTGCGGAGGTATTTGAACAGTTATTACGGTTAAGAAATCCTGACATCGATGCCATTGTACCTTTATACAAAGGGAGGTTTCAGCCGACATCAGCGGTTTACCATCGCAGGATGCTTCCTTTAATTGAATCCTCGTTAAAAAAAGGGGAGCGCAAGGTTAAAATGGTGCTGGACCAGGTTCGTACCCTATATCCAGAAAGTTTTTCCGGCATTGAAGAAGATGCGCTTTCTGCTCATTTTTTTAACATGAATACACCGGAGGATTACTTGAAGGCTGTAGAGTTGGCAAAAAAATAGCAGAGCAGCAAGACAATTAAGCCTTTACATGATATGATGAAAATAATAACAGAAATGTAATCCAACATGATTTTATTTTAAAAAAGGCGGTGAATTCTATGCTCTCAAGTATAGGAATCCCGGGTCTTATTTTAATTCTTGTGATTGCCCTGGTGGTCTTTGGACCGAAAAAACTCCCTGAGATTGGAAAAGCAACAGGACAAACCTTAAAAGAATTTAAAAAGTCGGCTCGAGACTTAACAGGTGATGTAACGGAAAATTTCTCCGAAGCGAAGAAAGCTTTTGAACCTGAGGATAAATCTAAGCAAAAATAAGCTTGTTATTGGAGTGGTGAAAAATGTTATCCAATATTGGAGTGCCTGGTCTTATTTTGATTCTGATCATTGCTCTTGTTATTTTTGGACCGTCAAAACTTCCAGAGATCGGGAAGGCTTTTGGCAGCTCGCTGAAAGAGTTTAAAAAGGCCACCGGTGAACTCATGTCCGACAATGATAAAGATACCAAAGATGAAAATAAGGACAAGCATGTATAACAAGTAAACGCTGAAGGTGTAAGGGTTTCTCCCTTGCATTTTCTTTATGTCAGGCAAACGTCAGCCTGGAGGTGAATAGGTATGCCGGATCAAAATTTGAGTGCAGACATAGAAATGAATGTAACCGACCATTTAAGTGAACTGAGAAGACGAATTATTTGGACATTGGCTGCATTTATTGCTTTTTTTATCGTGGGATTTGTTTATTATAGAGACATTTATTACTTTTTTGTAGACGATTTACCCTTTAATTTACACGTTACAAGCCCTGGAGAAATCATCTGGATTTATTTCACAATGGCAACCATCGTTGCCGTTGTAGGAACGCTGCCTGTATTGTGTTTACAAGTCTGGCTGTTTGTTAAGCCAGCACTAACTTCTAAAGAACAGAAGGTTTCCTTATCCTATATTCCGGCGATTTTTCTATTGTTTCTAGCGGGTTTGACATTTGGTTATCTCGTATTTATTAAACTTATTCTTCCTTTTCTGCTTTCGTTAAACCAAGGAATGTTTACGGAAATATTTACGGTAGACCGTTATTTTAAATTTCTGTTTCGGGTGACCATTCCATTTGCAGTAATATTTGAAATTCCTATTATTACGATGTTTCTAACAAGCCTGGGTATAGTGAATCCAGTTTTTCTTGTAAAAGTTAGAAAGTATGCCTACTTTGTGCTGATCATCATCGGGACGATTATTTCTCCTCCTGATTTTGTCTTGCAGCTAGTAGTAGCAGTGCCGCTAATTGTACTGTATGAAATTAGTATTTTGCTTTCGCGTGTAGTGTACCGGAATAAAATAAAAAAACATAGTGAATTCATGGACGACTAAAGGAATCCTCTCCTGAGGATTCTTTTTTCTCGTATTCCCGTATTGAAAGTTTTGATTAATCTTTTAATCCATGGTAAAAAGAAGTCACATTAACTAGGGGGAACATGCAAATGAGATCATTTTATCATTACATGATGCGGTATCGAGGGAATAAGCAGCAGGACGGTGCTAAGAAGTTAGCAGATTGGATGTTTGAGGACCATAGTTTTCCTAAACAGGCAAAAACCTATAACGAAATCAGCAGTTATCTGGAATGGAATATTCCATTTACCAATGCCTTATCTGTGTTTGATCAGCTTTATGATGCCTATGAGATTGAAGAAAATGACTAAGGATGTTTAATTACCGTATAGGGGGATCATTATGAGAATATTACATACAGCTGACTGGCACTTAGGCAAGATCGTTAACTTTGTCCATATGACAGAAGATCAGCGTTACATTTTGGAGCAATTGATTGAGATTGTAAAGGAGCAGCAGCCTGATGCATTGATCATAGCGGGCGATTTATATGATCGTTCCATTCCTCCTAAAGAGGCAGTGGACTTACTAAACCAGGTCCTCACTACACTTATTAATGAACTGAATATTCCTGTTCTCGCTATTTCTGGTAATCATGACAGCCCGGACCGATTAGAATTTGGTTCTCGTTTGTTTCGCAAGCAGGGGCTTTATTTAGATACTAAACTACTAACAGAGCGCGAACCGGTTACGCTTCAGGATGAATTCGGACCTGTTCATTTTCATTTAATTCCTTATTTAGAGCCCGCAGAGGCTGCTTATGTGCTTGCCGATGACTCTATTAAAACTCATCAACAGGCAGCAGAAGCACTTGTAGAGGATATTAAGCTTCGGTTTAATATGGATGAGCGGCATGTCTGGGTAGGCCATTCTTTCCTCGCAGGGGGCATGGAATCTGAGTCTGAAGAGCGGCTGTCAATGATTGGCGGCAGTCCGTATGTGCATGCTCATCTGTTTCAAGACTTTTCCTACGTAGCGCTTGGCCATTTGCATCAACCTCAGCAAGTAACGCAAGCGTCCATTCGCTACAGTGGTTCGATATTAAAATATTCGTTCTCAGAAGCGAATCATAATAAATCGGTAACCATGGTTGAGCTTGATGACGGGGGAATGAATTCATTTGAGAAAATTCCTCTGAAACCGATCCGCGATTTCGAAGTCATCGAAGGTTATTTTGAAGATTTACTACTTGGAAATGCCGCCGAAGACCTCAGAAATTATTTGCATATTCGACTGCTGGACGATGGGCAGCTTATTGATCCAATGGGGAAATTAAGAAAAGTTTATCCTAATATCCTTCATCTGGAGCGAAAACGCATGACTGGTGAGAATCAGTTTGAAAACCTTGAGAAAGTTCAGAAACGACAGCGTATGTCTCATGCCGATTTATTCAATTTATTTTATGAAGAACTCAAAGGGGATACGATGCCCGAAGAACGCCGGCAAATGGTGACCCAGGCTATAGAAAAATTAAAAGAATCAGAAAGGGGACGTTGAATTGAGAGCTCTGACGTTAACAATGCATGCTTTCGGTCCCTATAAGACGAAGCAGACGATTGATTTTTCATATCTTGGAGATGAATCTATTTTCTTAATTTCCGGCCCAACAGGAGCAGGTAAGACAACCATTTTCGATGCGATGAGTTTTGCTCTCTATGGCAGAGCAAGCGGAAGCGACCGTGACCAGGAGTCCTTGAGGAGCCATTTTGCAAATCCCGGCGACCCTACGGCGGTGGAGTTTACATTTCAGCTTCGTGGAAAAAGCTACCGCGTCGTTCGTATGCCTAAACAGTGGAAGCCGAAAGAACGCGGGGAAGGATTTAAAGAAGAACCGGCAAGGGCAGAAATCTATTTGCAGCAGCCAGCGGGGGAAAAACTGGTTGCTTCCAAAATTAAAGAAGTTAATGAGAGTATTGAAGAATTATTAGGACTGGATTATGAACAGTTTAGAAAGATGATTATGATTCCTCAGGGAGAGTTTCGTAAACTAATTTCAGAAAATAGTAAAGAACGAGAAGAGATCCTTCAACGAATATTTCGCACCCAGTTTTATTCAGACATCACTGATTATTTGAAGCAGGAGTCTAAAACTTTAAAGACGCAAATTGAGCAATTTCAATGGAAAATTGAGCAGGCAGTGAATAAGATCCATTGGGATGAAGAACATGAGGTCGAGCTTGATGCGAATCCAGAGGATATTCAGCGAGCGCTGAAAGTACGGATGAATAAACAAGCTAATGAAAAGGAAAAGGCAGTAGAAATTCTTCAGAAGAGCACTAATGAGGTTGAAAAAGCTCAAGCGCAATTTCACGAAGGTAAAAGAATTCTGGATCTTTTTAATGAATTAGAATCATTAAAACAAGAAAAGGTCACTTTGAAAGAAGAAGAGAAAGAAATAAACCAGCTGAACGATCAGCTGAAATGGGCACAGCGAGCCGCGGAAGTTGTTCCGTATGAGCGGCAGTGGCGTGATAGGCAGAAGGAATGGGAGAAAACTAAGTCAGAACAGCAGAACAGAGAGCAAGAAAGAAAGAAAAAAGCTGAACAGCTTGCCGAGTTAAAAACCAACTATCAAAAAGAGGAATCAAGAGAAACAGAAAGAAATCAGTTAAAAGAGAATTGGACAAGGAAACTCAAAGAAAAAGAGCACCTTGAAGAATACATCCAGCTTGAACACCATTACTCTTCTATTAATAAACAAATCGCCAATAAAAAGGAAGAGTTAAAACACCAGAAGAGTGAGCTGAAGGATAGAGAGAATGATATAGAAAAGCTACAAAAGTTTGTAAGGAACAATCAAGAAGCGTCCAATAATAAACTTAAGCTTGAACACCAGTTGGATCGGGAAGCGAAGCAGAAACAGGATCTGCACAGATTGCAGAAAGAGTGGGACCAATTAAAACAGCTGCGGACAAAGTACCAAGCGTTTCACCATGAGTTTAAGCAGGTGGAAAAGGATTATGAGCAATCGAAGCAAAGGTACGAAGCAGCTGTTGATGAAATGACGAAACATCACGCTTACAGCATAGCTGCAGACTTAAAAGATGATGATGCCTGCCCGGTCTGTGGCTCGGTTCACCATCCTTCTCTGGCAAAGAGGCCAGAGGGATCTGTGAGTGCCCAAGATCTTGAACAACTAAAGCAAAGATTCAAACAAAGGGAAGCAATTCACCTTGAGTTTCAGACAAAAGCGGTAGATGTAAAGTCCGCTGGAGAATCTCAGCGTCAGCTTACAGATTCTCTCAAAAAAGACTTAGAAAATCTGGTGCCTGAACTATCAGATGAATCAATCAAGGAAGCTTTTCAAAGAGTTGAAAGATCTATGAGTAAAATACTTCAGGACTTAAAGGATTCTGCTAACAAGGTTAAAGAAGTAGAAAGAGCGGCTCAAGATTTAGAAAAAATGGAGCGAAAGTTTAAGAGCTTAACAGTCAATCTGGAGCAGTCTAACGAACAAGTCAATGAACTGGCGCAACTATCTACTAAACTACAGACCCAGATGGAGAGTCTTGAACAAACGTATTCCTTTGAAACGAAGGATATTACCAAGTTAGACCAATCGATCGATGCTATAAAGAAGGAATACCAGCAGCAAGTATCTTTTTGGGAGAAATTGAAAGAGGACTATTTTCATTTAAGAGATCAGGTTCAGCAGTTAAATGCTGCCGATCAAGAAGGCAGTAAATTTCTTGAAAACCTCGCATTAGCGGTAGAGGAGAAAGAAGAGCTTTTCCATGAAACGCTGGCTCAATATTCTTTTCAAACCGTTGAATTGTATCATCGTGCCATCCTTTCGAGAGAAGAGCAAGAGAAGATAAGTGAGAGAATTGAAAAATTCCAGCAGAGAACAGCGATCGTCAATGATTCTCTCCATAAACTGGACCTTAGACTTAAAGGGGTAGAACCGCCCAACCTGGCTGGATTAGAAGAAAATCTTCAGAAGATGAATGAGGAGCAGAAACAGCAGCAGGAGCGGGTGAATCGACTGGAGATAGAATGGCAGACAAATAAAGAGATTCATAATCAAATAACTGAGCTCTTAAATGAACAGGGGAACTTAGCTAAGCAATATTATGATATTGCAGAGTTAGCTCAGCTGGCAAAAGGCGACAACCATTTGAGGCTGTCTCTGGAAAGGTATGTGTTAGCCTCCTTCCTGGATGAAATCCTGATGCAGGCAAATCTCCGCTTAGATCAAATGTCTGATCACCGTTATCAGTTACAAAGAAGTAATGAAATTGCTAAAAGAGGAGCACAGAGCGGATTGGACTTAGAAGTGCTCGATCATCATACCGGGCAAAACAGATCAGTAAGAACACTTTCCGGGGGAGAAGGGTTCAAGGCATCCTTGAGTCTTGCCCTAGGAATGGCGGATGTAGTTCAGTCTCATGCAGGCGGTGTACAGCTGGATACATTATTTATTGATGAAGGATTTGGTTCCTTAGATGAAATCTCCCTAGAGCAGGCGATTGACTGCCTAAGGAGCTTGCAGGATGGCAACCGTATGCTCGGAATTATTTCCCACGTTGCACAGCTAAAAGAAGAAATTCCAGCGAAATTACAAATTAATACAGGACCTGAGGGTTCTACTGTCGAATTTATATTTCAGTAAAACAAGAGGAGGCCGCTAGAGATGTCCACACCTTTATCGATGGAATGGTTATTAATCACTGAAGGCAAAGAACGTCGTGTTGATGCAGACGACAATCTGTTTGAAATATCATTTCCCGGCTATAAGATTTTTCCAATGAATGAACCTCTGGAAATAAGAAGACATATAAAGTCAGATCAGATTGGTGCAGGAATAATTGAAGAAGTCATCTTGAAAAATAATACAACCATCTGTAAATACCGATTAGTTTCTTTATATTCAGTCAATTAACGACACAACTATTAAAGGGTATTGTCGGATACTGCGCTTGCCCGGGAAATATTCTGATGATTTTCCTGTTATTAACTTAGACAAAGGAGTTTATTTGTGGAAATTTTAGAAAACGACTGGGGCCTACTTCTGGAAAATGAGTTTAAGCAGCCTTACTATCAGGAGCTGAGAGAACAGTTAAAAAGAGAGTATCAGAAGACTACAGTTTATCCAGACATGTACGATATTTTTTCTGCTTTAAAAGAAACCTCTTATCAAGGTACAAATGTCGTGATATTAGGTCAGGATCCTTACCATGGTCCTGAACAGGCTCATGGTTTAAGCTTCTCTGTGCAGCCGCACGTGGCAATTCCTCCGTCTTTAAGAAATATTTATAAAGAGTTAGAGGAAGATTTAGGTATTACTCCACCTAATCACGGATACTTAGTTCCATGGGCTCGGCAGGGTGTGTTGTTGCTAAACAATGTATTAACCGTGCGAGCTCATGAAGCACATTCTCATCAAGGGCTGGGCTGGGAACGATTTACCGACCGTGTCATTGACTTGTTAAATCATAGGGAAGAGCCGGTAGTGTTTATCCTCTGGGGTAGACATGCTCAGAAGAAAGCCTCTTCCGTTGATGCGAACAAGCATAAAGTCATCTCATCGGTCCATCCGAGTCCTTTAGCTGCTCACAGAGGTTTCTTTGGGAGCCGTCCTTTTTCGCAGGCGAACCGTTTTTTAGAAGCTCATGGACGCCCGACTATCGATTGGTCACTTCCTGATCGATCTTCCCTCTAAAAGCCCAAACCAGTTCAAGGATCAGGGCATATGCTACACTAATTCAAATTTACGGAGGGGTTATGTATGTTCCCGACAGGTCAGTCACCGTTCCCTCCCATGGGTGGTATGTTCCCTGGATTTCAACAAGCTGCAGCACCAGCACCACAAGGAATCATGAAGTTTATTGCTCCCTTTTTAAATAGAGGTGCAGCAGGGGCAGCAGGTTCTGGTATGGGTATCCCCGGCATGGGCGTACCTGGATTCGGCGCAGCAGGATATGGTGCTCAAGCTCTAGGAGCCAGCCAAGCGGCAGGGGCAGGAGGAGCCGGTTGGCTGGGTCATATGCAAACGGCACTAAAAGCTGTGCAGACCGCAGCACCTATGGTTCAGCAGTACGGTCCCATGGTAAAAAATATTCCAGCAATGATTAATATGATGAAGCTGATGAATTCTTCAGATGATGAAGAAACAGAAGAAGAAACTAAGCCAAAAAGTAAGAAAAGACAAGATGAATCGATTGATTTCGAAGAATCTGTTGAAGCTGAAAACTCTTCTATGAAGCGGCGTCAAGGTACATCACAGCCTAAACTCTATATTTAGGCTGTGC
This sequence comes from Halobacillus rhizosphaerae, assembly GCF_046719735.1. Taxonomy (NCBI): domain Bacteria; kingdom Bacillati; phylum Bacillota; class Bacilli; order Caryophanales; family Bacillaceae; genus Halobacillus; species Halobacillus rhizosphaerae. Next base: position 618,551 of record NZ_JAUTWQ010000001.1, read on the forward strand.
ATGTGGCTTGATTTTTTTTGTTCTATTCGCAAAAATAAGAGGAAGCATATTGAAAAAGTTTACCTACTATTGGAGGTTTTTCACATGAATAGACAACTACAAACTGCCACATTTGCTGGAGGCTGTTTCTGGTGTATGGTAGAACCATTTGATGAGCGGCCAGGGATTGAATCCATCACCTCTGGATATACGGGCGGACACACGGAAAACCCTACCTATATGCAAGTGATTACGGAGACGACCGGCCATAAAGAAGCCGTTCAGATTATTTATGATCCTGAGATTTTTCCTTATGAACGTTTAGTAGAATTATTTTGGAAACAAATTGATCCCACAGATGCAGGCGGTCAGTTTGCAGATCGTGGCGAATCTTATTCAACTGCCATTTATTACCACAATGAAGAGCAAAGACAGGTGGCGGAAGAAAGTAAACGTCAAATTGAACAATCCGGTTTCTTTAAGGATCCGATTGTAACAGAAATTCTGCCTGCCAAAACGTTTTATCCAGCAGAGGACAAGCACCAGGATTATTATAAGAATCACAGCTATCACTATAAGCGGTACAAGCGCGGTTCTGGCCGGGCAGGATTTATAAAGGACCACTGGGGCTTTAAGAAGAATGAAGAGGAATTAAAGCAAAGACTATCTGATATTCAATATAAGGTTACCCAGGAAAATGCAACAGAGCGGCCGTTTCAAAATGAATATCATGATCATGATGAAGAAGGGATTTATGTAGATATTGTTTCGAAAGAACCCTTGTTTAGTTCCCAGGATAAATATGATGCGGGTTGTGGATGGCCAAGCTTTACTAAACCTATTGAGAAACAGCAAGTCCAGGAGCAAACCGATGCTACGCATGGAATGATCCGTACAGAAGTGAGAAGCGGGGAGGCAGATTCCCATTTAGGCCACGTGTTTGAGGATGGTCCAAAAGATCAGGGCGGGCTGAGGTATTGCATTAACTCTGCTGCTCTGCAGTTTATACCCAAAGACCAAATGGAACAGGAAGGCTATGGATATTTACTTCACCTTTTTAAGAAATAATTTACAAGTAATCCCTATGGGTAAAAGGGAGATGATTCCTCGCTTTTCTGATAATAGGAATTTCTAAAGGTTCAATTATTTCCCAACGTCAAGAGGGCGAGGTTTATAGAAACTAAATGCAATTACAGATACCGACTCTTTCATTTCAAAGGGTCGGTTTTCTTTTATTTAGTAAGAGTCACCAAGTCACCAGTACAGCTTCAGCTTACTGTATATCTTGCTCCTGCCAGAGTGTACCTTTGACTTTATCTTGAATTAAAGATAAAATTTAACCAGAATTGATTATAAGTAAACGATAATAATATTATGTAAACAAAGGAGCATATTGATGAGAATGAAACATATTTTTAAAGCGGGTAAAGAAGGAAATCATAAAACATTATTAATGCTTCATGGTACAGGAGGAACAGAAAATGATCTACTGCAGGTTGCTGAGCTGATTGATCCGAATGCCGCAGTTTTATCGGTCCGAGGAAATGTTCTCGAACAAGGCATGTCCAGGTTTTTCAAAAGACTTCGCGAAGGAGTTTTTGATGAGGAAGATCTGAAAAAGCAAACGAATGAACTGAATACGTTTTTGGCAGAAGCAGCTGAAGAATATTCATTTGACAGAAGGAAGGTCATTGCGGTCGGATACTCGAATGGCGCCAATATTGCAGGAAGTTTGTTATTTCATTTTCAAGACAGTTTAGAAGGTGCCTTGTTATTTCATCCGATGGTCCCAATAAGAGGTGTGGACCTTCCTAATCTTACCGGTACACCGATTTTTATCGGAGCAGGGGAAAATGATCCAATCTGCTCTTCTGAAGAAACAAAAGAATTACATGCACTTTTACAATCAGCTGGAGCAGAAGTGAAAGTGCATTGGGAAGAGAGGGGTCACCAATTAACACAATCAGAGGTGCTGGCGGCAAAGGACTGGTATAAGGAGTTATTTTCTGCTCAAGATTAGTGCGTCATTGAGTCATCCATTTGTTCATTGTATGATAGATAGTGTTAAGGAGGTATGTGTTGTGATTCATAAAACTTGGGAAACAACAGCGACTATCAAGCAAATCGAGTGTGTTCATAACGAAGCGAAGAAGTTTGTCGTCAATAATGTCTTAACTCCTGGGAAAGTGTATGACGTTAAAAACGAAAGTGAAGAGTTTTATTTTATCGTTGACAACTCAGGTAGAATTGGCGGATTCTACAAAGAATATTTTAAAGAACTTTAATTAATCGCACAGTGAGATCCTTACAATTAAAAAATGTATTCACTTAAAAACCCGATCCAATGATTTATATTGGTTCGGTTTTTTAGTAGTTAAAGAGCCATCTGCTGCTCTTCTAATTTCCATTCCACTTGCTGGTTAGTTTATTTCCAACTTATAAGTTCATAAGGCACGATTAAGTGAATAAGGCAGGGCTTCATGCTGCATTGCTTAAGCGGTTAGGATATTCGATGTTACATTTTAGGAGAAATGGGGAAGTAAAATGGTAGATTAATGTCATGGAGGTTATAGGTTATGATTATTGATAACGTAAGAATTTATCAGCCATTCAATGAGAGTGCAGGGGAGGATGCTTGTGCAGTAAGTATTTCACAAGGGAAGATCACTGATATTCTCCCAAGTCCTTATCAAGGTAATGATGAAGTCGTGTATGACGGAGGAGGAAAAGTATTAACTCCTTCTTTCAATGACAGCCATATGCACTTACTTCGTTTTGGTTTGTTAAAAAAAGAGTTGGATCTTACCGAAGTATCCAGCTGGAAAGAGTTGAAACAGGAAATCGAAAACCATTATGACATCATTGAGGAAGGAGACTGGGTTTTCGGTAAAGGATTTAACGATGCGGAATTCGATGATATTGATCATTTACTAACTGCTGAAGATTTAGATGAAATTCATGTTGATGCTTATATCTACCTGATGCACGAAGATGGCCACGAGTGTGTAATCAGCTCTAAAGCGCTGGATCTATTGAAGCAGGAAAAAGCTTTTGCTAAAGAGCCGGATATATTTAAAGAAACCGATGAAAATGGGAATTGGAATGGCCGTTTTAAAGACACCGCCGTTCATTACATTAAACACCATTTCTGGGGCAGGTCTGTGGAGGATGCTAAAGAAGCTATCGAAGCTGCAGCCCCGCATCTATCTGAATATGGAATCACCTCAGTTCACACAGATGATATTAACTTTATTGGTACTTATGAAAAGTTATGGCAGGCTTATACACAGCTTGAAGAAGAAGGTAAATTACCTTTAGATGTTCAGCTTCATCATTATATTTTTGATAAAAGTGATGCTGCCGATTATGTTAGGGAGAATAAGTTGCGCACCGGAGATGGAACACGTCAAGTAAAGGTTGGCGCCTTTAAAATCTTCTTAGATGGCACCCAGCGGTTACACACTTCTGCTATGAGAAACCCTTATCCGGATAATCCTTCCACCGAGGGAGTCTTAATTTATTCTCAAGAGGAATTGAATGAAATGGTCGCCATTGCTGCAGAAAATAATATGCAAGTAGCTATGCATGCAATTGGTGACAGAGCTGTTGAACAAGCAATTGAAGCTTTAGAGAGTGAGAAAGCAAGAACCTCACAGCTGCGCCATCGTATTATCCACGCTCAGACACTGGGGCCGGATTTAATCGAACGGCTTAGTAAATTAAAACCATATATTGAGACTCAGCCCTCATTTCTGCTCGGAGAGTGGGACAAGAAAGATAAATGGACTCCAAAGGAACTTGTACCCTATTGTGATGCTTTTAACAGTCTTTTACGAGAACACATCCCAGTAACTTTAAGTTCAGATTTACCCATAGGAAGTATTAATCCCCTAGTTTCTATCTACACAGCGGTCAATCGTATGGACTTAAAAGGAAATCCTGAAGGGGGCTGGATGCCGCAAGAGCGCATCAGTCTTGATGATGCCTATTTAGGGTTTACAGTAACTCCAGCAGAAATAGAGTACCAGGAATCAAAAAAAGGAAAAATTCAGCCAGGGTTCCAGGCGGATTTTGTCTTGTTGGATAAACACCCTAAAGAAGTGGAATCGAGAAACATTAAGGATATCGAAGTGCTGGAAACTTGGTATCGGGGTGAACAAATCTATAAAAAGTGACCTTTTGCTCTTCCTTCCTTGTTATTATTCTTTTCATCGTAGATAATAAGGGTAAGTGATGGAAAGAGGAGGAGGGTCACAAATGGACAAATTAATTCTCGTACGTCATAGCGAAACAGATGGTCAGCATGAAGATTCTCCCTTAACTAAATTAGGGGTGCGTCAATCCCAAATTCTTTCAGCTTTTTTGGAGAGATCAGGTTACAAGATCGACCGGATTATATCCAGTCCTTTTTTAAGAGCAGTAGAGACAATTAAACCTTTCGCGCAAAACAGCGGCTTAACAATCGAAACGGATGATCGATTAGAAGAAAGAATTTTGAGCCATGAACCGCTGGATGATTGGGAAGAAGTTCTGCATGATACCTTCAAAGATCCAGAACTTAAGCTGACCGGCGGAGAATCTTCAGCAGAAGCGAAACAACGTGTTCTTTCCTTAATTGATGAATTAGAAGCTAATGAAGATGGCAATATTCTGTTGGTTACTCATGGAAACTTATTAGCTTTATTGCTGCAGAGATTTAAGCACGAGGTAGGTTTTTTTGATTGGAAGCGGCTTTCCCGTCCAGATGTTTTCCTTGTACAAAAACAGGGTGGAGAGTATACAGTGGAACGAGTTTGGGAAGATTAATGAGGCCCAGTCTTCATTAATCTTCTTTCATAGGCTTACATACTGCAAATAGAGCTATCTTAAAGTTGAAAATGGTCGATTCATAAGAAGGAATTGCGAATTTTATCTATAATAGGTATCATGGAAGTGGTGTTTATTTTTCATAGTAAGGTGAATTTTGAGACATAAGCACTCTTTAATTCTACAAAAAGGAGGAGATTTTCATGTCGTTTGTAATTACATCCCCTTGTAAAGAAGAAAAATCAGGCGAATGTGTGGATGTGTGCCCTGTTGACTGTATTGAAGAAGGAAAAGATATGTTCTATATCGATCCTGCTATTTGCATAGATTGTGGTGCTTGTGAAGCGGTTTGCCCTGTGGAAGCTATTTATATTGAGGACGAAGTTCCTGAAGAGGAAAACAAATACATCGAATTGAACCGCAAGTTTTTTGAAGAACAGCAGTAGAAACAGATAGAAAGACGCTGGGACAGCTATTTTTTAGTGATTATTAAATCCGAACGATGATGATATGTTAACGGCATACTTCCATCATCGTTCGGATTTTTTATTGCATCATGCTGGTTTCCAGACTCAGGAAGGACCCACTTTTTACCGGTACATAAGCTTAAGAACGTGAGAAATCGGGTAAATTCTAAATGAAGTTCTTACAAGGAGGAAATTTATTATGGCTACTCTGACAGACAAATCAGCAATTATCACGGGAGCAAGCAGCGGGATAGGCGAAGCAATTGCTAAGCACTTGGCAGCTGAAGGTGCGAATGTGGTTCTGGCCGCCCGTCGATCCGAAAGACTTGAAGAGCTCGCTCAGCAAATAGAGAAAGAATATAATGTTGCTGCGAAGGTTGCAGAAACAGACGTAACGAACAGGGAAGATGTGGAGAATCTGGTGAAACTCACGAAAGATTCATTCGGAAGTGTGGATCTATTAGTTAATAACGCCGGTGTCATGCTTCTTTCTTTTCTTAAAAATGATTATGTTGATGAATGGGAGCAGATGGTTGACGTTAATATAAAAGGTGTACTATTTGGTATTCATGCCGCTCTACCATCAATGATTGAACAGGAGTCTGGCCATATTATCAATGTTTCTTCTGTGGCTGGCCATGAAGTGTTTCCATCCAGTACGGTCTATAGTGCAACGAAGTATGCGGTACGTGCCCTCTCCATGGGAATGGAGAAAGAGTTATCTCGTTCAGGTGTCCGGGTAACGAATATCTCCCCAGGTGCGGTAGATACCGAATTAACAGATCATATTACAGATGGAGAAGTACTTGAGATGTTCAAAGATCATAGCATGGAGCCCCTGGAGGCAAAAGATATTGCACGTGCTGTAGCATATGCGGCCACCCAGCCAGACTATGTTAATGTAAATGAAGTGATCGTCCGTCCAATGCATAAGAAATGAATATAAATTAATAAACCGCAGGTCAGCCCTGCGGTTTATTCTTAATGTACAATTTTAAATTCTTTATATCCCTTTAGCTCCTCTTTCCGTTCAATATCAACAGATTCAACTTTAGCAAATGGTGTGGGGCCATCTTTTATTTTTCCAATGAAGGCATCGAGTTCTTCCTGATCTCCTTCTGCTTCAATTTCTACTGCACCGTATGCGGTATTTTTCACCCACCCTTTGACTTGGTGTTGATCTGCGATATTTTTAGCTGTAGCACGAAAGCCAACTCCCTGGACTTGGCCGTGAACTACAATTTGCGTGAATGGCATAAAAAAAGCACCTCCCAATGATTATAGTAGTTTATTACCTTATTTTGTCTTATAAAAACCCTATGAAAGGAGTTTTTTTCATGAAAGCGATTGATATTCAGGCCATTCAGGGTTTTCGAATGGGTCACGCTCAGCATGAGGAAGCGGGGACAGGCTGTACAGTAATAGTTTGTGAGGAAGGTGCTGCTGCCGGTGTCAGTGTCCGAGGGGGATCGCCGGGAACCCGAGAAACCGATTTATTAAAGTCAGAGAATTTAATAGATAGGGTTCACAGCGTTTTTATGGCCGGTGGAAGTGCTTTCGGTTTAGATGTGGCAGGGGGAATTATGGAATATTTAGAGAGGAAGAAGATCGGATTTGATGTAGGTAAGACTTTTGTGCCGATCGTACCGGGAGCGATTTTGTTTGATTTAAACGTAGGCGACGCCGAAGTACGGCCAAACCAGCTGATGGGATATAATGCTTGTGCCAAAGCTTTTTCTGATACACCATTTTTTGAAGGGAATGTGGGAGCAGGAACAGGAGCTTCGGTAGGGAAAATTTATGGCGGGGATTATTCCATGAAGGGAGGATTGGGTTGGGCGGCGGTTGAAGCGGGTGATCTGCAGTTGGGTGCCATTATCGCAGTCAATTGTTTCGGAGATGTGATTGATCCAGCTTCTAATAGTATTGTCGCCGGCGCTTATAACCGTGGAGAAAATAAGTTTATGAATTCGGAGCACGGACTGATCAGCCAGCTGCAGGAGCGGCAGACGAATCGATTTAATGATAATACCACGATCGGAACTCTCATCACGAATGCAGTCTTAACCAAAGCTCAATCTAACAAACTTTCTTCCATTGCACATGATGGCTTGGCTAGAACTATGCGGCCGTCTCACACCTTTGTGGATGGAGATACATTGTTTACTCTCTCAACGAATAAAATAGAGGTTGACCTAAATGGATTAAGCATGCTGGCAGTGTCTGTAGTAGAAAAGGCTGTCTTGCGGGCGGTTAAAGCAGCCAATACAGCCTATGGATTGCCTGCCTACAGAGATATATTTAAAAGGAAGTGAAGTATATGAAAGTTTTTGTCTATGGATCATTACGAAAAAATGAGGTAAATCATCATTATTTAAAAGGAGCTGATTTATTAGCCGAGCAAGCCTGGATTTCGGGCAGACTGACGGAAGGGGAATTTTACTATCCTTTCTTAATTAATGATCCTCAGGCCATTACTTACGGAGAGCTATATGAAATCCCACCCCATTTCTTAAAAAAGCTTGATTATTTGGAAGGTTACCGGGCCGAAGATCCTTCTTCATTATTTTACCGGGAGGAAGTTAAAGTCACGACGGATCAAGGTCATCATCAGGCAATCGTCTATAAATGGGGAAAACAGGAAGCTGGAAGGCAATTGCCTGAGGTACCTCATGGAAACTGGAAAGTAAGACAGCTTCTGAAGCAGGAATGTTATTATTATCTTGCCTATGGTTCATGTATGGACCAGGAAAGATTCCAAATTGGCAAGGTAGATCACCTATTTCAGAATATGATAGGAGCTGCCCGGCTGGATGATTATGAGCTTCGTTTCTCCCACCATGTTAAAGATGGTGGAAGAGCAGATATAGCTGAGAAAAAAGGCGCGCATGTAGAGGGATTGGTTTACCAAGTGGAAAAAGAGGCGCTTGATTACCTCTATCAGAGAGAGGGAGTGTTTACTGGCGGCTATCGACCAGTAGTCGTGGAAGTCGATTTACATAACTCTCGTAAAATAGAGGTTTTGTCATTTACCGTTATTCACAAAAAAGAAGATTTAACTCCGCCGCTGCATTATGCAAGAGAAATTCACAGAGGAGGGGGGCCGCATCTTACCGCCGCTTATTTATCGCAGGTAGAGAAACGGTTCCATCAGCTACAAGTGAAAGGGTTTGACCAGTATTTGAAGGAGAGTTCCTCCGCAAGGAAAGGTTCTGATTAACTTTTTAAGAATCGGAAAAGATAGTCTAATTATTGGCCGTGTTTCTCAGAACATTTCAGTTTGTGAATAAAGGCAAGTAAGTCGGACAGTAGGCTCATTGATAATTTCTCTTACTAATTCTACTTTACTTCCTGTAAGCGGATCTTAAGAAAATAGCGTTTACTACTTGAGGCTTAGGCAGGTTATTGAGTAGAATAGAGAGTAATGAATTAGGAGCCGCGAGCTTAACTAAAAAGGAGTTTGGCTGATGACTGTCACTACAGCGAAGACTGGGACACAATTAAACCATTTATATAATCATTTATTAAAAATAGAGAAAAAAGAACAAGCAAGTAAAGTGCTTGATCTAATTAGTAAGATTCAATCCAGACAAATGATGATAGGCTTTGCCGGCCATTTCTCTGCTGGTAAATCAACCATGATAAACAGACTGGTTCACACACAGATTTTACCTTCCAGTCCCATTCCTACGAGTGCTAATATTGTAAAGTTATTATCAGGTTCCCCCTACACCGTTACCCGGTTTAGGGAAGGGCCGCCCGAGAGATACGACGGCGATATTGATTTTGAAACAGTAAAGGAAATGTGTCTGAATGGCGAGGAGATTACCGGTGTTGACATTAGTCGTCCGCTTGATGAATTACCTGAACACGTAGCACTTCTTGATACCCCAGGGGTAGATTCCAGCAATGATGCCGATCGGTTAATTACTGAGTCATCGCTGCATTTAATGGATTACATGTACTATATTATGGACTATAACCATGTGCAGTCCGAAGTGAATTTGAGATTTTTGTTAGATATGCAAACCAGGGGAACCCCTTTTTCTATAGTGGTGAATCAAGTAGACAAACACCAGGACTCCGAACTAAGTTTCAAGGAGTTTAAAGAGAGCATCCAGGCTTCTCTTCAGCAGTGGGGGATCACACCTGAAAAAATTTATTATACTTCCTTGAAAAATGAAACGGTTGGTGAGAACCAGTTAGATTTACTGGTTTCTGATTTCGAGGAATTATTTAATAGAGATTATTCACAAATAGAAGAGCAGGCGAGCAAAGATGCTCAAGCGATCGTCAACGATACAATCCGCGAAGAAGAAGAAATCTTTCAGGAGAAGCGTCAGGAACTGTTGGAGGAAGAGGAAACGGCCACCCATATTCTTGCGGCCAATGATCATATTCAAGATTGGGAAGCCTACTTCCTTGAGCAGGAACAGAAGAGTGAAGAACTACATCGGCAATTTAAAGAACGAGTCTTATCCTTTCTGCCTAATGCTTACCTAATGCCAAGCACATTGCGTGACAAGGCTAAAGCTTATTTAGAAGCCAGTCAGTCTGGATTTAAAGTTGGAATGCTGTTCACAAAAAAGAAAACAGAAGAAGAACTACAGCGAAGAGAAAATGATTTTTATTCAGGTTTAATAGACGTAATGGAGAAAAATCTCAAATGGCCATTAAGAGATCGGATAATGGAAATCATCGATGCTTTTGAGATTAAAGACTCCTCTATTATTGAAGAAATCCAGCAGTTTTCTCTTTCCTATGAAAAAGATCGGCTGAGAAAATTAATTGAACCCGGCGCATCTGTGACCGGTGATTACGTACTACGGTATACGGAACAAGTGGCGAAAGATATTAAACAACAATACAGAACCCGACTGCTTGAATGGCAGGAACGAATGAAAGAGATTCTCCAGGAAAGAAATAGGGATGAAAAAGAGCAGTATAAAGAGATTATCCAGGCATTAGAGAATAAGAAGGCCATCGAAAAGAAGCTTGATCAGCTGGACGAAAATTTTCATCAAACAAGCAAATTGTTAAAGCAACAATTGTCTATTTCCGAGCAGTCTGATCAGCTAGATGAACATGTAAAGAAGGCCTTGAAAGAACGGGAGGTTCAAGTCCAGCTCAAATCTCTTGAAGCTGTCACGGACTTTTCTAATCAACCTTTGCCAAGTAAACAGGAATGGGAAGCTTCGGCTGAACAAGATGCGGGGGAGACCTCTTCCAGTGAAGCTATGAAACATGCAGAGGAAGCATTAACCGTTTTACAGGAAACGGAAGGACTAAAAGATTTATATGAGCAATTGCAAACGAAACAGAATCGCTTAGCTAACCAAAGTTATACAGTGGCACTGTTTGGTGCGTTTAGTGCGGGTAAATCATCCTTTGCCAATGCACTGCTTGGGGACCGTGTTCTGCCGGTTTCTCCTAATCCTACGACGGCCACAATTAACAAAATCTGTCCGCCAACAGAACAATTCCCAGACCGGACTATACGCGTAAAAGTCAAAACAGAACAGCAGCTGCTTGAGGATTTTTCTCAATTGATTCATCAACGATCTTTACAAGCAAAAGACACAGAGGAATTAATGGTAGAAATCAATAAATGGACCGATAAAGATTTCAAGAAACTGGAGCAAAAACAGTTGTCGTTTATTAAGGCATTTCAATCCGGATATGATTATATGAGCCCATATTTTGGTACTGAAATGACCATTACTTGGGAGCAATTCTCATCCTTCGTTGCTGAGGAACAGAAGTCTTGTTTCATTGAATGGATGGAGCTTTATTATGATTGCGAATGGACACGGGCGGGCATCACTCTGGTAGATACACCGGGAGCAGATTCAGTGAATGCCAGACATACAGATGTTTCTTTCGAGTATATAAAGAATGCCGACGCTGTTCTTTTCGTCACGTATTATAACCACCCGTTTTCTAAAGCCGATCAAGCTTTTCTAACTCAGCTTGGCCGCGTGAAAGACACGTTTGCCATGGATAAAATGTTCTTTATTATTAATGCTAGTGATTTAGCAGATTCCCCTGAAGAAGTCCAGCAGGTGGAAAGCTATTTAAAAGACCAGCTCACGCGCTTTAACATTCGCCATCCGCGGTTGTACTCCTTATCAAGTCTTCAAGCACTGAGTGAGAAGATGGACAATAAGTCCGGCCAGTCAGGGATGAATGTCTTTGAAGACAGGTTCAGCCGTTTTTTACATGAAGAATTAGCCGATGTTCTCATCCAGTCGATTTACCATGATATCAAAGCGGCCAAGGATTCGTTACATGAATTTATCCGTCACGCCAAGCTTAATCAACAAGAACGCGAGCTTCAGCTTAAAACGTATCAGGAAAATGAAGACCAGGCTGTCTCCGTTATTGAAAAGCTCAACGGAACTTCAGAATATGAACCAATCCGACATAAAGTCGAAAAGCAAATTCATTATGTCCACGAGAGAATGATGTTAAATTTCCATGATTTCTTTAAGCAGCAATTTAATCCAGCAGTAATTAATGGAAAAAATGAAAATGTGAAAGAACAAGTGGATTCAGCCGGGGAAAGATTGGTGAGAGAAATTGATTTTGAAATGAAGCAGGAATTGAGAGCAGTCAGCTTAAGAATTGAACGGCTGCTGACAGAACTGCTTCAGCAAAAACAAGCTGAACTAGAGAAGGAGCTAAGAAAGATTCACAGCTCTATTGAATTTTCTGTCGAGGATTTAAATCATCTCTCCAGTCCGGAATTTAATCTGAAATTTGAGCTAGATAAGCAGCAATATCAAGATATATTACGAATGTTTAAGAATACGAAGACGTTTTTTGAAAAAAATGAAAAAGAAGAGATGAAAGAAGCGCTTAGTGCTCGGTTCAATCCGCACTTAAAACAGGTGTTAGGCGATGGAGAAGATATTCTGACCCGTCACTATGAATCCATTTGGGATGAAGTGTTCCAGCAAGCCTCCGAACAATGGACAAGGGAAATTCGCCAGTTCTTCAACCGTTTGTCTTATAGTTTAACAAACTACACTCAAGTAAATGTACTCGAGGATCAATATGCCAGGTTAGAAACTATCCATTCCTAAATCAAAGAAAGTCAGGAACTATGAATATAGAATGAATCGGATGAAAAGCGTGTTTTACCAAATCTTCAGGGTGTTGAGAATTTCTCAGCACCCTGTTTTGTGTTGAGGTGGAAGGGGTGTTCTAGGATTAGATTTGTCAGACAAAACAGGGGTGACATATATAGTGATTAGGCGAAGTAAATTACAGTAGATTTCAAACAGCAGAATGTCCATAAAAAAACCTGACCGCTTGGCCAGGTTTTTTTACTGTTTAAATTTTAACTTCGACATCAGCTTCTTTGCGAAGTTTATCAACAATGGATTGAATTTGTTTTTGAGTTTTCTGTTGAACTAGCTGTTTCTTAATCGTCGGCTTAACTTTATCTAACTTCGGAGCATCATCTTGTTGTTCAGCCATTTTATCATACTGCTCTTTAATTTCTTTATCTGAAACTTTCGGTTCTTCTGTATTTTTATCGATATATTTACTAATCTTTAAGTTTTCTTTTAGTTGATCTTTTACTTTTTTCTCTGTTAAATCATTATCTTTAAAAGCTTTTTTTCTTTGTTCTTCAGATTTAAATTGGTCTGTAAAATCAGAATAACGCTTGTCCAGTTCCTTATCGGTAACTTTGACGCCTTCTTTATCTGCTTTTTGACTGATCAGCTCAGCACCAACCATTTGATCTACGACGTTTTTCTTTAGCATGTCTTCTTTTTTACTTACATCCATTCCCATTTGCTTATATTTCTGTTTCATACTCTCAAGCTGGGTGTTGAAATCTTTTCGTGGAAGCTCTTTGCCATTTACAACAGCTACAGGACCAGTAGCTTCTTTTTCACTGGAAGCTTTCTTGTCATCACTGGAACTTTGATCTTGTTGACTCTCATTGGAGCTTTGGCTTTGCTTGCTGTCATCAGAATCTTGAGAGCAGGCGCTAACTCCTATCATAGCTGCAAGAGCAATCATCATCATTAATATCATTTTTTTCATCATGGATCTCTCCTTTTGTGATCTTGAGACATTACAGGTGAGTGTAGCACACGGAAAATAGCTTGTAAATGAAGAATAGTAATGATTAGAATACGTGAAGCATAAATTGAAAAGAAAGGAGGAGGATAAAAAAATGTACGGGTACTATCCTTACAACCCTTATCGTCCTGCAGCCACTGCAGAGCAGGCAAGAGTCACCTTTCTAAGCAGCCCTCTTGCTCCAGATCTTAAAGGCATCATGCAATTTTACCAGCGTCCTTACGGAGTAGAAATATTCGTGCAAGTGGAAGGGTTACCTCCATTTAAACGAGTAAAGAATGGTCCTCAAGTCGGTCCGCACGGGTTTCATATTCATGAAAAAGGTGTATGCGAGCTTGGAGATGGAAAAGAGCCATTCTCTTCGGCAGGTGGGCATTGGAATCCTCACCAGCAGCCTCATGGCAATCACCCAGGAGACTTTCCGGTTCTTTTCTCCAACCAGGGTCGAGCACGTATGATCTTTTTTACAGATCGTTTTACAGTAGATGAAATCATAGGAAGGGCAGTTATTATTCATCAAGGGCCTGATGATTACAGAACTCAGCCTTCTGGGAATGCTGGGAAGAGAATCGCCTGCGGGATTATCGAAAAAACTTAAAAAGAAATGAATAAAAACACCTGGGCTTGAATATACTATTAAATATAGGGCTCCAAAGGCGCTCTATCTTGACTTCACCGGTGAAAAATAGTATATTATATTAATAAGAAAAAAGTTTCTGCCAATCCTAAGAAGAATAGTTCTGAATCACCTATTATAAAGAGTGATCAATGTTTATTGGTACTTTTTATAATATGTGATTTTTTCTTTATAGCAAAACGCATATTAATTTTAAGAAATATTGGAGGACCCATTCCTATGAAAACAGGTACAGTGAAATGGTTTAACGCGGAAAAAGGTTTTGGATTTATCGAAGTTGAAGGCGAAGACGATGTATTTGTACATTTCAGCGCAATCAATGAAGAAGGATTCAAAGCACTTGAAGAAGGTCAATCTGTAGAATTTGAAGTTACAGAAGGCAACCGCGGACCACAAGCTGCGAACGTAACTAAACTATAAGGCATAAGTTAGAAAGAGACTGGCTCACTAAAGTCAGTCTCTTTTACATAAATCTTGTGTCAAGAGGAGGTTTCAGTTCTAATGGCATTTGGTAAAAAAAACCAGGTAGAAGTGAAAGAAGAAGAAACGAAGATTTGGGAGTGTACGTCCGAGGATTGCAATTGTTGGATGCGTGACAACTTTCGTACCAACGAAGAAAATCTCTGTCCAATCTGCGGCAGTAAAATGGAACAAACAAGCAAGGTCATGCAAGTAGTAGAAAACAATAGCCTTTATCATAAGTCATAATGAAGAAAACGGCTGCTATTTATTAGCAGCCGTTTTTTTGTTTTTTCTGCCTCGTGGGAGGGTATAAATGGATTAGGATGCAATTTAGAAAAGGTGGTATAGATGATGGATCATCATGCAGAACGCATCGTATCTACAAAAGACAAGCTTAGAAAGCAGTCGTTAGAAACGGTATTAAATCAATTTGATGCTAAACTAATGAACCTTTCCCACAAGGATCAGAAAAATAAGTATCAGAAAATGAAGAAAGATCCTTATAGTTTCTTTAGAGGAAGTGCTTATTTATATTTCTTTGACACTACGGATCTTCCATTGACTTTCCATACACCTGAAGATAAACCGACCTGGATCATGGGTGACATGCATTTTGATAACTTTAGTGCTTTCCAGAACGAACAAGGCGAGATTGTTTTTGATGTTGATGATTTTGATGAAGGCTATTTAGGATCCTACCTCTATGATGTTATGCGGATGGTGGTAAGCATCAGGCTAATGACAAGTCCGCTTGGTTTCTCAAAAGAAAAGCAAGATGAACTAGTTAATCACTATTTAAAGTCCTATATTAAACAGCTACAAGCCTTTAAAGATGGCGACGAAGACCCGGTGAAGCTACAATTTACTGTAGATAATACAAAAGGTCCAATTAAAAAAGTGTTAAAGAAACTAAAAAAACGACAAGCATCTCATGAATTGGAAAAACAAACCGTAGTGGATCAGGATTCTATCCGTTCGTTCGACATCGGTAAAGATAAGTTGACTGCGGTTTCCAAACAGGAGAAGGAAAAGCTGAAGCATGCCTGGAAGGATTACATTGCTTCTGTGCACCCTGACAATCGAGAACCCGAATCTTTCTACCGAATTAAAGATGTGGTGAAAAAGAAAGGATCCGGTATCGGCTCAACCGGATTACAGCGCTATTATATATTAATTGAAGGAGAAAAGGGAAAACATCATGATGATGTGATCCTAGAAGCTAAAGAAGCCAGAACTCCTATACCTGCCTATTTCTTTCCTTATGATGAACAGTTTTGGGAAGATAACAAGCAGCAGGGACGACGGGTTATTCACACGCAAAGAGCCATGCATCATAAAGCGGACCCTTATCTCGGCTACTTTACTCTTCATGGACGAGACTTTTATGTGCGGGAACGGTCTCCGTTCAGCAAAGAAATCAAGGAGAAGCATCTCGATGATTTCAAAGCTGTGAAACAAACCGTGAAGATCATGGGGAAAATTTCTGCTAAAGTTCATTCCAGAGCTGACGCAGATCTTGAACAAGGTATCATGAGCTACCATAGTGAGAAAGCGATTTTAAAGGCGATCGGTTCGAACAAGAAATTATTCCGCCATCAAATAAGCTTATGGTCAGATCATTATCAGGATATTGTAGAACATGATTATGAGCTTTTTAAGCAATGGCTGAAGGAAAATGAATCTTTCCAATCATAAATTTTTGAGAAAACTGTTTAATCCTCCAGATGAATGGTATAATTCTAATGTTATACATTCAAATACTGGAGGATTTTTAATGCTAAATGTTAATAATGTTAGTCTTCGTTTCGGTGACCAGAAATTGTTCGAGGACGTCAATATAAAATTCACCCCCGGAAATTGTTATGGACTTATTGGGGCAAATGGTGCAGGGAAATCTACGTTTTTAAAAATACTCAGTGGAGAACTTGAGGCGCAGACTGGTGAAGTTTCTTTAAAGAATGATCAACGGCTTGCTGTCTTAAAACAGAACCATTTCGAGTATGATGAGTATCAGGTACTTCAAACGGTCATTATGGGCCATGCAAGACTTTATGAAGTTATGCAGGAGAAAGATGCCATCTATATGAAAGGTGATTTTACTGAAGAAGATGGGATGAAGGCGGCAGAGCTGGAAGGTGAATTCGCTGAAATGAATGGCTGGGAAGCGGAATCTGAAGCGGCACGGCTGTTAACAGGCTTAGGCATTAAAGAAAATCTGCATGAAAAGCAGATGAGTGAGCTGGCAGGCTCAGAAAAAGTAAAAGTTCTTCTTGCTCAGGCACTATTCGGTAACCCGGACGTTCTTCTGCTGGATGAGCCGACCAACCACTTGGATATCAAAGCTATTCAATGGCTGGAAGATTTTCTTATAGATTTTGAAAATACCGTTATTGTCGTTTCTCACGACCGTCACTTCTTAAATAATGTATGTACTCATATTGCAGATCTGGATTTTGGGAAAATACAGGTGTACGTAGGAAATTATGATTTTTGGTATGAATCCAGTCAGTTAGCTATGAAACTGGCTCAAGAACAGAACAAGAAGAAAGAAGAAAAGATCAACGACTTAAAGGAATTTGTGGCACGATTCAGTGCTAACGCTTCGAAATCTAAACAAGCAACATCACGTAAGAAACTGCTTGATAAAATTACGCTGGATGATATTAAGCCTTCTTCACGCAAATATCCGTATATAGCTTTTCAAGCGAATCGGGAAATTGGAAATGATCTCCTGATAGTAGAGAATCTGACCAAGACGATTGATGGGGTCAAAGTATTAGATAACGTCAGTTTCACTTTGAACCCGAATGATAAAGTTGCCTTTGTAGGAAGCAGTGAAACGGCCAAGACCACGTTGTTCGAAATCCTGATGGGGGAAATGGAGCCGGATTCCGGTTCTTATAAATGGGGAGTTACGACCACCCAGAGCTATTTCCCTAAAGATAACTCGAAATTCTTTGAAGGTTCGAACTTATCGTTAGTTGATTGGCTGCGTCAATATTCTCCAGAAGATGAAACGGAAACGTTCCTGAGAAGCTTTCTAGGAAGAATGCTTTTCTCCGGGGAAGAAGCTCTTAAGAAAGCGCAAGTGCTTTCTGGAGGAGAAAAAGTCCGCTGTATGTTATCTAAAATGATGCTGTCTGGAGCTAATGTCCTTGTTTTAGATGAACCGACTAACCACTTAGACCTTGAATCAATTACTTCATTGAACAAAGGGTTAATTAATTTTAAAGGATCGATTCTGTTTGCATCTCATGACCATGAATTTATCCAGACGATTGCGAATCGGATTATAGAACTGACTCCGAATGGCTTAGTTGATAAAGAGATGTCTTATGATGAATATTTAGCAGATCCAGCTGTACAGAAGAAAGTTGCTGCTCTTTATCAATAATAGTTAAGAAAAACCTGTCATGTTAAAGTGACAGGTTTTTTCTTTCATGTTGGTAAGGGAATTAATCGTGATCATTGGCAAGTGGGACTACAGCGCTGTGAACTAGGATTAAAAAACGAAATTGAAACATAATGGATTGTAAATCATAAATTACCTTTTTTAGTTCCTTATTTATCTATTTTCGACTATCATTCCTAAATATAAAAAGAATATAAGGGTTGTTTATTGTAGAAATAAGTAATATCTCGTCTTAAAACCACTGATTTTAAGGGATTTTCCCTCCACTGTAATGTGTATGAAATCTTTATGTTAATTTTGAAATCGAACTGTTAGCTGTTTGTTCTTAAATAATTCATAGATTCTGTTAGTCTATTAATTGTGGAGTTATCACAGGAAATTAATTGTGACGTGATCACAATCAACAGGAGGACATTATTTATGAAAAAAACAGTTTTCTCTCTAGCAGCTACGGTAACGTTAACAGGCGCATTTGCATCTACTGTAAGTGCTGAAGAATATACAATTGATAAAGGCGATACACTTTGGGGCATTTCAAAAGACTATAACGTTTCTGTGGACCAGCTGAAAACATGGAACGACTTGAACTCAAATCTAATTTATCCAAATCAAAAATTAACCGTTTCTAATGAATCAAATACACCATCAACGACTAGCAACAATAATTCAACAACTTATACGGTTCAATCAGGAGATACCCTTTATGCGATCTCCCAGAAATATGGAGTATCTGTAGATCAGCTTATGGCTTGGAATAATTTATCTTCCACTATGATTTATCCTGGAGATAAATTTGCGGTGAAAGCAAGCGCAGCTAAAGCTCCTAGTACATCTACTAAATCTGCGGAGAAGAAAGCACCGAAGCAGACCAAGCAAAGTAATCAGTCCAGCAATAAAACGGCTGAAAAATCAAACACTCAAAAACAGAGCAGTAACACAGGTAATGATGTAGTGAAAGAATTTACTGCACAAGCTACAGCATATACTGCATCATGTGCAGGCTGCAGCGGTGTAACAGCAACAGGGATTGACTTAAATGCACACCCTAATCTGAAAGTGATCGCTGTAGACCCTAATGTAATTCCTTTAGGTTCAAAAGTATACGTTGAAGGATATGGTGTAGCAATTGCTGGCGATACTGGCGGTGCGATTAATGGCAGCCGTATCGATGTGTATATGGCAGACCGTCAGGATGCTTTGGCATTTGGTCGTAAAGATGTAAAAGTTCAAGTTCTAGCTGAATAAAATTTCATGGTCTAACTGAAGATCATATGTTATAAAGTAAGACAGGTTAAATTTAAAGTAAAACACGTGAAATCAGATGTGCAATCTTGGTTTCACGTGTTTTTTTGTCTGTAAAAATGTTCTATGCTAAGGATGAATCATAAACTAGATTTCTGTGGTTTATTGACTTTTCTATTTAAAGAGGGTATTACTTTGCGAACCTACCTGATATTGATAAACTATTACCTAGAGTAATAGGGAAGGAGTGCTTGAAAATGAAAGCAATTGTACATGAAGGAAAAGTTGGTTTAGATGGTTTAAGCATTAAGGAAATTCAAGAACCTTCATTAGATTCAAATCAAGTAAAAGTAAAAATTATTACAGCAGGCATGAACCGTAGAGATTTATCTGTGGTAACAAAACGACATGGTGCCGAAGACCCTCTCTTAGTCCCAGGTTCCGATGCAACAGGGATAGTAGAAGAAGTGGGAGAAGGTGTCACGAGATTTAAAGCTGGAGATGAGGTAGTCTTGAATCCCGGCACAGGATGGGAGACGAACAGTGATTCTCCGCCTGAAGGGTTTGAGATTGTCGGGTTTCCGGATCAAGGTACATTTGCGGAATATATCTGTCAATCTGAAAAATATGTGGAACATAAACCTGCCCATCTGGACTACGACCAGGCGGGCGTTCTTGGACTGGCAGGACTGACCGCGTATCGGGCGCTTTTTACGAGAGGGAAATTAACTAAGGATCAGACGGTGCTTCTTCCTGGCATTGGAAGTGGAGTTCTAACTTTCGCATTAAAATTTGCGAAAGCAAAAGGAGCCCGTGTTATCGTTACCTCTCGATCAGTGGCCAAAAAGAAAGAAGCTCTTTCGCTTGGTGCGGACCGTGCGATCGATACTCATAGTGACTGGAATGAAGAATTAGCAAATGAATCGGTGGACCTCTTGCTTGAAAGTGTAGGGGCAGCGACATTTAACCAGTCCCTTGACATCATTCGTAAAGGCGGCACGATCGTAACATTCGGTGCTACCACGGAGGATGAAGTTACGATCAATATCCGGAAGTTTTTCTACGGCCAATACAACCTTTTAGGTTCTACCATGGGCAGTGCCGAAGAATTTAAAGAGATGATTGATTTTGTAGCCACTCACCAAATTGTTCCTCATCTAGATCGTGTGTTCTCTTATGAAGAGTACCTTGAAACATTTAAATATATTGAAGAATCCAAGAATTTTGGTAAGATCGCTATTTCTTTTTCCTCTCTATGAACTAGAAGGGAAAAGGCTGCTTGCTTCCATCTTTTATTAAGTTAAAAAATTCCGCAGTGGTTATCTGTCTTCTGCGGAATTTTTCTATGGAGGGATACAATGAAACGAATTGCAATTCTAGGTTCAGCTGGTTCTGGAAAATCCACGTTAGCTAGACAACTTGCTGAGATATTAAGAATAGAAGCTATTCACATTGATCGGTTGTTTTGGAAGCCTGGATGGGTTCCTTCCGATCAAGATGAACTTCATGCCAAGCAGGCTCCCTATTTAAAGCAAGAGAGCTGGATCATCGATGGAAATTACAGTAAAGTGTGGGCGGAGCGTCTTGAGCTTGCTGATACAATTATCTTTCTAAATCTGTCCAGAAGTATTTGTTTATTAAGTATAATCAAACGCTGGTGGTTCCATCGGGGCAGAGTAAGAGAGGATTTAGGCGAAGGATGTCCAGACAAGATCGATTGGGAATTTATAAAATATGTATGGGATTTTCCTAAAGCGAGAGCTAAAAAAACGATGAAAGCAGTGGAAAATCAGTCCCAAAGTTCTCAAATCATCATTTTCACCAACAGAAAACAGGTGAAGCACTTTTTAAATCAACTAAATACTTCCACTTAATACTTAGTAGCAACTCCGAATCCTATAAAATAAAACAAATCAATAACCGAACAAGCGTGCGTTTAATTGGACAATGAAGCCCTTCTTTATAGTAAAATAGAGACAATCATTAGTTTAGGAGGGGATCCGCTTGTCACATAAAAACAATCCGAAGAAATTTGCTCTAAATATGAGTGCTGCACAGTTCACCAAATTTTATATTATGCATTTACTTCAAGTGAGTCAACCAATGATTAGTGAACATTTCAAAGATGAATTTCGGAAACTGACAAAAAATTGGATTCCAGCTCCGTCAACCTTGCTGGATACACTCCATGAGATGACCGAAGAAGGACTGCTGGAGAGAAGAGAAGATTTTAAATCTCACTCTCGGAAAAGACAAAAAGTCTATTGGTATTATTTAACCAACCAGGGAAAAGAAGAATTTGATGTTCTTAAAAAAAGGTACAAAATCTTATTTGAAGAACAGCTTCAAATCCTCCATCAAATAATGAAGGATGTTTATCAATAATTTAAATACGCCGTTTTGAGCACAAGAGAGAGGAGGATGGCAAGACGATATGAGAATAAGCGTTCTGGATCAAAGCCCTATTTCCAAAGGTCAAACAGCAGAAGATGCGCTGAGCCAAACTCTTGAATTGGCACAGTGGGCAGAAGAACTGGGATATTATCGTTATTGGGTGGCAGAGCATCATAATACGAATGGACTGGCGAGTACCTCTCCAGAAGTATTAATCAGCCGGATCGCATCACTCACCCAATCGATACGTGTCGGCTCCGGCGGCGTTCTTCTTCCCCAGTATAGTCCACTCAAAGTCGCTGAAAACTTTAAAATGTTAGAAGCTCTATTCCCAGACAGAATAGACCTGGGACTAGGACGTTCGCCAGGAGGTGGAAGAAAGACGAGGCTTGCTTTAACGGATGGAATCGAAAAATCTTTAAGCTCTTTTTCCAGGCAAGTAAGAGAGCTTCACCAATTTCTATATCATTCTTTTGAAAAAGGGGATAAGTACTTTGGCGTTTCTGCTAAACCTGATACAAGTCACCAGCCGGAAACGTGGATACTCGGTTTATCTTCACGCGGGGCCAAACATGCAGCACTGAACGGGACAGGATTTACTTTTGGACATTTTATCAGCCCGGACCAAGGGGAAGAAGCTATTCAGACCTATAAAGAAAGATTTCAGCCATCGTTTGCTCTTCAGGCTCCAAAAATTAATGCGTGTGTGTTTGTAATATGTGCAGAAACACAGGAAGAAGCGGAAGAACTGGCCATAAGTCAAGATATGTGGCTGCTGCAAGTAGAGAAGGGATTAGACACCCGTGTGTATTCGAGTGAAGAGCTGAAAAAATGGAGTCTTCTGCCGGAAGAACTTGAGAAAATAAAGAAAAATAGACAGAGAGCAATAATTGGTGATCCAGAAACCGTGATAAGAGAACTTCAAGAATTAGAGGGAAAGTATGGCACGGATGAATTCCTGATTATATCGAATATATTTGACTTTGAGGCACGAAAGAAATCGTACCGTTTAGTAGCAGAACAATTAGGATTAACAAAATGATTCCCATATGAGAAATTCACCCATACGGATTGCCCTTTCTCTTCATATATATTATTAAAGGGGGGAGAGCTATGGGTTACGGTTATGGTGGAGGATTTGCATTAATTGTTGTTTTGTTTATTCTCCTTATTATTGTAGGAGCTGCCTGGCTATAGGATAAGGATTAAAAAGCGTGGCCTAGGCTGCGCTTTTTTACATAAGAGCGAATATTTAATTATTTTATGTGCAGGATGCAGTGCGGTATAATGGTTTCACTAGTAGTTCTACGAGTAAAGGAAGGCGAATTAATGACATTATCTATCGGAAACGTCCACAAGCTTCATGTACTAAAAAAAATAACAGAAGGTTTTATTTTAACAGCTCACAACGAGGAAGTGCGGCTTCCTGATGAAGAGGTTAGCGGGGAGATCGAATTAGGTGAAGAGATTTCCGTCTTTATTTATCCCGACAAACAAGGCAAACTATTAGCAACGATGGAGCTTCCGGAAGTGCGGATCGACAGTTACGGCTGGGCAGAAGTGGCAGAAGTTCTTCCTCATCTGGGAGTATTCGTAAACATTGGAATCCAAAAAGAAATTCTAGTATCAAAGGACGAGCTTCCCTTATTAAAGTCCGTTTGGCCCAAAACCGGCGATTTTTTGTTTGTTAGTCTAGAAACAGACAAAAAAGGCAGATTATTGGCAGAGCCCATTTCTGAGAATGAAGTGACGGATGATCTTACTCCTGCTCCTGCTTCTATTCTGAATAATGAAATTGTTGGAAGGGTTTATCGCTCTACAAAGGCAGGGTCATTTATTTTAAGTGAAGAAGGGTACCGGGGATTTATCCATCCTTATGAGAGGAAAATCGAGCCTCGTCTGGGTGAAACTATCCAGGGCCGTGTAATTGATGTAAAAGAGGATGGTACCATTAATGTATCTCTTCTGCCGTTAAAACAAGATATGATGAAAGATGATGCAGAAGTCATTCTTGATTATTTAGAAGAGACGGGCGGTGCGATGTTCCTTCATGATAAAAGCGATCCTGAGGATATCCGGCATACGCTGAATATGAGCAAAGCTGCATTCAAACGAGCAATTGGAAAGCTTTTGAAAGAAGATAAAATTGAGAAGAATATGGAGAAAACCACCCTCAAATAAAAACGTACAGAAGGATCATCCGCGGTAAAGAGTTTAGCTGTAACTTGTAAGCTGAAGAGAGAGCAAGGAGAGTGATTAATTAATATACTCTCCCATTGAACCTATCACTAACATGTTTTTGAGAGTCTAGAGAAGTCTAGGCTCTTTTTTTATAAATTTTTTCATAACCATTGTTATACATGACTTTTAATTGAAAAGTGCGGAACTGATCGGGCACTCCTAAAGATCTTGTTACCTCCTCAACTACATCGTCTTCTTTCGTATCTTCATCAAACGAGAATTTGTGAAAATTAGTGATCAGCTGATTAAAGGCTTTAGTACCTGTTACTTGCTGACCATCTAAATCTTGCAGAAAAGCTTTCTTATAGGAAGCAGTATCCGAAAAATTGATTTGATATGTTCTATTTGTTCCGTAATCAATAGTTAGATCAAAGCCAGAAAAGTTAAGGTTATCGCTAGTGGAATCCTTTTGATCCTGATAACTAACTTTAGCAGGATCAAGATTGTTAGAAGGCTGTACATTGTTTTGTCCGTTGCAGCCCGCGTTTGCTATGAGGAATAATCCACTAATTAGAATGGTCACGGTGATTTTCATAAGGAACCCTCCAAATTGTAAGATAAGGTTAGGTTCTCCCAAATTTAAAGATGGATACTATGAAGGCCACTGGATATCCAGTGGCCATGTTTCTTTTATAATTGTAGTTCTATGTTATATTCATCTAGCCAGGCATTGATTTGAAGCAAATAATCGAGCAGACCCCTGGCTTTGGATCCGTTAATAACGGGGTGCTCGCCATTAGCAATTTCTCGGAGCACATCTTCATTAGCAATTGATAGTATAGGCGACTGAGGGTTATCCAATACCTCCAGCATCCATTTATTAAGACCTGCTAAATAAGCATCGTCCTTTGTACTTGGATAGGCACTTTTCCTTCGATTACGTACATCATCCGGCAGGTAGCCTTCAAAGGCACGGCGAAGTATACCTTTTTCAATGTCATCGATATTCTTCATTTCAAATGGGATATTCCATAAATATTCGACAAGCCGATAATCACAGAAAGGTACACGTACCTCGAAGCCAGTCATCATACTTGCCCGGTCTTTACGATCTAACATAAATGGAAGGAAACGGGTGATAAACATATAGGACATCTGGCGCTGTTTCGCTTCCCGCTCACTTTCTCCTTCGAGCACGGGCAGTTCTTCGAGTGCCTCCTCAAACCGTTGATGCTGATAAGCTTTTAAATCCAGTTTTTCTTGAATATCGTCTTTTAAAATGCGGGACATGTTCCCAATGTTAATTAACCATGGGAAGATATCAGCATTTAAAAATTCCTCCTGGTGGAACCAAGGATAACCAGAGAACACTTCATCGGCAGATTCCCCAGAAAGAGCGACGGTCGCATCCTGTTTCATTTCTTTAAATAAGAGATAAAGAGAGGTTTCGATTTCTCCAACACCTGGCAAATCGCGTGCTCTCATAGGGACTAATAAATTTTCTACGAGTTTGTCTGCTGGAAAGACTACTGATTTGTGATCTGTCCCCACATGTTCGGAAACCCGTTTAACCCAAGGTTCATCTAAATCTCTGCGAAGAAAATCGGTTTCAAAGTCCTCTTCACTGTTAACGAAGTCAATCGAATAAGTAGGTAATGTTTTACCTTCTTCTTTAAATTCTTTGCCTGCAATTGCGGTGAGTCCACTGGAATCAAGACCGCCTGATAACATAGAGACGAGTGGTTTATCGGCGATCAGCTGTCGGTTTACGGTATCTTCCAGCAGTTCCCGAATGGTTTGGACGGTCGTTTCTACATCATCTGTATGTTCCTTGCTTTCCAATTCCCAATACTGGTTATGGTTCATTCCTTGTTTGGAAAAGGTAACATAATGACCTGCGCGGACTTCTTGAATGTCTTTAAATATGGCATTTCCTGGGGTTCTCATTGGACCGAGACCAAATACTTCTGATAATCCTTCTTTGTCCAGTTTTGCTTCTACTTCCGGATGAGCAAGCAGAGATTTGATTTCAGAGCCGAATATTAATTTGTCTCCTCGTTTAGCAAAAAATAGTGGTTTAACACCTAGATGGTCGCGTCCAAGCATTAATCGTTCTGATCGTTCATCCCAGATGCCAAATGCATAAATGCCGTTTAGATGCTTTACGAAGTCTTCATTCCATTCAAGATAGGCATGGAGCATGACTTCCGTATCTGAATTTGTTTTAAATTGGTGCCCTTTTTCGATTAATTCATTACGAAGCTCTAAATAATTATAAAGTTCTCCGTTGTAAGCAAGAGCGATGTAATCATCTCCTTGCTTGTAAAGCATAGGCTGTGCCCCGCCTTCAGGATCAATTACGATTAAGCGGCGATGACCAAGAGCTGCATGATCACTTAGCCAGAAACCTTCTGCGTCTGGTCCTCTAAGCGCAATCCTATCTGTCATTTCTTTTAAAATCCCTTTTTCATTGGAGAGATTGTTTGATAGATCAATCCATCCTGCAATTCCACACATTTTAATACGCCTTCTTTCTTAAAAGTCATTCATGGTGAGAAGCAGCCATGACTAAGTTAGGTAAACTGACCAATTGATTATTTTGGTCAATCTAAATGGTAAACCTGCCCAGGAGCATACGTCAATTATTCCACTGCTTATCAAGGAAATTAATGTAAAGGTCTAAGTATAGTTACAATAAATACCATTTAAAACCATTCCATTTACTCAGTTTTGAATCAGCTAAATAAAATCCCCTCCATTCTTTAATTGCAAGAATAGAGGGGATAGATAGAGGGGGGATATAAAAATTTGGATTTTTGGTATGATAGGGGAAAGGCATTATTTTGGGAGAATTTTATAATTCGTTAGGAGATGAAGATAAAGGGAAGCGATTGTAAAACCAGTCACATAGACGAGAAAAGTATAAAGTATATTCCAGCCATTTAAGTAGTGGACTTTGCCAATGATTAAGGCACAGCCTTCAATACTTGTAGTAATAATTGAAAAGATGGTAACGAGCAGGGTGCTATTCCTGCCTTGTTTAACTTTAAAGTAGGCAAACAGACTAGCTAAAAAAGGAAAATAACCAACGTTGTAAGGCAGAGCAGATAAGGAAGGATTGGTTAAAGTAGGTGAAACCAGCCAGAATAAATCAAACCCCCAGTCATTGGCAAGAAAGGCAATGGAAATTCCTATAGGGAACATAACAAAGACAACAATGGGAGCTCTTTGAATGAGTAAAATACATAAAATCCAGGGTATCAAAATTCCTAGAATAATATTTAACAGCAAGAGGACACCCCCCTTTTTTTTCTTTTATTATGTCCACATTTTTTAAAAATATTACTATTGTATAGACAGGAGTGTATATATGGAAAGGTTAATATCAGTTGTTACAGGGGTTAGCCATGAACATGGAATAGGAGCAGCCGTGTGTAAACAGTTGGCAGAAGAAGGTCACGATGTTTTCTTTACGTGCTATCAGGCTGATGAACAATGGGCAGAGGAATTTCGAACGATGTTAGAAAGCTTTGGCGTGAAAAGTCAGTATGCCGCAGTTGATTTATCTGAATCTCACGCTGCCTCCAGTCTTTTAGATCAAGTTATTGATTCCTTGGGTTTTCCAACTGTAATTGTGAACAATGCAGCTTATTCGACGAGGGATGGATTTGCTGAGCTTGATGCAGAGAGCTTAGATGCCCACTATGCGGTGAATATGAGGAGCACGTTCCTCCTTTGTACAGAATTCGCCCGCCGTTATGAAACCCTCGGAAAGAAGAAGGGGAAAATTGTTAACTTAACCTCTGGTCAAAATCAAGGACCTATGATAGGAGAACTTGCCTATGCCTCGACTAAAGGAGCAATTGCGGCTTTTACTGTTACTTTAGCTGCCGAGCTTGCTCCTCTAGGGATTAATGTTAATGCAGTGAATCCCGGACCAACAGATACTGGGTGGATGACTGAAGCAATCAAGGAAGAATTGCGGCCGAAATTTTTATCAGGTCGTATTGGAGTGCCTGAAGATGCTGCCAAACTCATTGGATTTCTTGTCAGGGATGAAGCCGATTGGATTACTGGACAGGTTATTAATTCTGAAGGGGGATTCTTAAGGAAATAACCGGGGGATCCTGAACAAATCAGCGAGATAGAAGAGGAATGAGGCGCTAAGGGGAATGAAGGAAATGGGTATTTCCATTTCCTTAATTTAGTGTACTCAGGTTAACTTCATATGCTGTCCGGATTCCTGATTCCACTCCTCCTTCGATCCAGCCGTGAAAGTCAGATGTATGTTCCCCTGCAAAATGAAGTTTACCTTCAGGATTTCTTATAAAATCAGCGATATTATTTTCTTGTCCAGGGGTGAATAAAGTAAAACACCCTGCAGAGAATGGATTTTGACTCCAATTGAAAGAAAGGCTTTGTAAGTACTCACGATAAACGATAGGTCCGTAAACTTCTGCCAGGTCCCTTAATACATATTGGGTGATTTGATCCTGCGTTAAACTATTCCATAACAAGGCATTCTGTCCCCAGCTGTAACTGGCCAGTAAAACGCCGGTAGAAGTATACCTGCTTGCATGGCTTGGGATATACGTAAAACGGGTAGGCCGATCAGAAATGATATTCCCATATCCTAACTGCTCCCAAAACCGGTTCTTAAATTCTATCCCAATTTTTATAGAAGGTACCATCATAAGTTCCGCTATTGCCTGGCGCTTTTTATAGGAAACGGAATCAAAAGGAAGGATTTCAATAAACTGCAGTACGGAAAATGGAAGAGTGATAATCGCAGCGTCCCCTTTGAATAGACTGGTTTTCCCAGTTAAAAGGTCTTTAGTTTCAAAAATTACTCCATCATCATTTTGGTAGATTTTTGTTATTTTTTGATTAAAGTAAATATCATTTTCTAGTTGGTTTAAGAACGATTTGGGTAGTTGATCATTTCCTCCTAAGATTTCAAAAAACTTAGTCTTTTTATTAAAAATAGGATAAATAATGTCCGTAAGAATATCGACAAACGAGAATTCTGGAAACCCTTCAATCCCTAAGAGGACGTTGATCATCCTTATCGCGTTATTTGACATGGAGGGACCTAAAGGATTGTTGGCTAAATACCTTCCCATGGAATAGTCAGAGTATTTCTTTTTAAGTTTTTCTTTTTCTTCAACAGTACTTTTATCATATAAGTCGAGAAATGGCTGAACGGCAAGCTGTAATAGTTCGGTCGCTGTCTTTCCTTCTTCCCAGTCGGCCAGCGGATAATTGAGTATCTCCGGATCCTTCTCATAATCACCTTGAGTGGTTATGACATTATTGACAAAAATAAAATCCTTTGGCGAACTGTTATTAAATGGGTTTAGTACCAGGTTAAATCTCTTAATATACTCCAAAACGAGGGCATGATTACTTGGAATTCTCATTGCTCCCATGTCTAAATAATTGCCATCAGTAAAAGGATACCTAACTGTAAAAATCCGTCCGCCTACCCGGTTATTCCCTTCAATGATAATTACATGATAGCCCGCTTCTTTAAGTAAAGAGGCGGCCACAAGACCAGAAATACCTGCTCCGGCAATGAGGATTGTTTTGGGTTCCTTTGGTTTTTTTAGACCGTTTTTAATGATGGAGAGCATATCTTCTGGATAATGTAAGTTCGTATAATTTTTCAATCTTTCTTCCAAACCATCCCCTCCTTTTATTTACATTTTATGAATACTATTAGGAGGTATGCTTGAATTATCGATCTGCCTTTATCCGTTTTACGTTTTACACAAATAAGCAGACTTCTCCCTGAATAAGATGACAGTAGAATGCAAAGAGAGGGGGGAAATATTTGCAAATTCACGTGGTTCAGCCTGGGAATACATTGTGGAGTATCGCTCAGAACTACCAGTCTTCCATTAACCAAATTGTTTTGGTGAATGGCTTGGATCAACCGGATGATTTAGTGGTTGGGCAAGCTCTAGTGATCCCAGAACCATCGAGAGAATATATCGTGCAGCCCGGTGATACATTGTGGGGGATTGCGAACCGTTATGGGGTGTCGGTCCAGCAGCTTGCAGCGAACAATAATCTTTCTAATCCTCAATTATTATTCGTCGGAGAGTTAATTAAACTGCCTTATTGGTACTATACTGTTCAGGCAGGAGATTCCCTGTGGGGGATTGCAAGCAAGAATGGAGTGTCCATAGATCAAATAGCTCAACTGAATAATATTGCAGAGCCTGGATTGATTTATATCGGTCAAACAATAAAGATACCAGCTAAGACTCTGACCTCAGCAGAAGTAAATGCTTACACGACAAATATTAATGAGCAAGGTACTCAGGAAGTCCTTTATTTAGGGAGAAACTTCACTTATCTGTCGCCTTTTATGTATGCAGTCCGGTCAAACGGGACCATTACAAGCATGGAGGAAGAGGGTTTACTAGAAGCAGCCAGACAAAATAATGTAGCTCCTTTAATGGTATTAACTACCTTCTCGGGGGGCACATTTGATTCAGACTTAGCGGCGTCAATTCTTAGAAATCCAGAATTGCAGGAAAAGTTAATAACCAACGTGTTAGCGGAAATGGAAGCAAAGCAGTATACCGGATTAAATATCGATTTCGAATATGTTTATCCAGAAGACCGTCAAAATTACAATGATTTTTTAAGGAGAGTAGTGGGCCGCTTGCATCCCAAAGGATACACCGTGTCTACAGCTCTAGCTCCTAAAATCTCAGGGAGTCAATCAGGACTGCTATATGAAGCCCACGATTAT
The DNA here is from genome assembly GCF_046719735.1 of Halobacillus rhizosphaerae. NCBI lineage: Bacteria > Bacillati > Bacillota > Bacilli > Caryophanales > Bacillaceae > Halobacillus > Halobacillus rhizosphaerae. The sequence continues at coordinate 648,991 of NZ_JAUTWQ010000001.1, forward strand.
CAGGCACATGGAGAGATTGTGGATTTTGTAGTATTAATGACCTATGAATGGGGATGGGCAGGAGGCGAGCCATGGGCCATTGCTCCGATCAATAAAGTAAAAGAAGTACTGGATTATGCAGTAACCGTTATTCCTAGACAAAAGATCCTAATGGGCGTCCCACTATACGGTAGAGATTGGAAAATTCCTTGGGTGAAAGGAACTTATGCCAGAACAGTGAGCCCAAAGGAAGCTGTTCAATTGGCAGCCAGATACGGAGTGGCCATTCAATACGATGAGAAATATCAATCACCCTACTTTCGATATAGGGATGAAAACGGTCAGCAGCATGAAGTATGGTTTGAAGATGCACGAAGTGTCCAGGCTAAATATGACACGATTAAAGCCTATGGATTGCGTGGAGCGAGTTATTGGGTACTAGGCAGCTCTTTTCCCCAAAATTGGCCAGTACTTCAGACCAATTTTTCAATTAAGAAAGTGTAAAAATAGCAGGAGGCAGATGGCGCCTCCTGCTATTTTTTATTATTCAATTCCATTTGGTTCCATTCCTCATTGACTACAAATGCCAGGTCATCATTTCCGAATAATGATAAGACTTCTAATAGAGTTTCTACAGAAATTTGATGAGCTTCAGCTTGGGGGAGGGTTAATTCTGCAGCATCCTGCAGAGCAATATTGTCTGCTTGATTTGGATAAGCCTTCTTATAAGTTTCAAAAGGATCCAGTTCATTGTTCACACACCATTGAGCAAATATTAATATCATCTTTTGTTCGTCTTGCTTATAGTGGTGAATAATCTGCTCGTCCATTGCCTTCCTGTCCATTGCTTAACCTCCTGAAAGTCAATTAAATTGGTTCGCTGAATAAATAGATTATCTAGAATCTCTTAGAGGATGGATACTTTTCCACTCTCTTATTCCTATTTTAGCATTAGTATTACTTGCTGTCTTCTATGATTTAGTATGCTGTCAATAAGGAATCTGACAATGTATGAAACACCTACAAGCTAAACGTACATTAAGAAAATTTTCTACAGGAGAAGATCGTTTTTTTATTTGGCTAAGACCATTCGCTTCTCTTATTCAGCCAGGGAAAGGAGTGCTCAGGAATTGGAAGATCTAGTGCCCTGCAAATGGGCTCCCATCCATCAGAAGCTTTCCACTCGAGCAGGCGATCAGCAGGAACGCTCCTTCTAACTTCATCATTATGTGCAAGATAAGCATTTATCATAGTGGACCTATCATCCCAATGGGACGTTCCAGTAAATCTTTCTAAGAGTTTGATAAGGTCGCGGCCCTCAGTCCAATCCTCTTTCTTGGCCATGCGGGCTGGCCGCAAAATAGTTGATGCTACGCTCGTCCACCAATCCTCTACATCTTCCCGTACGGACAAAAGGACCAGGGCATTCGGATTTTCTTTGCTTAGCTGTTGCCAAAACATGGACGCCGGCCAGTCTACTGCTGCCGAATACTCGTCCATCAGTCTATCCCAGTCGGTCGTTCCTGATTCAATAGCTTCATTCCATCCTTTCCCGAGATCAAAGGGGTGCCCCGGTATAGCGCTCATATGACAGCATGGTCCGCCAAGAAGTTCTTCTAGGGCAGACTTAAGAGAACTCGTCCCTGTTCTTGGGAGACCTGCTCCTACAACTTTTAGATTCATATACGAAACCTCCTTAGTGACTTTAGTCCATTCCAGTATACCATCAGTTAAATCGATGATGACAGTTTTTCCAAACGATGGGTTCATCCTAAACAATAGAGGAAAAGAACAAAATTTCCATCCATAGAACAGTGGATTACTCTGTATCACCCTCCTCTGCACGATTCGATCGGGTGTTCATCATGATCCATAAAATGGTAGACTAATTATAGGTTCATAAATATCGAAAAATGGAGGGTGACTCTATGGAATTAATCTTTGTCAGACACGGGCAAGGTCAGCACACTCTTAGTCCTCCGGAAAGTTTACAGCATAGAAATCCTTCCTTGACTGAGGAAGGAGTAAACCAGATTACTCTCCTGAAAAAGAATCTTCCTTTGAATCAGGGAGACCTTATAGTGAGCAGCCCTACTCGGAGAACAATAGAAACGGCCACGCTTCTGGCAAACGGTATAAATGAGATGATTACCATTAGTCCCGCAGTTTCACCAAGAATGTTCCCTCAAAATTCGAAATGGAAAACACTCCCTTGTGATAAAACGTTAGATAAAGAGTTCCTTAAGAAGGACCTTCCCAGCGTGGAAGTAGAAGACTGCTCTTCTGAAGAGTTGTGGAGAAGGGGGATAAATACTATACCAGAACACGTTTTTAAAACGATTGGAAATCAATTTCTGGATTGGTGCAGACAGCAGCATAAAGAAAAAATATTCATTGTCTCTCATGATGGAACCATTACTTCGTATCGTCAATTAATTACCGGAAGTTTACTATCAAGAAAAGACTTTCTTAAAGACGGAGGGTGGGTACGCGTGTATTGTTGAAGGACTGGGAGGATAATATCGGCGGAAGTTTGGTTATATCGTCGGAAAATAGAATATATCAACGATAAATGAAATATATCCACGAATTCGAACAGTTTATCAACGAATCAAGAAATATATCAATAAAACCACCTATTTCATCCACTACCCGGCAGAAAAATTAGGTGATTTTATTTGGTAGCTCATCAAAATACGTGTAGATAAAAGCAGGGAAACTAAGGGATCTTCTCACCATCCTTTCCTGGCACAGTACATTATTATTTAGAAACGAACTTATTACCAGTTACCCAATATCTCCAGGGGAAATGGCGGGCTTCTCCTGAATTATCGATTCCGATACGAGGTCCTTCAGAAATTTGTTCAGGTGTGAAACCCGGAAGAATATAAAGGGGAGGCGAGTCAAGAGGGCGCCCATAATCCTGTTGAGTAATTCCAAGTGCTTTTGTGAGTTTCCCAGGTCCGTTGGTCAGCTCTTTTTCCTTTTTGTTTCCTCTTCTGAGATACATTAATTCCTCACCTTTCACAGGCTCAACGGCGCGAATGAGAACAGCTTCAGGCTTCTCTTGTTTCCCGCTGACTACATTCACCAGACAATGCGTGTGCATGACATATGTATAAGCATAACCGGCAGGGCCGAACATAACCTCCGTTCGGTTTGTTCTTTTATTATTAAAGCTATGGGCTGCCTGGTCTTCCGGTCCCATATAAGCTTCTGTTTCTACGATAAATCCAGAGGCAGTTCCTTCTTCTGTTTCCTTTACTAACTGACAGCCTAGTAAGGATTTTGCTAATTTCAAAGTTGGTTGTTCATAAAATTCTTTTCCCAATGTATTCATTTTCATCTTCCCTTCTCTTTTTCAATTTCATTCCTTTTCCTCAGGATAGTTAAACTAAAAAAGACGTCCCGCCAATATCAGCTATTTACTGTTGAGAAATCACTAGGTTTTTGAAATCATCCACTTAATTCGAATGGTAATGGATAGATATTTTCTTCGTTGTTTAAGAGTTCACAGCAGGAACAGGTAAGAAGCGATATTTTTTAGGGAGAGGTAGCCATGATTATAAAGAAAATTTCCTGCCAAGTACATGAGCACAAAAAGCCATTGTTTTCTCGAGCACAAGAAGAATGGAAAGAAATCCTGCCTACAGCTGGATTTCTAGGACAGCTTGGCGGCTGGAGTCTCAGCGATCCTTTCACGGCCAATATTTTTGCCTTCTGGGAAGAAGAAGCTTCTTATGAAAGTTTTATGAATGAAGCTCATGACCGCATTTATCATAATTCCGGCCAGGAAAACACCTATTTTTCGATAGATACAGAACTCTTTCAAGTGGAACAAGACCTGTTGAAAGGGATGTCAGGTTTGAGATCTCTCATCCAGAAGGCACGTTATATTCGCACAGCGTTCACACAAGTGAAAGAAAACAGAATCAACCACTTTCTTGACATGCAAAGAAACGTTTGGAATCCGGGCATGAAGCGTGCAGAAGGGATGATTGGTGGCGTTGTATGCCGTTCGCAAAGAGATTTTCAGAGTTTTCTTATCTTTACAGGATGGGAAAATCATTTATACCATCAGATGTACAGGCTACATCTTTTTCCGCATTTAAAGCATAAGGCTGCCCCACAGCAAGACGTGAATCACCTTTCTGGGGAGAGCTTTCCCGTAGAAGAAGGCTGGCGGGTTGTTTCATCCGAATATTAACAATCCGTCTAAGGTTTATGCGCGTGCAGAGGAGAATTATTTCCTTTCTAACATTTGCGGTTGGATCGATGAAGAAAGTTATCCAGCTGGTATGTAAAAAAACATCAGCGCTCTTAAGTCTGACCAGAACGCTGATGCTTGGCATTACCTCATAAAAAAGGAGAAGACACCGAAAAGGACGGCGCTGATCCCTGCTCCAATAAGCGCGGGGGTAAGCTTTTTCTTCGAATATTTGATAACATCAAGATCCATGATGGTACATAATGTAACAGAGTTATCGCTAAGCGGGGAAGCAAACGCGCCGAACGTTCCGCTTGCAAACACAGCCCCAATAACGAGCAGAATATTAACTCCGGCATCATTAGCAAGTGTGATCCCCAGTGGCATAAGAAGCCCCCACGTTCCCCAAGAAGAGCCAATGAAATAAGAAATGAGCCCTCCGAGCAGAAAGATTACAGGTGCCACAAACATATGTGGAATCCAGCCGACGTGATTTGTAATGTAGTCTGAGAAACCAAGATCTTCAGAGACCGCAGACACGCCCCAAATCAGTGCCAGTAAAATGATAACGGACATTAACTCATTTCCGCCTTTAACGAAATGAGTGACAAGATCAGATACCTTATACTTTTGAAACATAAAATATCCAAACGTCAAAATAAAGGAAATGAGCAGGGATTCAAGCATAACCCCAAGAGCATCACTGCGAATGAAACCCTGGAAAAATCCACTTGCTTCTTTATGGCCATCCCACCAGCTTAAGAAGATGGTTAACGCAAGGAAGGTGATCAGCGGCAGGATTAAGTTCAGCGGTTTCACGGCTGTGTCTTCATCGTATGCTCTGTGACAAGCATCCAATCCTTCTTCCCCTTGCTGCTGTTCCGCGTTTTGACCGGACTCCTGCTGCATCGCTTCGTCCGACTCATCTTCTTTTGGCTTCTTAAAGAAGCTGTAATAAACCCCGATAAGGATCAGCACAAAAGAGAAAAAGTTGAAAGGGATGCTCTCTACATAAACAATGTAAGGCTCTTTGTCGATGCCGACTTCTTTCAGCGAATCTCCAATGGTGGTTACCATGTATCCTACAAAGGCAGTCGCTATCGGAACTAAAGCTACTACTGGATTGGAAGTCATTTCTATAGCAAATCCAATTCGCTGTTTCGACATTTTCAGCCGTTTTCTCAGTGCCTTCATGATAGGAGCAACGGTTACAATTCGAAAATCAGGATCACTAAAGGTTCCAAGGGTAGTAATCCAGGTAAGAAACATGGCACTTTTTTTCGTTTTCACTTTGTTGCTGACTAAGTGAACAAATCCTTTTATTCCGCCAGCAAATTTAATAATGCTGATTAACCCAGCAAATCCGTATAAAAAGATGATAATTCTTATATTACTTGATTCTATAACGTTGTCGACAATGTAGGATAAAGCTGTCTTGATTCCTCCTAATAAACTGGGATCGATAATGTACGACCCCACCAGTAATCCTACAAATAGTCCTGGCTGAACTTGTTTAGTCAAGATTGAAATTGGAATAACTAATAAAAAGGGGATTAAGGCAACCCATGCATGATCCACTGTGATCCACTCCATTTCTAACTGCATACTTGGCTATAGTATGGGTAAGCAACGACTATATCATGTAATGAATCGCAGTCTTATTCTTTTTAACTTTATTTACTTTTTCTAGAAATTACATGTATACGAAGAATGCTCTCTTTTGTATAATAAGAACAAATGTTCGTAAATAAGGTGGAATGATTTATGGATTACTCAATGTATCCACGCAATGACGTATTATGTATAGACATGCGGTCCTTTTATGCAAGTGTGGAATGTGCCAAGCGAGGTCTTGATCCTAAAACGGCCCTGTTAGCGGTAGTGGGGGATCCGAGTCGAAGTGGGAGTATTGTGTTAGCCGCCTCCCCAACCTTAAAGAAGAAGCATGGCATAAGTAATGTGAGCCGTTACTTTGAGTTACCTGATGATCCTAACCTTGTGGTAGCCGAGGCCCACATGGGAGATTACCTGGAGGTGTCGGTCGAAATTTCTAAAGCGATTATGAATTATGTCCCTCCAGAAGCTATTCACGTTTATTCCGTAGATGAGCTGTGGGTAACAGTTAATGGAATGAGAAGTTTATACGGCGCCCCCCGTGAAATTGCCAGCCTGCTGCAAGCTCAGATCAGAGATCAATTTGGCATAGAATGTGCGATTGGAATTGGAGATAATAAATTTTTGGCAAAAGTGGTTATGGATATTCACGCGAAGAAAGCAAAGGATGGGATTGCGGAATGCCGTTATGAAGATGTTGAACATTTATTATGGCCTGTTCCCATTGAAGAAATTTGGGGAATTGGGAGACGCATGACCCGCAACCTGAACCGAATGGGCATTCTTAACTTAGGTCAGCTTGCTAAGCACCCGCTCAAATATTTACAGAAACACTTTGGAATTATGGGGGAACAATTCCATTATCACGCCTGGGGAATTGATTTAAGCCCGGTTATTGGAAATTTTGTGAAATCTGATCAGAAGAGCTATGGCCATGGAATTACTTTGTTAAGGGATTATGAAAAAGATGAAATTTATGCTTGTTTTCTTGATTTGTGCGAAGAGGCCTGCAGACGAGCAAGAAGGGATAATAAAGAAGGACGAACGATCCATTTAGGACTGGGCTATTCTAAAGAAACGGGGGGAGGATTCAGCCGGTCCATGTCGATTCAAATTCCTACAAATATTACGATGGATGTTTATCGTGTAATTATTAAGCTTTTTGAACGCTTTTATGATGGGATAAGTAAAATAAGGCGTGTCTATGTTTCATTAACGAATTTAAATGAGGAGTCCGATGTTCAATTGAGCCTGTTTAGGGACCGAACTAAGGAAAAGGATGTGGGAGAAGTCATGGATGAAATTAGAGATAAATTCGGATCAACGGCTATCCTTAGAGCCACCAGCTTTACAGAATCAGCAATTACCAGAGATCGCAGTAAAAAAATTGGCGGCCACAATGCTTGAGAGTATGCTTAAAAGAAGGGGAGTGGAGGTATTTTCATATTCATTTCAGTTTAATTACTTATACTAAAACATATAAAAAGAAAAGGAGTGAAATGAATGCTGTCCACACCGTTACATCCATTATTGGTCCATTTTCCAATCGCCTTATTATTTCTTGGGGCGATTACCGAAATTATTGCTCTGTTTAAAAAAGACTTCTTTGATAAAGCCAGTCTCTATCTTATCGGTACAGGTTTTATCACCGGAATATTCGCATACTTAACAGGTGATGGAGCTGAACATTATGCAGAAGCTCATCAAAGTAACGAAATTGACTCTATTGTCCATACTCATGAAACATTTGCGCTCACCACATTAATCATATTTGGGGTGTACTTAGTGTTGAAGCTGTGGAAATTTTGGAAGAAGCTGCCCCAATCGTTTTCCTATCTTCTAACTATTATCACCATTGCCGGAGCAATCACGCTGTCGATTACCGGGCATTACGGAGGTAAAATGGTCTATCCGGATCACCAGACTTCTAATCAGCAAGTCACCCACGATGATGATGATTAAGGTGAAGGAACCTAAAACCAAAAAGAGCATCCCCGCGTTCCAATGTAGTAAAACAAGGGTTAGAGATTTGGGAAAGCTAGGATGTTCGCGATCAAAAAATGACGAACCCTCAAACCACGATTCCATAGTGGTTTGGGGATTTTTTTATAACGTAATCGTAATAAATGGAAGATTTCAAGTTAATTATCGAAGGATGTGGTAATTTAGAAAAAAAGAGCATAAAGGAGGATTGCTCAGTAAACAAGAGCAGGTAAACGGTTATCCATGTGTTCAAAGTAATATCGGCCTTCTCCTCGTTTTTACGATTAATGAACTTCCGTTACGGCCGGGATCTTCAATGAAGGAGGGGCATGAGATCAAAGATAAGCTCACTAAAAACAGACACTTTCTGTAGTAAAGAGAATGTCCGTCTTTAGTGAGCTTATCTGGTATAATTATAAGAAAACTTAACTAAGCAAAGTGCTGGGAGGCAGTCGTGGAATGAAAAAAGTAGTTTATGCTGTAGTAGCTGTAATTATTCTGCTCTCCCTACTCGTAGGAATGTACAGGTTAATGAATTCAAGGAGTTATCAGTTATTTGGTGAGCTTACGGATCAAGTAGATACAGATGAAAAAAAAGTCGCCTTAACTTTTGATGATGGACCGACTGGAAAAGTGGAAGATATTTTGCCGCTATTAAATAAATACCATGCCAAAGCGACCTTCTTTTCTATTGGAGAGGAATTGGAAGATCACCTGGAAATAGGAAAGGAAATTGTGAAACAAGGGCATCAAATTGGCAATCATACCTACTCTCACCAAAGGATGATTTTTAAATCACCGTCGTTTATAGCGCAGGAAATTGAAAAGACGAACCAAATCATACGGAAGACAGGTTTCCAGGGGGACATAGATTTCCGGCCGCCAAATGGGAAAAAACTAATCGGACTACCCTATTATTTAATGACCCATCATATTGAAACGATTATGTGGAGCATAGAACCAGATACCCATGCTTCCACCGTCACAGCAAAAGTCAGGGAAGTAACCAAAAATGCGCGTAATGGTTCAATTATTCTATTGCATCCCATGTATGAAAAAGACAGCAAAGAACTAGAAGTGACTGAACAAATCTTGAAGAACTTAACAAACAAGGGTTATCGCTTTGTAACCGTCAACGATCTGCAAAAGCTCGCAAAATCAGATGGGGAATAAGCTTACTTTGTGCACCGGTAAATCCTGCAGACGAGTGGATTGTTCGAGTGAATAGAATAGGCTGTATGCTGTAGCCAGATATCATAATATTCCTTATCAATGTGATCAGATGGTGAGAATTCGGGAACTTCATTGGCCCCTGGTTCGAATGGTGTCTGGTTCACTTCTGTAAGTTGAAAACCTGCCTTGGTCACGTACTCTTTCCACTCATCTTCGCAAAGAACTTTCTGCACTCCATAAAGGTCAAATACATCCTTCTGCTCCTCTTTAGAAAGAGGCTGTGCTGCTGTCATTTCTATCATGATCAAGCGTCCGCCTGGCTTTAGAACTCGAAATAACTCAGGAAGCGTTTGGCTGATAGTAGTAAAGGAAACGACGGATTCTGAGATCACGATATCAAAGGATTCATCTTCAAACTCAAGGTTTTCAGCATCCCCCTGCACAATAGTAACGCAGCTTAGATCTTGCTGAAACCTATTCTTGGTTTTCTCAATCATTAATGGATGCTTATCCACCGCTGTAACTTTGCAGCCAAATGTCTGCACGAGAAAGAATGCCGTCTGTCCCGTACCGCAGCCTATGTCAAGGATACGAGTGTCTGGATGAATTTGTTCCTTTTGTAAAAGCTCTTCTGTTAAAGGAAGCCCGCCTGGATGAGCTCCGCCGACACCAAATAAAGCTAAAAAATCCAAATATTTATTTTTCATTGTTTTCCTCCAACCTTCGTGGTTACCCTAACTTCAATTTATGTAAGAAGATGGCTGGCGTGAAAAAAACAATAAATCTAAATCACAATCAGCTTCCATTTGTGTGCAAAAGGAAAACTTTTCGATCGTAGCTCAAATGCGCTATTATTTATGTAGAGGCAAGTGGTGGTTTTTAATGATAATTGACATTTTAAGGAGTGGTCGAGTGGAAAGATGGTATTCTCCCCTGATTTTAGCTTTCGTTATTTTTCTGATTGGCTATGGTTCCAGCGGCGTAATGATAGGATTTGCTATGGGGATGGGAGCCTTGGTCACAGGAGTACTCGTTTATGCATTTTTGAAACTAAAAGGAAAATAAGCAGGCTCCAGAGAAAACGGAGACTGCTTTTGATTATCCTTATGCTTTTGTCTTGTAGGCAGTATTTGCTGTATTTAAGGATTGGTCACTTCCAAAAAGGAAATGCTTTTCCATATCTGGAGAGTACACTGAGTTCACCGTTTCCCGCCCTACAGTTTCTGCCACCTCTCGCAGCATGCTAGGGGAGGCTCCACAGCACAGTCCGAAGTAATTGACCCCGATTCGATAAGCATCCTTTGCCCATTCCGCTAGTTCGTACCGATTGCAGTACAGAGGATCCAATGAGGTAGGGAAGGTTGTTTCCGTCGGCAGGGAACAGGAACATCCACCATCAGGCAAGTTGAAAAAAGTCGGGTGTTCTGCTGATGTTCTGTATGGAATAGGAAGGGCGCCCACGTAGCCATCGACCGTATTTCTTATTTTCTCGACGTAAGGCTGCATAGTGGCCGGTCCTCGGAAACAGTTCATGCCGACCACTAAAGCCCCTTGTTCTTTGAGGAGGCGGCAAGCTTCTTCCACCGTATAGCCGTCTCTCAAAATATTTTCACCCATCAGTCCAAAAGTAATCACGGCCGGAAGCCCCTGGTTTTGAATCTCTTCCAAGGCAATTTTTGCTTCTTCATAATAGTAAAAGGTTTCACCATTCACAAAGTCGACGCCTTCTTCTTTACACCATGAGACCATCTCTTTAAATATATTTCTGATCGAATCCTTCGAGTCTTCATCTTCTGGATTAAAAAGGTTCGTATTGGAAATATTGCCCGCTACAAGTGCCTCTTCAACGGGGTGCTCCTGAGCTACTTCTTTTGCCAGTCGAATGGCCTGCCGATTTAAGGGTTCAAGCAAATCCTCTTTACCAATGATTCTCATCTTTTCACGGTGACCATTATAAGTAAAAGCAAGCACTACATCAGACCCTGCTAACATATAGTCACGATAGGTCTGTTTCAAGGCTTGGGGATTATCAAGCGCTACTTCAGGCACAAAGGATCCAGCTTGAAGATAACCTCTCCTTTCGAGTTCGAACAAATACCCTTCTCCACAAACCACCGGACCTGCTTGTAAACGTTCTTCTAATGTTCTTTTCATCATACAACCCAACACCCTTCTTTTTAATTACATTCAAATAAAAAACCGCTCTTCTAATATAAGAAGAGCGGTATTATTCCATAGGCTCCTCTTATCTTTCAGATTTCTCAATCTGCAGGAATTGGCACCAGCTTCAAGTTATACTTGAAAGGTTGCCGGGCATCACAGGGCCTAGTCCCTCCGCCGCTCTTGATAAGAGTTAATATTCAAATTATTTGACTTGCTAGAAATTATAGAGACGATCCAAAGACTTGTCAATGATTTTTCTGAAAATTTGATAAGAAAGGGGGGATCTAGAGATAAACTGGCCTATGAACAAAGAAGCTGGGGATTGCCTGAAGCTGATTTTATACGTAAAAAAGCTCCTCCTTTTATTGTAAGGAGGAGCGGCAATCACTCAATCATTACTTCTCGACAAGGAGACGTAAGGGAAAATAGGGTCTCTTAATTGGAACTCATACGTTCTTCCATCTACAATACCTACAACTTTGTTACTGTCGTAAAGCTCAAGCATAAATTGAGCCATCTCTTCTGCCGTATGGAATTTTGGAACGACATCGTTATAATCAATATCCTCGTCCGTATCTGTGGAGCGTTTTAAGAACTCGGTTTCTGTTGCAGCGGGTGCTAGAACTTTTACTTTCATCGCTGCTCCTTTTCCTGCAAGCTCCTGGGCTAATCCTTCTGTAAAGGCACTAACAAAGAATTTAGTAGCACAATAAGTGACTGCACCTTCAACGATTGAATAACCTCCGCCTGAAGAAATGTTAATTAATTGGGTTCCTTCGGTATCGGCATAGTCTCTAGCAAATAAAGTAGAGAGTATGGTCAAAGCTTCGTTATTTAAATGCAGCATTTTTTCAATTTTAGGAAGATCCTGATCAGCGACAGGATCAAAGTTGCCAAATCCCGCATTATTAATGAAGGTTTCCAGCTGATATTGTCCTAATTTTTCATATAAATGGTACACATTCTCTGTTATGGATAAATCAGCAGTTAGAACAACCACGTCTAATTCACCATTTATTTGAGAGATTTCTTCTTTAATTTCTTCCAGATTCTCTTTTCTCCGGGCAACCAGAATTAGATTCTTTCCCCTTTCAGCAAAAGCTAATGCTGTTTTATATCCAATCCCTGAGCTCGCTCCAGTAATAACGGTGTATTTCATAGCAAATTCCTCCTCATAGGGTAATCTATATGGTACGCTATTATCATAAATCTTAAAGTGCACTTTAAGTCAACTATTAATGCATCCTAAAGTCAGGAGAATAACTTATGTACTCGATAACCGAAGTATCTGAACAGTTAGGTATTAAAGCTCATACCCTCCGTTATTATGAAAAAGAAGGGATTATAGAGCCCGACAGAAATTCTTACGGAGTTAGAAAATACAAGGACTCTCATGTTACATGGTTGAAATTTGTTAAAAAGCTTCGTGAAACAGAGATGCCGATTGCCCAAATTAAGGAATACGTAAAGCTGGTGCAGGAAGGGGATCACACGACTCTCGAACGTTTACACCTATTAGAAGATCATCGGAGTTATATCCGAAACCAAATTCAGGAGTTAAAGGAAACCGAAGAGATGCTCGATAAGAAAGTAAGAACCTACAAGGAATGGATTGTTAAGCAGGGTTCTTAATGTTGGAACACCTACGATAAAACTGAGAAATCTTCAAATGTATGTAAAAACGAGTAAAAAACAAATTTATATATATATATCAACTATAATGTGCTGCAGGGAGAGGTTTCACCGGTACAAAACCAATATCCTTTCTTAGTAAATTCTGATCTTCGAGTTGTGGAAATTTTATAATAAATGTAAAATTACACTTAAGTAAATAAGTCTTACTAGATCCGAAGGGGATGTGATTGGTGACTTTAATGGTCGTTGTTGGTCTGAACTTATTTATCTTGGCAGGCGGAATCATAAGTTACATTGCGGCAAAACAAGGGATGAAGAAGGATAAAAAGATATTAGAGAATGTGCTTTTAGCCTTATGTTTTAATGGTTTATTCGGGATTATGAGTGCGGTGTGGTGGTTTGACTATGCAGGACCAATTAATGAATTCTTACTATTTGGAGGGTTGCTCCTCATTGCTGGTGCCACGTTTGTTTGTCTAATCATTCTTACTCTAACTTTATTAGTAAAGAAAATGACCTTCATAGCAGGAAAAGACAACCTTATTTAAGTGCTTGAATCTTAATAGTTGGAAATTAATGAGCAGCTGAAGGATGAGCATAACAAGAAAATCTTGAGAGAAGGAAAACCTATGGCAAATGCGAAAGAGATATTAGAACAAAATAGGCAAAGCTGGAATACAGTTGCGCATCATTTTAATGGGAAAGATGCCCTTCCAAGTTACGGACCTTATACTCAAACAGAAGAAGAATTAAAACTGTTCGAGGATCTACAGGGTAAAAGAGTGCTGGAAATTGGTTATGGAAGCGGCCATTCTTTGAAATACATGGCGTCCAGAGGAGCGAAGGAATTATGGGGAGTTGATTTATCCGACTCGCAAAAAAATGCAGCGGAAGAATTGCTAAAGGATCAGAACCCCCAGCTTTTTTGTGCAGCAATGGAAACGGATATCAATTTACCGAAACATTATTTCGACTATGTGTATTCGATCTATGCTATAGGGTGGACGACAGATTTATCCGTTACTTTTAAGTTGATTTATTCCTATTTGAAAGATGGCGGATCATTAATTTTCAGCTGGGATCACCCTCTATATGCGAACCTGAAAAGTGAAAATGGAAGGGTTCACCTTGAAGGATCGTACCAACTAGAGGGAGAAAAGCTAATGGAAAATTTCAAGGGAGAAAAGGTTGATATGGTTATTCACCGCCGGAAGATGGCTACTTATATCAATGAATTAATAAATGCAGGGTTTTCTATAGATACAGTGATTGAGAGTGACGTGTCCGCTGCATTTGAAAAAGAGGAAGCGGAAGTCTCTGATCGTTATTATTCGTTATACAAAGCTAGGAAGTTTCCCACAACTATGATTATTAAAGCTAGTAAGAGATCGTAATATTTATTGTATTGAGGGAGGCAACGTCTACTTCGGGGATACCTATATAAGCTTGAAGAATTCTTAAAAAGGAATGCCGTTTGAAAACTCACTTTATTTCTACTACCCGTAAGGTGAAGTGAAAAAAGAGGAGGATACTCGTGACCCCTGTCCTAGCAAATTCATTAAAGAATTTAATTAAAGAAGCATTTGAGGGACCGCCTGTGCCGGTAAAGGAAAGCTGGTTTACGAATACTGAACCGAATTCTGGCATTTTTGGTGCCCTGGAAGGTGTAAGTCATGAAACTGCTTCTGTTTCCGTTTGCGGCGTAACCTTAGCTGCTCATGTCGACCACGTCCGCTATCATATGTGGGGAACCAATGAACTATTATCCACTGGAACTTTTCCCAAAATGGACTGGGCAAAAAGCTGGAAGATCAGTGCAGTAGATGAACAACAATGGAATCACATTCAAGAAGAGTTACAAGGTGAATATGAAAGACTATTGGATGCCATTGACTGGATGGAATGGAATGAAAACCTTGCTAATGAGGTTACTGGTTCATTGGCTCATTCCGCCTATCACCTTGGATCCATTCGTCAATTATTAAAATATGCGAATAAGAAATAAGCAGTTTTAAAACAAAAATAGAGATTGATGGCTAGTCTTAAGGGGATGGTTCTCGCAAAATAGAAAGTCCCCTTTTAAAGGATAAGTTGGCTTAAAAAAATATACATAAAAATTAGAATGCTTATTACTATAGGAGGGGATAGGATGTCACCCTTAACGTATTCAGAACGCTGGGATATTCGTTCTATTTTTGATGTTTCTGCAGATTCGTGTGACATATAGGATCATTTAAACTCCATCAATCAGGAAGTCGCAGAGCTTGAAAGGCAAGTTGACAATCTAGAACCGTTAAATAGCGATAGGGGACAATTGAAGGAAACTATTCAAATGGTGGAAAGGTTAAAAGAATACGTATCACAGCTCTCTTCTTTCTTAACTTGCCGCCGGGCAGAAAAACCAGAAGATCAGAGGGTCTCCAACTGGAAAGAAAAATTGTCTGGCATAAATGTCCAATTTAACTTGTCAGTTAGCCGACTCCAAAAAGGGTTAGCTGAACTCGATGAAATGTCTTGGACAAAAATTTTGAACGATGAAGATTTAAAAGAGTACCTATTTATTCTTAATGAATGGCGTCAACTAGCACGCCTATTGTTACCAACACGTGAAGAGGAAACCATTGATCTGCTAGTTGAGGATGGATATCACGGTTGGGGCGAGTTATATCATTCTTTGGCAGCTGATCTACGAGTCAAGCTCTACATAAATGGAAAGAGTGAAGAATTATCCATTGCCCAAACGAGAAATTTGCGATCTCATCCTCAAGAAGAACTCCGCAAGCACTCCTGCGAACAGCTAAATAACACGTGGAAAAACAATTCTACCGTTATATCTTCTATCATGAATCGTATTTCCGGAGTCCGTACTAAAGTAGCTGAAAGGAGAGGCGGGGAGAAAGTATTAGAAGAATCTCTACGCAAGAATAGAATCAACCATCAGACACTAGATTGCATGTGGAAAGTAGTAAGTAAAAGTAAACAACCCTTTATTCAATACTTAAACAAGAAAGCAAAAGTATTGGGGAAGTCGTCTTTGCAAGCCCATAATTTCTGGGCACCCATGAATGAGGAAGTAAAGTCAATGAGTTACAAAGAAGGTGTCGATTTCATATTAACTCAATTTTTTAAATCAGGGTTGGAACTGAAAACCTTTTCTCAGCAAGCGATCCAGAGAAATTGGGTAGAAGCCGAAAATCGCACTGGTAAATCTGCCTACGCATTTTGCGCGGGTTTTCCAATATCAGGGGAATCCCGCGTTTTCATGACCTATGGAAGCCATATTACAGATACGCTTACATTAGCCCACGAATTAGGTCATGCCTTCCATAACCATACTTTAATGTCAGTTTCCCATTTAAACAGAGAATATCCGATGGTGTTAGCAGAGACTGCTTCTACTTATTCGGAGATGATTGTGTTAAATGCAGCATTAGAAGAAGCCCATACAAAGGAGCAGAAGTTATTCTTGTTAGATGAAAAATTAAAGAGAAGTGTCATGAACTTCATGGAGATTCACACAAGATTTATATTTGAATTAAAGCTTTATAATAAGAGAAAACAAGGATTTGTGCCTGAGGATGAGTTAAACAATATGATGAATGAGGCGATCGATGAAGGATATCAGGGATCTATAGATGAGTTATCTATATATTCATGGGCCTCAACTCCGCATTTTTATATGACAAAGACCCCGTTTTATAATTTTCCTTACACTTTCGGATATTTACTTGCTATGGGGATTTATGCCAAAGGGGTAGAAGAAGGTGCGGACTTTGAAACCTCATACATAGAACTTCTTAGAGATTCCGGACGCATGAATGTGGAAGACTTAGTCATGAAGCATTTAGGTGAAGACATAACTAAAGAAGACTTCTGGGAGAAAGGTATGCGCCGCTGCACTAAGGATGTGGAAGATTTCATTAAAATTAGTGAACTTACTAATCATTCAAGATAATTGGCCAGTGGTTTATTTATAGAATCTAAGACACTAAGGAAAGAGAGTAATTCTGCTTCAAGGTTATACTAATAATCTAACCTGGCCAGGAAGTGGTATGCAATCAATTGACTTATCCAACGAGAAAGTACCAACTATAAAACTTAGGCTATAAGGGGATGAAACATGGAGAAGAGAATCCTGTTAATAGAAGACGATGTGTCGATTAGTGAAATGATTCAAAGGTATTTGCTGCAAGAAGGCTACCAAGTGGAATGTGCATTTGATGGGGAAGAGGCAGTAAATAAATTTGAAAAAGTTCCTTATGATTTAATTCTTCTCGATCTAATGCTGCCTAAACTGGATGGCATAGAATATTTACAAAAGATTAGAGAACAAAGTACGCTGCCGGTGGTCATTGTTTCTGCTAAGGATAGTGACGTAGATAAAGCGATTGGACTAGGTTTTGGAGCAGACGATTATATAGCTAAACCATTCTCTATGATTGAACTTTCCGCAAGAGTGAAAGCTGCGATAAGGAGAGCCAATTATCCGACGCAGAAGGTTAGTGTTAACGAGACGATTAAACGAGGCGATGCTGAGCTCGTTTTAAAAAATTTTTCCTTCCGTAAACAAGGGAAGGAGATTAAGTTAACAGCTAAAGAATTTCAGATAATGAAGTTATTATTTGATCATCCAGAACGAGTGTTTACGAAAGAGCAAATTTATACGTCCATTTGGAAGCAGGATTATTTTGGCGAAGAGAATGTCATCAATGTTCATATTCGCCGATTAAGAGAGAAAATAGAAGATGATCCATCGGACCCGAAGTATGTAATTACGGTTTGGGGAATCGGATATAAACTGGGCGGTTATTGAGATGATCATCCTATTGACAGTAGTCATATGTCTTCTGATTTTAGTGATTCTTATGCAATTTCACAGCAAAAACAAAAAAAATAAAGAAATTACATACGTTTATGAAAAGCTTGAAACGATTCTAGCGGATCGAAGCTCAGAGAAAATTCTTCTTTTTACAGACGATACTGTTATGAAAGAGCTAGTGACTACACTCAATCACTTGTTGAGATTGAAAGAAGATGTCTATTCGGAATTTAAGCGAACAGAAGGCTCCATGAAGAAGATGCTTTCGAATATCTCCCATGATTTAAAAACACCGCTCACGGTGGTACTCGGATATTTAGAAATGATCACTTCTAAATCCAATCATACTCTAAGTCAAGAAGAAAAAGAGAAGATGCTAACCAAGGTCTATGAGAAAGTAGAAGATCTGCTTGTACTTATCAATAAGTTCTTTGATCTGGCAAAGCTTGAATCCGGCGATAAAGATTTTCCGTTGTCGCGTATTGAGATTAATGAGATCTGCCGGAATAACATCCTAGGTTTTTATGAAATGATTCAAACAAAGGACATGGAAGTATCTATAGAAATTCCCGAAACCCCTAGTTATGCGATAGCTAATGAAGAAGCTTTAAATCGAGTCCTGAACAACTTAATTTCAAATGCGATTCGTTATGGCTCAGAGGGTAAAATTATTGGTCTGAGAGTTCTCACAAAGGAACGGTTAATTACTATTGAGGTATGGGATCGAGGAAGGGGGATCGAAGAAGCATACCAAGAACAAGTGTTTGAACGAATGTACACAATGGAGGATTCGAGAAATATAAGATATCAAGGAAGCGGCTTAGGTTTGACGATTACAAAGCGGCTTGTGAAGAATTTGGGCGGGCAATTAACCCTGCACAGTGTTCCCTATGAAAAAACCACATTTTCTATCCAATTAGGACGAATCAAATAAGCGGGTAGGTAAAAGTAAGAATTAAGTAAGAAATATAACACTTTCCTGAAAGAACTCTTCGATATACTTGGCAGTGTACCTAATTAGAAGGGAGCAAGCCGCTATGTCCTATGTGTTAAAAACAAATCAATTGTCCAAAGTTTTTAAAGGAAAAGAGGTTCTGTCAGATGTGAACATGAAGATTAAGAAAGGAGAAATTTATGGGTTACTAGGACCAAACGGAGCAGGTAAAACCACATTAATGAAAATGTTTATAACCTTAATGAAGCCCACGAACGGAGTCATTGAGATATTTGGTAAAGAACTTAATCATTCCTCTTATGAAGTATTGAAGCGAATGGGGTGTTTAATTGAATACCCGATCTTTTATGAACACCTATCCGCTCGGGAGAATTTGGAAATCCACTGTGAATACATGGGATACTATGATAAACAGTCCATCGATGAAGCTCTTGATTTAGTAAATTTATCAAACCTAACGGATAAGCCGGTGAAAGAATTCTCGCTTGGCATGAAGCAGAGGCTTGGAATTGCAAGAGCAGTCGTTGCGAAACCCGAATTCATTATTCTTGATGAACCCATTAACAGTTTGGACCCAAAGGGAATTAAAGAACTTAGGGATGTTTTTAAACGATTAAGTGAGGAGAATGGTACCACACTTCTCATCTCTAGTCATATTCTAGGTGAGATTGAAAAAATTCTAGATACGGTAGGAATTATTAAAGAAGGAAAGTTAATAGAGGAAATTTCTATGGAAGATCTACGGAGCAAAAGCACCATGTATCTTGAATTAAAATTGTCAGACTGCAAACAAGCTGCCTATCTCTTAGACCATAAGTTAGGCATACAAAATTATAAAATTATTGAAGATCAACTTTTGAGAATTTATGATGAAGACTTTTCGCAATCCCTAGTAACTAAAACACTCCTCTCCAATGGCATAGAAATAGAAGCCATGAACAAAAAGTTTCTATCGTTAGAGGATTACTTTTTAACTGTAACGGAAGGAGGAATTATAAATGCTTAAGCTCATAAAGCTCGAATTAAAAAAATTTAAAACGAACTGGTATGTAAATGGGGCTCTGATCGCCACCCTTTTTATGGCTATCGTTATGTCTGTGCTTCCCTATGTAGAACGAACCTTTGATAACGCTGTAGTGTTTCAAAATTACTCGGAAGCCTTTCATGCGATAAACACAGCACAAAGTTCGATTTTCATCGTGTTTGCTTCTGTTTTAATTGCCAAACTGATCATCGATGAGTATAAGTTTAAAACCATTACCGTCCTTTTTACTTATCCGATCAGCCGGAAGAAAATGATGACTGCCAAACTGCTACTTATCGTCTTGATGACCTTTGTGACCATTCTAATTTCCAGCATAGTTGTCACAGTTGTATTTATTACAGCAGAAAAAATGCTGAACAATATCAATGAACCACTCACCTTCCAACTGCTCACTAGGCAGGTCATAGGTATCACCACGACTTCACTAGCTGCTTCGGGGATCGGTTTAATCCCGTTATTTTTCGGAATGCTGAGGAAGTCGGTTCCCGTGACGATCGTTACTTCTCTTATCGTTGTTTCCGTCCTGGGGTTTGATTTGAATAATTTTCAAATGGAACAAATCATTGCTATTCCATTAACTTTTTGCACCATAGGTATAATCGTCGCTTATATAGCAGTACGGAATATTGATAAACAAGATCTTATTTAGACAAAAATATATTATACAGCTCGCTCAACCCATGTTTTTCACTACCACTTCCATGAATGGACCCCAAGAGTTAATATAAAAGCTTGGAGTCCATTAGTGTTAGGAAAAATTTTGCTGAAACTGGAACAGAAGGAAAATTAGTGAGAATTAACAATTTTTGCGTAAAAAAGCCGGCTCCCTGCTGCTGGACCCGGATAATTACATAAAATGATAGTTTAAGAAAGAACTTGGAAAAATTTCCAGGTTCTTTTATATTGTACATTTGCAGAGAGGATGATATACTTCATTTACACCTATGCGCTTATAAATAATCAAAGTAATCCCATCTTATAATTTAATCTTACCATGCAGGCGGATAGTTGTCAAATTTTTTCGCAAATCTTTTTGAGGAGAGATGTGTAATGAGCTCATTTGTACTCGGTTTTCATGAATTGGACAAAACAAGGTGGAGGCATGTAGGTGGCAAAGGGCTGAATTTGGGAGAATTAACTAAAATTGATGGGATACAAGTACCTGAAGGATTTTGCCTTACTACCGCAGGACTTGAAGAAGTCCTCAACCAAAATGGCTCCTATTATGTTTTGGTAAATCAGTTAGCCCAGTTAAACGCTGAAGATCGAGACAAAATTAGTGAAATCAGCAAGAAAATCCGCGATATCATTCTCGAAGCAGAAATGCCTTTTGAAGTAGTGGAGGCTGTAACTCACACCCTCTCCCAACTTGGGTATGAACATGCTTATGCCGTTCGTTCCAGTGCAACTGCTGAAGATTTACCATATGCCTCTTTTGCTGGTCTGCAAGATACGTATTTAAATATTACCGGCAAAGAATCGATTTTGCAGCACATTCGAAAATGCTGGGCTTCCTTGTTCACGGAACGTGCAGTTATCTACAGAATAAAAAACGGATACGACCACCGCCAAGTGGATTTATGCGTAATTATTCAAAGGATGGTTTTTCCCCAAGTATCTGGTGTATTATTTACCGCTGATCCGTTGACATCTAACCGGAAACGATTGTCCATCGATGCTAGTTTCGGACTTGGAGAAGCACTGGTGTCTGGTCTGGTAACTGCAGACTGCTATAAAGTACAAAAGGAAGAAATTGTAGAAAAGACGATAGCTACTAAAAAAATCGGAATCTATGGATTAAAAGAAGGCGGAACAGAGATCAAGCAGCTTAACCCTGAGCAGCAAAAGGCGCAAACGTTAACGAATGAGCAGATCGTACAGTTATCAAAGATTGGTAGAAAAATCGAAGCTTATTTCGGCTGCCCGCAGGACATTGAGTGGTGTTTAGCTGAGGGGACATTTTATATTGTACAGAGTCGCCCCATAACAACTCTTTATCCTTTACCTGAAAGGAAGGATAAAGATAACCACGTATATCTATCTGTCGGCCATCAGCAAATGATGACGGATGCTATGAAACCATTAGGATTGTCGTTCTTCCTGTTAACCACTAATGCCCCAATGTTCAAAGCTGGAGGAAGGTTATTTGTTGATTGCACAAAGGCTCTCACTATACCTGCATCAAGAGAGAGTTTATTAAACACTATGGGCAAACACGAACCGCTCACTAAACAAGCCCTCATGACTATTTTAGAACGGGAAGACTTTATTAAAAATTCCCCAATTCCGAATCACACCTCAGCACCCGTCCCAAGTAATAAGAATAATTTAGAGAATGATCTAAAAGAAATCGAAAACCATCCAACAATTATTGATGAATTAATTCAGAAAAACCAATTAGCGATAGAAGAATTAAAACAAACCATTATAACCAAATCTGGAACGGCATTGATTGAATTTATTCAGGAGGATATCCAGCGATTAAAAAGTATTTTATTTGACCCGCAAAGTACAAAAGTTTTCAAGACTGCTATGGATGCTTCCTCATGGATGAATGAAAAAATGGAGCTGTGGCTCGGTGAAAAAAACACAGCAGACACGATTTCTCAATTTGCAGCTAACAATATCACGGCGGAAATGGGTCTGGAGTTATTAGACGTTGCGGATGTAATTCGACCTTACCCTTCCGTAATTGACTACTTGAAGGGTGTAAATGAGGATACTTTTTTAGATGAACTGTTTCAATTTGAAGGCGGTCAGGAAACCCGTGACGCTATATATGACTTTCTGGCCAAATACGGAATGCGCTGCAGTGGGGAAATCGATATCACGAAACCGCGCTGGAGCGAAAACCCCTCTGCACTAGTCCCAATGATTCTAAATAACATCCACAATTTTAAACCGCTTGAAAAAGATCGGAAACTTAAGCAGGGGAAACAGCAGGCGTTGACCAAAGAATATGAGTTAATGAGTAGATTGAGGCAATTACCAGACGGTCTGCAAAAAGCTAACGAAACAAAACGAATGATCCAATTCATCCGAAATTTTATCGGTTACCGTGAATATCCAAAGTACGGCATGATTAACCGCTATTTCATTTATAAGCAGGCTTTACTGAAAGAAGCAGACCGACTTGTCCAAGCGAACGTCATTCAAGATAGAGAAGACATCTATTATCTTACTTTTGATGAACTTCGCGAAGTTGCCCATACCCATAAACTGGAACAGCAACTCATCAGCGAACGGAAAGAAGAATACAAATTTCATGAAAAACTAACTCCTCCTCGTGTTCTGACATCAGATGGGGAAGCTCTTACCGGTGAATACAAACGAGAAAATCTACCCGCTGGAGCAATTGCTGGGTTGCCAGTTTCATCAGGAGTGATTGAAGGTCGAGCACGGATCGTCTTAAACATGGAAGATGCTGAACTGGAAGACGGGGATATACTAATCACTTCTTTTACTGACCCCAGCTGGACGCCATTGTTTTTAGCGATCAAGGGTTTAGTAACGGAAGTTGGAGGATTAATGACGCACGGCGCAGTCATTGCTCGGGAATATGGATTACCAGCCGTTGTGGGGGTAGAAAATGCTACCACACTAATAAAAGACGGGCAGCGAATCCGCGTTAACGGCACCGAAGGATATATCGAATTGTTGTAATTTCGTGATCCCATTCATGCAGATCCCGATGCTTTTGAATCGACAGCGATAAAGTGACGTACCTAATCAAATAGTGTCTTTAAGGAGTGGTTTTTCTGAACATTGATATTAAAAACGAGCAAAAGTATTTGGATAAGGTGATGGAAACCATTTCAATGCAGATCAAAGAAGTTGAAGTCAATGCTGCGAAGCGAAAGGAAGATGTTATCCATATTCGCAAACACTTCTGGGACGACATTAAAATGAATATGGATACTTTCGATGACTTTCTCGAAACGATTATTGGGATGAGGCAGCAAACTCAGGATTTGTCCGTTAGTCAAAGTACGCACAAACATGCTTATGATAGGCTGTCGAAGCTTAAACTAATAGAAAAGTCTCCATTTTTCGGCCGAATTGATTTTGTGGAGGACGGAACAAGCAATTCGGAGAACATTCATATTGGGGTGGCAACGATTACTGATGAAACCAACGAGTTGATCTTAATATATGATTGGAGAGCTCCGATCTCCAGTATTTACTATGATTATCCACCCGGACCCGCTGAATATGCAACTCCTGAAGGGATCATTCGCGGGGAGCTTTATAATAAGTGGCAGTATACGATCAAAAATGGTGTCATTGAATCCATGTTTGATACGAATCTAACTATTGGGGATGAAATCCTGCAGGAAGTCCTTGGTGATGGATCCAATAAACATATGCACCACATAGTGGCTACTATTCAGAAAGAGCAAAATAAAATCATCCGAAATGTGAGTGGAAGACTTCTTGTAGTGCAAGGTGCTGCTGGGAGTGGTAAAACTTCTGCAGCCCTCCAGCGAATCGCTTATTTTCTTTACAAGTATCGGGAAACACTGCAAGCAGACCAAATCATTTTATTTTCCCCTAATGCGATGTTTAGCAATTATGTGTCCCATGTTTTACCCGAACTTGGTGAAGAGAATATGCAGCAGGAAACCTTTCAGAATTATTTGGAACACCGTCTTAATCGATCATTTACAATAGAGGATCCTTATGATCAATTAGAATACCTGCTGGAATCGACTGATAATCCACTTTATCAAACAAGGAAAGCCAGCATACAATTTAAATCATCATCCGTCTTCTTTCACGGAATAAAGAGGTATAGGGAAGCGTTAGAGTTAACCGGTATGGTCTTTAAAGGAATAAAATTTCGAGGAGTAACTGTCGTTTCCGCTAAACAAATCACGGAACGATTTTATACAAATGATCCGTCCCTTAATTTTCATAATCGAATGGATCAAGTAAGAGATTGGTTAATGAAGGAAATCGATCATATCGAAAAAATAGAGATGAAGAAGTCTTGGGTGCGAGAAGAGATGGAGCTGCTCAGCAAAGAAGAACTTCAGAAAGTATTGACTCAATTAAAGGAAAACGATGATGTGGATGAAAGTTCATTTGAGTTCTACGATAAAGAGGAACAAATCCTCAGCCGGATGATCGTTCGAAGAAAGTTGAAGCCTTTGCGAAGAAAAGTGGCAGCTCTCAAGTTTATCAATATAAAAAGGTTATACAAGCAGATTTTTGAAGAATCGGTAAGTGCAACAATATGGAATGAACATGATTTTCCTGCTTATTGGAGAGAGATTTGCCTTCTAACAAGAGGAATGCTTGACGAAGATCATTTATTCCAAGAAGATGCTACACCTTTCTTGCTGCTTAAGGAACTCATTCAAGGATTTCAATCCAATACGTCGATTAAATATGTACTGATAGATGAAGCCCAGGATTATTCAGTCTTTCAGTTCGAGTTTATCAAACAGCTGTTTCCCAGAGCACGGATGACTGTGCTGGGCGACTTTAACCAGGCCATTTCTCCTCACACGGATCATTTTACAGATTTTCATTCTCTCACAAGCTTGTATGGCAGCGATGAAACGGAACAGATTACATTAGATCGAAGTTACAGATCTACCAAACAAATCATAGAATTTACTAGAGAACTTATTCCAGAGGGTGAACAAATCCAAGCATTTAACAGGGAAGGCGAGAAACCGGTACTAGTCAGGGTTACTGATCATGCGGACTTACACAAAAACATCATTTCTAATGTGGTTAAATTGCAAGAGCGGGAATATCCTACCATTGCCATCATTTGTAAATCAGCGGCAGAAGCTTCCTGTGCCTATCACTCGCTCCGTGCTATCCAGGGTCTTAAGCTCATAAAGAAGAATACGGATGAATATCAACAAGGAGTTCTTGTAATTCCCGCTTACCTTGCAAAAGGAATCGAATTTGATAGTGTGATTATTTATAATGCTTCAAATCAAGTTTATGGAGAAGAGAATCTGCGTCGGTTGTTTTATACCGCTTGCACTCGTGCTATGCATCATTTGCAGCTTTATAGTGTGGGTGATCCAAGTCCATTTCTAAAAAACATCCAATCTGATATTTTGGATATTCGGCAGGAAGGATTCTGTTGAGGGGTAGCTATGAAGACATATATGCTGCCATGTTATAATCTGAACCTCAACTCATTTATT
The DNA here is from genome assembly GCF_046719735.1 of Halobacillus rhizosphaerae. Taxonomy (NCBI): domain Bacteria; kingdom Bacillati; phylum Bacillota; class Bacilli; order Caryophanales; family Bacillaceae; genus Halobacillus; species Halobacillus rhizosphaerae. Next base: position 674,734 of record NZ_JAUTWQ010000001.1, read on the forward strand.
CAAAACAAGCATAGGCTGATTGCCCATGCTTGTTTTTTTGAAAGCTTCTTGATAAAAGCTGATCGAAAAATAAATTCTAAAGTTAAGTCTCTCAAATTCCGAAGCTAAGGTAATTGATTTTTTCCTTCCCCATCATCTGTCCATTTTAAAAGTCAAATTTGTCTGGGTGTGGCCCGCTGCGCAGGTTTTCATTAAGATCGTTTAATTGCTTCATATCCTCATCAGTCAAACTAAAATCAAATAGACTGATATTTTCTTTGATCCGAGAAGGCGTCATGGACTTAGGGATGGTAATAACTCCATGCTGGATGTCCCACCGCAGTATTACTTGTGCAGCAGATTTACCGTGTTTCGATGCAATTTCTCTAACCTTCTCATTGTTCAATAGTTCAGCATTCATAAGGGGAGACCAGGCTTCAACTTGAATATTGTGCTGAAGGCAATAGGCTCTAACCTCCGATTGAGTGAGTTTAGGATGAAATTCAATTTGATTAATCACTGGAATGATTTCTGAATGACTTAAAAGGTTTTCCAAGTGATTTACCTGAAAATTACTGACGCCGATGGACTTTACACGACCTTCTTGATAAAGGTTTTCAAGCGCCTTCCAAGGCATGAGATACTTGTCTTGGCCAGGCCAATGGATTAAATAAAGGTCCAGGTAATCAAGTCCCATTTTTTCAAGAGTCTGGTTATACGCAGTGATGGTTTCATCATAAGAGGAGTGATTATTCCAAAGTTTTGATGTAACAAAAAGTTCTTCCCTAGTTACAAGTTCCGATTCAATTGCTTTACGGATACCCTTTCCTACACTTCGTTCATTACCATAGATAGCAGCTGTATCGATACTGCGATAGCCGGAACGAATGGCTGTTACTACAGCATCTTCTAACTCTTTTCCTTCGTCTACCCGAAATACACCATATCCGATCTTCGGCATTTCTTTTCCATTGTTTAGTTGAATATTTTTAACTTCCATGATGATGTCCTCTTTTCTATCATTAATTGTTTTTAAGACAAGTTGGCCAACTTGTGACTTGTTCAGTAATCGTAATTGATTTGTATTCGATTGAAAAGTAGGCACTTTTTTGTTTCATAAGTACTTTTAAGTAACATTAAATGAGCATCAGTGTTCCCTGCTGCCCGCTTTTTTGTGTTCTTATAGAATTTGAAAAGGAAGAAGTGAATAGACACCACCATGTATTAAAGGTCTGGCGGGAATGTCCTCATGCTAATTTAGAAAACGTTATCATTGTAGAGTGGTTAGAGGTATTCTACAATAAGTTTTTCATTATTCTATCTAAGTATGGATGGTCTTGCTGTTAACGTGGTTAAAGAATACACTGAACTATAGTAGTATCAATAATATAAGCCATATGCTTGAATGAAAGGAGACTAAACCTTGTCAGAAAACCAAAAAAATAAACCTGATCATACTGCAGAGCGAGTGGCCTTATGGAGAGCTCTACATGTACAAGTTGATTCACCAGCTATATTTGAGGACGAGATCGGTTTGCAACTAGCTGCCCCGGGAGACGATTGGCGCGAACGTCCTGATATGGATCCTGAAGGCACCCGTGAATTTAGAGCATCCATTGTGGCCCGTGCCCGCTTTATTGAAGATTTTGTCAGCGATAAGCTGAGGGAAGGCATTATACAATACGTTATTCTTGGGGCAGGTCTAGACACATTTGCTCAACGCCGACCGGAGATTGCCTCAAGAATGAAAGTGTTTGAAGTCGACCAACCCGGAACACAAGTGTGGAAGAGGCAGCGTTTGTCTGAAATAGGCTATGACATTCCTAATTGGCTGAGACTCGTTCCGGTAGATTTTGAAGAAGGCGGATCTTGGTGGGAGAAACTCATAGCTGCCGGTTTCAATGCGAGCCGTCCATCAGTGATTACTTCTGCTGGTGTCACCCAGTATCTCAGCAAAGAGGCGATTGCGGCGACCCTAAGTCAAGCAGCAAACCTTCCTTCAGGATCTACATTAGTTATGACGTTCCTTTTGCCTTTTGAGTTAACTGAATCACAGGAACGTAGTAAAGTTAAGGAAGCGGAGAAAGGTGCCCAAGCAAGTGGAACGCCATTCATTAGCTTCTTCAAACCTTCAGAAATCATGGCAATGGCACGTGAAGCTGGTTTTCAAGAGGTCCGTCATGTATCTTCTGAGCACCTTAACCACCTTTACTTTAATGGACGAACAGATGGTCTTTTTCTGCCGAGGGGTGAAGAGTTCCTGGTAGCAACTACATAACTCCCGTCAACTGAACCATTAAATTGGGTCCAATTTTAATAAACTGAAGAATGAACTTATTGACTTTTCTATAAGTCAAGGAAATTAAATCAAATAGTTTTACAATCATAATCAAATAAATTAGAGGATGAAATCTTATGGATGAACAAAAAATCAAATTTTTAGAGGATAAACGCGTTTATTTGCGGCCAATCCAACAAGAAGATCTTGACTTCTTTTATACGAGAGCCCTTTGGGATAAAGAAGGAAGAAAACTTACAGGTACACAAGCTGTGTTCACTAGGAAAGGGGTTCAAAGATGGTTTGATCGAATATCTGACGATGATACGAGAATGGATCTTATTATTTGTTTGCAAAAGACGGATGAACCTATTGGTGATGTGGCCTTGCTGGATATTGATCCACTAAATGGTAAATCTACAGTTAGAATCTCTATTTTTAATAAAGAATTCTGGGGAAAAGGTTACGGCACGGAGGCGTTGAAGTTATTAATAAGTTTCGGTTTTAATAACTTAAATATGAATCGAATAGGTTTAGACGTATTTTCCTTCAATGAAAGGGCGATTAACTCCTATAAGAAATTAGGCTTTCAGGAAGAAGGGCGAATTAGAGAGGACTTATTTTACGATGGAGAATATCATGATGCGGTATTAATGGGGCTGCTGAAACGCGAATTCAACCAGGTTTATTGGAAATGAATAACTGTAAACCAATATTATAGGAGCTAAATACTCCTGATATCTTAATCAGCTGCCTGCATAGAAGAGGCAGATATAAATGCCACCGATCAATAACAAAAATAGCTAGTTGAATACATGTTAACCAATACTTTACTAGGAGTGTAGATTTGTTAGGATATTACAGCCGTTTATCAGCAGAAGTATATGATAAGGACAAACCAGTGGGACATTCGTTTGGGGATGTAGAATTTTATCTTGAAAGATTAAGTTCAGTGGAAGGAAAGATTCTCGAGCCTGCATCAGGGACTGGACGAATTCTTATTCCACTTTTAGAAAAAGGTAAGGATGTTGAAGGTTTGGACAGCTCTTCCGAAATGTTAGACATATGCCGAGAAAATTGTAAAACAAGAAACCTGTCACCTAAATTATACGAAGCAAAAATGGAAAATTTTTCGTTGGAAACGGAGTATGAAGCTATTATTGTGCCAACAGGAACTTTTTTGTTAATCCATGAAAGAGAGGCCTCTATCCAGGCATTAAAGAATTTTCATCGGCATCTGTGTCACGGAGGGAAGCTTATAATCGATATATTTCTGCAAACAGAAGTGCCTATAGGAAAAGTTTCTACGCGGGTTTGGGACTGTGCTAATGGAGATGTGATCACACTGGAAGATAAAAACGTAGAGGTTGATTATATTCAGCAATATTCCGTTTCCCATGGACGTTATGAGAGATGGAGGGATGGCAGTCTTATAGAAAGTGAACTGGAGCGATTTCCACTTCGCTGGTATGGGGTTGAAGAATTTAACATGCTTCTTAAGGATTCAGGGTTTAGTAATATTAAGATATCTTCAGACTATCATCAAGGGGAATATCCTGAATCTCCCGACCAAATCGTAACTTTTGAAGCGATGGCAGAGAAATAAATAGAAACTAGGTTCACTTTTCTCCATGCAGATAAGAGCTGGAATAAGATATAACCTTTTATCGTCTAGTGATAAGGAGGATTTTCTTTGAATGAAAATCATTGGAAATATTCAGTCATTGCCGGAATTATCACCTTTGTTCTTGCTTTGATCTTTTTTGTAATCATTCACTCTCCTTCTCCATTTATAGCAGGGGGGATGGTGGCATTTATAATTTTTGAAATATTTTTCTATCATTTTCATGCTAGAGAGAGGGACAAACAGAAACTAATGTAAGTTTAAAGTTCTTTCTTAAATGCTCAATGTAGATCCTGCCAATCATACCTTTCAAATCCCTATGTAAGAATCGCATCCTTATATTCTTTCTTATTTGAGAACCAGTTTCTTTTCTGCACAGGATTTAAGAAAATGTTACGTTAACTCTTTTCAAAAGGAGTCCAATTATAAACCAGCACCTGTTAAAAAGGCGCTGGTTTAATTCTGTTCATCTCTAAAGAATAATTTCCTGGATAGAATTGCTGGACCAGTCCGCATAGTAATCATCGAGATTTGAGCCTATAAACCAAGAATTAGTCGATTAACACCTAGGAAGGCTGCAGCCGACAATGATCAATAAGATAAACAGTACAACGATCAAGATAAAGTTATTTCTGCAAGGAGGGCGTCTATGACATCTTTGCACAGGAGCATACTGTACGGGAGAGACATTGGCTCCTAAGTAAGGAGCGTTTGCATTTTCACCCCAGTAAGGTGCATTCATATTGGCACCCATGTTATAAGGAGAATTAACATTTTCCATTTAAAATACTTCCTTTCGTTTTGTCTTCGTCCCTATATAGTACTCGCCTAACGCAAAGTCGAGCCCGTCAACCTTAAAAATGGGTTAGTGTCACGAATGCTTCAACGATACAATTGGAATTTCAATTCAAGCAGATAATGAATAAATGATAACGAATTCTTGTTATGGTGAATAATTGGCGGGTATGCCTCGGCAGCGTTTCGAGGGAGTAACCTAGTGGATGGATTAAAGGAAGGACGTGTGATTAAGCTAGTCAAATACGCTGATTGCTGGCTATCCGGTCTTCTTTTTTTATTCAGTCCTTCAATTACTTTATTCTCCGTCCTAATACCGAACCCATGGCCGAAAAAAAGGTCATTTCCCATCACCACCGCATTGACCCCTCTGAGCCATGGATTCTTGGGAGCAACATCGGGGTTATTGAAATAGACTACATCTCCAGGAATAGCATGATCAGAATAGAAGGAATATAAGCCAAGGTTATGGCTGCTGTGCCAGCTGTATAGATAAAGGTCTGGGAAAAGAGTATTAAACTTAGGATTTTTTATGGTCAGCAGGATTCCGTGGTAAAAGTTAATCACACAAGCAGTAGCACATTCGAATTTATAGAGGGCACTATTAGTGAAAATATCTTGAATCCCCTCACCTGGATGTACATGCTGCTTTAAAAGGAATCCGCCTGGAGCAGTTATATCCCAATACTCAGAATTACACTGGGCATTTTTGAACGTGGCAAAGTCAGCTTTTCCTTCATCCATTTGGTGTGCACTTGAAATAATATTTTTCCTAGCTTTAATTTCGAATAGCAGCTCTTGCTCCGATGGGTAGGAATAGACATTCTGAGCCGTCTCTAGTGCTTCAATTATGACGTTCTCAATCTTATCCGTTTTCCATGATTCACTTGGCTGGAAAGGTCTCCCTGATACTTGAATCATACGGTTACCCCCTTCTGAAATAAACTTCTGTATTGTACATGGTATTCATTTTGGGAGGGACTGATGTTAGATCCGTGCGACAATAACACAAAGGAATCTGAAAAAAATTAATGGAGCTAAAATTTTCTTAGTTAAGCGTAAGTTCACTTAGTAAGATCTCGAGGCAGCTTTTTATTCATTTCATAGAACAGGTTGTGAGAGAAGAGCATGTTTTACGAAAATTTTGCATATCCTACTTCTAATAGAGTGAATAGTAGGGAGATGAAATAAATGGGACTCACCTATGGAAAGCTTGAGTTAATGGAGGATCTACAAAAAGTATTTGCCAAGCACAATGTTCAAGCGATTAAAGTAAATGAGCCGGGGACCTTATTCTTAGTACAAGCAGATGGTTCATTAACCGTGGGGACAAGCGCTGTAATTTCGGCTTTTGAATTTCTGCCCGGGGAAAAACCGTCCTCAAGATTTACATTAATCAATGGAGGAAATAAAAAAAACTAAACCTTAAAAACAGACATTCCACTGCAAAAGAGGGCATCCAGTTAATGGATGCTCTTTTTTATCATGGTCTAATGAAATTTATAAGTTAACTTCGGTCATTTCAGGATACCGCTGTCCCGCGGAAATAATTTTGTGATGAAACTTTGTTAAAGTAGTCCACGTCTGGTGACTTTCAGTGCTCCACGAATATCAAAGTTCTTCTGAGAACTATTTTTTTGAATAAATCAAGGGAGGTTTTTAAGAAAAGAAGAAGGATATTGTCTACATAGGCCGAATACTAGGATAAAGGATTTAATTAGGAATAATTTGTATTTTCTGCATAACCAATAGATCCTGATCGGAAGAAGATAATTGCAGGAGGAGTTTAAACTATGAACAACGTGTGTGTCTTCACGATTCATGTCCACGATATGGATCAAGCCCTGAAATTTTACACAGAGGTATTGAAATTTGAGACAGAGAAAAAATATGGAGAAAAAATTATCAGCTTAGTTCATCATGATATCCCCATTGTGCTGGAAGAAAACGTTCATATGAATAAAGACGGTGGCCAAAACGTTAGACTTGGGTTGAAATCCGAGGACATTGACCAGGATTTTTCCTATCTGAGAAGTAAGGGAGTAACCATTTTAGTTGATGAGCCTCAGCCTTGCCCGCCAGGACGATACATAGTCTTTGAGGACCCTTCTGGAAATCATTTGGAATTGGTAGAAATCAGCTAAGAAAAGTAGTGAATTGTAACGAAAAAAAGAAAGAACGAAGCAAAAGTTTTTCCTGGCATTGTTACGGAAGGAGGTTTGGGAATGTACCAATATTATGAAGGTCTTATTATTAGAGAAGGAACAGAAGGAGTGCCTGCAGGTGAAGTGAAAAAGTTATTTGAAGAAGCGGACTGGGTACGAAACCTTCCTGAATGGCAATCTGAAAAATTTAAGTTAATATTTGAAAATTCAACTTGGGCATTTACCGTTTGGAATCAAGATGAAATGATAGCTATGGTCAGAATTATATCCGACAGAATTATGGCGGCAACCATTATGGATTTGGTCGTGTCAGCTCCCTATCGGAGGAGAGGTATCGCCAAACAATTGATTAAACTTTCCCTGCAAAAGCTTCCTCACGGTGATTGGTTTGCACACACTTCAGCAAATAATTATGAACTATATCGTAAGTGCGGGTTTGATGTTCCAGACAATCAGAATAATGGAACCTGCGTGTATTATGGGTATATACAAGCCCGTAAAGATGGTCATAGAAAATCATAAAAAAGAATCCTCTACAAACATTAATACAATTATTAAAAAAGTGAAACGGATGAACTACGCGGGATCTGTACATAGAAACCCCGAACCAATGAGTAGAAATGGTTCGGGGTCTCACTTTGTTATGTTCCAGCTTTTATACTACTCTTCTTCATTAAACCAAAGAGGATCATCGTTCTCTACCTCACCATGGTAGTTAATGAGTATTTCTTCGCCTGCTTTAATATCCTTATAAGCATAGAACTCAAACGTATCATTCTGAAAGTTGATCTTATAATTTGCATTCGGCTGGTACGAATGATTAAACATCATTCCGTATCCTAAAAGAAATGCTGTATAATCTTCTCCATATTTAAAGGCGTAATCAGCTAGAAGGGTTTTTTCGATATGTTCATGTTCTTCATTCGGATAAAAGAGAACGGGAGCTTCATGAAGAAGTTCCTGCTTACTAATATCCTGAGTAGCAAACACACCTCTATTAAATACCTCATTCGTAAGAGGGGAAGTCTTGATTTCAATCATATTATTCACCTGCGCTTTCCTTAATGAGAAAGTTTCTCTCTCTTCTTAAGTGTGACAGCAGTCTATTAGGAAAGCAAGCTGTTTTATATTTTCCCTGAGGTAATGATCCCGTTTAAAGAAGGGCGTCGGATCGAATGAGAGTACAAGGGGGGTGAAAGTTACATTATGGAAGGCCAGATTTTCTTAAAGTTCTCCCAGAGATAATCAAGCAACGCATAAAAAAATTTGTCTTCTTTTCTTTTGTATAAGTACTTAAAAGGACGAACAAACTATAGATAGCAAGTAAAGAAGGAGAATGAAAATGAAAATTCGATACTATTGTCGCAAGTGTCAGCAGCAGGTAGGCGAATTAGACAACAAGAAAGCAGATGCTGCTCAATTAGGATCTGATGTTTTAAATGATGCGGATGACGAACAAATGGTTCATATGAGTGCCGGAGGAGATTTAAACATTCAAACGATTTGCGACTCTTGTAAAGAAAACCCAGCATCTTCTGATTTACGGTAAGATCTTGTTGTTAGAAGGCAGTCAAGTTCGATTTAATTCAAACGGACCATACACTCCACGATACAACCGTATATAAGCAAACAATAAATCCGAACAATGATGAGATTATCGACTTTCTTTCATCATCGTTCGGATTTTTTCCTTCCAGATGCTAGAAGGCGTTTACCGTTTAGGATCTACACTCGGCTCTTCTTGGTGAGCTTCGCAGGATGTTACTGACTAGGCATCGCCTTTAATTTTTCAAGTTTACTTAACAATACATCGATAATAACAAAACCGCCTACATAAATAAGAAAGGTAAAAAAGATATTCCAACCCTCGCCATAAGACACCGTTCCTATAAGCAGGGAACCATATTCCAGCCCGGTCATTCCTAGAATAAATCCTAAGTACACCCAGATACGTTTATATTTCTTAGCATGAATAAAATAAGAAAACCATACTCCGACAACAGGGAAGATACCAAGATCTAAGAAAATAGAATCCATTAGAATGACTCGCGGCATAGGATTTACTTTCCATAATCCTAAGTGGATACCTAACTGGTTAATTGTAACTGCAATTAATGCCGTGGCTGGTCCGGCCGTTAAAAGAATCGCTGGTACTTTTTTATATAAATAGACCCCTAATATCCATGGGAGAACAAAACCTAAAAGAAAAATGTAAACCACTTTCATCACCTCTCTTTCTATTGTTAGAAATTTTCCTTCCTTTATACTTCAAATCCATGTGTTGGCAGGATGTGCTAATTATTTCCTAGTAAAATACAAAAGGAAATAACCATTATTAATATTGACCAAGCAGATAGAAGTGCTGTGATTGAGAGAAAATTCTCAAGGGAGCGGAATAATAACGGAAGCATATAGGATTAATTAATCAAGAATTCAGAGAGCTTAGTTTAAACCGGATAAAAAATGGATATTGCAGCGTCCATCCATTTAATTACGCTAGAAGCAGGAAGAACGAATTCATGCTTATGATTACAACTCTAATGGCCGGAGTATTTTAGCAGAACAAGGGAAGCAGACACAACTTCCTCGCACTTGATAAATAAGTGAATTTATCGATAAAAAAAACCCTTATTGAGTACATTCAATAAGGGAAACTGATTTATTGAGGATCAGATTTTTCTTTTGCATCTTTGCTGACTAATAGAGGGACAATCATAGGGATGAAGACAATAATTGTTAACAGCCTTATGATTTGCATTGCCGCTACTATACTTGCATCCAAGTCCATTGATGAAGCAACGGAAGCCATCTGCGGAGCGCCAGCAGGCACAATCGCAAGCAGACTTGTAATGAAATCCAAAGAAGTCATCAGATAAAATACAAATGTAGTAATAAAAGTGAGCAGGAAGAAGGCGGCTAATATAATCAAACTTGTCCAGCCGATACTTTTAAATTCTTTTAAAGATTCTCTATCAAACCGAACTCCGATGATCACTCCCAGCATCGCCATTCCTAATCCAACCAATAAGTTCGGCATCGCAGGAAGCGGTAGGAGAAAGGTTTTAAATAAGAAACCAAGGATGATGGAATACAAAAAAGGAGCAATAGGAATTCTCCATTTTTTTGCTAAAACCAGAGTCACGACCACTAAAAGGGCATAAAACAGCAGGGCCACCCATAAAGGGGAGGTAGAAGCTGCTGCCTGGGCTCCGGTCTGACTATTTTGGACTTCTTCCGTGGGCACGAAAGAAGAAATTAAACCAGCAACTAAAGGAATTGTTGCAACTAACAACATAATGCGTACAGTCTGAAAGGCGGCAACCATACTCATGTTTGCCTTATATTCTCTACTGAGTGCCATCATTATTGAAGCTCCTGCAGGAAGACAGCAGAATAATGCAGTGGTCCCATCCATGTTCGAATATTTTTTTAAAATTTTCCCTAAAATCCAGCTCGCAACAAAAAGAATCACCATGGAAACGGCAAGGGGAAGTAAATAAGTAGCTACTTGCTTAAACATGGCTATTTTAATGGATAGGCTGATACTCACTCCAATTAGGGCAAGGGAAATATCAAATAAGACCGGCGGGTAGGATATTTCTTCTACGAACAGCCGATAAAAAGTTCCAGCAAGCATGGCTCCTAATAACCAGCCCGCGGGGATATGTAACCAATTAAATACATAACCAACAGCAAATGCCGCGGCTAAAAGTAGGATTTTCTTCACAATTTTCACACCTTATAGTTATTAATTCATTCCGATTAATTATGATAAAAGTCTGGAATCCTCAAAATTAAACTTTGATTAATATTTGAATACGACTACTGGCTTGATTAATTTGTAGGAGTATAGATAGCTTAGCATATTTAAATTTCCGATACCTACTAAGAAAGCTTAGGAAATAGGCAAAGGAAACCTTTTTTGCTAAAGCGAGGTTAAGGGAGGCAGCATTGACGACTTCATTAAGTAGAGGGGCATTCCTCCCAGGGAACTTTGTAATGGAACCGTTCATGCTTAACGCTTGTTAATTATCAGTCCGGTGAAACATTGACATTTTCACGAAGGTTCAGATAATAAAAAACTTTAAATCACAAAAGCGTGTACAATCAGCCTTTTACAAGCTGATTGTACACGCTTTTATTTATGGTCTTCTTGTTTTCTAAATAAGGAAATTTTATTTTGCTTTGGGTGGGGGATGATAAAAAATACGAACCATATAGAGAGAAAGGTGATGATCCCCATGAAATTTGGCTGCCATGTATCGATTAAAGCGGGGTATTTAGCGGCAGCAAAGCATGCCGAATCGATCCAGGCATCTGCCTTTCAGTATTTTCCTAAGAATCCGCGAAGTCTCTCTTTAAAAAATTATGATCCCGAGGATGCTTACTAGTGTAAGCAGTTTACTAAAGAAAGTAAGTTAGTCTCTGTAAGTCATGCTCCGTATCCTGCGATATTAACTGTTGCCGATTCTGGCAAAAGAAAACAACTAGTGGATTCTATCTTGAATGACTTAGAAATCAGTGAAGCATGCGGTTCGATAGGCGTAGTTGTTCATTTCGGGAAACTCTTAGATGCTGATCTTCCTTTAGAAAGCTACAGGCTGATCATTAACTCACTGGATGAGATTCTGAGTAGATGGGAGGGTAAAGCAAAGATCCTTCTGGAAAATAATGCGGGTAAACCTGGTTCATTTGGAACAGAAATCGAGGAATTAGTGAAGATCCGCGAACTACTGGAACACCCTGAAAAACTTGGATTCTGTCTTGATACTTGCCATTTGTATGCAAGCGGCGTTTGGAATGGAGATAACTGGACTCAAATCCTGAGCAAAGGAAACGAGCTGGGATATTTTGATCACCTCCATGTTATCCATCTAAATAACTCTAAATATGTATCCGGAAGCGGAAAAGACCGTCATTCCAATATTTTAATCAATGGCCACATTAACAAAAACCAATTTGCTGCCATTATTAAAAGTTCCCAGTTAGCGGGTCTTCCTTTCATATTGGAAACTCCAGAGGACACTATTACGCATAAGGAAGAGGTTAGACAGCTTAAAGAAACGTGGGGGTGAAGCATCTTTTGAAGGTTATGCTCCTAAAAATTCCATCAAAATCCTTAAATAAACCAATGGACTACCGGGGATAATTAGACAACAGGCATTTACTTGGGAGTGTTTACATGAATGTAACGGAATTATTAGCAAGGTTACTCTTATCCTTTGTGGCTCTTTTAATTTTAACCCGGATCATGGGACGAAAAGAAATCAGCCAAATGACCTTCTTTAACTTTGTGTCGGCCATCTCTATAGGCACTATAGGAGGTTCTTTAGTCATTGATCAAACCTTAAGCATCACGAGAGGAATGATTGCACTAGCAGGCTGGACCGTATTTACCATCATTATGGGAATGGTAGATCTGCATTCAAGAAAAGCCAGAAAACTAATTAACGGAGATCCCATTATATTAATTAAAAATGGAAAAATTATAGAGAAAGCTCTCCGAAAAACACGATTAGATCTTGATTCTCTCAAAGTCATGCTGAGAAGAGAAAAAGTTTTTTCACTTGCGGATGTAGAGTATGCAGTATTTGAAACCAATGGAAAACTGTCAGTTATGAAAAACACCGGTAAACAGCCCGTTACTAAAAATGATATGAAAATGTATTCCAGCCCTCCTGCCTTTCCTGCAGGTGTAGAGATGATTTCTGAAGGAATTATAAATGAAGATAACTTAAAGCAACTACACTTAACTAAAGAATGGTTAACTCAGCAGTTAAAGAACCAGGGATATCCTTCAGCAGACGAAATATTTTATGCAGAAGCATGCCCAAATGGTAAATTATATATTGATCAAACTGATCCCCCTCACTAAGAGGATGAATCATAGGAGGTGAACCAATGGAAAACGCATCAAAAGATAACGTCAGCAGGTGGTGCCTGGTCAGCATGGCATCCATCCCTTTAATCATGACACTGGGCAACTCTATGCTCATCCCTGTGCTGCCAATATTTGAAGAAAAGGTCGGCATTTCATCATTTCAATCCAGCTTAATTATTACAAGCTATTCTTTAGCAGCTATCTTTCTCATCCCTATTGCGGGTTACTTATCCGATCGGTTTGGCAGGAAAGTTGTCATTCTGCCGAGTTTGATTCTTACATTAATTGGCGGATTGATTGCTGCTTTTGCTTCTTGGAAAATGGGAAATCCGTTTCTTTGGATTATGACCGGCCGCGTTTTGCAAGGAATCGGTGCAGCGGGAGCTACGCCTATCGTTTTACCTCTCGTGGGAGATCTTTATAAAGACGATGATACGAAAACTAGCTCGTGTATGGGAATTATTGAAACTTCTAACACCTTCGGAAAAGTGTTGAGTCCTATACTTGGGTCTGCTTTAGCCGCTTTCTTATGGTTTTTACCTTTCTTTTCTATCTCGGTCTTTAGTTTCATTTCCATCATTCTTGTGTTCTTTTTCATAAAAGTACCCAAAGACACGAAAGAAAAGCCGGTAAAATTGTCGATGTTTCTGAAGAAAACGAAGAAGATCTTCGGCCAGGAAGGAAAATGGCTGTATCCAATATTCCTGATCGGAGTTTACGTTATGCTGATTTTATTTGGAGTTCTCTTCTTTTTATCAGAGAATCTGGAGAAAATACACGATATTCACGGTGTAAAGAAAGGTTTTATATTGGCCGTGCCTTTACTATTTCTATGTATTTCTTCGTTCATAACCGGCAAAAAAATTAAAGATAACGTTAAGACGATGAAAAAAGTAATCCTTATTTTTTTATTGCTGTCTTCAATCAGTGTCCTATTCGTCGGATACGTTAATGAAAAGGTCATCCTGATGCTTATTATAGTAAGCTTACTCGGTATTGGAATTGGTGCTCTCCTTCCAACGCTTGATGCCATGATTACAGAAGGCATTGAAAAAGAGGAAAGAGGAACCATATCATCCTTTTATAGTTCATCGAGATTTATTGGCGTTGCAGCAGGTCCACCGGTTATGTCGCTGGTGATGGACAAGTTTGTTAACCTCAGCTACTTAGCGGCAGGCATAATGGGAGGGATTTTGTTTCTCGTTGCCATGAAATGTATAAAGAAGGATGACACTGAGAAACAAACTAAACATACCCCTGTACCAGAAAGCACGTAATTAATAGACGATAAGCAAATATACGGTCCTTCAATAAAGCGGATTTGAGCAGCGAAGGGAGAGGAAGAGCGATTAGTTATGATTGTATTATTATTGGAGGAGGTATTGCTGGTCTTCAGGCATCCATTCAATTAGGCAGGTATAAACGATCGATTCTGCTTTTAGATTCTGAGGATGGCCGTTCTTCTCTATGCAAGAATTATAATAATATCCTCGGCTTCTCAAAAGGAGTAAGCGGAAAGTACTTGCGAGAAGAAGGAAGGAAGCAAGCGGCTGAATATGGAGTAGAAATTCTAAATGACGAAGTCGTGAACGTGCGCAAAGAAAAGCAGCAGTTTCTCATAGAAACCAGACGTGATCGAAAATTCAAGGGGAAAACTATGCTTCTGGCGACGGGGGTTAAAGACCATATCCCCAGCATACCAGGGATCCTACCCTGTTTAGGTTCTTCTATTTATATCTGTCCGGATTGCGATGGGTATGAAATTTCTAATAAAAAAACCTTTATACTTGGCAGCGGAATGACAGGAGTATCTATGGCTCTCCGTCTCCTTTACTGGAGTCAAGATTTAACTTACATCAATCATGGAGAAGGTGAAGTTAAAGAGGAAGCAATCAGAAACCTTCAAAGACATAACATTGCTTATATTAATCATCCGCTTATTGAAGTAAAGCATGTCCATGGAAAATTTCTAGGAATTCAGCTAACCGATGGAAGTTATTTAGAAGGTGAAAAAGCGTTTGTAGCCTTTGGAGGCAATAAAGTTCGTTCAGACTTAGCTGCTCAACTGGAAGCTGAAATGAACGCTAATAATCATATCGCTATAGATCCAACCACCCGGATGACTACGATAAACAACCTATGGGCAGCGGGCGATGCAGCATCCCATTCAGAACTCGTAACAGCAGCGATGGCAGACGGTTCCGTTGCAGCAATTTGGATTCAAAAAAGGTTAAACAATGAATTTTAATCGATCGCGAATATTATAGTAATATAGTTTAAATAAAAACGGAGCGGGTAATGGAATGAATATAAATCATATAACAAGGGGGAATTTGTAAATGGCACAAGAGAAATATCAATCTGCGATTAAGAAACTTCATGAATGTATGGCAGCGTGTAACCACTGTTTTGATTCCTGTTTACAAGAAGATAATGTGAAAATGATGGCCGGCTGTATTCGATTGGATCGAGAATGCGCAGATATCTGCTCTTATTTAGAACAAGCTTTAGTACGCAACACTCCTTTTGTTTCAGAACTAGCACAACTATGTGCGGAGATCTGCCTTTCTTGCGGAGATGAATGCAAACAGCATGATCATCAGCATTGTCAAGAATGTGCTCAGGCGTGTTTTGAATGTGCGGAGGAGTGCAAGAAAATAGCTTCCTAAACCATTCATACTTACGTTGACTAGAGCCCTGACAATCCCAGGGTTCTTTTTTGTTTTTAAGTTATACCTGGAAATGATGGAATTTAAAGATATGTGCAACTTCCAATTAAAAAAAGAATGAAAATTATGAATGGCCTTTATTTTCTCATATTCTATTGACATTTATACGGTTTGGGCATAATATATTTACCAATCATTCATTTTCAACAATTGAATCATAGACATTCTTATCGCGAGAGGTGGAGGGACTGGCCCTTTGAAGCCTCGGCAACGGGTCTGAACTTCTCTTTTCAGATACTGTGCCACTTCCAGCGGGTGCTCAGGCGCTTGAAAGATAAGGAGATGGGCAGATACATATTGCATTTTTACCTCTCTTCTTATTTTTATAGAAGAGAGGTTTTTCATTTTTTATCGTGAATTTCACAGGAGGAGGGAAGTCAGCTTGGGGATGTACTGCCGTATTTCCGAGTAAACAACTTTGATTACGTTGCTTTAACTTAAAATAAACTAACAACGTAATCAAAACTATTCAACGAATGATCTGAAAATAACTAAAATATAAATCATTAGAAGACAGCAGTCTTTCTAAGTATATGAGAATTCCTTAGTGAGGTGGGTATTTTTGCAATTTCAAGTAACGAACAGTCCATTTAATCAAGAACAGGCAGATCTTCTGAACCAGCTTCTGCCAACTTTGACAGAAACGCAGAAGGTTTGGCTTAGTGGCTACTTGGCTAATGCTCAATCGGCGGGGGCACAAGCAGTGGCCGATGCCGAAAATCATACTCCGGAAACCAACCCTGCTTCGCAATCATCCCTTACCAAAGAAACACGGGAGATTACGCTTCTTTATGGATCCCATACAGGAAATGGAGAAGCATTGACCGAAGAAATGACAACAAGGTTAGAAGACAAAGGTTTTAAAGTTACTCGTGCTTCTATGGACGAATTTAAAGCGAAGAATTTGAAGAAAGTTCAGGATTTGCTCGTAGTGACTAGTACACATGGAGATGGGGATCCGCCTGATAATGCAATTTCCTTATATGATTTTCTTTACAGCAAACGAGCACCTAAATTAGAGGAAGTCAGATTTTCTGTTCTTTCATTAGGCGACAGCTCCTATGAATTTTTCTGTCAGACCGGTAAAGATTTTGATGCCAGACTGGAAGAACTCGGAGGCACCCGTCTTTATCCGCGAATGGACTGTGATTTAGATTTTGAAGATCCTGCGGAAGAATGGTTTCAAGGTGTTTTGAACGAATTAAGTGATCAACAAGCCGGGATAGATGCTCCTTCTGAGCAGCCTGCTGCTGAGCAAATGAGTACAGAACAGATAGTTTATTCAAAGAAAAACCCATTTAAAGCCGAAATCCTGGAGAATTTAAATTTAAATGGACGCGGATCTAATAAGGAAACCCGTCATCTTGAGTTAGATCTTGAAGGATCAAATCTGGAATTTGAACCTGGTGACAGCTTAGGAATTGTACCGGAAAACGATCCTGAATTAGTTAACGAACTTCTTACAGAAATGAGCTGGGATCCTGAAGAAAATGTTCCCATTAACAAGCAAGGCGATGTAAAACCTTTACGTGAAGCGTTAACTTCTATATATGAGATCACTTGTCTGACGAAACCATTACTAGAGAAGGCAGCAGAACTAACCGATAACGAGAAACTCCATGCACTACTGTCCTCAGAAGACAGAGAGGAACTGAAGAATTATATTTACGGCAGAGACCTGATTGATTTTATTAGAGACTTTGGCCTATGGAAGATAACGGCACAGAATTTCGTCCGTATTTTACGGAAATTGCCGGTTCGTTTATATTCGATCGCAAGCAGTTCAAAAGCTAATCCTGATGAAGTTCATATCACTGTGGGTGCACTTAGATACGATGCTCACGGAAGAGGGCGCAAAGGAGTTTGTTCAGGGCAGTGTGCTGAACGCTCGCTAACAGGAGATTCATTACCCGTGTTCATACAGCGAAATGCCAATTTCAAACTTCCAGAAAACGCGGATACTCCCATTATTATGATTGGAGCAGGTACCGGAGTAGCACCTTATCGTGCATTCCTTGAAGAAAGAGAAGAAATCGGGCATTCAGGAAATTCGTGGCTGTTCTTTGGTGAACAGCACTTTGTTACAGACTTTCTTTACCAAATCGAGTGGCAAAGATGGCTGAAAGATGGCGTTCTTTCCAGAATGGACGTGGCCTTTTCCCGGGATACAGAGAAGAAAATTTATGTACAGCATCGGATGCAGGAAAGAAGCAAGGAACTTTATGAGTGGCTGGAATCAGGAGCTACTATTTATGTTTGTGGAGATGAAAAATTTATGGCGAAGGATGTGCATCAAACCTTCGTATCCATACTTAAACAAGAAGGAAGCTTAACGGAAGCAGAAGCAGAAGCTTATCTGGCAGAGCTCCGAGCGCAGAAACGATATCAGCGCGACGTCTATTAAATTTGAATTTAAAGGAAAGGAGTTAAATTATGACAGACCAACGATTTTCAAAGGATGACGGACCTCCAAGTGAAATGGAAGAGATTAAAGAGAAAAGCGACTTCCTGAGAGGACGATTAGTCGAAACATTCGCGGATCCGATTACGGCCGCAATTCCTGATGAAGAAACCAAAATTTTGAAATTTCATGGCAGCTATATGCAGGATGACCGGGATATACGCCAGGAGAGAAAGCAGCAGAAACTAGAACCAGCCTACCAGTTTATGATTCGAGTTCGTTTACCAGGAGGAGTGGCTTCACCAGAACAGTGGTTGACGATGGATCACCTGTCACAGACGTATGGAAACGGGACGTTGAAGCTGACAACACGTCAAACCTTTCAAATGCATGGGATTTTGAAATGGAATATGAAAAAAAGTATTCAAGCCATGAATGCCTCTCTTATGGATACAATTGCTGCCTGCGGAGACGTAAATAGAAACGTGATGTGCAATGTCAACCCTTACCAGTCAGACGTTCATGCGGAAGTTCAGGAATGGGCGCAGAAGCTGAGTGAAGATTTACTGCCGAAAACCAGAGCGTATCATGAAATCTGGCTGGATGAAGAAAAAGTAGCGGATAGCCGGGAAGAAGAGAGTGAACCGATTTACGGTACTCATTATTTACCGAGAAAGTTTAAAATTGGAATTGCTGTTCCACCTTCTAATGATGTGGACGTATTTTCTCAGGACCTCGGGTTTATTGCCATTTTGGAAAACGGCAAGCTGGAAGGATTTAACGTTGCAGTAGGCGGCGGCATGGGGATGACCCATGGCGATACCGATACGTACCCCCAGCTTTCACGGGTAATTGGATTTTGCGAGACCGAGAGGATTTCAGAAGTAGCGGAAAAGATTCTGACCATTCAGCGCGATTTTGGAAACCGATCAGAAAGAAAGAATGCACGTTTTAAATACACGATTGATAAGCGTGGCTTGGATTGGCTGAAAAATGAACTCCATCAAAGGCTTGGATTTGAACTGCAGGAACAGCGGCCTTACCAATTTGAAAATAATGGGGATAGCTACGGATGGATACAAGGAAGCGGCAAGTGGCACCTGACTTTATTTATCCAGAATGGACGCATTAAAGATAGCGAAGATTACCAGTTAATGACGGGGTTGAGGGAAATTGCGAAGGTCCATACAGGAGAATTTCGCCTGACCCCAAACCAAAATTTAATTGTTGCCAATATAACGGATGAGAAAAAAGCGGAAATCACTGATCTCGTCGACCAGTACGGCTTAACAGACGGGAAACAAAATTCAGCGTTGCGCAGGAATTCGATGGCGTGTGTGGCTTTGCCCACTTGTGGTCTGGCTATGGCTGAATCTGAACGTTATCTTCCAGAACTTATCGACAAAATAGAAGTCTTACTGGATGAGGCTGGCTTGAGGGATGAGGACATAATTATAAGAATGTCCGGCTGTCCAAATGGATGTTCAAGACCAGCTTTAGGAGAAATCGGCTTCATTGGGAAAGCCCCAGGAAAATATAACATGTATTTAGGTGCTGGATTTGCAGGTGATCGCTTAAATAAACTGTACAAAGAAAATATCGGGGAAGAGGAGATCTTAAACACATTAAAGCCTATGATTTCTGATTATGCGAAAGAGCGGAAAGAAAACGAACACTTTGGAGATTATGTCATTCGTGCCGGTTATGTAAAACCCGTCCATTCAGGATTGGATTTTCACAAGTAAATGAATTTCATGAAAGCTCAGGTCAGCTTATTTAGCTGTACCTGGGCCTTTTTATTTGCTGTTTTTTCAGTGGGCAAATCGGTTCCGTTGCTCGAAAGCTCGGCTGCGTGTCAGAAAATACGGATTTGATTGTTCCCAGTGATCCAGCAAAGATCATATCTTAACTTTGTTCATTCCCCGCGATATAAAAAAAGCATAAGGCAGAAAGGCCTTATGCTTTAATTTGATTGAAGATTTTTCTTTTTTCGTGCTTTTTCTTTTTCAATTTGTTTACTTCTAAGCTGTCCGCAGGCAGCATCTATATCGGTACCATGTTCAGTACGTACACCGCATTTAATTCCCCGGTCCATCAAAGTTTGATAAAACGTAAGAATGGCTTCCTTTTCACTTCGCTCATAAGGATTATCAGCAACAGGGTTGTAAGGAATCAAATTGACGTATGAAAGGTGGCGTTTGTCCTTCAGCAAGTCTGCCAGCTGCTCGGCTTCTTGTTTATGGTCATTGACATCTTTCAGCAAGATATATTCAAAGGTAATCCGCCGGTTTGTTTTCTCTAAATAGTAATCGATCGCTGGCATTAAGGTTTCTAATGGATAAGCCCGATTAATTTTCATGATTTTAGATCTTAATTCATTGTTAGGCGCGTGAATGGAAAGCGCAAGGTTGATTTGAATTCCTTCATCCGCAAAATCGTACATTTTCGGAGTAATTCCACTTGTGGAAACTGTAATATGACGCGCTCCAATGGACAAGCCTTGCTGGTCATTAACTACCCTTAGAAAGTCGATCAAATGATCGTAGTTATCAAAAGGTTCGCCTATGCCCATCACAACAATGTGACTTACTCGCTCATCTTTATCCTGTTTATCGAGATGCTGCTGGACCTGCATAATTTGTTCTACGATTTCACCGCTGGTCAGATCACGGTTTTTACGAAGAACACCGCTGGCACAAAACGAACAGCCGATATTACAGCCGACTTGGGTGGTTACACATACCGACAGACCATAATTAAACCGCATAAGAACTGTCTCAATAACATTTCCATCCTCTAGTTTAAACAAGAATTTAATAGTTCCGTCTTTCGATTCTTGTTTAATCTCTTCTGATAAAGATTCTATAATAAAGTTTTCATGAAGCAGATCAATGCACGATTGATTTACATTCTTCATTTGGGAAAATTGCGTTACCCGTTTCTGGTACAGCCAATTCCACACCTGTTTGGCCCGAAACTTTTTCTCACCATGTTCAACCAGCCAATTGGTAAGCTGTTCAAACGTTAATCCGTAGATGGATTGTTTCATAAATACGCTCCTCATAAAAAAAATCACTATTCCTATCATAAACGATTACTAGAAAGATCACAACCAGAAAGCAAAATAACCGTTTTACATGCTGCTAGAAGGGTGTACTTCAATCTAGTAGTGGAGTGATAATAACAAGGGGAACTGCTGATTTTTATCATAAAACTGTATATTTAGGCTTTTAATGTAGAAAAGAAGATGTTATTCTACTATAAGGTAAAAAAGAAACAAGGCTTTTTTGCTAATGAGTTGGATGAATAATTGTGATGTAAGTAAGGACAAATGGATCTGGATTGGCAGCAATGCACTAAATAATAAAGTTAGTCATAAGCCAAAGAAGACTCTTGACTGGAGTCTTCTTTGGCTTTTTTTAATGGAAAATTTCAGGAGGTTCTTTTAAATGAGACATGTAGACCAAAAGAAGCAAACCCAATCTTTCCAGCTGCTTACCAATGTTTATTTAGTTAAGAAAAGCAGAGAAGCCTATGAACAAGCGAGGAGTATGGTAGAGAACGGACATCCTCATGCTGATAAATTATGTAAGGAAAGGGCTTCAACATGTTATTCATGTGCGGAAAGAATACAAGAAACGGAAGATATGGTTTCAAAAAGAATGAAAGAAATCTGCAGGTTGAATGGGCACTTGTGTATAGAACTCATCCAAGTTCTTGAATCAAAACCCGATTAGGGATAAAGACCCATGTTGTAAAAGGAGGTAATAGTGATGTTTATGTTAAGTGACTTGCCTATGTTCTTTATTAATTTCTTCTTTATTCTCCCAATGGTTACGCTCGTCCATGAGTCAGGGCATGTGCTCATTGCCAGAATATTTGGCGGGAAAATTAAATTTTGCATAGGAACAGGAGAGACGCTGTTTCACATCGGTTCATTAGAGGTTAAGAAGAAGTATTTCATGGAGGGATGGTGTCAGTATGAAAGATTATCCTATAACAAGACATGGGCCCATGTTTCTATATATCTAGCAGGGAGTCTGTTTAATTTACTTGTTATTTTATTGATGAATTATCTTATCTACGTAGATATTTTACCTGCGGCCTTATTTTTCTATCAATATGCTTATTTCTCGGTGTACTTCATTTTCTTTTCATTAATGCCTTATAGAAATGGTAGCGGAAAACCTAGTGATGGGATGGCTATCTATGATGTGATACGCTACGGAAAAGCGGAGGATCCTATTGACTAAATCCTCGGATTACCAATAAAAGAGGGGCGGACGAACCGCTCCCCTTTTTTATTTGCAAAAGATTAACCCCTACTAATAAATTTTATCCCCATTAAAAATAGAATTTTTTACGATTACATAGTCTACATGGCGAATGGATTCCAAACTCGATCCACCTGCATACGAAATGGACGATTGGAGATCCTGCTGCATTTCCACTAATGTATCTTTCAAGGATCCTTTATGTTCTACAAACATTTTCTTACCTTCCACATTCTTCTTTTCACCCTTTTGAAATTCTGAAGCAGATCCAAAGTATTCTTTATAAAGCTTTCCATCTTGTTCAATGGTTTCTCCCGGTGATTCTTCATGGCCGGCAAATAAAGATCCGATCATCACAAAGGTGGCGCCGAAGCGAATCGACTTTGCAACATCTCCATGCGTGCGAATACCACCGTCAGCAATAATAGGCTTTGTGGCAGCTTTTGCACACCAGCGTAAAGCGGCTAATTGCCATCCGCCTGTGCCGAATCCAGTTTTCACTTTAGTAATGCAGACCTTGCCGGGACCAATCCCTACTTTTGTAGCGTCGGCGCCAGCTTTCTCCAGCTCTCTTACAGCTTCTGGTGTTCCCACATTCCCAGCGATTACGAAACTGTCGGGCAGACATTGTTTAATATGCTGGACCATTTCAATAACGGAATTGGCATGTCCGTGGGCAATATCCACGGTAATATAGTCAGGAGCAAGGTTCTCTTCAGCCAGCTCCTGAATGAAACTGAATTCCTGATCTTTTACACCTACGCTGATAGACGCGATTAAACCGCGATTTTTCATATCTTTAATAAACGACTTTCTTTCTTCAGGTTTGAAACGGTGCATGACATAAAAATAGCCGTTCTCTGCTAAAAACACCGCGATATTTTCATCGATAATCGTCTGCATATTAGCTGGAACGACTGGCAGCTTAAATGTATGTTCACCAAGTGTTACTGTAGTGTCACATTCCGTACGACTTTTCACCACACATTTAGCAGGAATCAATTGTATATCTTCATAATCAAACACATTCTCCATGGTTCACGCTCCTAAACACGAATGATGAGGCCGATTTAATAATAAATGTTCGACCATTGAGTAATTTACATCAATTAGTACTAAAAGTCAAAGTTTTTTGTCATTTAATCCGTTAGTGTTAATATGGAAAAATAAGTCTATCCAATTGTAGGAATCTTCTTTCTATTATAGGGGTGATTCCCAATTGGTTCCAGTCATCATTCCCTGCTTTTTTGCATTAAAGATGAATCTCTTGAGAGGCAGGGAGCATTCATCCTTTGTAAGAAGAGTCAGATAATTGGGAGAATACAGTCCAAAAGGAAGCGACTCTTTCGAATAGTGTTAGGAACCAGTTTTATAAAAAAGCGAATCGAATAAGTATTCAACAAAGAAGGATGACTGTATAAATCCTGTCTTGTCAAAAAAAACTATCGTCACTAAAACGTAAGGAGAATTTAAGCTTAGCTTCTCTTCTGAACGGTTATTACACTACTAATCCTTGTTTTTTCCAAATTACCGTGAACCTTAAGGAAGGTGATGAGTATGAAAGGAATTATTCTAGCAGGCGGCAGTGGTTCAAGACTTTCGCCGAGCACCAATAGTATTAATAAACATTTGCTAGCTGTCTATGATAAACCAATGATTTATTATCCACTTTCTATTCTCATGCTTGCGGGTATTAAGGAAATATTGATCATCAGCACTCCAGAAGATCTTAGCAGATTTGAAAAATTACTCGGAGATGGATCTTCGTTTGGCATAACACTGAGTTATCAATCACAGGAAAAACCCAACGGTATACCGGAAGCTTTTATCTTAGGAGAACAGTTTATCGGTAAAGACCACGTGACTCTAATCCTGGGTGACAACATCTTTTATGGACAGGGGTTAACAAATATTCTTAGGAATGCCATTCATCACCATTCTGGGGCCACCGTTTTCGGTTACAGGGTAAAGGATCCAGAACGGTTCGGCGTAGTGGAATTTAATGAACGTCAAAAGGTTATGTCTTTAGAAGAGAAGCCAGCTGATCCAAAGTCTGACTTTGCAGTTACAGGACTATACGTTTATGACAATGAAGTTGTTAAAATAGCGAAAAGACTGAACTTCTCTGAGCGGGGAGAATTAGAAATTACGGATATCAATAAAAAATATTTAGAAAAAGGCAGATTGGATGTCGAACTGCTTGGGAGAGGTTTTGCCTGGCTCGATGCAGGTACTCATGAAGCTTTATTTGAAGCTGCTGAATTTATTAAGAATATTGAACAGCGGCAAGGATTTAAAGTCGCATGTATAGAAGAAATCGCCTATTATATGGGATATATTTCAAAGGCAGCTCTTTATCAAATGGGTGAAGCTATGAAGAAAAACGATTATGGGCAGTATTTGATGGAGATTGCTGCAAGGAAGCATGTACAGCAGTACTGGGATGAAACCGCCAGTAACCCGATGCTTGGGGTGATAGAAAATGAGTAAGCAGAAAGCCGTATTAATAACTGGAGGGGCCGGCTTCATTGGTTCTAATTATATTCATTATTATTTGGAGAACCATCGAAAAAAGCATCTTGTTAATTTGGACAAACTGACGTATGCCGGAGACTTGGACAGATTAGCTTCGACCAGCGATTTGGATACGTATCACTTTGTACACGGAGATATTACGGACAAAGAGGGTGTGGAGAGAGTGTTTACCCAATTCGATATAGAAGGGGTTATTCATTTTGCAGCGGAATCTCATGTAGACAATTCTATCGCTGATGCCACTCCATTTATAAGAACCAATGTACTTGGAACTGGAAATCTGCTTGAAACCGCAAGAAAGGACTGGCAGGAGAAAGGGGTACTCAAGGAGAGGCGTTTCCATCATATTTCCACTGATGAGGTGTATGGTTCGTTAGGGAAGACGGGTAAGTTCTCTGAAGACACGCCTTATGACCCAAGAAATCCCTACAGCGCAACGAAAGCCGGGGCTAATATGCTGGTGAAGAGTTATTATTCTACCTATGGCATGAATGTAGTCCTATCCAGCAGTTCAAATAATTACGGTCCTAGACAGCATAAAGAAAAGCTGATACCTACGATTATCCGCAAAGCCTTAGCCTGTGAACCTATCCCCATCTACGGCGATGGGCAGAATGTTAGAGACTGGCTGTTTGTTAACGATCATTGCCGCGCGATAGATACCATTTTCCATTTTGGCAGGGAGGGAGAAAGCTATAATGTGGGGGGAGGAAATGAACTTACGAATCTCTCTCTTGCCCAAATGATCTGTGGACTTCTCGATGAAAAAGCCAGCCGCCTTCTTGTTGACGAAGATGCTAGCGAATTTAGTGAGTTACTTACGTTTATTGAAGACCGACCGGGTCATGACTTACGGTATGCAGTGGATGATTCAAAGATAAGAAGAGAACTAGGCTGGCAGCCAGAACAATCCTTTGCGGAAGGCATGGAAGCAACGATTGATTGGTTTCTTAGCAAACAGGATGAGGTATTAATGAAATGATTTCCGTCGTTATTCCGGTTTATGGCTGTGAAACTTGTTTAAGAGAACTTTGTCAAAGAATTGATCAAACGATGGAGAAGATCCCGAGCCTGTACGAAATACTGCTCATTAATGATCATAGTCCCGATCATGCCTGGGAAACGATAGAGGAGCTTGCTGCGAGTAATCCAAATGTGAAAGGCTTTGATTTATCGAGAAACTTCGGTCAGCATCACGCGATTACCGCGGGACTCGATTTAACCAGGGGAGACTGGGTGGTCGTTATGGACTGTGATTTGCAGGATCAGCCGGAGGAGATTAAACGTCTTTACGAAAAAGCCCAAGAAGGATACGAAGTGGTTTTCGGGGCAAGACAGCTGCGAAAAGACGGTTATTTTAAGCGGATGTCTTCTAAACTATTTTACAAGATTTATGATTATTTAACCGAACGAACCTCCGATTATACCATTGCTAATTTCAGTATCTGTTCCCGGAATGTGGTAGAAAACTTTCGGAAAATGAACGAGCAGAATCGATTCTTTCCATTGTTCGTTAAATGGATGGGATTTAAAACCGCCCGTTTACCGGTGGAGCATGAAAGAAGGGCGGAAGGGAAGTCTGCCTACAGTTTGAAGAAAATGATTACACTAGCAACTGACGTCATTATTTCTCAATCCAATAAACCTTTAAGATTGTCGATTCAGTTCGGTTTTTTACTATCTTTGGGGTCGTTTATCTACGGCATTTACTTATTTTTTCGTTACTTCTTTTTAGCGGAGCCCGTACAAGGATGGACAAGTGTAATGGTTTCTCTTTATTTTATTGCGGGTATACTCTTTTTTAATTTCGGAATTATCGGACTTTATTTAGGCAAAGTGTTTGATGAGACTAAGAGAAGGCCATTATACATTATCCGGGAAACAACGAATAATTATAAGGAGGACAGAAAGAATGAATTATCTTAAAGAGACTCCTTGGGACAAGCGCACGTTCGGGATTGATACATTTGAGCTGTTAGAGGAGGAAGAAACTGCTTTAGAGCAGACCACTGATCAGTGCGGTCACTTCACCCTTAAAACGAATCCGCTTTCGGATAAAAGGCCATTAATAAAACACGGTTTCTACTACACGGATACTTTATTGCAGCCGGTTTGCGATAAACATGATCTGCAAGAATCCGATCTAAAAGGCACATTTATTTCTAAGCAAGGAGAATTGGAAACTGTACTCCGGATTGCCCGTGAATCATTTGTTCATGGACGATTTCACAAGGATATTAACATTCCTAATAAACTGGCAGATTTGAGGTATGTAAGATGGGTGGAGGATTTATATGAGCAGAACCGGATATTTTTCCTCTATTATCAGGACGAAACGATGGGGTTTATCGGCTGTAAAGATGAACAAATCTTATTAATGGGAGTTGATAAAAAGTTTCGGAGCAAAGGATTATCGCGGCCTGTGTTAATCCAGGTTTGCAAGCAGCTGGTGGAGGACGGGCACGATCGTTTAACCACTTCGATTTCTGCGGTGAATCTTCCTTCTCTCAATCTATTTCTGTCCATTGGGTTTAAGTTACGAGGAGTAGAAGAAGTCTATCATAAATTAAATGGCAGCCTCACTGCCGTAGAATGAAAATCCGAATGAAACGCTTGGGTCACTCCCTATAGGTTTCGTCATAATTGAATTCTCAGGAGGCGGTAACGATGATTCCCTTCAACAAACCATGCTATCTTGGTAAAGAAAGTACTTATATCCAGGAATCGATTGTTCAAAATGAAAAAATTTCGGGTAATGGCCCTTTTGGAATCAAGTGTAAAAACTGGCTGGAGAAGCAGTTAGGCAGCAAAAAAGCATTGTTGACCCCGTCCTGTACGGCCGCCCTGGAAATGACGGCGCTGCTTTCGGATATATCCGAAGGTGATGAAGTGATCATGCCTTCCTATACGTTTGTCTCTACGGCAAACGCCTTTGCCCTGCGAGGAGCTTCCTTACGCTTTGTTGATATTGAGCCCGGAACCATGAATATTGATTCGGAAAAAATCGAAACCGCTATAACCAATCGAACCAAAGCCATCGTTATCGTCCATTATGCAGGAGTCGCTTGTAACATGGAGAAGATTATGGAACTTGCGGACCGCTATGCTTTGTTAGTAATTGAAGATGCAGCACAAGCTTTAATGAGTACATATCAAGGAAAGCCACTGGGAACTTTTGGTCACTTTGGAACGATCAGCTTTCATGAAACGAAGAACTATACGTGCGGGGAAGGTGGAGCCTTACTGATCAATGATGAAAACTATGCGGAGCGTGCGGAAGTGATTCAAGAAAAGGGAACCGATCGTTCTAAGTTTAATCGGGGACAGGTTGATAAATATACGTGGCAGGACCTGGGCTCCTCTTATTTACTTAGTGAATTAAATGCGGCCTATTTGTACGCTCAGTTGGAATCAGCAGAGGAAATATTAGCTGACCGCCTGTCTACATGGCAGAGGTATAAACAAATGCTTGCACCTTTGGAGGCAGACAAACAAATTGAGACTCAGCAAATTCCTGATTACGCAACGCACAACGCGCACATGTGTTATATCAAGGCGCGCAGCCCGGAGGAACGGATGCTGCTTATGACGTATTTAAAGGAACAGGGGATTCTTGCAGTTCCTCATTATGAACCCTTGCATTCCTCTAAAGCGGGAAGAAGCTTCGGACGCTTTTCCGGGGAAGACACGTATACAACCCGAGAAGGGGAACGGTTGTTAAGATTGCCTTTATACTATGGAATGAACACAGAGGATGTCGATTATGTGGCCGCATCTATTCAGAATTATTATCAATCGTAAATGGATAATTATAGCTTGTCTCGGTATTATCGGTTATCTCATGCCTTATTTTGTTTTAGGGGAAGATACTCATATCAGGGTTCATGATAATTTAGATTCTAATATTGTCTGGTACCATTTACTGGCCCAGAGTGGTCAAATATTTGCAGCTCCCGGCACGACCTTGCCTAATGTGATTAACGGATTGCCGCGGAGTGCTTTATCTTCTAGTCTCGATGTAATGACTTGGCTATATGTGAGTTTTCAGCCGTTTACAGCCTACGTCATTAACCAGTCGATTATGCGTTTTGCAGCTTTTTTTGGCATGTATGGATTGCTGCGTTTCTTGTTTCGCTCCAAAGAGTATCGTGGTTTCAACGAGTGGATTGCTGCAGGCGTCGGGGTAGGCTTTGCATTGCTTCCTTTCTGGCCTTCAGGTGCGCTTTCTATTGCAGGTCTTCCCGCAGCTTTACTTGCTTTTTTGAACATACGCAGAGATGGAAAGCATGCAAAGAAAATCTATTGGGTGATCCTCTTTCTGCTGCCTTTTGATTCTAGTCTGATCTTAACCTTTGGCTTTTTTATAGGATTGATCGGCCTTCTCTGGCTGTATGATTGGTGGAAGCAGAAGCATGCCAACCTGGCGTTGTTCTCTGCCATACTTATGATGAGTTGTATTTATCTCCTTAAAGATTATTTGCTTATTGCTTCGATGTTTTTTGGCGAAGGCTTTACTTCCCATAGGGCCGAGTTTAACCTTGGGCACAACACGTTTAGCGAAACGATTCGTCTATTTAATAAGAACTTTATATTTGGCCACACCCACGACTTAAGTATTCATCAAAAGGTGATTCTTCCCACCATTATCGTGGCATTACTTGTGGCATTTTATAAAAAAGTTTCGTTTAAAGGAATTGCCGTTCCGCTTACGATGAATGTTCTGCTTTCGTTCTGGTATGCCCTTTGGTATTGGGAGGGATGGCGAGGGTTAAAGAACCATTTTTCCCTGCTTAACACGTTTAATTTCAGCCGGATTCACTTTCTTCATCCTTTTTTATGGTATATAGCTTTCGCCTTTGCCTTAGTGATGATCGGAAAGCATGTAAAGCTTGGAAAATGGCTGATCCTTATCTTGATGATCCTGCAGCTGAATATGCTGTTTAAGCTGGATGAGGAATTTAAATACCGTGAAATTGGAACACCTACGTTTAAAGAGTTTTATTCCACCGAACTTTTCCAGGAAATTAAAGATTATATTCATGAACCTCCTGAGGATTATCGAGTGGTAAGTGTCGCTTTGCATCCAGTTATTGCTCAGTACAATGGCATGTACACATTAGATACCTACAATGTCACCTATCCGCTTACCTACAAACATAAGTTTAGGAAAATCATTGCTCCTGAGCTCGCAAAGGATCCGGAACTAAGGAATTATTTTGATACGTGGGGAGGAAGGCTTTATATGTTCTCCAGTGAACTGGGTGAGCACTATATGTTCACGAAAAACAGTCAAAAAACGTTAGAGCATCTTACGATAAATACTGATCAATTACAGCGGTTGGGTGGAGAGTATATTTTATCAGGGCTTCCTATTAAAGATTACCGTTCCCTCAACCTTGCTTATGAAAAATCATTTGAAAATAACCAGTCCCCTTGGAAAATTTATTTATATAAAATAAAAGCAGACTAGGAATTTATCCCAATAAAAAAAAGCGTTCCTCTCCTGGGCTGGGAGCTGGAACGCTTTTTCAATACATGCTATTGAAGAACCTATAGGAGAACGTTGCTGCGTCTATACCGTACGACGGTTCTTTTTCCTGATCAAATTAAAAGCAATGTAGACGATAATAATAGCTGCTGCCATTAGTCCAATCGGTCTTGTATATAAGGCAGCGACGGAACTGATATTTTCCCAATTGGCTCCGAGTCTCAGTCCTAAATATAGAAAGAGGGCCGACCACGGGAGGATAGCAATGGTTGTGTAAATGGTAAATTTCGCGAATGACATTTTCGCTATACCTGCTGGAATAGAAATCGCATGACGAACAACAGGAATAAACCGTGCCGTAAATATAACTCCTGTCCCGTATTTCGTAAACCAGTTTTCTGCCACGTCAATATGATGCTTCTTTATGAGTAAATATTTACCGTATTTTTCTAAAAACGGTCGGCCGCCATAAGCACCAATCCAATAAAGAAATAATTGAGCAATTGTGCCGCCGACTGTACCGGCAATGAGGGCTCCTGTAAAAGTAATCGTTCCTTGTGACACCATATATCCTCCATAAGCGAGAACAATCTCACTAGGAATAATTTCAATCATCAATCCTAAAGCAATCCCTGTATAACCAAGACCTGTTAACCACAGTAATAAATCCACTGCCATATTGTGCATTGCTTCTACTCTCCTTTATCGTGCATCTGCTCTTTATCCTACTTGTACACATGTGCTGTAATGAATAGACGTTATTTTTTTATAAATTGTTCAAATTGCTTTTTTTGAATTTGGAGATGGCTGTTTATTTTACCTCATTTAGTTTATCTTATGGTTATAGGATGAGCAATAGGCCAGAGGTGTTTTTCTTTTAATACTCTGAATTTACTAGTAAAAGATTATTAGAATGACGGCTGTTCACCTGCATGAGGATTAACAAAGGAGAGAATCTATTGAAGTCACCTACTTACACGGAACTATTAAACACTACCCTCGCTATTTATGCTGATCACGGAAGTTTAGAAGCCTATCACTACATAACGAAGCATGCAGCAGAGACAGAAGGGTTACAGGCTCAAATTTACAATTTCAGATATTCTCTTGCCGCTGCTTCTGGTTTAGCAGATCTAGCTCTAAATATCATGAAAGAGGCTGTTATTGAGCGTCAATACTGGTATAGCTGGGAATATTTACAGGAGGATGAAGATTTGGATCCTTTGCGAAAATACCCAGAATTTCTAGATATGCTGCGCATCTGTAAAGAAAGAGAGAAACGAGCAAAGGCTGAAGCTAAGCCAGAATTAAAAGTAATAGCAAAGGCATCATCAGAGAGACAGCGAAGGAACTTGGTGATAACTCTCCATGGAGATCAGGAAAACAACGAAATAACAGAAAAGTACTGGAATTCTATCACTTCTAACACCTATTCCTTAGCTTTGCCTCAATCGTCCCAGGTTGAATTTTCTGATGGCTACAGCTGGCATAATGCTGAAAAAGGAATGGCGGAACTGCAGCAACACTATCAACAAGTCATTTCCATTGAAGATTACGAAAGTATAATTGTGGGGGGATTCTCTGCGGGGGCCGGGATCGTTTTAAAGGCTTTACTGAATGGTCAAGTCGAAGCAGATGGATTTATATTGGCTTCTCCTTGGCTGTCTGAGATAGAAACTTGGAAAAATAAATTCGCTTTATTAAAGGAGAAAGGGATCAAAGGTTATATTATCTGTGGTGATCAGGATAGCGATTGCTTAGAGCACGCCGAGAAGCTCATCGATCTGTTAACTGCTGACTCCATACCCCACCAGTTTCACAAAATTCCGCATGTAGATCACGATTATCCTAAAGATTTCGGCGTGCACCTGACAGACGCGTTGACTTACCTTACCGAAGCATAGAAATCAACGGAAAATGAGGAATATTCTCTATCAGTCACTATTAGGTCGTTTTTTCGCGTATAATAAACCTATTCGGTTATCAAGCCCACAGGGAGAACAACTGAAGAATAAAGAATAAATGAGGGTAATCTATTGAGTGAGAAAAATTTTGACCAATTTCAACTAAGTGAAGAAATCTATAAATCGCTGGCTATTTTAAAATATCAGCAGCCAACAGAAGTACAGATGGAAGTTATCCCTAAAGCCATGGAAAATCAGGATTTAGTAGTAAAATCACAAACAGGGAGCGGCAAGACAGCATCCTTTGCTATTCCCATCTGTGAAAAAGCAGAGTGGGAGGTTAAGCAGCCTCAAGCGTTAGTCCTTTCTCCAACTAGAGAACTCGCCGTGCAGGTTCGAGAAGATATTTCAAATATCGGCAGGTTTAAACGCATTAAGGCACTTGCTCTCTATGGAAAAGAGCCGTTTTCTGTTCAGAAGGAAGAATTAAAACAGAAGACTCACGTTGTCGTAGGAACTCCTGGTAGAGTATTAGACCATATTGACCGAGGAACCTTGGAACTAAGCCGCATTAATCATTTAATTATTGATGAAGCGGATGAAATGCTGGCCATGGGCTTTATTGATGCAGTTGAATCAATAATTGAAGCTATGCCTGCAGATAGAGTAACCATGGTATTTTCCGCAACTTTACCGGAAAACGTTAAACAGTTATGTGCTAAATTTATGAATCGTCCCGTTCACATCGAAATCGAGAGCGAGGGTTTAACCTCTGAAACGATCGAGCACCAGGGAATAGATGTGAAGGAAGCAGACAAATTGTCATTGCTTAAGGATGTAACCGTAGTGGAAAACCCTGACAGCTGTATGGTTTTCTGCAAAACTAAAGAACACGTGAACACGGTCTTTCAAGAACTGAATGAATCCGGTTATCCATGTGAGAAGCTCCATGGGGGATTGGAGCAGGAAGATCGCTTTGCAGTAATGGATGGATTTAAGCAAGGAGAATTTCGTTATTTAGTCGCCACTGATGTAGCTGCAAGAGGGGTAGATATTGATAATGTTACGCTAATCATTAACTACGACGTACCCGCTGAAAAAGAAAGCTATGTCCACCGAACGGGTAGGACAGGACGTGCTGGAAACAAAGGAAAAGCTATTACGTTTATGACTCCGTTTGAAGGAAAGACCATTCGAGCGATAGAAAACTATATTGGGTTTGAATTACCAAGAGCTGAAGCACCTTCGGCAGAACAAGTGGAAGCTAGCAGGTATGCTTTTGAAGAGAAAAGCAAGACGACTAGAATCGTGAGAAACAACAAAACGGCACGGATTAATAAAGATATTATGAAATTGCACCTTAGCGGCGGGAAGAAGAAAAAAATCCGCGCGCTGGATATAGTGGGCACGATCACGAGTATTTCCGGTGTTGAAGCCGAGGATATCGGTATCATAACGATTAAAGAAAACTTCTCTTATGTGGATATATTAAATGGGAAGGGTTCTCTCGTACTGCAGGAATTAAATCGTACTCCTGTTAAGGGGAAAAGTATTAAAGTCAGTGAAGCTGTAAAATAGATGATAAAAAAGGCAAGCCGTTACTGCGGCTTGCCTTTTTCAATCGCTTTATTTATTGTTCTTCGTCAGCATCGTTATATGGATCATCGTGATGGATAAATTCATGCTCCTGATAAGCAGCCACCATCCCGTGATAACTGACGTCCAAGCCGATTTCTTCTTCGTCTTCTGTAGACCTGACAGGAACAATGAGCTGGATTAGTTTCAAACCAAGCCAGGTTAACACAAAGCCCCAGGCACATAAAACAAGTAATCCGAGTAGCTGCACACCAATTAAATGCCACCCGCCATTATGGAATAACCCGCCATCTGTGGCAAACAAACCGACTGCGATAGACCCCCAGACTCCTGATACGGCATGGACTGGAAAAGCTCCTACTGGATCGTCAATTCCTTTCGCTTCGAGCCAATCGGTAACAAACAACATAAGCAAGCCAGCGATGGCACCAATGAGAATGGCATAGCCATCACTGACAAAGGCACAGCCAGCTGTAATACCTACAAGCCCGGCTAAGGACCCATTGATTACCGAGGGGGCATCTGAACGTTTATAACGAAACAACGTGTAGAGCATGGTGGCCGCTCCGCCAGAGGCAGCAGATAACATGGTGACGACGGCAATATGACCAATTCTTACATCCGTTGCACTTAAGGTACTCCCGGCATTAAACCCGAACCAGCCGAACCACAATAAGAAGGCCCCTACAGAAGCAAGCGGCAAATTACTAGGTAAAGCAATCTTGCTCAAACCTTCAGGAAGAAATTTACCTTTACGAGGTCCAATGAAGATAGCGGCAGCAAGGGCAGCAAAACCGCCTAAAGCATGAATGACAGCTGATCCGGCAAAGTCCATGAACCCTAATTGGCCAAGCCAGCCGCCTCCCCAAACCCAATGACCGGCAATTGGATAGATTAGAGCAGTCATTAAAATAGCATAGAGTATGTAGGCACGAAAGTTGATTCGTTCAGCAACAGCTCCGGAGACTATAGAGATCACAGCAATGACGAATGCTGCCTGGAATAGCCAATACGTGTCAAGGGAGATCGAGAATTGTAAATGAGATAGATCCCCTGACATCATAAACCCATTCGTTCCTATGAAGCTCCCGATATCCTTGCCATACATCAACCCAAATCCAATCACATAGTAACAAAGGGTGCCGATGGTAATATCTGCGAAGATTTTCATGATGATATTCACATTATTCTTATGTCTGACAAAGCCCGCTTCTAGTAAAGCAAAACCGCCTTCCATGAGAAGAATCATCGCGGCCGTTAATACTACCCAGATGGTATCAAGTCCCGAGTGAAGCTCCTGTATGGTCATGAGTCTGCGTCCTCCATTTCTCTTAGAATCTTTAATTCCTCAAATATCGAGTTGGATAGTACGATTTCCTGATCCGATTGATGCTCATTATAATCATCAATCGCTTGTTCTACCTCGGTGATCCGCTGTGAAATTTTATCAATTAATTTCAATCTTTCTTTTACATGGACCATATATTCAACGGCCTGATGATGAGAAGGGCTTTTGCTGGCAAAGAACTTACGAACAGGGGACAGAGAGCGGTAAAAGGCTTCTTCTGCTCGTTTCTTGTCTTCGTATTTACTTATCTTGTTGCGAATCAGCTCAATTTCCTTTTCTTTTTCGTTGATCACTCGATTTAAAGAAGTTATATAATCTTCCGATGTATACTCGAGAGTGTTCTTTTGATTAAAATCATCCCGTACGATCATAGTAATCTCCTCACGATTTATGTTAGGTTTTGTTACATTATATGTGTGAATATTTAGTCAGTCAATGAATCTACTTCATAAAATGAAGATGAGAATCGAACAGTTATTGACCATAAGAGAAATAAGAAGCGGCATAAACGTATTTTATAGAGTATGAAAACAAAGGAAATATTTAAAACTTTCAATCTATTCCCTATACCCTTTTTTGCTATGAATTGAATACTTTAGAAAGAAATTAAGGGGGGATATCCCTGTTGAATGAAGTTAAATTGCAATCAAAAAAAACGAGTTCAAACCCCATACCAGCTATAGAGTATAGGTAAAGTAACACTTCCTTCTATATAACCTATTAAATTGAAGAATTCTAGCAGGATCTCCATAATGATACAAAATGATCTTTTATCAAAAATTTAGCTTAAGAATCAGTAGTGTAATTTTTAAAATGATGAAAAGGTGATGATTACAATAAAGGGAGAGTAGTACGGTGAAAAAACCTATGATTTATTCATCACTGAAAATGCGGTTAATAAACGATCCGTACGTTAGCTTATAGAATAAAAGGGACAATGTCCTCGGACAAAGCCGGGAACCTGGGCAAGTTACTAAAGTAGTTTATAGCAGGAGAACTTAGAGGATAGAAGCAGAGAAGGGTGTAAATGAATGAACGAGACGAAAACCAAATCTGAGATAAAAAAAGGAGTGTATTCTTACAACGTTCCATCTATAAATGAAAGAACGGAAGCGTACACCATAAACAGAATTAATTTCCACTTAATACTTAGTAGCAACTCCGAACACAAATTAAAAACAAAACATCAATAACATAGAAATAATAGGAAGAAAGAAAGAAAGAAAGAAAGAAAGGAAGGGAAGAAAAACTAATCCCTTATCGTACCTAGATAGAATTTCTTAAGATTCCTTCTCTAAAAACAGCAGCACTTATTATCCTACCATTAGGTTCCATCATTTAAAAAGAAAAAGAAGACGTTAGGACCCTAATTAAAAAGGAAACGTCTTCTTTTCTTATAAAAAATTAGTTTGTTGAATTCCATGCGGGAAGCTTTTGACTCAATGGTTTATCTGTTCGATAGCCTAATACATATTCCGCCTGCATAATCGTATGAATTTCTCTCGTGCCTTCATAAATGACGGGTGCTTTAGAATTCCTTAAGTATCTTTCTACAGGATACTCATTAGAATATCCATACGCACCATGGATCTGAACTGCATCATCGGCGGCTTGATTAGCGAAGTCGCAAGCTTGCCATTTGGCTAAAGAAGTCTCTCTAGTATTCCGCAGCCCTTTATTTTTTAGTTCTCCAGCACGATAAACGAGCAAGCGGCTCATTTGCAGTCCTGCTTCCATTTTAGCTACCATCTGCTGAACAAGCTGATGTCTGCCGATCTCTTTGCCAAACGTTTCTCTGTCATGACAGTACTGAACACTTGCTTCCAAACAAGCCATGATTTGTCCGCAGGCTCCAGCTGCAACGGTGAAGCGCCCGTTGTCTAAGGCAGACATAGCAATTTTAAAGCCGTCACCTTCCTGGCCAACTAAATTTTCTTTGGGAACTTTCACCTGATCGAAAAATAGTTCACCCGTATTTCCGGCACGAATACCGAGTTTTCCTTTCGTAGCTTTTGAAGAGAATCCTTCCATTGTTCTTTCTACTATAAATGCAGAAATGCCTTGATGTTTTTTACTCTTATCCGTATAGGCAAATACTAGAAAATGATCGGCCGTATCACATAGTGAAATCCACGTTTTCTGCCCGTTCAGGAAATAAGAGTCTCCTTTAAGGACAGCTGTCGTCTGCAACGCCGCGACATCGGAACCTGCGCCCGGTTCAGTTAAACCGAAAGCCCCAACTTTTTCACCTTTTGCCTGCGGAGTTAGATACTTGCGCTTCTGCTGTTCATTTGCCCATTGGAGCAGAGCCATACTATTTAGTCCGGTATGAACAGAAACTGCTGTCCGAAAGGCAGTATCTCCTCGCTCTAATTCTTCACATACAATGGCAAGGGAATTGTAATCCATTCCACTGCCGCCATATTCTGTGGGAATGCAAACTCCCATAAGTCCCAACGCTGAAAGTTTTTTTAGAGTATTGGTGTCAAAATGTCCTTGAGCATCCCATTCTCCAATAAAAGGCATGATTTCCTTATCGACAAAACTCCTGACTGTTTTACGAAGCATGACTTGCTCTTCACTGAAATCAAAATTCATCGAACCACTCCTTAAATCGTGTTTGTATTTCTCATGTCTTCAATTTCCTCACTTTGATAACCAAGGGACTGCAGCAATTCATCTGTATGTTCACCAGGCTCCGGCGGATGACGTTCAAACTCTACTGCAGTTCTCGACAGTTTTAGAGGACTGCCGATTAACTTGACCTCTCCAGCGCGGGGGTGGGGAAGACTTACGAACATATCCCTTGCCTTAAGTTGTTGATCTTCATCTAGATCTTTCAATGACTGGATAGGGCCGAAAGGGATACCTGCTTGACCACATTTTTCCTCCCAGTAATCAGTTCGCTGTCTTATAAAATAATCCTGCAGAATCCGGGTGAGCTCCTTGCGGTTTGCAACGCGGTCAGCATTCGTCCTAAACCGGGCATCTTCCGCTAATTCTTTATTGTTAATCATCTGGCAAAGCGATGAAAATTGCTTATCGTTTCCTACGGCAATTACCATCTCTCCATTTTCAGATTGAAAGGTTTGATAAGGGACGATATTAGCATGATGGTTACCTAGTCGTTCGGGAGTTTGTCCAGTCATTAAGTAATTACTTCCAATATTGACTAGACTGCTCACCGCAGCATCATACAATGATAAATCAATCTTCTGTCCAAGACCTGACTGATCTCTTTCAATCAGAGCCGCTTGAATTCCAATGCAGGCATACAGCCCTGTCAAAATATCAGTTATGGCAATCCCCATTTTCTGCGGACCTGAGTTTTCATTTCCTGTAATACTCATCAGCCCGCTCATCGCCTGAATAATAAAATCATAACCTGGAAGATGCCTGTAAGGGCCAGTTTCTCCAAAACCTGTAATCGAGCAGTATACAAGTGCTGGATTAATTGCTTTTAAAACATCATAATCCAGCCCAAGGCGTTCCATCGTGCCTGATTTAAAATTATGAATCATCACATCACTCTGTACGATTAATTTCTTAACAATCTCCTTGCCTTTCTTCGTTTTTAAATCTACCGTTATACTCTTTTTATTCCGATTTGCACATAAGTAATAGGCGCTTACACCTTTTTGGAATGGGGGCCCCCAATTTCTCGTATCATCACTCCCGCCCGGTGCTTCCACTTTGATCACTTCAGCACCGAGGTCTCCAAGAATCATCGTACAATAGGGTCCGGCTAGCACTCTGGTAAAATCCAGAACTTGAATACCTTTTAATGCAGCAGCCAGCAGAATCACATCCTTTCAATATAGGAAAAACCAGCAGAACCCATACTTAGTATGAATACAACTGGCTATGGATTGCCTCATCTATTGGGGGTTTTAGATAGAACTTCCTATCAAGTACCTGCATTCCATCCTATTCTTCCGTTACCGAAAATATTATAACTCTTTAAAAATGGGGGAGATGCAGAAATCTATTATCATGAAACGAATAGTTAAGTAATAGGATAGACCAATGGGCAATCACTGAGAACACGTCCTACTAGATAGCGCGGTTAATAGACAGATATTTTGAAGTAACACACATCCGCACATCTAGTTTGGACGAGGAGTTTTCAAATATCATTTCATCCAGGGAGGTTGAATCCATGTCCTATGCATCTAAACAAGTGAAAAGCTTACCTCCTTATCTATTCTCTGTTTTTCACGAAAAGAAAAGAAAGCTGCAGAAACAAGGAATAGACGTCATAGATTTAGGAATTGGAGCCCCTGACTTGCCGACCCCGGATTTTATTATCGATCGATTAATAGAGGAGGCACGCAAGCCGGAGAATCATAAATATTCTCCATATGGAGGCAGTCAGGAATTTAAACAAGCGGTAGCAACATTTTATAAAAATCATTACGGTGTGACCCTTGACCCAACTCATGAAGTTCTTACACTTATTGGATCAAAAGAAGGAATTGCTCACCTTATTCAGGCAGTCATCAATCCAGGGGAGGGTGTTCTGATTCCCGATCCTGGTTATCCTGTTTATCAATCGGCGGTTCACCTCGCTCACGGAGAATCTGTACCCTATCCTTTAGATGAAATTAATGGATATGTTCCAGATTTCAGCAAGGTACCTACTTCCCAATTAAAGAAATCGAAACTTTTGCTATTAAATTATCCTAGTAATCCAACGGGAGCGACTGTAGAAAGAGAGACATTTACCTCTGCCATTACATTTGCGAAAGAGCATAATTTGTGTGCAGTTCATGATGCTGCTTATGATTTAGTAACGTTCAACGGATATCAGTCCCCCAGTATTCTCCAAGCAGAAGGAGCAATGGAGAGGGCCGTTGAATTTGGCTCTTTATCTAAAAGCTTTAACATGACAGGGTGGCGAATTGGCTATGTAGTAGGAAACAGAGAGCTGATCCAAGCTCTATCCATCATGAAAAGTAATATAGATACTAGTCAGTTTTTAGCTATTCAAAAGGCAGGGGCTGCTGCCTTAACCAGTGACTTATCTACAGTAAAGTCTAATAATCTCGTTTACCAGGAGCGCATGGAAACGATGGTGGACGCTTTAAAACAAGCAGGGATTAATGCTGGAAAACCCAGAGGTACTTTTTTTCTATGGGCAAAAGTTCCTGATGGGTATTCTTCACAGCAATTTGCTGAAAAGATCCTGGAGGCATGCGGGGTGATCATAACACCCGGTACGGCATTTGGAGCAAAAGGAGAAGGTTATTTTCGAATTTCCTTATCCGTTCCCACAGATCGATTGAATGAAGCTGCCAACCGAATATTGAAAATGAATGCTGTGGAGGAACGCGATCATGAATAAGCTGCCGCAGGTGTCATTAACGGGCGCGCAAGCCATTGTAGAGTGCTTCAAATTAGAATCTATCCCTAAAGTATTTTGTGTACCAGGCGAAAGCTATCTCCCGTTAATGGATGCAATACGCGACGAACCTTCAATCGATTTGATATCAGCGAGACATGAGGGTGGTGCATCCTTTATGGCGGAAGGCTTTGCAAAAGCTAGTGGGATACCCGGAATCGTCATGGCTACCAGGGGGGTAGGGGGCTCCAACTTAACTATTGGGGTGCATACCGCTTATCAGGATTCTACTCCCATGGTGGTTTTGTTAGGACAAGTCCACAGTGATTTTAGAGGAAGAGAGGGATTTCAGGAAATTGATTTAGTGCAATATTTCAGTCCAATTTCAAAATGGGCAGCTGAAATCCAGGATCCTGCTAGAGTTCCAGAACTTGTTCAAAGAGCTTTTCGTATTGCTAAAACCGGTAGACCAGGACCCGTCGTCCTTTCCCTCCCTGAAGACCTATTAAAGAAAAAAGCTAAAATGACCTTTGGAAAGCCGGCAGTCCGGCCATCTCCAGCGCCATCATTAAAGGAAATCCATGAAATCCAAAAGCTTCTAAAGACCGCTAATCGACCGATCATTATTGCGGGTGGAGGCGTTAAAAGTTCAGGGGGCGAAGAGGCATTAATTCAATTCGCTGGCAAATACCAATTGCCAGTTATGTCAGCTTTCCGACGGCACGATATTTTCCCAAATAATCATCCACTTTATACGGGACATCTTGGTTTAGGGATGAAAGCAAGCTTATTACAAACAATTCAAGAGGCAGATCTCATTTTGGCAATTGGCACCAGGCTTTCAGAAGTCACCACTCAAGATTATTCACTTATAAGAAGTAACCAAAGCCTCATTCATATCGATATTGAATATGAAACACTCGGGAAAGTGTATGCACCAGACATCGGGATCATAGCAGACGCCAGGGAAGCTTTACTTGCTTTAATACAAATGGAATTCACCCCAAGCTGGACAAGCTGGGGCAGGGAAAAGCGTAAGGCGTATGAAGAATCTGTGCAATCACTCAGGGACAAGCCAACCTTAAATGATCAGGTGATCTCCCTTTTGCAAGAGCATCTGCCACCTGATGCCATCATTACCAATGATGCAGGAAACTTTGCCGGATGGCTTCATACTTATTACCAATTTAATGAAACAAACACTTATATTGGTCCAACTTCAGGAGCGATGGGTTACGGAATGCCTGCTGCATTAGGCGTGAAATTAGCACACCCTGAACGTACAGTAGTGTCACTGTCGGGAGACGGAGGGTTTATGATGACGATGCAGGAACTGGAAACTGCCATTCGATATAAAATTCCTGTCATAAGTCTTATTTTCAACAATAGCATGTATGGAACCATCCGCATGCATCAAGAAATTCATTATCCTACTAAAACTATAGGTACTGACCTGGGCTATGTACCTTTTGCGAAGATTGCTGCAGAGGTGGGCGCCCATAGCCGTTATGTAGAAAATGCGGAAGAATTTGAAATCGCTCTATTAGAAGCATTGCGATGTCTAAAACCTTCTGTCATAGAAATAAAGTGTGACGGTGAACAAATATCCGTGTCAAAAACCATTGAACAAATTAGAAAGCGTAATTAAATACGCTGCTAAGTATAATTTCGACTTCATACTTTAAGGAGGAATATAATATGATCCGCCAATTGCTAAAAGAAGAAAAATTATTAAACTTTATTAACGGAGAGTGGCTGCCACCCTCTAACACTAGATACACGTCTGTTATTAACCCTGCCAATTTACAATCATTAGTACAAGTACCTCTATCAGGTACGGAAGATGTTGAAACGGCAGTTGAGTCCGCTAAACGGGCTCAGAAAAACTGGGCGTTGGTCCCTGCCCCGCAGCGAGCAGAAGTTCTTTACAAAGTCGGTCTTATTATGAAAGAACAAAAAGAAAAACTAGCTCAATTACTGACAATGGAAAATGGGAAAGTGATTGAAGAAGCTCGTGGAGAAGTTCAAGAAGGGATTGATATGGCCTTTTACATGGCTGGTGAAGGACGAAGATTATTTGGTCAAACAACCCCTTCTGAGCTAAAAGATAAATTCGCTATGAGTGTGCGCTCACCTGTAGGAGTAGTCGGAATCATTACACCTTGGAATTTCCCAATAGCAATTGCCACTTGGAAGTCATTCCCCGCGATCGTTGCTGGGAATGCCGTAGTATGGAAGCCAGCTACCGAAACTCCAATTATGGCATTTGAATTAGCCAAAATTTTTGAGGAGGCAGGTCTTCCTAGTGGTGTCATCAATGTGGTGTTCGGCTCGGGATCTGCGGTAGGAGAAGCAATGATCCATTCACCGGCCATCCGAGTGATCTCGTTCACTGGTTCCAACGAAGTGGGGCGGAACATCGCAGCTAAATGCGGCCAACAGCTGAAAAAAGTATCTCTGGAAATGGGAGGAAAGAACGCTGTCATTGTCATGGATGATGCTGATCTATCCCTGGCAGTCGAAGGGATATTATGGAGCGCCTTTGGAACTAGTGGACAACGTTGTACGGCTTGCAGCAGAGTGATGGTGCATGAAAGTGTAAAAGCTGAGCTAGAAGAACGACTACAGACTGAGATGACGAAATTAACGATCGGAAATGGTCTTGATGAAACCATTAAGGTTGGACCGATCATTAATCAAGGCGGCTTAGAGAAAATTAAAAGCTATATCCAAATCGGGAAAGACGAAGGCGCGAAGTTAATAGCCGGAGGACATACATTAGAAACTGGACCACATGCGAAAGGGAATTATTTTGCACCTACATTGTTTACCGATGTCTCACCTGATATGCGGATCGCTCAGGAAGAAATTTTCGGACCGGTCGTCTCGCTTATTCCTGTGAAAAGTCTTGAAGAAGCGATTGAGATTAACAACAATGTAGAATTCGGGTTATCAAGCTCGATCTTTTCCCGTGATGTGAATAAAATCTTTGCAGCACAGCGCGATTTAGATACAGGAATCGTTTATATAAATGCTGGAACAACCGGCGCAGAAATTCATTTGCCTTTTGGAGGAACGAAGGGGACGGGGAATGGGCATCGTGACTCGGGGGTAGCCGCCTTAGATGTATTTACTGAATGGAAAGCAGTTTATGTTGACTTCAGCGGCAAACTTCAGAGAGCTCAAATTGATGTGGAATAGCTTGGCGGTGTGCTTTTGCTTAACGAGAAAAGAAGGAGTGCATAAGTATGAAATTAGCAGTTCTGGGTTCCGGATTAATGGGAAAAGAAGCCGCACGTGATTTAGTACAGAGCGCAGGTGTAGATAAAGTCGGTCTTGCTGATATCGATATACAAAGAGCCGAGTACGTATGTAAGGCAATCAATTCCTCGAAGATTCAAGCCTATAAAGTAGATGCAGGCAATGCCGAAGAATTAGCAGCATTCCTCAGTCAGTTCGATGTTGTCATTAATGCTCTCTTTTACTCTTTT
This sequence comes from Halobacillus rhizosphaerae, assembly GCF_046719735.1. Taxonomy (NCBI): domain Bacteria; kingdom Bacillati; phylum Bacillota; class Bacilli; order Caryophanales; family Bacillaceae; genus Halobacillus; species Halobacillus rhizosphaerae. The sequence goes on from NZ_JAUTWQ010000001.1 coordinate 718,563, forward strand.
AATGAAATAGTCGCTCAAACAGCTATTAAGGTGGGAATCTGCTCCGTGGATTTAGGTGGCCATATTGGGCACATCACCGATAAAGTATTGGAACTATACGAGGACGCAAAAGCAGCAAATGTCACCATCATTCCAGATCTCGGGGTCGCACCAGGGATGATTAATATCCTGTCAGGCTATGGGGCAAGTAAGTTGGACCAACTCAAATCGATTCGCTTATTTGTCGGAGGGATTCCAGTCATACCCGAGCCGCCGCTTGAATATAATCACGTTTTTTCGATGGAAGGACTGCTGGATCACTACACGGATCCTTCAACCATTATCAGAAATGGCAGAGAACAGGTCGTGTCTTCCTTAACTGAAATTGAACAATTGCACTTTGAGCGCTTTGGACCGTTAGAAGCCTTCCACACCTCTGGCGGTACGTCTACGTTGCTTAAATCTTATCCTTCAATTGAAACACTTGAGTATAAAACTATCCGTTATCCAGGGCACGCAGAGAAAATGAAACTTCTAGTCGATTTAGGACTAACCCGAAATGATGTTGAAGTAGAAGTAAATGGATTTCCAGTAAAACCTAGAGAGGTTCTGCTTAAGACGCTTGATCCCATTGTTGATTTAAAAGATAAAGATGATGCGGTATTACTTCGTGTCTGTGTCGGAGGATTGAAAGATGGGAAGCCTGCCAGCTATCAATATGAAATGGTAACCTATAAAGACCGTAAAAATCAGGTAACCGCTATGGCAAGAGCCACCGCAAATACCATTTCCGTGGTTGCTCAAATGATTGGCAGAAAGGACATAACAAATACAGGAGTCTGTCCTCCAGAGCAAATTGTTCCCGGCGAACTTTATATTGCCGAAATGGCGAAGAGAGGCGTAGAAATAACTGAAGTAAAAACTATCGGTTAAAAGCTTTAAAGAATCATCCTCTGTCTCTAATTGGGGATGAGGGAACCACCTAAGACTAAGAGAATTAGAAAACAAATGGAAATTAAATTATAGTGTTCTATTTACACGAAAACCCGAACTATTTAAGCACGTTGGTTCGGGTTTTCGGCATGTATCATTAAGTAAATGTCAAGTTTTTCCTTTCCTTTCTAATTAATCGCAGCTTTTTTAGTCCACAATATGGAAGTTTAAGAGCAAAGAGCTTATCCTTGTTTAGGAGAAGACCGACTCATAATAAAGGAGGGAAATCTATCAAACAGCTAATTGACATAGGAGGCAGACATTTAGAAGTTTCCATAAGAGGGAAGGGACACCCCGTCATTCTTTTGACAGGGATGGTTAGTTCCATGGCCGAATGGGAATCCATCGCTAATGATCTTGCGGAGAACACAGAAATGATCCTCTTTCATCGAGCAGGATTCGGAAACAGCAGCAAAGGATCTAATCCTGCTAATTTATACGAAAATGTAAAAGACCTCAAAAAATTAATAGATATCCTGGAATTGAAATCCCCAGTCATAGTCGGGCATTCGTATGGAGGGTTGTTCGCACAATTATTCGTTCACACGTACCCTGATACAGCAAGTGCTTTAGTTCTTGTAGATTCTTCATCGACAGATTCGCACCTTCTTGATGAGGTGGAAATGGAGGGGAACGATGATAATAGTATGGATGCATGGATGCGAAAATGTAGAGATTATTCCAAGCTGACCCCTTCGCAACTTCATGATGAACTATCGGACTGGATCTATGACCTCCAAGCATCGGCACCTGTAGATATGAAGCAGCCTATCCAAGAGTTTATGAGTAACCCATTCATGTTTGCAACTTTGGCAGAAGAGCTGGAGTGGTGGCGGAATCACCCCTTGTCATTCGATGGATTTCCTCAGATACCTGTCACAGTTATAGGAAGAGACCCAAAAGTGTCCATCCAAGAGATGATCGAAGAAGAAGGAATTTCCGAAACAGAAGCTGAGAAAATTGAAGAAATCTGGCAATATCTTATTACCCTCCAAACAAAGATGAGTGAAAAAACGACCTATGTTTTAGCTGAAAATTCTGGACATGACATTCATACTAGAAAGCCCGACGTAATTAAGCAGGAGACTCTTAAGGTAATAGAAAAAATACTAAATTAATTAGAGGGGGAGAAAAAAAGTGGAAAAAGATCTGATTCATCCGTTATTGGATAAAGTGGCCAATCAAATGAATTTTTCTGGTGTTATTCACCTAAAACAGGAACAAAAGGTCATATACGAAAAAGCTTTTGGTTTTGCCAATCGAGCAGATGAACTGCCCAACACCATCGATACCCGCTTCGGAATAGCATCTGGATGTAAATTATTCACAGCAATAGGCATCTGTCAGCTTATTGAACAAGGGCATCTTTCCCTTCAAAGTAAAGCAGCAGAAATCTTAGACGTCCAATTCCCAAATTTTGATAAAGAGGTAACCGTTCACCAGCTCTTAACGCATACTTCTGGAGTTCCGGATTACTTTGATGAAAAGGTCATGGAGGATTTTGCAGATCTTTGGACAGAACGTCCTGTTTACCATATGAGAAATCCGGATGATTTCTTACCTATGTTTCAGTCGAAAGAAATGGCTCATCAGCCAGGGGAGAAATTTCATTATAATAATGCAGGATATATCATCTTAGGTCTACTGATAGAACAAGTAACAGAAAGGAGTTTTACAGATTACGTAGAGACAGAAATTTTTAATACCAGTAAGATGAAAAGATCAGGATATTTCTCCATGGACCAGCTCCCTGATCAAACTGCTTAGGGATACATAGATCATGCGGAGGAGGACTCATGGAAAACCAATATTTTTTCTGTTCCTGCAAAAGGGGGAGCAGATGGAGGAGCATTTATCACAGCACCTGACATGATGAATTTTTGGGAATCTTTCATGAGTAATCAATTGCTTAACGGTGAGATGACCCGCTCCCTTTTAATTCCTCAAGTTCATGTCAAGAATGAAATGAACTACGGATTAGGATTATGGATAAACTCGCGGAAAGGGCAGATTTATAAATATCACGTGATGGGTTATGACCCGGGTGTGAGCTTTCGGTCGGCATTTTATCCTGAGTCCAATATTAAAGTGGTGGTTACATCTAACAAGGAATCTGGTCCATATCAAATAATAGAAGCGTTGGAACATTACTTGGAAGTTTAAATAGATGTCTGTAGAAGAGATAAAAAGTGGCCGGAATATTGAGAGAAAAGTTTGAACAGAAAACCCACAGAGAGCTGATCAGCAATCCCTGTGGGTTTTTCTTTATTCTGCCCCGACTACCACTTTACCTATCATTTTTCCGGTTTCCACTTTTCGGTGCGCCTCGCGCAAGTTTTCGGCATGAAGGCCTGTTAACGTTTCTGTCAAAGTAGTAGTTAACTTATCTTCTGCGATCAACTCAGCTGTTTTGGTTAAAATACGGTGCTGTTCCTGCATATCTTCGGTTTGAAAGAGGGGTCTGGTAAACATGAATTCCCAAACAAACGTGGCACTTTTCTGTTGTAGGGCAGTCAAATCCAGTTTTCCTTCTGTTTCAACTATGCTGCATATTTTCCCCTGTGGTTTAATTGCTTCGACCATGTGACCCCAATGCTCTTCCGTAGAGTTTAAACAAAGAATATAATCAACCTGACTTTTACCGATCGACTCAAGTTGAGATTGGAAATCCTGATGGTGATTTAAGGTATAGTCACATCCACGGTCTTTGGCCCATGAAATGGTTTCTTCTCTAGAGGCAGTGCCTACTATAGTTAATCCCGCTAGATCTGCTAGTTGTACAGCCATAGATCCCACACCGCCAGAAGCTCCAATAATTAGAATGGTCTTTCCCTGATTCACTGATGCGTCTGCAGAAATATTCAATCGTTCAAACAGGGCTTCCCAAGCTGTCAAAGTTGTTAATGGCAAGGCCGCCGCTTCATTAAACGATAAGTTTTCAGGCTTTTTAGCAGCAATACGTTCGTCGACAAGCTGATATTCGCTATTGGATCCCGGACGGGAGATGGAGCCTGCATAATAGACTTCATCGCCTTCTTGAAATAAAGAAACGTCTGCTCCAACCGATTCCACTATACCGGATGCATCATACCCGAGAATCTTGGGTTCTTGTTCTTCATCACCATTAGCCCTCACTTTTGTATCGACTGGATTTACAGATACAGCTTTAATCTTAACTAGAATATCGCGACCAGACACCTTAGGCTTTGGTACCGTAACATTAATCAAACTTTCTTTATTTGAGATAGGTAAATGCTTATATAATCCGATAGCTCGCATAGATTCAGTCATTCTTATCATCCTTTACTTAGTAATAATTCTTTCTTTTGAAAAGGTTCCACTAATGATTGAAGACCAAACATAATTACCTGTCATGCTTCTATATAAAAGCTTCCACTACAACAGCAATTTCTTATCAATAAAAAAATGCTTGCAGAAACATAGGTTTCTGCAAGCAAAATTTCAATGCTATTTGATTATCCCTGCGAACGACCACAAACTCTCCGAACGATTAAAGAGGGAGGATTGGTCATTTCATCTCATGACGGCTGCCCGATCTTAGACTTTTATATTACTATTTGCGTGGAATTCGATGGGCAAGCTGTTCCTGCTCCAAATCACTGAGAGGTGAATCTGGCGCAAATGGATTAAATTCATCGGTTCGATTATACTCCGGATGCTTTTGTTTTCCTAAAGATTTATATCTAATATGAAATTCTTCCTGATATTCCGGCTGCTCCTGCTCAAAAGACGGCTGTCTCATGCCAGTTATCCAAGTCTCAAATTGATAAGTGCCTCTCTCCATAATTCTGCATAAGTCTTCGAGGGATTGAGTTAACTCATTTAAACAATCCATACCATTTTTAAGGATAATTCCTCTTTTCTTGGCTTGTTCAATGGAATGTTCCAGCCTGTACGACCGGTCATGATAAGAGAATTCTATAAAACAACTGCTGCGGTCCCAATTGAAATTGAAATTTTCAATTTCTAAACGCTTAATCACCCGGGTTAGTTTCTTTTCACACAAATTCTGCTCTCTGTATGGCATCCATTTGGATAGAACATTGTTAAACATATATTCACCTTCCTGTGTAATGTGCCTAGTTTTGTCTTATACTATAGGTTTCTACAAAATACTTTAAATCCCTGCTGTAATCGTTTTACAATAGTCGACATAATATTACATCACCAACCATTGTATAAAAATATAAGCACTGCCAGCCAGATGAATTCTACCCAAATTAAACAAGTTTCAACATTCTTTTCAGACAACTTCAGCTAAAATAAATAGAGATCATAGATTATTCGCTGCATGAAAGTACATTAAAAATAATAAACCAGATAAACTGACCATATTTGAAGAAGATTATGTAAAATTTTGATGTAATAAAACAAGTCATGTATGATTAATTTAACACATCAATTGTTTTGTTGGAGGATGTAAGATGAAAGAATACAATGTCGAACAGGCACTTGAAAAATTAAAATTATATAAAATAACCACCCATAAAGAGAGTTTACGAAGATGGCTGAGGAATGGCACGATTAAAGGCATTGCGCCTGCTTCCAGGAAAAAAGGCTGGCGGATAAAAGAACAAGATTTATGGACATTTATAGAGCAGCGCATGCCGGAGGAAGGGATCCAGAATCCTTTTACAACAAACGTTGTAAAAGGAGGGGATGAACGGGAATTTTATCGGTCGGAAATGTGGTGGGAAATGGCTCGTAAGAATTTATTTGAAGGGACCATTGAAGTGCAAAAATCAGACATACACGCCTGTATGAAAGCCAAAAATTATTCCAATAAATTTGAAGAATACGTTTGGAAACGTATTAATGAACATACGTGGCAGGCAAAACCGCGCATTTTTTATTTGCATGATGCTTTTTTATTCAACAGCCAGCGCATTAGAATGGATGCAACATTCAAACAGGCGAAAGAACAAATTTTGTATGCTTTAATTGAGCACTTAAGAAAAAAAGAATAAGGTTTTAACTCAATCTTTGTTGAGTTAAAACCTTATGTAGGAAAAAATGTTGAATTTAGTTGTTTGCATCTCATTATAAATGGAGGTTGGATTGCCTTTTTTGAAAGTCTATATCCTTATAATATGTATTTTTCACCAAAACATTGGGACCAAGACACTCCACAGCTGGACAATGACAGTTTAAGCTTTTCGCAGTCGGAGAGTTTAGCCAAGTTTCATAAGCATCTACCAGCGAAGTCGTTTGAATGTTTCCGAGTCCCGCTTCATCTGCAAAATCTGTAACAATAATATCTCCGCTGAATATATTCACATTTAATCTAGATCGTCCATCCGGGTCATTGCGTACTGTTACATTTTTTTCTTTATACAACCGGGTTAACATTTCAAGATCTTCCGTAGAAGAACTGCATGGATAATAAGGAAGCGTACCAAATAACATCCATAGCTGCTCACTCCTGTGATCTAGTAACCGAGTGATACCTTCTCTCATTTCTGCTAGACTTAATGTTTCCAGGCTGCTCGCAAAATCTACTGGGTACATAGGATGTATCTCATGTCTTGCGCATTTCATCTGAATGACATGGTCATGAATAGCTTCTAGATAAGGAAAGGTTCGTTTATTCAGCATGGTTTCAGCAGAAACCATAACTCCTTCATCAGAGAGTCTTCTAGAATTCTCGACCATTCGATCAAAGTACATTTTACGATTATCTTCGGAAGGTTTTCTGTCCATACGGGCAAATCCGGTATGGATAAATTCTTCGATCGTTCCCCAATTATGAGAAATATGGAGGACATCAAGGTATGGAATTATAGGCAGGTACCGGTTATAAGGCAAAGTTAAATTTGAGTTCATTTGAGTTCGGACGCCTCTTGAATGAGCATACTTAAGGAGGGGGAGAACATACTCTTCCACTGATTTTTTAGACATCATCGGTTCACCACCGGTAATACTCAAGGTGCGCAAGTGAGGTATCTCGTCCAGCCGATTTAAAATCGCAGTCATCGGAAGGGCCTCTGGATCTTTAGATTGCAAGGTGTAACCGACGGCACAATGTTCACACCTCATATTACATAAGGTCGTGGTCGTAAATTCAATATTTGAAAGGGTCATGTCTCCATGCTCTTTAACATCCATATAGGCTTCCCATGGATCATAGGAAGGAGTAATATCAGGAAACTTCTTTTTATTCTGCTGCATAATTGGAACTTCCTTTCCAGCTGTTGATTCGTTTGTTTGGAAACCTTACCTATTCTACCATTATTCTAGAATGACGCCTATCATTACTGAAAATTAACCCTATTACTTATAGAGTGTAAGTGAAACAAACTAAGGAGGAATATAATGAAAACAACCGTACTAATCACTGGCGCCTCCAGTGGATTCGGACTTCAAACTGCAATTAAATGTGCCGAGCGAGGGTTTCAAGTAATCGCTGCTCTGAGAGATCCATCTAAGTCTAAAGTTTTTCTCACTGCAGGTCTGTCAGAAGAGACTTATCGCCGGATTGAAGTCTGGCAGCTCGATGTTACTAACACTGAGTCATTACTAAACTTTGAAAAGAAGTTAAACGAAAGGGGACGAATCGATGTGCTCGTAAATAATGCGGGCTATGCTGTAGGAGGTTTTGTAGAGCAAATTCCTGTGGAAGCTTACCGACGGCAATTTGAAACCAATTTTTTTGGTGTAATCCGTGTAACCCAGGCAGTTCTTCCGCTAATGCGAAGTCAAAAATGCGGTAAAATCATTAATGTTAGCAGTATTAGCGGAGTGATTGGATTTCCCGGGCTTTCCGCTTATTCAGCATCCAAACATGCCTTAGAAGGTTTATCTGAAAGTTTGAGATTGGAGTTGAAGCCATTTGGCATTGACGTCGCGATTATCGAACCTGGTTCTTATCAAACAAATATCTGGTCCAAAGGCATGGAATTACCGAAAGAAGTACACGATTCTTATTCGCCATATGCATTTTACTTACAGGCACTGCAGAATATCTTAAACCAGGTAAATCATAAGGATCCAAGAGAAGTAGCAGGATTAATTACAAATTTAGCGAGGAAAAAAAAGCTTCGCAATTTGAGATACCCAATAGGATCGGGTGTGAAAGCCACCCTTTTCTTTAAGAAGTTTCTTCCCTGGCGTTTACTAGAACAAATGATTTTGAAAAAAATCCTGCCTTAATTATAAGTTCATTTCAAGAGCCGCTTCATCAATCTTGTAGAATCCTTCCATGTCCTTCCCTTTGGAAAGCATACGGTTGTGCTGGACGGAAGATTTTGAAATAATTTGATTTGCAGTTTATGGTATTTCATGTACTTACTAATTGCTCCATCGTTTTATTCGCATAGATTTCAGTATCTAATAACAACTGCAGAAAGAGGTTTTCAATGGAAATAGAGTATTTTATCGGAATCGTTCCTCCAGAAGATTATCTAAAACGCATCGTAAAATTCCAAAACAAATGGATGGAGCAGATAAGAGTAGAACCCCATGTGACCCTGAAAGCGCAGGGGGGACTAACCTTAGACAAAAAGTGGATAAATAAGGTAAGGAAGGTTTGTCAGGACTTTCCGCCTTTTTCCCTTGCCTTAAGTCAACCAAGATTCTTTGGTGTAAATATACTGTACTTAAGTGTTCAATCTACGCTCTTATATGAGTTACACGAAAAATTAGTAAGGGAGATTTCGCCTTCTGATCAACTAATTCAAACTTATTTTGAATTAGTTGATTTTGTGCCGCACTTAACTTTAGGAAAAGAGGGGTATGGAGTATCTAAGCAAGACCTGCAGGATATGAAACTCTCGGTAGAAAAGGAATTGACTCCTTATCGAGCATTTGAAGTAGATTTCATTAGAATTTATGAAAAGAAACGTGAACAACATAAATATGAGAGACTAGTAGATATAGATTTAGAAGGGCAATCTGAGAACTAACGAAGCTCTTTATAAAAAATTTAAAAAGGGAGTTCAAAAATAATGACTCACGCTATCATTTTTGATATGGACGGAACACTGTTTCAAACGGATAAAATCCTTGAGTTGTCCCTCAACGATACATTTGACCTATTAAGATCCCGAAATGAATGGGACACCGATACACCAATCAATACTTACCGAGATATTATGGGCGTTCCTTTACCTAAAGTGTGGGAAACGTTATTGCCTTCCCATTCAAAAGAAGTCAGGGAACAATCAAATCAATTCTTCCTAGAAAGATTAGTTGAAAATATTAGAGAGGGGGAAGGGGCACTATATCCGAATGTAAAAAAGGTTTTCACCTTTTTAAAAGAGAATAATTATTCCATTTACATAGCAAGTAACGGGCTGACCGAGTATTTAACAGCTATTGTGAGTTATTATCAACTGGATCATTGGATTACAGAAACATTTAGTATTCAACAAATACAATCGCTCAATAAATCAGATCTGATAGAAACCATTATCCAAAAACACGGAATCACGAAAGGGGCTGTGGTCGGAGATCGGATTTCTGATATTAACGCCGCTAAAGAAAACGGCTTAACAGCAATCGGATGTAATTTTGACTTTGCACGGTCAGATGAGCTTTCTCAGGCAGACCAGGTCATTGATGATTTAAAAGAGTTGAAAGCGATCTTCCTGAATTAATGGATTCAATACAGCCTGTTTGAAAGAGGTTCATATTCTTCACCAGGCCTCGTAGTACATAGAAAAGGGTGCGTTTACAATTTCGTAAACGCACCCTTTTCAAATGATTATTTGAAATAATTATTCAGGTTATTTCTTATTAACAGAAGCATCATAAATTGATTCTACTGCGTTATTCAATGCTTTATTAAACTCTTCATCCGTCTGGTTGGCATTTAAATCAGCTGCCAGCGCTCTTGAAAAGCTCGCAATCAATCCGTGATTTTCTTTTAACTTCTCGTTTGCTTCATCACGAGAATAACCACCTGACAGAGCGACTACGCGGATCACGCGAGGATGATCAATCAGCTCTTTATAAGTGTTGGCTTTCGTTGGGATGGAAAGCTTCAGCATTACATTTTCATCGGCAGATAACTCATTTAAGTGTTTGAGTATTTCTTCTTTTAGAATTTCTTCAGATTTTTCCTTATTCTCACTGTGAATATTTACTTCCGGTTCGATAATTGGTACGAGGCCAGCGGAAATAATACGCTTTCCAAATTCAAACTGCTGATCCACTACTGCTTTGATGCCGCTAGTATTTGGCTCGTGAATCACAGAACGCATTTTAGTACCGAAAATCTTGCGCTCATTCGCTCGTCTCAGTGTTTCATCTAAGTCATTAATCGGTTTCATCATTTGAACACCATTCTCCTGATCTGCCAGTCCTTTATCTACCTTAAGGAATGGAACGACGCCTTTATCTGCAAGGTAATCCGCCGTATATTTGCCTTCAATTTCGCGATCCATTGTTTGTTCGAATAGAATCGCTCCTAGAATATGGTCTGCATTAAAGGCAGGAGAAGTTATGATCCTTGTGCGCATTTGGTGCACACGGTCAAACATCTCCTCCTCACTGGAATAGGAGTCTTCAGGTACGCCGTATCCTGCCAATGCTTTCGGTGTGCTGCCTCCGCTTTGGTCAAGGGCGGCGATAAAGCCTTTTCCGTTCTTGATTTTTTCTAATTGACTGTTGTTCATGCTAACACTCCTCTTTCCTAATAGTCTTTTAAAAAAACATCCATCCTTACTCTTCCCTTAATTCCCTTTTCCCTAACACAAATTTAGTTCATTAGGAAAAAAAACGAATAAATTTGGTTGAAATCAAAAAATTTCTATTCTTTAATACATTTCTAAACTAAAGTTAATGTAAAAAGGGTTTGACATTTTTATCACTTATCTTAAAAATGTAATTGTAATTACTTTTTTTCATAATTTTGATAAGGGGTTTAATATATGAAAAATAATATAAGAGAAATTAGAAAAGCAATGAAAATTTCTCAAGATGAATTAGGCAGCATCTGCCATGTTACCAGGCAGACCATTAATGCTGTCGAAAACAATAAATACGATCCTACATTACAGCTTGCCTTCAAATTATCCGTCAATCTGAACACACTTATAGATGAACTCTTTATATTTGATGAGGAGGGAAAACATAAGAATGAGCAAACAAGATGAATAACAGTTTAAAATTTTTATTGTCGGAGTGGTGGTCTGTTTTTGGACAAGTGTTTATGATTACAGGAAAATGAGACGATAACATCAACAGTCGAATAGAACTTGCCATACTTCAGCAAGGATAAATTAATAGGAGGATGAACCTATTTGATTACACCGATCTTTAGAATTTTTGACAAGGAAAAGGCAGAATCATTTTACTTAGATTATTTAGGTTTTCAGGCCGATTGGGAACACCAGTATACGGCAGACACGCCTTTATATTTTCAGGTATCCATAAATGGTGCCTGCATCCATTTATCTGAACATCATGGAGACGCTTCTCCCGGAAGCACGATAAGAATCCATATGGAGAATTTGAAAAATTATTATGCCTTACTGAAAGATAAGCCGTATCGATACTTTAATCCAGGACTGGAGAAAACCCCCTGGAATACTCTTGAGGTAACCGTGATTGATCCTTTTTCTAATCGAATCATTTTTTACGAAGATATAGAGTAACGACTCATAAATCAGTTCTGCTCAGGTAAAAAAGGCAATATAAGCTGCCTGCTGTCAATGATTACATAACGACTTAATGAAGGTGAAATGATGGAGCGAATTATATTTATTAACGAGGAATGTAAAATTAAATACCGAAGCGAAGAAATCGTTTTATTACCTAAGGAATTCCAGCTGCTGCAGTTTCTATATCATTCCCCGTCGCGGATCTTCTCAAGGCAGGAACTTCTCGACCAAGTTTGGCCCATGTGTGCTCCTATAGACAGAACCGTTGACGATCATATTTACCGGTTAAGAAAGAAACTGGTCCCTGTGGATACTTTCATCAGCATACAAACCATTCGGGGACAGGGTTATCTGCTGAATCTTCGTAAGAGCATTCATAATAGTCCATTATTAAAAGACGAAGAAGTCTCTTCAAATGTAAAAAATCTCTTTCATAAATATCATCTCTACGGCGAAGGGGCTGCCCTGAAGCTGCTGGAAGAAAACCAAGCGGTGTTCGGTTTTGAACTAGATGTGCAAAGCCGACTCTACCTTCACTTCATGAATGGCGATTTTAAATGGTTCTTAGATTCACAGGAGATTTCATTCTGGGAAAAGTGCTACTATTACCTGCACATCTACTCCCTTATGGAACCTGATAAAAGTAAAACGCTCGAATATTTCACTAAAGCCTTAGCAGCAAAGAATTTGCCTGAATTTCATCGACTTGAAATAAAACTGTTGAATCGTTTGCCGCTTTTCATATTTACAAAGCAAATGAAGAAAGCAGAAAAGATGATCATTGACGCGAAGCAGGACATTCAAGAGCAAGATCTGGCTGGATTTAAGCCTCTGATCTTACTTATTGAGCTTTATCTCCTATTGCTCCGTAAAGAGCATTTACATGTAAAGAAAAAGATGGAGAATTTAGAACAAGTGCTGGCAGATTTTCCGTTTTCCAGAGAAAAAGCTAGTTTTTTAGTCATTAAAGGCGTGTACTCCTTGACTAGTGATCATGGGGACGAAGCAAGCAGCTATTTCAAACAAGCCTTTGAAATGTTCCGGCAAGCTAAATATGTACCTGGTTTATTGATGGCACACGCAATAATTTTGTTTTATTTGAAAGAGTTTAACATAAAAAACGACCTATCTGCCGTTTATCAAAAGAAATGGGAAGGGTACGCAGAAGAATACAAGTTTAACGTGTTAAAACCAAAGATTGCAAAACTTCTCGATGATTACTTATAAAGCAGAGTTATAAAAAAAGTTTCCCCTCTGATATTCCTATGACATTCACTCGTTATGATTGAAACAGGAATTAATAACGAGGGGGAAGTAAGATATGTCGAGTCCTGAGTTGATTTGGAAAAACCGAAATTTCATCAAATTCTTTGCAGCCAATGCGCTTTCCAATTTAGGGAACTGGTTTGATTTTGTATCCGTACTCATTTTATTCCGGTACACGTGGAAAGCTGACCCGATGCTGATTGCTCTTATTCCGGTCATGTATGCCGTCCCAAGCATTCTTTTCGGTCAGTTTGCTGGAGTGTTTGCGGATCAAAAAGATCAACTGAAAATTCTAGTCTATTCTGATTGGATACGAGCAGGTTTAACTGTATTGCTTATTGTCTCTCCAGCACCACTGTTTGCATTACCTGTTCTGTTACTCCGAAATACAGCTGGAGTTGTGAGCTTACCGGCTCAGCAGGCATTAATGAGAAAGATAGTCGAAGAAGAAGATATTATGAAGGCGGTGACTTTAAACGGCAGTCTCTTTCAGCTGGTAAAAGTGATTGGGCCACTTATCGGAGGTTCAGTGGCAAGCCTTTTATCTCCCCGTTTTTCTATAGGAGTGAATGCTGTTTCCTTCATGTTATCTGCTATCGTTCTGCTTCGAATTCGTATAAGACAGCAGAACGATAGGACACAAGCTGAACGTTCTTCCTCAGCAAAACCATCTCATTTTCTTTCTTCTTGGAAAGAAGGCTGGATGATTGTATTAAGGAACAGAATCCTTCTAGCCAGTGTTCTATTCGGAATAGGCAGTACCTTAACGATACAGATGATTGACGCCCAGATCGTGACATTGTTCAGTGAAGTCTTTCCGAACACCTCCGAGATTACAGGGTGGGCCATTTCATCAATCGGAATTGGTTCCCTTCTTATAGTTCTTCTTTTGAACAGAATGAACAGTATGAGTAAGTATGGGTGGTTCTTCGGCGGCGGATCTCTGCTCATAGGCGTTATGGTCTGGGGATTTGGGTTTTTAGCGAATTATAACTACAGTCTTCTGGCGATTTGTCTCTCGTTAATTGGAGGGGTTGGCAATGGAATGGTGTATGCAGCTGTAAATTATCTTATTCAGAAAGAACCACCGCAGCATGCTATTGGAAGAGTTTCTGGAATCTTGGACTCCACTTTGAGCGTTCTGTTTATCGCTGGCCCCTTACTTGGTGGTGTTATGATTAGTCAGTTTGGTATATTTGCAGCATTTAAAGGAATTGGGATGAGTTTAACCTTCCTCGGCTTTAGCGGAATCCTACTTCAAAAGCTCCTCTGGAAGAGGAACAAAAATACAGATAACAACAAGATTAAAAGTGATGGAGAAGCCGTCTCCTGATCCAAAAGGGAAGAGACATCTTCAAATGAAAAGGAGAAAATCTATGAGAATTGATCGTTCAATGAATATCACTGTGACAGATTATAATAAAAGTTGGGGGAAGTTGTATCAAAAAGAAGCAAAAGTAATTCAGGATGTGTTAAAAAGCGAACTCGTTGAGATTTACCATATAGGCAGTACGGCAGTACCCTATTTAAAAGCTAAACCTGTCATTGATATGATGCCGATCGTCAAGGATATTAAACGGCTGGATCAGTTTAATCAAAAAATGATCGAAATAGGCTATGAACCTCTAGGAGAATTAGGAATTTCCGGACGTAGATACTTTCGAAAAGGGGGAGAAAACAGAACTCATCAAATCCATATTTTTCAGTATGATCATTCCTCAGAAATCGAACGCCATCTAGCCGTCCGCGATTATTTAAGGGTTCATGATGATGAGAGGACTACATACGGGGATTTAAAAGCACGACTCGCTCAGGAATTCCCAAATGACATTGATGCGTATAGTAAGGGGAAAAATGATTTTGTTAAACTTCTGGAGCAAAGAGCAATTTCATGGTGGAAAGAAGGTGTGGAAAAATCAAATTAAAGGCAGAGGAAAAAGTGTATAACCAAACATTATGCTTTATAAAAAGAAAAGATGAATTACTTATGTTAAATCGAGAATCCGCACCTGTTAAAGGTCTCTGGAACGGTGTTGGCGGGAAAATAAAAATGAATGAAACCGCAAAAGAATGTGCGAGGAGAGAGGTGAAAGAAGAAACCGCTCTTAAAGTTCATCTTGATGAACTCGTTTACAAAGGTCTCATAACCTGGGAAGCAGACGGCTCCGATAAGGGCGGCATGTATGTTTACTTAATAAATTTGCCTAAGGATTTTTCCTTTCCAACCCCTAAAAAGGTTAGAGAAGGAATTTTAGATTGGAAAAAAATCTCGTGGCTAGTGGATGATCAAAACTTGGGGACTGGAGAAATGCCCCCCCCCATTATTTGCCCAACCTGTTAAGGAACTCCCCGCCCATGGAACATATGTTCGTTTTAAGGGATAAAAAAACAACCAAATACGAATACCACAGACATTTCCTATAGAAGAAAAGGAGAATACAAATGAAATGGTTCATCACCCTACTCGGGGTCCTTTTACTTGTCACTGGATGTACACAGGAAGGAAGCACTGATACACAAAATAATCAAAAGAACCCACAAACCCAGTCGAAAGAAGATTTCTCTTCAACCGCTTTGAAAATTAAACCCGCCAAACTTTCGAAAAGAGAAAAGAGCCTTGTTAATCAAATCGGGGCTGACTATCAAACCTTTTACACCGTAGATGGAAAAATAAAGAGCGGGGAAGTATTTGTGAGTTCGATTATCATTTTTAAAAAAGGAAAACAGAAAGAAGCTCTTTCTTCTCCTGTTAATCAAACAGGTTTTAGCTCTGGCTTGCACTCGTTCCAACTTCAGATGGAGAAGAAAACGACTTTTCTTACTATTGGAGCTCCAAATGGCTATGCGAAAGGCTCAACGACAACTCCTGGAAGTTTAGGTGCTTTTATGTTTAAAAAGTTTGATAATAATGAAATCACCCTGAAGAAAGACGCCCCCGTTTATTTATCTTATTTAATCGGTTCAAGTAAGAATACAGTGACTTCACAGGATAACGAGGACATGACCACTTTACCTAAGTCAGTAAAAAATGCAGAATTTGCTGTCGTATTTAAAGTGGAGCTAAAGGATTCTTCAGATTTGTAATTTGCAGCCCTGGTGGAGCTTGTGTTTTTACGAAAAGGTGTAAAGGAATTAACGAGCAGTCCTTATGAAGCAGAATAGATCCAGGAATCGAATAATAATTAGGAAGGGCGCCGTGTCAGGCGTCCTTTTTTTACATAATTTATAGAAACAAAGCCATAGTGCAGTGGCACTCGCGTGACTACAAGGAGGGTGGATGAATTGCATATTTTAGTCAGATATCTTAGTGATTTTAAAGGAATATTAACGGTAGGCTTTTATGTGGAAGAGCGATTGGTTAGTATTGTAGCTGGAAAATGTGAGGATATTGAAAACATGTTGATCGTCCTTAGGGATAAACTTGAAGAATATAATAATCGATTTAATGAAGGACAGGAATTCTAGGCATTCCCTTGTTTAAGTTAATGGAATGAGCTCTATTCAGTATGCTTATGGGTGAACATTCAAATGGCGGCTGAGTTCATTGGTATCCTTGGATATGCGTTGTTAACATATAAATCTGCAGAGAAAGCTAGAACTCTTCTGTTCCTTGTGCACGGGTTCACATATCGGGAGTGAGTGTTTTGAGAATTGAGATACCGGTATGGAGGAGCAAACGCTAGCTCATTTAAAATTTCTTTTCTCTTCGTTCAACTAGACGTTACTCTAGAGTCAGAGCAAGGAAACTTCATATAGAAATGGTTGAAACTTTAGTTCCATCTTTATCGTATGATAGAAGGAACGGGAAGATTAAGTACTGATTTAAAGAGGTGAAATGTTTGAATACGTATAAAATTTTATTTATTCTTTTATGCCTCATGCATATAACTACACTTGTAAATGTCACAATATTTAATGGTAATTGGAATGGTTTTGTTCTATTCATTTCAAGTATACTTTTTGTAATTGGGGCTATTTACTTCGGCAGCGAGTATCGATCAAATAAAAGAGTAAAGTGAATTTAGATTTCAAGAGTATTTATTCACATCAAGTTGTCTGAGCGAATACATGGATAACCATACATAATAAACAATAAACTCTGTTTGAGTCATTTTTAAATTGGCTGCCCTCTGATACTTATACTTGGACATGCTGTTTTCTAAACAGAGGAAATTTCTGAGATCAAAACCATTCTGGGTAGCAGTTGAAGAAAGAACAGAAAGGAATGACCTCATGCATATCTATTACAGTAATAGAGCTGTTTGGAACAAGAAAGCACGCGGGACAGCATTAAATACCTTTACGAGTGCCTGTGTACTCATGGTCACACTGTATTTAAATGGGGAAGTGAGGAAGGGGTTCGTCTATGTAACTGCCCTGTTAGTGTTAACTGGGCTCTTGCAAACCCTTCACTATCTAAAAATGCCCGAACGCGAATACATTAGGTTTGAAGAAATGGGGATTAATATCCGACGCGGAATAGGAGATCCTCGAATGGAACTAGCAGACGAGGACGTTAAATGGGTTCAGAAAACAGCAGACAATCTGATTATTCGGACTCACAAGGGTGACGAAGAAACGGTTTATTTAGAGAACGTGAAAGAAGAAGATAAGGAAACGATCCTAAAAGAGTTTCACAAACGCTATGGAAATCGCCTGCACAATTAAGAGGATTCTAATTAATGTTCAATATTTCATTGTTACGACGTTTCTAAGATTCAAGACAAAGGAAAGCGTTATGGGCTAGGAAGAACGAAGTAGAAAGATCTCCAAAAAAAATATAAAGAACTCACTGTGATGAAGTTAGTTCAGGTTGAATAATGATCGAAGTCAGTAGGAGGTGCACAGTTAGGAGGTGCTCAACGTTGAATCACTTATATGTTCATGCTGTGTTTTGGCTCTTACTATTGTTGTACATAGTTGCCGAGTATGGGTTTTCCATTCGAGCAAGAATTCTTCGTCGAGGAAAAGCAAAACAGAAGAAACTCGATCGCGGCTCGTTTTTTTTGGTTATGTTAGGAATGAATTTCTTTGTTTTTCTGTCGTTTGTCTTTGGATTCAGGAAACTTGGAGAATTATCATTTTATATGAGTTATGTTGGTGATGTTCTCATTATCATTGGAACGGTGATCCGCTTTTCTGCGATTATTCAACTTGGTCGATTTTTCTCCGTAACGGTGGGAGTCGTTGCCGATCAAAAACTAATACAGACAGGACTGTATAAAAAGATTCGAAACCCTTCTTATACAGGCGTTTGGTTAGTTGCAAATGGAATTGCATTGGCGTTAAGAACGTGGTGGGGTGCGCTCTTAACAGCAATAGGTGTGTTATTCATATTTGCTTACAGAATTCATGTAGAAGAGACAGCCATGATTCAGCAATTTGGTGATAAGTATGTAAGTTATATGAGAAGAACAAAAAAGATGTTTCCATGGATCTGGTGAAGAAATGTTTTTAAGCTAGACCTGCTAATGGTAGCTGAGGTATTGATAAGAGAACAAATTGCAGTTATTTAAACATAAATTTAAATTTCAGGAGATTTGTACGTTTAAATAAGTGAACTTACAATCTATTCGTTACTAATTAATGTTTATTTTAATCAAAAACACTTACATAAATGACAGCCCACACGTTGGCCAAATTATAATTCAGACTAAACTCTTTGCTATTTAAGAGTTTATTGTTATATTTCACGATTGCTTCAGAAGCAGTATTAATGAACCTGACGTTTTCTCGTCTTTTATATAGGCAGCTTGGATCAAAAGAAAACCTGTTTTAGAATTAGATTGACTGTATTATTGTAAATATCTCGAAACTGAGTCTTGCACAAACGGGCAGGATTGTGGAAGACTCAGTTTCGAGATATTCATTGAAATAAGGGGTGCGTACGTATGATTTTATAATTTTTGTTTCACTAAATATTAATAAAAAGGTATAATCATCGTCTTTTTATACTTATCCAATCTTGCGAACGATTTATAATCGAGGTAAATACTGTTAAGTAGCTTAAAATCGTTATTCATAATGTGGGCTTCTTTTTAAGCTTTCACAATCTATGGTAAGCTAAAAAATGGAAATGTAAGAAAAGGGAGGATTTCATGCAGTTTATTGTTGATCATGAGTTGTTTAATAAAATGATTGCTGAGGCAGCTTCTGTAGTTTCCTCAAAATCAGCAATTCCAATTTTAAATGGTATAAAGTTAATAGCTGAAGAAAACCGTTTGATTATTGTTGGAAGTAACTCTGAAGTAGTTTTAGTAAAGGAAATTCCACTTCTAGTAAATGGAAGAAAGGTTTTAGATGTTAAAGAGATTGGCGAAACAGTGTTATCTGCTAAGTACTTAAGTCCGTTACTTAGAAAGTTATCAACAGATATAGCAGTCGATGTGAAAGACGGTATAGCTCATATCCGTTCGGGAGAAATCAGAACAAGACTTAGTAGTATGGACAGTAGTGAATATCCTAGCTTACCTCAAATTAGTGAAAATGAAGGGGTATCAATTGGTAGTGAAGTCTTTAACCAAGTAGTAGGTCAAACAGTGTTTGCTGCTTCAAGTAATGAATCTAGACCTTTGCTTACTGGGGTGAATTTTTCATTTTCAAGAGGCAAATTAACAGCAGTAGCTACGAATTCACATAGACTCACTTTAAAAAAAGCAGAAATCAAGTCAATTGATAACGGGGAGTGTACAGTACCCGCAACTTCTCTAATAACATTTTCAAAACTAATAAGAAAGACTTCCTCAGAAGTCAAATTATACATGAACGAGAATTTCATAATCTTTTCCAGTGAAAATACCACATTATATTCAAGACTAATAGAAGGTCAGTATCCGGATGTAAAACGTCTAATACCTAATGATTCAAAACTCACTATTGAACTAAACACTAAGCGTCTATACGAAGCCGTGGATAGAGCTTGCCTATTTGCGAGTGATTGGAGACATAACAACATACGGTTAAGTCTAAATGATAGCGGGAATCTCAGCATTTCATCCCGCGCAGGCGAAGTGGGGGATATCAGTGAAACCCAAGAGATTATAAATTTTTCAGGAGAAGCTGAATTAGATTTGAGTTTAGACGGTAGCTTTTTAAAAGATGCTTTATCTGTCATTGATAATAGGGAAATACTTATTAGTTTTGGGGGCACCATGAGACCTATCATAATTACACCTAAGAGTGATTCCTCTTATCTCCAACTTATATCTCCAGTCAGGTCCTATTAACCCCTTTAACAATAGCGGGATCTATTTTGAAAACTGGTGGAACACGATAAAGACTATATAATTGTTGAATTATCTCGAAATCGAGTCTTACATAAACTGGGGCTATAGTTTAATAAGACCAGATAAAATAATAGCCGAACATCGATCCGTTAAAGATTGAAAGTGCGGCTTATTTATTAGCAAATACATTACTAAACATATTGCAATTATCATATGCAATTTCTTACGTGAATTAATATTTTGTGACAGGTTTTTTTAAAGTTATTAATGTGATGTTGAAACTGTTTCGATAAATTAAGTAGGAAGATATGAAGTATTTATGCTTAACAGGGCTATTATAAAAAGAAAATTAGAACGGATATCAAAAAAATGATGGATGAATCAACAAAAACTAAAATTGATCTACAAAAACACAAATTCATCTACAAAATGAAAATTTCTATCAATAGTTCAGGTCAGAATTCTCAACTTGTATGTCATCTGCTCCGTTAAAAATGGTAAAAGAATTGAGCGCGTTACGGAATGATTGACGTAACTCTGACGTTTGCTTAACCTCTGGCTCAAGCTGGAGCAAACGTACAATCATCACTTTATTTTTTCGGTCAATTTGTGGGTCGATACGACCAATCAGTCTATCTCCATATAAAATCGGCATCGCATATGGTCCGTATTTTCTTTTCACACGAGGAGTGTAGATTTCCCACTTATAATCGAAGTCGAACAGGTCTTTGATCCGCTCACGACTCCAAAGTAAATTATCGAGCGGTGGTAGAAAAGTGATCGTACTCTCAAGTGAACGGGGTTCCTGTTTGGTAATCTCAACGAATGTTTCGAGTTCCTCCAAGTCCTCTGCCATTAAATAATATTGTCGTTTTACACCTTCGACTTCGAGTGGAATGACCGTTTTATCCTGGACTCTACGCTCAATTTCTGCACGCCGTTCAGCCGCGGTCATTTTTTGCCAACCAAATCGAGCATCTCTTGGATCAAATACCCGGTAAGCGCGAATGTATTTTTCTATCAGCAGATCTTTTGCAGTAGGTCCATCCATGTCTTTTGTATGTTTCAACAATTTCCGGGTGACCGTACGCTCTGTAAGGTCAAAATAGCGTTCAGTCCTGTCCCGCTGGACGACCCGGATAATGCCAGCATCCAACAACAGGTTCAATGCATGGGAAGTTTCTTTTGTTTTCGGGGCATTGTTATCCCAATAGCCGTTAACGCGGTTGTCTGATTTGAAAGCACGAGAAGGAAGAGGGCCCTCTGCCCTTAATTGCTCTAACACAGTATTTACAACGATTTCTAAGCT
Source organism: Halobacillus rhizosphaerae (assembly GCF_046719735.1). Classification (NCBI taxonomy): domain Bacteria; kingdom Bacillati; phylum Bacillota; class Bacilli; order Caryophanales; family Bacillaceae; genus Halobacillus; species Halobacillus rhizosphaerae. The sequence continues at coordinate 739,958 of NZ_JAUTWQ010000001.1, forward strand.
CTCTAACGAATCAGCAACATTTTCCTGGATCCGTTTCCGTGTCGGTTCGAACAGAGGAAAGTCTTCCATCGGGATGACACAGGCTGCATTCGCAAAATATTCAAAGACCTTGCCGTCAGATAAAAGATCGTCCAAATACTTAGGATCATAACCAGGCATTCTTGCCGCTAATACCAAGTGCTGGTTCCGTTCAACGACTGATACTGGATCAAGTTGAACACATTCCAGTTTTTTAATCATATTTAAAGTCTTTTCAAGAGAGGTCGATTCCAATGATCGATCTGGTTTAAATAGAGACTGTTTGTGTAAAAGAAATCGGCGTAAAGTAATTTTATCTACAGAAAAACTCGTTTTCATCTATATGCCCACCCTTATCTACTTTTAAGTAAAATAGTAAAGCTAAACAGCTTGGAAGTAAATGTTTAATAAGATTTACTTTACCGAGGTACTGGGTTTTCCAGGAGAATAGAATGGATTTATAAGTGAGAATACAGATACATAAACGGGGGGCTTTAGTTTAATATAATTGTACCAATCTAGAGTTAGTGAGTAGATTTATGTTAATGATCCGAGGTGGTTAAATGATCCTATATGGTGCTACATAGTAAAATTTAAATATCTACTACAAAAGAAATTACTTACAGTAAGGAGATTTATATGTTTGTTGGTCGCGTTCTATTTATTTTAGGTATGTTTTTTGTCATTTTTAGTATAGCTCTACTAGTAATAATACCTTTTTCCAATGGTGGGATGGGTTTTGCTACTCCTTTGTTTGCCTTACTAAATGGTTTTATTGCAATGGGAGTAGGAGATTTAGTAATAGCTGTAAACCATAGAAGGACTATAGATACTACAGAATAAGATTTAGGTAGTGGGTAAATTTGGCGATTTTACTTATGGGTGTTTTAATTGCTTTTATTCTTGATATCAATTTCTCAACAATAAGGGGGCTCATCTAAAAGTCTGGATGTTCTAATTCTTGACTAATCAAACCTTTATTATTAAAGCTGTTTTTCGATTTACCAAGTTAAAGTAGTCTCTTAAATCCTCAAGGAAGACTCACACTCAATAAACGGGGCATCGCCTTTAGGGAAGGGGAAGTATATGAGTAGAATAAGTAACATTGTGTTTAACATTGGATTAATTATTGCGGCTCTGATTCTTTTAATTATAAATTGGTTTGGATATGGAGATTTCGACCTATATTCGTTAGGATTTATACTCTTAATAGTTGGTGGAATTGTGAGCTTAGTAAAAGAAAAATTTAAGACAATAGAAAATGAATATCAAGATGAAGGTAATTAATCGGCAGAATCTAAGCTAATAGGTCAAGAGAATGTTCATCTGCTTGGAGGGGGAAATTTTATCTTGAAATCGATTCTTCAAGAATTGGGGCGACTGGTTAATAGGAATAATCGTCTTTTTCCTAACAAGCAGAATTGTTGATACTTTCTCATCCGTAGAATGGATACAATTTGAAGTGGAAATTTGAAATGGAGGTATGAAGGTGAAAGTTGAAGTTCTTATATTTGTAATAAGTATACTGTTAATGCCCTATTTCTTGTTCGAACTTTTTAGTGACATAAGCAATCAAGCAGGAATTATACCACTAATCTCCCCAATTTTTATGTTGCTATTGTTAATTTTCTCCGCAAGCTTTATTGTCAATCATTGGAAAGATAAAAGGGGACTGCAAAGTAATACTAAAAGAAAATAAACGTTTTTAAGCTATTGGGTAAGTTGTTTGTAAGTATGCTTCAATTATCTCGAATTCAAGTCTTACGGAAAACGAGGGCGATAGATTTAATGTAGTTGTCCTTCAATTTTAATGATTTGATATAGATTAGGTATGAAAATCACCTACATGGATCGGGGTAGTAATTGTACGAAGACTTAAAAATTAGAGAGGGATGGGTTAAAACAGAATTACTAGTTTTCAAGGTTTATGAAAAATTGATACCGGCGGAGTTGTGACAGTAAACTTGTTAAGCTTTACGGAGTGAAAGGGGTGAAGCAATTTAAAAGCCCAGACTTCTATAGAAATTTAGACAGTTTAATTCAAGAGAGACATCATAAGAATTTCAAGTATAAATGTCTAGGGCTATGCAATTTGCATTCGAGATGTTAACTTCGCCTTTAATTATAGAGGAAATGTCGTAAACAGATTTCGTAAGTTTTGAAAAGTGAAAAGGTGAAAGGAAATTACTTATTCAACTTACCATTATCCTTAATGATATTTGGCTTAAAATTAATGATAGGGTGATTCTATGAAAAGAACATTTATTATTTTATGTTTAGTTTTTCTCTTGGGCTGTATGGATTCTGGAAAAGAACTTAAATCTAATAATCAAGCACAGCAAACGTTTGAATACAAAGGACAAACTTACGAAATTCATACATATTTCGAGGAATTCTTGACTTATGAGGAAAAAGCGAAGGCAAATCCTGAGGAATCAGAGCAGCTCTATCAGAAATACGTCATTGATCCACTTCAGGCAGCTGCGTTGGAAAAGGATGATAATCAGGATTTATTGAATGAAAATTGGGGGTTTATCCCTCCTGATGATCCAGACCGACTAAAAGAGGATGTTCAAAAACTTATCAATCGTAGAGAGGATATTCTTAAATGGACCAAGGAAAGCCTAAAAATGTCTGTAGACGCCCTGCCATCTGTAGGTAAAGAAGTCTACATCCTACCAGTTGACATGGCTGCCAAAGGGGCATCTTCTAGGTATGCACCAGTAGGTGGTACGTCTGGTTTTTCCTTAACAAAGGATACGATGGTTGTTCGAGTCACACCTTCCTTTGAAAAAATGTCACTCAAGAACCTTGTTGCACATGAATATCATCACCTGGTTTACAATGAAAAGAATCCACCGAGTTTTTCTGATCCATTGTTTCCTTATGTCCTTGCTGAGGGAAAAGCAGAACAGTTCGCTGAAACAGTTTTTCCGGAATACACCTGTTATATTTCCCGTCCATTTTCATCAAAAGAGAAAGAAAAAGAGGTTTGGGATTATCTTAAGAAAAACAGCTACGAGACTGGTCAAAAATTCAAAGATATACTGACATACGATGGATCTAGTGAGGGTTTTCCTAGTTCGTCAGGATATCGCATTTCAAAACAAATTATGAAAAGTTTTTTGAATAATAATCCAGATACCACCATAAAAGAATGGACCTTTATGCCTGCTAGTATGATTCTTGAGAGAAGCGAGTACAAAGAAAAATTTGAACAGTTGATCAACTAAATTGTCCAACAAGAAGAAGGAAAGTTTTTCTTCTTCTTTTTAACTTATGGTTTTTGAGAAGGTATGAGCTTTAAATATTGATGACGTTATGTGACTATGAATAAAAGCAGTATAGCTTGAAATCAAGTCTTCAAGAAAAGGGAGTTTTAGTTTAATAAATTCTCCACGCCAGCGGGAGTCATTTTCTATGGACGATACCACATCTACCCCTGAACAAAAAAAACTGACCGCCTAGGTTAAGAGACGGTCGGTTTTGGGGATTCTTATGCTTGATTATTCTTTTTTGACAATCGTTTTCCAATGGTTACAGCAAGCCCGGCGAGGATAAGCAGTAATCCATTTCCCACGATGACATAACCTACTAATACTCCATACATCACTCCCCAACCGCCACTCGACCCTGCCAGGAGGGCCCCAATTAAAATGCCAACGATGACACCAATAAGGACCAGCCAAAGTCCGGAACCCCATAAAGGTAAACGGCCAATTCTATACCACTTAATGGCGTACCAGTTTGCTAAGATTAATAAGCAAAAGATAATGATGCTAATCGCCCCATCCAGATCCTGCATGTAATCCCTCCTGAAAATAAAGGCATAGGTTTAATATATTGCAGATTGGAATATTTTACAAATTTATGTTGTCTCCGTTTAATAAAAAAATTTTCTAATGAAGTTGATTGTCGATATTTGTTTTTAAACAACTTACTTTGAAATCGAGACTTATAGTATTGGACAGGTTTATGGAAGACTCAGTTACAGGATAATAATGGTTTTATATATGTTATGTTTTCGGTGTGTTTAGAAAGGAAGATGGAAAGCATTTAGGTATGGTTGATTTCTCGACACTAGCGAGAGGCGGCTTCCAATGGGGGAGGTTAGGATATACAATTCATAATCAATATTGGAGAAAGGGTTATGGTAAAGAAGCTGTAAGGGAAGCAATTAATATTGCTTTTAACCATATGGATTTCCACCGAATTGAAGCCCATATAAATACAGATAATGCTCCTTCGATTCATTTAGCAGAAAATGTCGGTATGGAATATGAATGTACTAGAAAAGGTTTTATATTTGAATTTGGAGAGTGGACCGATAACCTCATTTACACCATAAATTCAATACAATAGAGAATACTATACAAATGACATTGAAAGGGGAAAACATGATGTCGGAAAATGATACACCTCATTCAATTGATGCGTATATTGTACAATTTCCTCAAAAGGTGCAAGAAATACTGGAAAAAATAAGTTATAAAATGCCAACTCTTGCTTTAAAAGGAAATTTAGTGCATTTTGCTGCTTACAAGAACCATATAGGATTCTATCCAACTCCTGACGGTATTAATGCGTTTAAAGAGAAATTGCAGCAATATAAAACTTCAAAAGGTGCCGTACAATTTCCTATTGATAGACCCATTCCTTATGAACTAATTGGTCAAATAGTAAAATATAGAGTAGTTGAAAATCAGCGTAAAGCTGAAGTAAAACTAAAAAAGAAGAGCTGACGATCGTGAGATATAGTCTGGAAAAGGAATTCTTCAGAATCCAGGTATCTCGAATTCAAATCATAAAGTAAATTTATGTGGGTAATTGTTCTAAAAGTAATAATTATTTACAGCTTGTAAAATAGGAAGGAATGGTGTATTTCAATAGACTAACAGGGTTAATCCATAGGAGCTTAATTTTGAATAATTGTTAGTTTATGAATTAACAATTAATCCTTTTTCTTATTTTTGGTATAGACGTGCCTATAAGCCGAGATTGCCGCCAAAATAGATATAAAAATTTTTAACCCCAAACTAAGTTCTATACCCTCCGAAGAATCAAGAATCCAAGTGAAAGCAAATCCAAAGATTAACGTAAGTATCGCTATGAATAATGGATTTTTATTGAAATTTTCCATATAAATTCCTCCTATTGGATCTTTTTCCCTATCTGTAGGTGTATAAATCCTACTGATGTTAAGTGCCCATCAGCCCTTTTGTTGAAAAAACTAAGTGACCATTTGATAATTAATTTAAAGTCGTTATCTTTAAACTGGAGCATTTATTCCATAAGTAGAAAAGCCGTTTCATAAAGCGATGGCGCAGAAGAATTTATGAAGGACGTTGCTGCGTTTTTATTGAAGTTAGAGAGTTGGTAAGATAAATAAGTAAAGTGCAGGAGAATTGTTATGAAGCTGAAATTGATTGCTTTTTCTATTATTGCTATATTAATTCTTTCTCTTGGGTTTAGAGTTGTTCCTATTCTCGTGAAGGGAGGGGGGAATCTACATCAAGAACTTCATTGGATGGTATATGGATATGATCGTGTTTGGTATCACAATCGAGCATATTCGGGGCCCAGCAAAGAGATGACCCTTGAACAGGTTAAAAACGTTTTTGAACAAGAACAAATTATGCCTACTGGCGAAAAGGTAATCGGTTTGAATGTTTACGATACTCCAAGTTCTATCAAAGCTCAAAAACAAGAAAAAACAGCTACCGTTTTAATTCTAAAGAAACACAACGGGAGTTTTATTGAGTATTCATTAATTGGTGGTCCATAAAAAATACGAGGTAGTTACCTTGTTGAACTAAAGGGAGAGTAAGTGTAAGGTGAACAACATCAAGATATATTAAAATCAAGTCTTACACGAGCTTGAGGCGATTGCATAAAAGCACTCGTTCTTATTGCATAAGAATAGGAGCTATCATGATGGGATTTTTAAAACTGAGATAGAGCATTTAATTTTGGAATGACTAAATTTAGAGGTATGTCTTAAAGCCTTAAATAGGGGGGGATTATGTGGAGATTTTCGGAATTATGGGACTTATTTTTGGAATGGCGGGATTCACTTTCGGTATCATTGCTTTTACGACAGTATTGAATAGTAGTAATAATGTAAAAGAACTTGAAAAGAGAATTAATGATTTAGAGAAAAAATCTTGAACAATGACTCAAGATAACAGAGCGTTAATTAAAGATATGCTTCAACACAACATCTCGAATTTCCTTTACAGCCATAATCACACTATTAGGAGTAGCTGCTTCTTTATTGCCCGGATTAAAAGAAATCCTGATTAAAAACTTCGTTTGACTGTATTATTGTAAATTTCTCGAAACTGTGTCTTCCGCAAACGGGAAGGATCGTGTAAGACTCAGTTTCGAGATAATTTTAATTTTAGTGAGGAAAAGCTAATTTTTAAGTTTTTCTTTATAGCGTTTGATTTTATAATCGGTGAGAGCGAGTGCTTCATCGATTTGCTTTCTCTGTTCCAACAGGTTTTCGCGCTGACTGGAAATAATTCTAAGACGTTCTGTAAGGGAAACCTTAGAGTCGTTGCTTTGAAAAGCGAAAATTTTTGTTAAATCCTCGATACTCATATTTGTTGCCCTGAAGCATTTAATCATCTCAAGTGTGTACATGTCATCGTCGGAAAAGAGTCGGTAGCCATTTTGGTTACGTTGTAAGTTCGGTAACAGTCCAACTCGGTCATAATAGCGGATCGTATCTGTCGGGATCCTCAATTCCTCTGCTGCCTGCTTGATGGTTTTTGCCATTCATATGTCCTCCAATTTCAAAGTTCTTGGTTGTATGGTGAAGATTATACCAGAATCAGCCTGTTATTTGCTTTGGAGTGCACTTATAGGTTTAAAGTAGAAAGTGAAGATAACAAACCTTAAAGAAAAGGGGAATGGAAATGGAACCAATTAAGAAGCAAAATCCGATTCATTCGGGCTACGGAGCTGAGACTAGAGCGAAGGAAGTCGTCGCTGACGAGGATTTAAGAGGAAAGGTTGCGATCGTCACAGGTGGTTATTCAGGAATCGGGCTCGAAACGACGAAAGTGCTCGCTCAAGCTGGCGCTGTAGTCGTTGTCCCTGTGAGAAATAGGGAGAAAGGGGAGCGTGCTTTAGCCGGCATTCCGAATGTGGAGATTGATACAATGGATTTAATGGATCCTAAGTCGATTGACACTTTTGCCCATCGCTTTGTTGAAACCAACCGCCCACTTCATATCCTGATCAACAGTGCAGGAGTGATGGCTCCGCCGCTCAGGAGGGATGAACGCGGCTATGAATCTCAATTTTCCACCAACCATCTCGGCCACTTTCAGCTGACAGCACGGCTTTGGCCATCACTGAAAAAAGCCGGTGGAGCAAGAGTGGTTGCCGTTTCCTCCAGAGGTCACCGGCTTGGCGGAATAAACTTTGACGATCCGAATTATCAATCGACTGCGTATGATAAATGGAAAGCTTATGCGCAGTCGAAGACGGCCAATGTATTATTCGCGCTTAAACTGGATGAATTAGGAAAAGACAAAGGCATCAGGGCATTTTCTGTGCACCCAGGGCTAATCCCAACAACAGACCTTGGGAGAGATTTAACAGAGAAGGAAATGGGACCAAAGCCCGTGCAAAACGGTGAAAAGAAAGACATATTCAGCAAAATCAAAGCTTCTTTTAAATCCATCGAGCAAGGAGCTGCGACCAGTGTGTGGTGTGCAGTGAGTTCGCAGTTGAAAGAACACGGCGGAGTGTATTGTGAAGATGTCGATATAGCTGAAGCAGTCCCAGAGGATAGCGGAAAAGAAAACGGTGTCCGTCCGTGGGCGATAGATCTAGAAAGCGCAGAGAATTTATGGACACTCAGCGAAAAGATGACAGGCGTTTTATTCCCTGAGTAACCGTTCGTTTAACAGCTCTCCATAAAGGAGTTGCTCAATTCAATAAGTGCGATAAGGTTATCTATGCAAGAGCAGGTAAAGAATATACCTTTTATATTAGGTATATTCTTTAATCTTTCTCTAATAGGCAGATTTGAAAGTTGGAAGTGCGGATTTGTTTCAACGTACAAGATAGTAGGTGAGACTTTCCATAAAAAAATAAAAAATAATCTAGTTTACATAATATATATTATAGGAAGTAAAAGAAATAACACAAATTCTGTCTCATATCAAAAGTATACTTAAGATAATGAGACAGAACAAAATTATTTTACATAACTGGCTCTCGGTCTGAATATAACATTGTGATTCGATTGTTCAATCATATGCGCAGTCCAGCCAGCTATTCGGCTTGAGCAAAAAATCGGTGTAAATAATTCGGCAGGAATTTGAATGGATTTCATTATGGCCGCAGCGTAAAATTCTACGTTTGCGAATAATTTTCGGCCAGGTTTAAGTTCATTCAGCCAGTAAACGGTTTCTTGTTCCACATTCATCATTTGGTTTACCCAGTCCGGTTTTGAATTCATTTCATTTAATTTTACTTTTAACGCTTCTGCTCTCGGATCTTTTCCTTTATACACCCGATGTCCGAATCCCATGGCCTTCTCATTCCTGCTGATTTTTCTTTTTATAATATTCTCCACGCGATCATGACTTACTTCTTCTACATAGCTTAGCACACCAGACGGTGCACCTCCGTGCAGAGGTCCTTTTAATGCACCAATCGCTGCCGTTATAGCTGAGAATAGATCACTTTGTGTAGATGTTACTACTCTGCCGGCAAATGTAGATGCATTTAACCCGTGTTCTGCAGTTAATATCATATAAGCTTCAAGTGCAGCTGCTTCCTGCTGCGATTTCTTTTCTCCAAACAGCATATAAAGAAAGTTTTCTACGTGATCAAGCTTTCCGTCTGGTTCTACAGGCTCTAATCCATTTCTCCTGCGGTAACTGTAAGCTATGATTGCAGGAAGTTTAGCAATAAGATGAAAAGCATCCTCCTTAGAAATTGGCCATAAATCCTCCGAGTTATCCATGAAGGAAATGATTGATCGGATAACAGCTATGTGGGATTGTTTCTCACTTAAATGGTCAATCCATTCCATTTCTTCCCTCGTTAAAGCTCTTCCCTCCTTCATTTTCCTTCTTACCCACTCGAATTGTTCTTCGTTAGGAAAGGATCCTTCTAATAATAGAAAGACCACTTCCTCAAATGAACCCTTCTGAATAACATCCCCAATGGGAATGCCTCGGTAATGCAGCTCTCCCTTCTCTCCGTCAATTTCACTTATACTTGTTTCCAAAGCTGTAATTCCTTTTAATCCTAGTGCAAACATAAGATCCCCTCCCTATTTCCTTATGATCTATTGTAAGTTCAATCAACAATAATTAAAATTAAGTAATAGTTATCTTTTTAATAAGTAATAGTTATGGGAGGTTTTCTATTGGAGATTAAATGGCTGAAAACATTTACACTGGCTTCTGATTTGTTAAATTACCGAAAAACAGCTGAACAACTATACATTACCCAGCCAGCTGTCAGTCAGCACATCAGACAGTTGGAAGAAGAATTAAATGAAAAATTGTTCATTAAAAAAGGCCGTGGCCTATTATTGACGGAATTCGGCAGACAGTTCCGAATGGAAGCTGCTGAGATGATCAATCACTATGAGTCCATGCTTCATAGGGTGAAAAGCTTCCAACAAGGCTATCGCAAAACTCTAAGAATCGGAATGACTCCCCTTCTCATTGACAGTGTCTTCCCAAGTATTATTAGGAGGTTCACGGAATATCACCCTGCTTTAGAATTGGCCATCACCGTTGCAGAGTCAGAAGAATTTCAATCCTTAGTAGAACGAGATGTGCTTGACTTAGCCTTCTCTTGTTTACCATCAAGGAATTCAATTCTCTATTGTGAAGAGTTATTCTCTGATTCAGTTTCCCTCGTAACCGCACACGATGGATTGGAATTAGAATCAGCCCCTGCTTTAGACTGGGAGGAACTTTTAAATCAGTCAATAATTTTCACGGACCATCACCCTGGATACTGGGACACGCTAAAAAGAAACATTCAGGTAAGAACAACTACCCATCGTTTCTTAAAAATCACGCAATCTCATGCTGCTAAGCGATTTATTCTAGAAGGCATGGGAGTCTCCTTCTTCCCTGCTTTTGCGGTAAGACGAGAGCTTTTAGAAGGACGAATGATTACCGTTGATACACCTTCTCTCTCACTTCCCATTTGTACGATTTATACCGTATATAAATACGGTCATTCGTTTGAAACAGAGCTCTTAAATTTTACTAGGCAATTTTTCATGGGTTAGGGATTGTTTTTTTGTTTTAAAGTTCGGAGTTGCTACTAAGTATAAAGAGGAACTATTAAGGTTGAATTTGAAGTGTATGGTTTGTGGTTAAGTCGGAGTTGCTACTAAGTTCGAACAATAATAGTATTGAGTGGCTTTGTGATTACAAAAAAAACGGTCACAGAAAATGTTACTCTGTGACCTTTACCTTAGATTTCTTTGAAGGTTCTTCAGATTGGTTCGTTTGATAAACTTCAATGGTTTCGTAATAATAATCAAGAATTTGCTTGGACGGTTTTTGCCAGCTATGTCTTTCTGCTTCCTTCCGTGCATTTTTACAAAGGCTGTCATAGAGACGTTCATCTCCCAGCCGGCTGATGGCATCAATCATGCTTTGGGTGTTTTCATTTTCAAATAGCAACCCATTCTTACCATCCTCCACTTGTTCCATAGTCGGACCGCTTTTGGCAGCGATCACAGGAAGGCCGGAAGCCATAGACTCTAAGATAACTAAGCCAAGCGTCTCTGTAACAGATGGAAAGATGAGAGCATCGGAAGAAGAAAAAGCTTGAGCTAATTCCTCTCCTTCCAAGAGCCCCATGAAAACAGTTTTTGTGTCGGCGAAGGTGTGTTCCAAAGACTCTTTCTCTGGTCCATCTCCTACAATAGCCAATGATATATCATCTCTTTGTTCGAGAAGAGGTTTGATTTTGTGGATTTCTTTTTCAGGAGCAAGTCTTCCGACAAATACAAGGAGTTTGTTATCTGGTTCATTCCTGGATAACCGATTTCTCATCTCTTCATTTGTGTGTCTGGGATGATAATGATCGACGGCAACACCACGGTCCCATACATGAACATTATGAAAATTCTTATCAACGAGCTCACCCTGAATGGCTTTAGATGTGCACAAATTGACATCGGCATAATTGTGCAATTTACGGAAATACCACCATACTGCTGGTTTTAAAGGATAAAGCTTGTAGTAATCCATGTACTTAGGGATATGGGTGTGATAGGAAGCGATTAACGGATAGCCTAACTTGCTTGCATAATAGACTCCAGAAACACCAACAATAGCAGGGTTTACTACATGAACGACATCGGGATCATGTTTTAAAAGCAGATCTTTTACCTTTCTCTGCGGTAACGAAAACTCCTTATACCGATAAAAAGGCAGCGTAGTTGCTTTTACCCCTTCAACAATCGCCCCTTCATATTCTTTTACACCAAGATCAGGAGCAATTACAACAACCTCGTGGTTCTGCTTGCGCAAGTATTTAATTGCTTCCTTCAGCCTGGTAACTACACCGTCTATGGATGGTAAGAATGTTTCAGTAATGATGGCGATTTTCAAGGTAGATAACTCCTTACTTCCAAGTTATAGATGGTAGTACGTTTTCCTCGATAATGCGATCTTTATACTCCACAACGGTACGTAAAATATCACGAATGACGTCATCCGTTAATAAATGAGGTTCTAAACCTAAGTCGCGCAGCTTCGTATTCACAGCATTGTAATAGTGGTCTTCATTTTCTATTCGAGGATTTTCAATTTTCTTTACTTCCGCTGTTAATCCTTCTTCTTTTGCAACTTGCTGAACTCTTTCTGCTAATTCCTGTACAGAGAACCATTCAGTAAATTGGTTAAAGACTCTGAATTCCCCTTTATCAGCAGGGTTTTCAGCAGCAATCTCTACACAGCGTACGGTATCTTCAATATTTAGAAATGCCCGTGTCTGGCCGCCTGTTCCGTAAACCGTAATATCATGGCCAATCGCTGCCTGATTAATAAAACGGTTCAAAGCTGTACCATATACCCCGTCATAGTCGACACGATTCATAAGTGCCGGGTCTAGATTCGTTTCTTCTGTATGGAGACCGTACACAATCCCCTGGTTCAAATCTGTCGCGCGAATGCCCCAGATTTTGCAGGCAAACATAATATTATGGCTGTCATGTACTTTAGATAAGTGATAAAAAGAACCGGGCTGCTTAGGATAGGGCAGCAAGTCTTTGCGACCTTTATGTTCTATTTCAATATACCCTTCTTCTATATCAATATTCGGAGTTCCATATTCACCCATTGTCCCTAATTTAATTAAGTGACATTCTGGTGCGAATTCTTTAATAGCGTACAATACGTTCAAGTTTCCAATGACATTATTCGATTGAGTATAAACGGCGTGTTCACGATCAATCATTGAATATGGAGCCGAACGCTGTTCAGCAAAATGAACAAAGGCTTCTGGTTCTGTCTGACGAAATACCTCACTCAGAAAATCATAGTGATTTAAATCGCCGATAAATGTCCGGATTTCTCTGCCTGTAAGCTCTTTCCATTTGGCCACCCGTTGTTCTAGTGTTTCTATAGGAGTCACAGAGTTAGATTTAAGTTCATCATCAATCTTCCTGCGTGCCAAATTGTCTACAATCGTTACTTCATGTCCTTGCTTGGAAAGGTATAATGCAGTTGGCCAACCACAAAAACCATCTCCTCCAGCTACTACTATTCTCATAATAAACCTCCTAGTGACCTATCTGCTAATTCGTATTCCCATTATAGAATAACATTAATTTATTTAGCATGGTAAACAAAAACCCCTAAATTATGAACTGGAAAACTTCTACAATGGTATTGCCGGACTTCCGTTTAAGACTTTACCATTAAATAATCCCGGAAACAATATATCCTATGTTAAAGATAAACTTTATCAGAAACCGGAAGATTAATTTCTTGTAAATATTTCAACAGATTTCAAGGAAATAATTCCTACTCTTCCCTTAGTTTCCTTCCTTTATACTTACACTCCGTTTCCGCCCAATTTTTCAGACAAAGTAGACTCCTTAACGTGAATGAATCATTATTCATTAATGCACTCATTTCAGTTATAATAGAAATAGAACCAGTTTAATAATTTGTTTTAAGGAGGAAGAACAATGAGTACATATACTACAGCCTGGGCCCCTACCGACGAACAAAAACAAAAAACGAGACTTTATCAATGGATGAAAAAACATGGCATGGAAGATTATGATCAATTCTATCAAAAGTCTATACAAGATATTGATTGGTTTTGGGACGAAGCCGTTAAAGAACTAGGAATTGAATGGCAAACCCCCTATGTTGAAACCCTCGATTTATCTAATGGAATTCAGTACCCTAAATGGTTTTTAGGCGGAGAAATGAATGTCGTTCATAATGCTCTCGATAAATGGGCAGATGACCCAGTTAAGAAAGATGCAGCAGCTCTCTTTTGGGAAGGTGATAACGGCGATAAGATTTCCTTTTCTTTTCATGAACTGCAAGAGAAGGTGAATTCTATTGCTAACGGCCTCAGCAAGCTGGGGGTAACCAAAGGAGACGTTGTGACTCTTTATTTGCCGATGCTGCCTGAAACATTAATGGCCATGTTAGCTATATCTAAAATAGGAGCGATTTTTTCCCCGGCTTTTTCCGGCTACAAAGCGGACGCGGTCGCTACAAGAATGAATGCTGCCAGTGCAAAAGTCTTAATAACGGCGGATGGTTTCTTTCGAAGAGGAAAATTGGTCAATATGAAAGAAGAAGCAGATAAAGCAGCTGCACAGTCGCCTTCTCTGGAGCATGTAGTCGTCGTAAACCGCATTTGGGAAGATACTCCGTTAACCAGTGACCTGGATGTTTCCTGGGCCGAACTGCTGAAAAATGAAACCGTTTACAGCACGTGTACGACGAAAGCGGATGACCCCTTCATGCTGATCTATACTTCCGGGACCACCGGAAAGCCTAAAGGTGCGGTCCATTCTCATGCAGGATTTCCAATTAAAGCAGCCTTTGATGCCGGTATCTGTATGGATGTAACCAAAGAAGATACCTTATTCTGGTATACCGACATGGGCTGGATGATGGGACCGTTCCTCGTATATGGAGGATTATTAAATGGCGCATCCATCGTTATGTTTGAAGGAACGCCAGATTATCCCGAACCTGATCGTTTATGGGAGCTTGTCGAGCGCTACAAAGTATCTCATTTGGGTATTTCCCCAACCTTAGTCCGGTCGATGATGAAGCACGGAGAGAAATGGATCGAAAAGCATGACCTCTCATCACTCAAATTAATAGGTTCAACAGGTGAACCATGGAATCCAGAACCTTGGCGCTGGCTGTATACCCATGCAGGGAAAGCAAATGTACCGATCTTTAACTATTCTGGCGGCACGGAAATCTCCGGTGGCATTTTAGGAAATGTTCTCGTAAAGCCTATTCAGCCAGTAACCTTTAATGCAGCTCTTCCGGGTATGGATGTTGGAGTATATGACGAGCATGGTTCTACGCTAACGAATGAGGTTGGTGAACTGGTACTAAGAAAACCTTGGGTAGGAATGACTCACGGATTTTATAAAGAAAATGATCGCTATGAAAATACGTATTGGAACCGATTTAAAGACACTTGGGTCCACGGGGACTGGGTAATTGTCGATGATGAAGGCTATTACACAATTACCGGCCGCTCTGACGATGTGTTGAATGTCGCTGGAAAACGTTTGGGACCTGCTGAAGTAGAATCCGTCCTCGTCGAGCATAATGCTGTAGTGGAAGCAGGAGTTATTGGCATTCCTCACGATATTAAAGGAGAAGAAGCAGTGGGATTCGTGGTTTTAAATCCTTCTATTCAAGCCAGTGAAGAATTAATGAACGATCTTAAGTCCCATCTGAATAACAAACTGGGTAAAGCACTGGCTCCTAAGAAAGTCTTTGCGGTTCATGACCTTCCTAAAACTAGAAATGCAAAGGTGATGCGGAGGGCGATAAAGTCTGCTTATTTAAATAAACCTTCCGGTGACTTGAGCGCTTTGGAGAACCCTGGAGCAGTTAAAGAGATACAACAAATCGGCCAATCCGCTTCCACTGAATCATAATAAACGTTTTAAAAGCAAAGTAAGGCATGCAGAAAACCTCTTGGTATTCTGCATGCCTTTTATAATTGTGCCTACAAGTCTCATTTATAAATACGTGAGTGATCTTTACTCGCTAAATTCTGCCTTTATTACCTTTACCACTACAAAATTACTTAAAAAAACAGGCTGTCATATGTTTCGACAGCCTGATCACCAGCTGTAAGCTGACAGAACTTCATTATTATACAGGGTTGACTCCATGCTTTCTTTCAGTAAACTGGACATCTTTGCTTTCATAAGCTTCAAACCGTCGGGAGAGCTCATTACGCAGGCGGTCGGGCTGAACGATGTCATCAATAACCATCTCAGACGCGAGACGGTAAATATCAATATTCTCTTTGTACTCTTCATGTTTAGCTTTAATAAAATCGGCACGATCTTCTTCTGGAAGAGCAGCGATTTTATTGGCATAAACCGCGTTAACAGCCGCTTCAGGTCCCATCACTGCAATTTGTGCAGATGGAAGCGCTAAACAGGCATCAGGTTCAAACGCAGGACCCGCCATAGCGTAGAGACCCGCTCCATAAGCTTTTCGAACGATCACCGATATTTTAGGTACCGTAGCTTCACTCATAGCTGAAAGCATTTTAGCCCCGTGACGAATGATACCCGCTCGTTCTACTTTCGTTCCAATCATAAAACCGGGAATGTCTGCTAGGAATAACAACGGAATATTGAACGCATCGCAAAGCTGCATAAATTTAGCTGCTTTATCTGCAGAATCAGGAAATAGAACCCCGCCTTTTGCTCGCGGCTGGTTCGCAATGATTCCCACAGACCTTCCGTCCAATCTTGCTAAGCCGGTAATCAGTTCAGGCGCAAATTTCTTTTTAATTTCACAAAATGAGCCGCTGTCTATCAGTCTGTCTATCAATTGGTACATGTCAAAAGGGGCATTCTGATTTTCAGGAATAAGCTCTTCTATCGTTTTATCAAATTCACTAGGATCGATGGATTCCTGTCTTTTAGGCAAATGTTTAAAATTTTGGGGGAAATAGCTTAAATAGTTTCTCGCAAACGAAATGGCCTCTTTCTCATCTTTCGCCAATACGTCACCGCATCCTGAGACCGAACAGTGCATATTAGCACCGCCCATTTCTTCTAAGGATACCTTCTCACCGATAACTTTCTCTGCCATACGCGGCGAACCTAAGTACATGGAGGCATTTCCATCAACCATGACTACAATGTCACAAAATGCAGGTATGTAAGCACCACCCGCCGCTGACGGGCCAAATAATAGACAAATCTGCGGCACTCGTCCAGATAATTTAATTTGATTATGAAAAATCCGCCCTGCTCCACGGCGATTTGGAAACATTTCTACTTGATCCGTGATCCGTGCACCCGCTGAGTCTACTAAATAAAGCATGGGTAATTGAAGCTTCATAGCCGTTTCCTGAATGCGGATAATTTTTTCTACCGTCCGCGCACCCCAGGAACCAGCCTTAACAGTGGAATCATTCGCCATTACACAAACTTGTTCTCCGTTAATTTTCCCAATACCGGTTACGACACCATCCGCAGGAAGACTATCATCCTGGCAATTCGCAAAGAAAGCATCCTCGATTTGAATATCTTCATCAAATAATAATTCTAAGCGTTCTCTTACAAACATCTTACCCTTTTCGGCATTTTTCCCATGATACTTTTCTGCTCCGCCGGAGGCGATCTTTTGGCTTTTTTCTTCTAATGTTTCATTTATTCCCATGGTTTCCCCTCCTCTATTTTCCTTTATATACAGGCTTCCGCTTCTCTTTAAACGCTTCTAGTCCTTCCATCCGATCTTCGGTGGGAATGGTTTGCTGATAGCACAATCTTTCAATCTCAAGGCCGGAAGAAAGGGAAGTATTGAATCCTTCCTGAATGGCTTTTTTAGCTTGTCTCAATGCAATCGGCGCGTTTTGGGCAATGAGTTTGCAAAGTTCTTCAGCGGATGCCATCAAATCGGTTAATGGAGCGATTTCTTCTACAAGTCCGATCTCCCGGGCTTTTTCCGCTGTAATTGGTTTTGCCGTAAAGATCATTTTCTTCGCTTGTCCCAATCCTACCAGTCTCGTCAGCCGTTGAGTGCCGCCGGCTCCAGGGATGATCGCTAATGAAGTTTCAGTCAGGCCGACTTTTGTATTACTGTTCATCACACGAAGATCACAAGCAAGCGCCAGCTCCAGTCCTCCTCCAAAAGCTACACCGTTAATGACAGCAATCGTAGGGACTGGAAGTTCTTCCACTAAACGGATCGTATCACCAATTTTCTCAACGGTTTCCACAACTTGCTCATTGGTCATTCCTTTTCTTTCTTTTAAATCGGCCCCTGCACAAAAAGCTTTTTCTCCGCTCCCTGTAATCATTACGGCTCTTAATTGAGTTTGTTTCTTTAATTGCTGTAAAGACTCGGTTAAGGCATCGAGCAAAGCAGAAGAAAGTGCGTTCGCGGCTTCTTTACGATTCAGTGTCAGCAATACAACGTGTTCCTCTATTACCTCCACTGTAACAAGATCATTCACTATTACCCCTCCTCCTGCTGCTTATTCCAGATTTGCATTTGATGGCTCGGCAGTGCACTGTTCAATTTGGATTGAATGAATCGTGCCGCTTTTTGAAGTTTCGTTTCGTCTATCCCTGTACGAATGTCCATCTGATGAAGCATATGGACAAGATCATCGGTCGCCACATTCCCAGACGCCCCTTTAGCATAAGGGCAGCCTCCAAGTCCACCCAGTGCACCGTCAAAAGTAATGATTCCGTGTTCGAGCGAAACCAGCGTATTTGCAAGCGCCATTCCCCGTGTATTATGGAAATGCATCGCAAGCTGTCCAAAAGTAAAATGCTTCTCAAGCTCTGTAAGCACGCGATCCACCTGTAATGGATTTGCTGCTCCAATGGTATCGCCAAGCGACAGCTCCTCAATGCCTAGATCAAATAAACGTTTGCTCACTTCAATCACTTGATCTGTTGGGATATCTCCTTCATAAGGACAGCCAAATAC
Source organism: Halobacillus rhizosphaerae (assembly GCF_046719735.1). Taxonomy (NCBI): domain Bacteria; kingdom Bacillati; phylum Bacillota; class Bacilli; order Caryophanales; family Bacillaceae; genus Halobacillus; species Halobacillus rhizosphaerae. Next base: position 758,161 of record NZ_JAUTWQ010000001.1, read on the forward strand.
AGTCGATACATACCCCCGCACGGTCTTGCCAGCGAGCCTTGCTTCATCAATAACCTCTTTTAAAACGGGATAGGTTTCACTCAGGGACTTGTTAATGTTTTTCTTATTGTGAGTTTCACTCGCAGACATAAACACGGATATTTCATCCACGTCCGTTTCAAGCGCCCCCTCCAGTCCTTTCATATTCGGTACCAGAGCCGCATAGGTCACAGAAGGATCTCGTTTAATCCCTGCCGCTACTTGTCTTGCATCTTTAAGCTGGGGAATCCATTTCGGATGCACAAACGAACTGATCTCGATATAAGAATACCCAGCTTCAGTCAGCTGATTAATCCAATTAATTTTATCCTCGGCCGGTACCTCGGATGGCTGATTCTGCAATCCATCCCTAGGTCCGACTTCTTTAATGATGACTTCTTTCGGTACAGTCAGCATAACCTACGCTCCTCATTATTCGATAATGGCAATAACGTCTCCTTCATTCACAAAGTCTCCTTCGCTTACCTTGACTTCCTTGACCGTTCCAGCCGCTTCTGAAGGAATAGGAATCTCCATTTTCATCGATTCAAGAATGGCGATATCCTGTCCTTCTGTGACATCTTCCCCTTCTTTTGCTACCAATTTCCATACACTTCCTGCCATAGACGCTTTTACTTCACTCATTATTCTTCCTCCTTATTGGTTCGTTAATGTTGGTAAATAGTAATCTTCAATAAAAGTCGTTTTTGTGTCACCTTCGTGGTACTTTTCATGGGTAATGATCCGCTTCAGCATCGTCAAGTTGCACTTAATTCCTTCAATTTCATATTGATGAAGAGCTTTTGTCAGCTTGTCGATTGCTTCGGACCTTGAATCTCCTTTAACAATTAACTTAGCAATCATTGGATCATAGTACGGAGTCACCTGGGAATCGCTTTCCACCGCTAACTCGTGTCGGACTCCATCTCCTTCAGGTAAAATCAACTTGGTCAACTTTCCTGGGGATGGGAGGAACGTGTTGGAATCCTCAGCGTACACTCTTACTTCAATGGCATGACCATGGATCGATAAGTCCTCTTGGTTCATCGTGAGTTTGTCCCCATAGGAAACTTTCAGCTGCTGTTCCACAAGGTCAACACCAGTGATTTCTTCAGTAACCGGATGTTCTACTTGTAATCTAGTATTCATTTCCAGGAAGAAGTAGTTTTGCTCCTCATCGACAAGGAACTCTATCGTCCCTGCATTTGTATACCCCAGTTCTTTCACGGCTTTCAAAGCACTTTCTCCCATATTAGCGCGCGTTTCCTCTGATATGAATGGTGAAGGTGCTTCTTCAACGACCTTTTGGTGCCTGCGCTGAATTGAGCATTCACGCTCAAATAAGTAAACAGCATTTCCGTAATGATCGGCAAGCACTTGAATCTCTATATGACGAGGCTGAACGATCTGTTTTTCAATAAACATCTTGCCGTCCCCGAAAAACGTTTCAGCACGCTTAGAGTTTCCTTCAAACGCCTTCTCAAGCTCTGCTTCCTCTTGCACCGCCTGCATGCCGATGCCTCCTCCGCCAGCGGCAGCCTTCAGCATTACGGGGTAGCCGAATTCACGGGCGATTTCCTTTGCTTCTTCAGCACTTGCGACAGCTTTGTCCGTCCCAGGTACAATCGGAACCCCAGCTGCTTTCATCGTATTTCTTGCTTCAATTTTGTCTCCCATTTTCGCTATGACTTCTGCCGATGGACCAATGAATACGATTCCTGCTTCTTTCACTCTACGGGCAAAGTCTGCATTTTCGCTTAGCAGCCCGTACCCGGGATGGATGGCTTCTGCGCCGGAGTCTTTCGCTGCTTTTAAAATTTTATCAATATTTAAATAGGATTCATTCACTCGTGGTTTGCCAATTAAGTAACTTTCATCCGCTTCCTTTACATATGGAGCATATTGATCGGCTTCCGAATAAACGGCGACGGTTTCAATATTCATTCGTTTGCACGTCCGGATCACGCGAGAGGCAATCTCCCCCCGGTTTGCAATGAGCACTTTTTTAAACATGCGTTGTTGACTCCTTTCTATTAAGCTTTCAAATCAATAATTTCTAGAGCGTCTTCCCGCAGCTTGAATTTTTGAATTTTACCGCTGGCGGTCATTGGGTACTCCTCTGTAAAGGAGATATAACGTGGTATTTTATGTTTCGATATCTTCCCATCACAGAATGAACGGATATTCTGTTCAGTTAAATTTTTGCCTTCTTTAGGGATAATCCATGCCATGATTTCTTCCCCATATTTCTGATCTGGCACACCGATCACTTGAACATCCAGGACATCGGGGTGCTGATAGAGAAATTCTTCAATCTCGCGAGGGTACACATTTTCTCCGCCGCGAATAATCATATCTTTCATTCGACCGGTAATTTCCACATAACCGTTCTCATCCATCACCGCAATATCCCCGGTATGAAGCCAGCCTTCACGATCAATTGCCGCTTCTGTCGCTTCCTCATTTTTATAGTAGCCTTTCATCACTAAGTACCCTCTCGTGCACAATTCCCCCGGCATTCCTGGTTCTGCTTCGTTTCCGGTAGCAGGCTCAATAATTTTCACTTCTACATTCGGATGAGGCTTTCCTACACTCGAAACGCGCAGATCGATCGGATCATCTGCTTTGGTCTGTGTAATGACTGGGGATGATTCCGTCTGCCCATAGGCAATCGTAATTTCTGACGCACCCATTTGATCAATTACGCCTTTCATTACTTCCATTGGACACGTGGATCCGGCCATAATTCCAGTCCGTAGAGTCGTTGGTTTAAGATCTTCAAACGAAGCATCATTCAGCTCAGCAATAAACATCGTCGGCACCCCGTGAAGCCCCGTACAAGCTTCATCTCGAACGGCTTCCAGTACTTTCTTCGGATGAAACTGCTCTAATATAACCATCGTAGACGCCTTGGAAACCGCCGCCATCGTTCCAAGCACACAGCCGAAGCAATGAAAGAACGGAACAGGGATACATAAACGGTCATCTGGAGTCAGCCGCATACAATCAGCTACCTGATTACCGTTATTGACGATATTATTATGGCTGAGCATAACCCCTTTAGGGAAACCCGTAGTCCCTGACGTATACTGCATATTAATGACATCCTCGCAGTGTAAAGACTGCTTGCGATTTTCCAGCTGATCGTCATTCACTGATCGTTTCATATCCAGAAGGTCCTGCCATGTAAAGCAGCCCGTGTACTCTTTTTCACTGAGCACAATAATATTCTTCAGTCTGGGGAGCCGCTCGCTATCCAGATCTCCTTTTATAGAAGTATCCAGCTCAGGACAGATCTCTTTTAAAATATCAATATAAGAGGTTCCTCTGAATTCTTCTGCCAAAATAAGCGTAGTGGCATCCGATTGTTTAAGTAAGTATTCAAGCTCCTGAGCCCGGTAATTCGTGTTTACTGTGACTAATACGGCCCCCGCTTTTGCTGTAGCAAACTGAGAAACCAGCCATTCCGGTTTGTTATCTGACCAGATGGCTACATGCTCTCCCTTTTCAATTCCTAATGACATAAAGCCACGGGCAGCTTCATTCGTCATTTCATTAAATTCACGGTATGTTTTTCTCAGCTTTTTCTCTGGATAAACCATAGCTTCATAGTCTGGATAATTTCTTGCTTGTTCCTCAAGCAGCTGACCCACAGTTTTTTCTAAAAGCGCCATGAAAGTTCCTCCTTGATCTTAATTAGCATCCAAGCTGTCGTGCGATAACCATCCGCTGTATTTCCGATGTCCCTTCCCCAATCTCCAACAGTTTAGCATCTCGAAGGAAGCGCTCAACTTCGTATTCCCTCATATATCCGTAGCCGCCATGGATTTGAATCGCTTGATTCGAGGAACGGAAAGCGGTTTCAGAAGCGAACAGCTTTGCATACGCCGATTCCTTAGTGAACGGTTTTCCTTGATCCTTCAACCAAGCCGATTTAAGCACCATATTCCGGGCAAGCTCTACTTCCATAGCCATATCGGCCAGCTTAAACTGAATGGCCTGAAATTTGGATATGGGCTGACCGAATTGTTTTCTTTCTTTTGCGTAAGCAAGGGCTTTATCTAATGAAGCCTGTGCGATTCCTACAGCCAGCGCGGCTATTGAAATTCTTCCCCCATCCAGCGTATGAAGGAATTGCTTAAATCCCTTGGATGGATCTCCTAAAATATTTTCTTTCGGAACTCTAACATCCTCCAAAATAATTTCAGAAGTATTCGATCCGCGAACCCCCATCTTGTCATAGGGACTGGAAATCTTCATTCCCGGAGTGTCTTTAGGAATAATGAATGCGGATATAATATTCTTCCCATCATCTCTTTTGCCGGAAACTGCGGTAACGGTGATGGAACGGGCATACTCAGCATTAGTAATCCAGCACTTCTCACCATTGATGACGTATTGGTCGCCTTCAAGGACCGCTCGCGTCTTCGTTCCTCCAGCATCCGAACCTGCGTTTGGTTCCGTCAGGCCGAAAGACGCTAGTGCTTCCCCCTTCGCTAATGGTACGAGGAATTCCTGCTTCTGCTCTTCGGTACCAAAGTAATAGATAGGACTTGCTCCTAGTGAAACAGCCGCTGCATAACTTAATCCTGTCGACCCGCAGACACGTCCGATTTCCTCTACAGCTAAAGCGTACGTAACGGTATCACCACCGGCTCCACCATACTCTTCTGGAAATGGAATGCCGAGCAAACCCAGTTTCCCCATTTCCTTAAAGATATCTTCCGGAAACTCAGCCTTCTTATCAATATCCACCGCACGAGGCTGAATGACGTCCTCTGCAAAATCCCTCACCATTTTCCTGGTCATTTCCTGCTCTTTCGATAATTCAAAATTCATACGTCTCCTCCTTTAATCTCTGAGACCGACTGGTTGGTCGGTGTACGGCAAAAATAAAATGAAAGCGTTTACTTACTTTCGTAAAAAAAAGGAACTTGCAGCATTTGACGAAAATATTCGTCTTCCATTTGGACCGGTAACAGCGAATGCAGAACTAAGTCCACAAAAACATCTGCAATTTCATCAATGGAATAAGTGCCTGATCGCTTATACCACTTATAAATCCAGTTTACCATACCGAGGATCGCCATCCCTGTGATTTCTGTCGGCAGTTCTTTGCGAAAATAACCTGCCTCCTGTCCTTCGTTAATAACAGCAAAAATCAGCTGCTTGAACTCATCACGTTTCCGCTTAATCAGTACTTCATATTCAGGCTTTAAATAATTACTCTCCTGATAAAAAACAGCAATATGAGGTTTATACAGATCAAATACCTGCACAAATGCCTGGATAATCGCCTGGATTTTATTAACGGGTGAAGTATGCACTCTGTCAGCCGACTTCGCTTCCTTCAATACGTATGTAATAAACGTGTCGTGAATGACAAATAGAAGCTCATCCTTCGAGTGAAAATGATGATAAAAGCCGCCTTTCGAGGTATTTGAAGCGGCCACAATCTGATTGACCGTTACCCCGTGAAATCCATATTCATCGAATAATTCAAGGGACGTCCGAATTATAGTATTCTTTAACTCCGCCATACATCATCCCCTATCTGCTGAATACATGTTCATTTTATCACAGTTTTCAGAAAAAACAAACAGAATAAGTATAAGGAAAACTCTTTCCCTATACGTCATAAGTGGCCATTTATGTTTTTTATTTATAATGGATCGTGAAAAAAGACCATGAAATCATAAAAGAAGCAGCCTTATGTCACCATGGACATAAGGCTGCTTTTCGTTCTTAGTCTTTATTCTCATTCAAATGCTCAAACGGTTTCTCATATTGCGGTTTAACCCAGGCTTCTGTAACTTCGCCTGATTGTTCGGTATCCATGACATAAGATCCGTTGCTGTATCTATCATTCGCTTTAAAATCCATCGGTCGAACGGTTATCGTCTTGTCGCCCGCAGATTTAATGATCACTTGCTCGTCACTTTGGACTAAGTGAAGATCGATGAGCTTATGCGGATTCGATTTGAGTTCTCTTAGCATGACCACTCCGCGTTTCGCCCGAGAAGTTGCCTCAAATTCCTTCAATCTCATGCGCTTAACTGCCGCACGGTGAGTCGTAATAAGAATGGAAGGGTCCTTTGCCGGATCGAAAACCTGACCGGAAACAACAGCTTCCCCTTCTTTCAGAGTGATCGCTTTCACGCCAGCTGCTCTCTGGCCGACCGGTTTTACTTCATCCTCATGATACCAGAGGCCGTAAGCTTTGCTGGAGGCCATGAAAATAGAAGAATTTCCATAAGTACGGTGCACATCGACTACCTCATCATCGCCTTTTAAATTTATGGCCACAAGGGATTTAGAATGTCTCTGCGCTTTGTACAGGGACAGTTCACTTTTCTTCACCATGCCATTTTTCGTAAAGAATAATAAGAATTGATCGTCCTCAAATTCTCTAATGGGCAGAGCTTCAACAAAGAATTCTTCCTTTTCAAGCTGCACAATGTTAGCCACGTGCTGCCCGAGATCCTTCCACCTGATATCCGGCAGTTTATGGACTGGCAGATACAAGTATTTACCCAGGTTGGTAAACAGCAGAACTGTATCTTTCGTATTCATTTCAAACAACCGCAAGATATGATCGCGGTCTTTGATGGCTAAGTCTTCGCCGTTGGAAGCAGCATAGGATCTTAAGCTTGTCCGCTTAACATAACCGTCCTTGGTGACCGATACCAGGACATCTTCACTTGCTACAGTTACTTCTAAATCGACCTTCAGTTCTTCCACTTTATCTTCGATTTTAGTCTGACGATCGTCATTATATTGTTTCTTCATCGAACGAAGATCAGCTTTAATAACTTTCATCAGTTCATTTTCACTGTTCAGAAGCTTTTCTAAATCATCAATTTGCTTCTTCAGTTCATCCGCTTCCTTTTGAAGCAGCGTAATGTCTGTATTTGTTAACCTATAAAGCTGCAAGGTAACAATTGCTTCAGACTGTTCTTCAGTAAAATCATATTGAGCAATCAGCTGCTGCTTTGCATCCTGTTTATCTTTCGAACCACGAATAGTAGCGATCACTTCATCTAGAATGGAAATAGCTTTAATAAGTCCTTCCACAATATGAGCGCGCTTTCTTGCTTTATTTAAATCATACTTCGCCTGCCGGGTTACAACATCACGTTGATGCTGAATATAGGCATCAAGGATCATCGGCAAGCTTAATAGTTTAGGAGTCCGCTCGTGAATGGCGACCATATTAAAGTTATAGGAAATCTGTAGATCTGTATGCTTATACAAGTAATTCAGCACACCTTCACTATTCGCATCTTTCTTTAGCTCTATAACGACCCGGAGTCCAGTACGGTCGGTTTCATCGCGTACTTCTGAAATCCCTTCAACTTTCCGGTCTATTCTTAATTCATCCATCCGCTTCACCATGGAAGCTTTGTTTACTTCAAAGGGAATTTCATCTATGACGATCTGTTCTCTGCCGCCACGGACCTGTTGAATTTCTGCCCGTCCTCTCAATACAATCTTCCCTTTGCCGCTTTCATAAGCTTTCCGAATCCCATCTATCCCTTGAATGGTGCCTCCAGTGGAAAAGTCCGGACCCAAAATTTTCGTCATAAGTTCTGGAACAGTAGCTGCAGGTTTATCAATTTTCATAATTACAGCATCGATCACTTCCCCTATATTATGCGGAGGGATCTCTGTCGCATAGCCTGCCGAAATACCCGTCGATCCATTAACCAGCAGATTCGGAAATTTTGCCGGCAAAACCGTCGGCTCTTGAATCGTGTCATCAAAGTTGGGTATAAATTCTACGGTTTCTTTTTCAATATCTCTTAATAACTCAGAAGAAATGCTTGACAGCCGTGCTTCCGTGTAACGCATAGCAGCTGGTGGATCTCCATCCACACTCCCGTTATTACCATGCATTTCTACGAGTGTTTTTCTGACTTTCCACGTTTGGCTTAAACGGACCATCGCATCGTACACAGACGTGTCTCCATGGGGATGGTAATTCCCAATAACGGTACCGACCGTTTTCGCCGATTTCCGGTACGCTTTATCATGTGTATTTTTCTCCTGATGCATCGCAAATAATATTCTTCGCTGCACCGGCTTCAGTCCGTCTCTAATATCAGGGAGAGCTCTTTCCTGGATTATATATTTACTATAGCGTCCAAAACGGTCTCCTAATACTTCTTCCAAAGGTAAATCTAAATACTTTTCTGCCTCAGCCAACAGAATATCCCCCTTTTATGTCTGAATTTTGTCGTTTTCTAAAATGTTTGCTTCCTCTTCTAGACCAAAAGCAACGTGGGATTCAATCCATTTACGGCGAGGTTCTACTTTGTCACCCATCAGTGTCGTTACCCGGCGTTCTACACGTGCAAGATCATCTATCGTCACACGTATGAGAGTACGAGATTCTGGATTCATCGTGGTTTCCCACAGCTGATCCGCATTCATCTCGCCTAAACCTTTATATCGTTGAATCATATAACCAGATTTAAATTCCTTAAGAATTTTCTGCATGCCTTCATCATCCCAGGCATACTCCGTTTTCTCTTTCTTTCCTTTTCCTTTAGAAACTTTATATAAAGGCGGAAGGGCAATAAAAACTTTTCCTGCTTCGACAAGCGGTCTCATGTACCGGTAAAAAAAGGTGAGCAGCAGAACCTGTATGTGTGCTCCATCTGTATCCGCATCGGTCATGATCACGATCTTATCATAATTGCAGTCCTCCAGCGTAAAATCGCCGGCCACCCCTGCTCCAATGGTATGAATGATCGTAGAAATTTCTTCATTTTTAAAGATATCAGCTATTTTAGCTTTTTCAGTATTGATCACTTTTCCTCGCAGCGGTAACACGGCCTGAAACTTCCGGTCTCTTCCTTGTTTAGCTGAACCTCCTGCTGAGTCTCCCTCAACTAAGTAAAGTTCATTTTTGTCCGGATTTCTTGACTGGGCAGGTGTCAGCTTTCCACTTAAAAGTGAGTCTTTCCGTTTTTTCTTTTTACCGGAACGGGCATCCTCACGGGCTTTACGTGCGGCTTCCCGGGCTTCTTTTGCTTTAATCGCTTTCTTTATAAGCATGGAAGCTATATCTGGGTTTTCCTCCAGGAAATAGGACAGCTGCTCAGCCACTACAGCATCAACCGCTGACCTAGCTTCAGAGGTTCCCAGCTTACTTTTAGTCTGACCTTCAAATTGAAGAAATTCTTCGGGAATACGTACTGAGATTATCGATGTAAACCCTTCTCGGATATCATTTCCTTCAAGATTTTTATCCTTTTCTTTTAACATTTGCGTTCGTCTTGCATAATCATTGAAAATCCGTGTAATTGCTGTTTTAGCTCCGGATTCATGGGTGCCTCCATCCCTTGTACGGACGTTATTCACAAACGATAACATGCTTTCTGCAAATCCATCGTTAAATTGAAAGGCAAAATCCACTTCAATATCTGAATTTCTTCCTTCAAAAGAAACGACCGGGTGAAGGGTATCTTTTTCCTCATTAAGATACGCAACAAAAGATTCAACCCCGTCATTATACTGATAGGATTCCTTTGCATACTCGTCCCGTTCATCTACTAAGTTAATGCGAAACCCTTTTAACAAAAAGGCCGCTTCGCGAAGCCGTTCCGAGAGCGTCTCAAAGTTGTACTTCGTGACAGAAAAAATGGTTGGATCCGGTTTAAATCGAACAGTCGTACCTGACTTTCTCGTATTTCCTTTATGTTCAAGAGAAGTAACGGGACGACCGCCATGCTCAAATCGCTGGTAGAACTTCTCTCCATTACGGCAGATGTGAACCTCCAGCCATTCAGAAAGAGCATTCACTACAGAAGCTCCAACTCCGTGCAGCCCTCCGCTTGATTTATAACCGCCCTGACCGAATTTACCGCCTGCATGCAGAACAGTGAGAATAACTTCAGGTGTAGGCTTGCCGGTTTTGTGCATTCCTGTCGGCATCCCTCTTCCTTCATCCTGAATGGAAACACTTCCATCTTTGTGCAGCGTTACGGTCATTTGTTCTCCGAATCCAGCTAAAGCTTCATCTACTGCGTTATCTACAATTTCATAAACCAAATGATGGAGACCTCTGTGGTCCGTGGACCCGATATACATCCCCGGCCGTTTCCGTACGGCCTCCAATCCTTCAAGTACTTGTATGGAATCATCTGAGTACGTTTGTTGTTGTTTTGACAATTTTCCATCGGCTCCTTTCAGATCGACACCAGCTACTTCTATAATAGAACAAATGTTCGCAACTGTAAACGTTCGAATAAAAACATTGCTTGTTATATTGTAGCGGTTTTATCCCAAGACGCAAACACAATTCTATTTTTGAAAATGAAAAACCCCTGTTCTCACAGGGATTTTTAAAAAAGAATTTTCATTTTTCAGCGTAGAATTGCTTGAGCAACTTTAATGCACATATCCATGATTACGAGCATATCTGAGTCTTTTAATTGCTCATAAGCTTCGGGGTGGATAACTCCTTGCTGACCCCAGAAGGCTTTAGCCTTCACCCCTTTACATTCCTTGGCAATCTCCGGCAAGTGCTCCGGCCGGCGGAAAACGTTAATAATATCGATGGGTTCTTTTACCTCTGAAATCGAAGCATACGCTTTCTCGCCAAGTGATTCCTGAATGGTAGGGTTCACAGGAATAATCCGATAACCGGCCTCCTGCATCGCCTGGCTTACTTGGTAAGATGTCCGTCCAGGATTATCTGACAGACCGATCACTGCGATCGTTTTCGATTCATTCAACAACTTCTTAATTTGCTCTTGCGTCGGGTTTTGAAAAGACATCCTTTTGCCTCCTAGTTATTTAGTAATCCTTCTTTCTCTAAAAACTCCCGGGCAACCGCTTCTGGGTCCCGATCTTCAAAATCGACTTCATAATTCATTTCACGCATCTTGTCCCCGTTAATTTTTCCGCCCAGCTGGTTTAACACATCTTTTATTTCCGGATATTTGTCTAAGGTTTCTTTACGCATAAGCGGAGCTCCCTGGTACGGCGGGAATAAATGTTTTGGATCGTCCAATACTTTTAAATCCAGATCTACCATGTATCCGGCAGTGGCATAAGCATCGATGACATCCACATCCCCTTTAGAAATCGCTCCTTGTCTAAGCCCTGGATCCATCGTTTTCACGGTGCCAAGATCCAGATTATATACTTTTTTCATACCTTGATAGCCATCCTGGCGATCCTTAAATTCCAGCGTGAATCCTGCAGTGATTTGATCTTCTACCGCTTTTAAATCCCCGATTGACTTCAAGTTATATTTGTCAGCAAGTTCTTGCGTTGTGGCGACCGCATAGGTATTGTTATATTTCATAGGCTGAAGAAATGCCATGTCGTACTTTTCAGCCATCCCTTTTTCGGCCTGCTTGTAAACCTCTTCCGGCTGGTTGCTATTTGCCTGCTGGTCAAGCAGAGACACGATAGCGGTTCCGGTAAATTCCGGGTAAATATCAATACTACCTTCCTGTAAAGCGCTGAAGACTAAGTCTGTCTTGCCTAAATTAGGCTTTAACCCGACAGACAGGTCTGTTTGATCTTCAATTAAAAGCTTATACATATTAATCAAAATCGCTGGTTCAGAGCCTAATTTCGCTCCTAATACCAGGTCGTTTTTCGCTTTTCCTCCGAATGCAAGCGGGCCAACGGCTATTAAGGCAGCGATGACTAACAGACTGACAAGCGAACGAAAACCTGATTTTGCAGAGGTTCGTTCAAACATACGAAGAATAACATCTAATACAATTGCTAGTAACGCAGCGGGTATAGCACCTAATAAGATGAGATTAATATCTCCTCCTCGGTCGAGACCGAGCAGAATCAAATCCCCCAAACCGCCGGCGCCGATTAACGCAGCTATGGTCGTTGTGCCGACTATGAGAACCATAGACGTCCTGATTCCTGCCATAATTACCGGCATAGCAAGCGGCAGTTCTACTCTTGATAACCGGCGGAATGAACTCATTCCCATCCCGGTAGCCGCTTCTTTCAATGCCGGATTCACTTCTTTAATTCCGGTGTACGTATTACGGAGAATGGGCAGGAGTCCGTACGCGGTTAGCGCAATGACTGCCGGAGTCTGTCCAATTCCGAAGAGAGGAATTAAAAACGCCAGAACAGCAAGACTCGGGATCGTTTGAAGGATGGCTGTCAGACCGATTATTGGCTCGGCAACCTTCTGCTTACGGGTGAGAAGAAGCCCGAGCGGAACCGAAATTAATGTCGCAATGACCAGGGCAATGATTGATATTTGCAAGTGTTCCCAAATTTTTTCTAATAATACATCCTGCCGCTGTTGAAAGACGTCCAGAAATTCATTCACGACTGAACCACCCCATTTTCTGTTCGAACATTCTCTTTGAGGTAATAAACCATATCTTTATAAGAAAGGGTGCCAATTAATTCGTCTCTTTTCACAACTGGCAGCAAGGGATAATCATGCTGTTCAAATACGGTCATCGCTTCCTTCAAAGTCATTCCATTGTCCAGGGCTGGAAGATTAATCTTCTCTCCTTCATGAACAGCGCTGCTATAAGTGCCCGCCGAATTCTTCAAGGCGTAAGTCCCCCTGGATGGAACCTGGTGATTGGCAAAATCCTCTTCCGTATAGACTTGATTTTCAGTTTGATCCATCATCACATCGACGGCTGTCTGCCACGGTGATTTCCTGCCACCGATGAAATCTTTAACAAAAGCATTTGCCGGGTGCAGAATTAGATTTTGCGGCGTATCTAATTGGATAATTTCTCCTTCTTTCATTAAGCACACCCGATCACCAAGCGCCATGGCTTCATCCATATCATGAGTCACAAACACAATTGTTTTCTGGATTTCCTGCTGAAGATTTCGAATATCTTTCTGCAGTTGTTCGCGGCTGATTGGATCAAGAGCGCTGAAGGGTTCATCCATGAGGATAATATCAGGATCAGCGGCCAAGGCTCTAATGACACCCACTCTTTGCTGCTGACCGCCGGAGAGTTCACTTGGTTTTCTTTTGCGGTGCTTATCGGGATCAAGTCCCACCATATGCATGAGTTCGTCAATGCGCTTGGAGAGGTCTTTCTTCTTCCACTTTTTCATTTCGGGTACAATGGAAATATTCTCTTCCACTGTCATATGCGGAAAGAGCGCAATTTCTTGTAATACATAACCAATATTCCAGCGAAGTTCATGTATATTGTAGTCCCGAATATCCTTGTTATGTATCGTGATTGTCCCTTCTGTTGGATGGATCAGCCGGTTAATCATCTTCATGGTAGTAGTCTTTCCGCATCCACTTGGACCGATTAAGGTGAGTAGTTCTCCTTCTTTCACCTGAAGATCAATGGCTTTAAGCGCCGTAGTCCCATCAGGATAAGTCTTGGTTACATTTTTAAAAGTGATCATTGCCTTCCCCCTGTATCTTTAAATAAATCATTGATATATTCCCAATTTAGTGGCTCATCAAACCTATTCAGAAACATTTGTTCGTCTCCACAGAAGACCTGCTTCATCTCCGTACCATTTAGTTACGGAGGTCTGTTTTTATTTTCTCCCAAATATTATGACTGCCAAACCGTTTACTCCACGAAGCCAAACCAGCTAGGTGATATTTATCCACCAATGAAATGCGTTTATGCAGAGAAGTTTCATCCTCCAGCCACATACGGTAGATCTTTCCATTACTTGTTGTTTCCACATAATGCTGTCCGGAATCCTGGTCTATTTTTGGTGTTAAATGGTGTTTCTCAACCCAACTTCTTGCTTCATCCATAGACATAGATGTAGAGCTCATCTTCGGTTCATCGGTTTTGTTTGGATCTTCTATCCATAAGCGAGTGTATAACGGAACTCCCAGAAGAAGCTTACTTGAAGGCACTTCATCTAAGAGTCGCTGTAAATTACTCTCAACCCATGATAGACCGGCGACACTGCCTGCCTCCTGTGAGTTTGCCCAATGTTCATCGTAGCTCATCACCATCACATAGTCTGCTGCTTTTGCAAGCTCTTTGCGGTTATAGAATTTTGACCACTGCCCACTCGTGGATTGAAAAGTGACGTTAAGTGAAACAGTGAGGCCTGCCTGGTGGGCTAAAGGAGTCAATTCTCTGACAAACTGAGTGAAATCAGCTCCGTTTTCCTCATAGACGTTTTCGAAATCTAAATTTATTCCATCTAGTTTATACCTCGTCGCAAAATGCAGCAGCTGACTGATCATTTTCTGTCTTTTCGAAAATGAAGGCAGCACTTTAGCGCTCAAATCAGGATCAAACGCATTGGAAAACAATGCCCACACTAGACCATTATGATCATGGGCTTGCTGCACGTAGGATTTAGAAGCAATATTTCCAATGTCACCTTTACTATTTTGCAAGGTAAACCATGTGGGGGAATAGACGCTAACTCCAGGGAGATTGGCTAACTTGGCAGGATTCGCCCCCTTGACGTAAATCCCATCCCACACTAAGTGGAAAGGAGAGGCTGGTCTTTTCAATTTTGGATGGTTGATACCTGCAGTCTTCACGTTAATAGTCGTTACTCCTTTCTTGGTAAGGACTTTCCTTGATATGTATCCACCATACCCGCTGTCTGTACGGACTTTGAAATAGGATCCATTCTGGTCGATAACAAAGACCTTGTCACCCGCTTTCAAATTGATATAATAAGGAGATGTCACGGTTGATCTTTGTCTAAGCCGTTTCCAGGGAGTGGTCACTTCCTTCTTCAGTACAGCTTTTTCTTGCTCATACCCATCCCGATAGACAAACAAAGCTCCCGTATTCGACTTATAATTTACTTTTAATGAATACACATCTTCCAGCCACGCGGTAGAAATCAATAGGTTGCCATTTATTTCTTTAAAAGCTGGAAAATTTAAAGGAGATTTCTTGCGATTCTTATAATAATAGCGCTTATTGGCAGGCAGCTGATACAATTGCTGAGGAGTGGTGACCACAACAGCCTGGGAAGCTTTATCATAAATGATGTGAGAGTCGATCTTCTGTTTGATAAACGAAAAAGGTACATAAATCTTTTGATCCAGCATCTTTGCTCTATAATCACCTTGCAATCGATCATTCAATAAAATCGTATGCGTGTGCTTAAAATAATCAATCTTAGTCTGAGAATCAAAAGGATAGAGTTTAAAGCACAGAATAGCAGTAATTCCTGCTATAGTAAGGATTACAGCAATGAGGGATCGTTTAATCTTCTTCTTTTTTTTGTGTAAATGGTTGTTTTTCATAGATTCCCTCCTGGCTACATAATAGCGAAATTTGCAAAAGAAGGAAATGAATAACTGAGTTGGTTAAAGAGAATTCACGGTATATCTAGTTCTTTACAACCCTCTGGCATGATAAAATAAAACTAGTAAAAGACTTTAAGGAGTTGTGCGTTATGGAATATATAATTTTTGGAGTGATTGCCTATTTATTAGGTTCTATTCCATCGGGGCTGATTGTCGGTAAGATCGGTTACGGTAAGGATATTCGCGAACATGGCAGCGGAAATCTAGGAGGAACGAATACGTTTCGTGTTCTTGGAATCAAAGCAGGTATGCTCGTTACTAGTGCTGATATCTTAAAAGGGACCCTGGCCACCCTCCTGCCGCTTCTATTTGGAGCAGATGTTATCATTCTTATCATAGGATTATTCGCAGTTGTCGGTCATATGTATCCTGTATTTGCAAGGTTTAAAGGAGGAAAAGCCGTAGCAACTTCTGGAGGGGTTGTGTTAGCCGTCAATCCCATCTTATTTATCATTGCTATCGGCACATTCTTTCTTATGCTTTATTTAAGTAAATACGTGTCACTTGCTTCAATGATTACAGGGATCGTTACTGTAATTGTTACACTTCTTCAGCAAGAGTATGGATTAACCATTGTGGTATCTGTAATGACTTTATTCGTCATATACAGGCACAGTACGAATATTAAGAGGATCATCAACAAAACAGAGCCGAAAATCACCTGGATGTAAAGGAATAGATCTTCTGCCAATGACAAGTCTGCTGTCATTGGCTTATTTGATGAAAAGCGGATAAACTCATTCTCTTCAAGACATGCTAAAACATGCATGTATGTAAGCCCATTAGAAAAGCAATAAATTGTATAAATCGCCCTACATATTGTATACTTTGACGTATAAGAAGGCCTGAAAGGAGACCTTGCTATGAACCAAACTGAATTAAATAACCAAAAACAATTACCTTCCAAGAAAGAGCGCCATAAATTATTCGGCTCTGTAGATCCAGGCCCTAGAACGAAACCCGTGGATAAAGACAAAATGGCAGACCTTCAAAATTCAAGAAAAGACTTTCTCTTTGATATTGATCTGGTAGGGATTTCTAATGTGAAGCACCCGATCCGAATCCCAAGTCAGCTGACACCCGAAATCCAGACCACGATTGGTACCTTTACTTTTGGATCATCCATTAAAAAAGGAAGCAAAGGAACGAACATGAGCCGCTTTACGGAACAGCTTGATAAATACCATCATGAAGGATTTGCCATAGATGTCGCCACACTGAAAGACTTCACAGCAGAATTAGCCGGCCGCTTAAAACAGTCAGATGCATGTGTAGAAGTCAGCTTCCCATGGTTTTTTGAACGAAAAGGTCCCTATTCTGACCTAACTGGAATGAATCACGCCGACGCTTCAATCAGTGTGAACTATGAGGAAGAAAAAGGATATGATGTTTCGGTGACTCTCACCGGAAAAATTACCACCCTATGCCCATGTTCAAAGGAAATAAGTGAATACAGCGCCCACAACCAACGTGGTAATGTGACGATGAAAGTGAAGTTGACCGATGATTTTAATGAACAAGACATAGATTGGAAAGCTGCCCTGTTAGAAGCCGCGGAGAGTAATGCCAGCGCGAGAATTCACCCAGTTCTAAAACGTCCCGATGAAAAAATGGTCACCGAGCAAGCGTACGAGAATCCGCGTTTCGTAGAAGATATTGTTCGGCTGGTAGCAGCAGATCTTTATGAATACGAATTTGTGGAATCCTTTGAGGTTACCTGCAGAAATGAAGAGTCCATTCATCTTCACGATGCTGCCGCTGTTTTGCGTTATGATAAAAAAGACGAACGAGGAGAGTAAGGGATTGACTATGAAATATGTAATGATCGCTATGATCCAGTTTTACCGTAAAGCAATCAGCCCTTTTTTCCCGCCTTCGTGCAGGTTTCAGCCTACTTGCTCTGCCTATGGATTAGAAGCATTTCAGAGGTTCGGATTTTTCAAAGGCCTCTATTTAACGATCAAACGTATTGGCAAATGTCATCCCTTCCATTCAGGAGGATTTGATCCTGTTCCTGAGAAGAAACGCAATTCTTAATTCCGGGCGCTCGCCGTCCGGAATTTTATTTTCCTACTTATTCGTTTACCCCACGACAGCTAAAGGGAATAGAAAGCAGACACCAAGTACTGAAAGGAGAGAACCTTATGGAATTAAACGTAACGGATAAAGCAGCTCAGTGGTATGAGAATGAGTTAGAAATAGAAGATACATCGCTTCGATTTTATGTGCGCTACGGAGGTTCTGGATTACAGCCTGGATTCTCTCTTGCCATCAAAATAGAAAAACCTGAAAATCCAGTGGCAATAAAGAGAGCAGGGTCGATCGATTACTTTATTGAAGAGGAAGATAGCTGGTATTTTGACAGTCATTCGCTGACCGTAGATTTTGATGAAACGTGGCAGGAGCCCAATTTTAACTATGAAAAAAATGACGGCTAATGGCAGAGAGCTAACTATACCTGAAAAAGTGTGCGTAAAAACTTCATCAAAAAACCCGAACCTTTGATGTACATAGGTTCGGGTTTTTTGAGTATAAGGATGTCAGCTTTTTCAGCGGGGCAGACTAGTTAATCTGTCCATAGAGTCAGAAACATGTATCAGACTTTTTTATTTAAAGAAAACCTTTCAATTTGATCCCATTGGTTCTCTTTTTTTAATATATCAACTTGGCGAGGGCCAAATAAATCAAAATGTGGGAAACGGGGATCGTTATGGATCCAGTTCGGTTCTAATCCGTAGGTTCTTCCCCAGGCGGTCAGTTTTTTAAGATCGGCACAGCCTACCTTCGTCACTGTATCACAGCCGGGGAAGCGGTCATCAATCCAAAAATGAGTTAAGAAAGCAATTTCACCTTTTTTTACGTTTTTCTTCCACCTGACAAGTTCTTCTCTTTTTAATCCAAATGCCATTATTGATCAGACTCCATAGCATTTAAATACGCCTTATGCCAATCTGGGAAACTTCTTCGGATGGAGAGGGGCCGGAACGATTCCTTCTTGACGATCACATGCTGCGTCTGCCCCGTCACAGCGATATCTCCGGACTCGTGAACCACTTTATACCCGTACGTAATTCGAAGCCCGTCATACGCCTCTAACCAAGTGAGAACGTGGACATCTTCCCCATACCTGACCGGTGTTTTAAATTGAACCGTAGCATCCACAACCGGCGATACGACGCCCTGATTTTCAATCTCATAATATTTAAAGCCCAGTCCTTCAATAAAATCAGTTCTGCCCATTTCAAACCACACTAAATAGTTCGCATGATAAACCACACCCATCATATCTGTCTCCTGATACCTTACTTTTATAGGGGTTTCTGTTACTTTCATTATTAGCGCTCCCTTCTTAAAGCATGCCACGCCTTCTCCATGTCCAATTCGATCAGCTGGTTCATGTCTTCTAAATCATTTGAGACTACTCTAATGGACTGATACTGGATGGCCTCATTTACTAGATTATCTACGAATCGTCCGTTACCTCGAATTCGATGATCTTTAAATTTGCCGAGTAAGAAGGTCCGACAAGCTTCATTCAGTTGATAGCCGTATTTTTCGGATTGGTGGCTGGTCATAGCTAACAGTTCCTCTTCATTATAATCGGGAAAATAAAAATATTTTTTAAACCTGGAGGCAAGTCCCGGATTACTTTCGACTAGTTGTTCCATTTCATACTGGTAGCCAGCTAATATGATGACTAGATTTTCATTATGCTTCGTCATTTCATCGACCAGGGTTTCAATTGCCTCTTTGCCAAAATCGTCTCTGCCTCCATTATAAAGGGAGTAGGCTTCATCAATAAACAACACACCGCCAAGTGCTTCACGAATTTTCCGCTTTGTTTTAATCGCGGTTTGACCGACATAACCAGCGACAAGATCACTTCTTGATACGACCACCATGTGGCCGCGCTTTAACAAACCACAATTCTTCAGTACATCAGAATAGATAGAAGCTACGGTAGTCTTTCCTGTTCCCGGATTCCCGGAAAATATTGAATGAAGCTGGATAGGAACAACAGGGTATCCTTCTTCTTTCCTGGCTTGCTGAGCTCTTACAAACGAAGATAGTTTCTTCACTTCTGATTTTACATTTCCCAAGCCAATTAGCTCATCCAGTCTTTCCATCGGTGTACCGTCTGATAATTCCGCTTCTGCTTCCCAATTCACATCTTGCTGATCGATCCTCATATGATCGAGCCAGTGATGTTTATCTCTTTCAGCTTCTGAAGCCCCTTTATGAAAAATCGTTTTCATGACCAGGTTTTTCACAGTGCGTGCATTGCCAAATGAATCATCCACTCTTTCTTTGTCAATTAAAGTTGAAAAATCATTAATCGCTTGTTTTGTGAAAAAGAAATCATTTTCAATAGCGGTTTGTTCAGCAATCGTAATAAGCTCATCCATTCCATAATCAGGAAGCTCAATATGATTTTGTTCTGGGAAACGACTTCGCAGCCCAGGGTTGGACCATAGAAACTGGCGCATTTCCTCTGGATAACCCGCTAGTATCACCGCGAATTTTCCACCAAATTCTTTACTCGTCATCGCTGAAACGAGTGTATCTATAACTGCTTGTCCATAGTCGTTCCCTGTTTGTCCGTCTCTTCTCAAGCTGTAGGCTTCATCTATAAAAAGGACACCGCCAATTGCTTGTTTAACGTAGTCCATCGTATTTTCTTCACTTTGACCTACATAGGATCCGACCAAATGGGAACGGTTTACCTCCACGACCTCTTTAGTATCTAAAATACCGAGTTCATAGTAGATATCCGCTAATAAACGGGCCATCGTCGTCTTTCCCGTGCCGGGATTTCCCGTCATTATCATATGAAGACCAGGTTCATCTACCATCGAAAAACCGAAATTTCTGCGCTGCTGCTGATACTTTAGAAAATGGTAGTAGCGCGTAATATAAGTTTTCACATCGGTAAGTCCCACCATCTGTTCAAAGACTTCTAAAGGATTTTCCCGAGCACTTTCTGTTAAAAAGGATGGCAGACGTTTGTATAATTCATCCTGTGAATCGGATAACCGTCTGGCCATTTCATTTATTTCCTTTACCGGAACAAGAATTCTCCTTTTTTCAATTGTTGAAATTGCATTTTCCATGACTGTCTGCAGTTCAGTTAATTGTTCGTATACTTCTTTATAGATCTGCAATCTGCTGGAAGTTTCCATTACTTCTTTTTCAGCTAGGGAGTTGTCCCATTGCTCCTTCAGTTTAAGAAGGTCTTGTTGAATAGAGCGTGCCTTTTTAGCTTTCGCTGAATCATGGTCAGTTTCATGCATCACCCATTGCTCAATAGGTGTATTCTTTAGTAAAGTATAGGCCTGCATGAGCTGCTTAGATTCATAAATTTCGTTCACTACTTTATGGTTATCATTCATCACTCTTGCCTCATCTATAAACTGATCAGATAGGGAATCTTGATCAGGGTGACGCTTAATTCGGTGATAGGCAAGGGATGCATATAAGAGGGCTTTCAATTCTTTATCATTAATCTCGGAGTCATTTAAATAACGCAGCGCTTCCACTTCGGATATCGGAGGTGCTTCATCCAAGCTGTTCCATTCTTTAATAAAATCCCACATTGCTTCCTCACGTCCTTTCCTATCAACGTTTCCCATTTTATCATAATCCGTTTTATATGTAGAAGAACAAGCCCTGAACAGGCGGACGAACTCCCGCCAAGGATCCCGTTCTTTATTCTTGCGGCCGGAAATGCTGTCTGCATACTACGGAAACTCCACGAACCGAGAACCCTGCACGAGAATAGTTTACTCTCTCAGGAAGCCGATTGGTAAACCGTGCTTTTATTTATTGCAAAATAAAGCAAACCCGAACCATACAAAGTTAAAGGTCCGGGTTTGCTACTGAATGGAATGCTTTCATCCCATCCTTTTCCATTTAATGTTGGTTTTATTGATTTTTGGCTTCATCTTTAATTTCTTGACGCATACCTTCAATAGATTGTTCGCGCCGTTTGTTCTTTTCTTTAATTTGCTGTTGTTCCGTTTCATTAGCAAACTCTAGTGATTCATGAGAAGCTTCGATATTTTCAATGGTATTTGCTACGTTCTCCTGTAAACGGTCAACGTTATCCTTGCGGTTGTCTGGTTTCGGCATGTTCCGCCCCATTAAAATTCTCCTTTAAAATCGATTCGGACTTGTCGGAAGTCCTCCCTTACGTTTCCCAATGAAAAAAACCTTATACAAAAAAACAAATTCCATCTTTTTTAGGATGGAATTTGTTCTAATCTGTCCTTATGACGCTTTTCAATGCGGTCATCAATTTCATCTAGTAGTTTTTGGTCTTCTTCTATACTTTTAATATTCGCCTGCACACGCTCATTAAACGTTAAGGATTGCCTTTTTCTCATGAGAATCTCTCCTTTTAAGAATAAGCATTCCCAAGAGATAAGCAAAATATTCCTATTCCAGCGATTCCTTCATTTTGACCATAACATCATAAGTCATTGGACCAACTATTTTAGGCAGCTGTATTCTGCCATCCGTCCCAATAAAATAAGTAGTCGGAATCGTAAGCGCCTGGTAAAGATCATTGACTTTTAGTTCTTTATCTAACACAACAGGAAAATGATAATGGTGTTCCTTCATATATTTGTTTACCTCTGCAACACCTTTTTCGCTTCCAGTGGCATTAACCGCCACAATCTCAACCTCATCTCCGAAGTCTTGATAGAACGTTTCCAGCTCCGGCATTTCTTCCTGACAAGGGGGACACCAGGTCGCCCAGAAATTCAGAAAAACCTTTTTCCCTTTTAAGTCATCTAAAGTTATGGAGTCTCCGTTTAAAGTTTCCAAAGTGAAATCAGGTGCTTTTTCCCCAGTTTTAAGCTCTCTCGGGGCGTTAGGGGCGACCATCATCGTCCCGTCCTGATTCGACTCGGAGTTGGATATTTCCGCAGTTACATCCTCTTTTTTCTGCTGGTCTTTTTTATAGTCAGCGACAGTTACCACAAGCATTCCAATTAAGACAAGCATCACTGCTCCTGCAAGGACCTTCTTGACGATGATTTACTCGCCCCTTTCTCTAATAAGATCATCAAAATATGTACAAGATTTATATAGGATAGTCTATGTTTTACTTTATATAATAAAACACGCTTTTGTAAAGAAAAGCGTAAATAAAATTAAAAAAACCGCCATAAAAGGCGGTTTTTTAATCATACTTAGCTTAATTTGTTACGCAAGACCATTTGAAGAATTCCACCATGACGGTAGTAATCAACTTCAACTTCACTATCAAAACGAGCGACAACATCAAATTCTTTCTTGCTGCCTTCTTCGTCGGTAGCCGTAACCTTCACTAAATCATGAGGTTGTACAGATTCATCTACTTGAACGTCGAACGTTTCGCGTCCAGTAAGTCCAAGAGATTCGATGGTGTCTCCTTCTTTAAATTGAAGCGGAAGAACACCCATCATGACTAGGTTAGAACGGTGGATCCGCTCAAAGCTTTGAGCAATAACCGTTTTAATTCCCAGTAAGTCCGTTCCTTTAGCAGCCCAGTCACGGGAGCTTCCCATACCATAGTCATCTCCAGCAATTACGAGAAGCGGGGTATTGTCCTGCTGATACTTCATTGCCGCTGTATAGATCGGCATTACTTCTTCAGTTGGCCAGTAAGTGGTAAATCCACCTTCTGTTCCAGGCGCTAATTGGTTACGAATACGAATATTTGCAAACGTACCGCGCATCATCACTTCGTGGTTACCACGGCGTGAACCATAAGAATTAAAGTTTCGCGGACTTACACCGTTTTCCTGTAAATATTCGCCGGCAGGCATGTCTTTCGGGATAGCTCCTGCAGGTGAGATGTGGTCTGTCGTAACGGAATCACCAAATTTACCTACTACACGCATGCCGTTAAGCGGCTTGACTTCTTCAGGTTCGCTTGAAAGCCCCTCAAAGAATGGTGGGTTTTGAATGTACGTAGAATTATCGTTCCAGTCATACAATGGCTCATCCGTTGTATTAATTTCATTCCATTCCTTGTTGGAATTAAATACGTTTTCATACTCTTTACGGAAGATCTCTGGAGTAACAGAGTTTGAAATCTCCTGCTTGATTTCTTCCTGAGTCGGCCAGATATCATCAAAGTAAATTGGATCTCCGGACATATCCTTGCCAATAGGCTCTGTTTTCAGATCAATATCCACTGTTCCAGCTAATGCGTAAGCTACCACTAATGGCGGTGATGCCAAATAGTTTGCTTTCACAAGCGGGTGAATACGGCCTTCGAAGTTACGGTTACCTGAAAGTACTGATGATGCTGTTAAATCATTATCAGCAATTGCTTTTTCAATTTCAGGAAGTAAAGGACCGGAGTTACCGATACATGTTGTACAGCCATAACCGACCAAGTTAAAGCCAAGTTTGTTTAGATACTCCATTAAGCCTGAATCTTCAAGATAGCGAGTAACTACTTTAGATCCTGGAGCCAAAGAAGTTTTCACATAGGATGGTACGTTTAAACCTTTCTCAACGGCTTTCTTAGCTACAAGTCCTGCGCCCAGCATTACATGCGGGTTCGAAGTATTTGTACAAGAAGTAATAGCAGCGATCGCAAGTGCACCTGTCTTCATAACTGCTTTATCTCCGTTAGAGAATTCTACTTCTGCTTCTTTATCAAATTCAGCTTTATCCAGTCCAAAGCCGTGATTACCGGCAGGGCCTGTAATCGCTTTGTTAAAGGATTTCTTCATCTGAGAAAGCGGAATCAAATCTTGAGGACGTTTCGGTCCAGATAAATTTGGTTCCAACTCTTCAAGATCGATTTCGACCAGTTTCGTGAAATCTGGATCTTCAAAGGATGGATCATACCAAAGATTATTTTCTTTACAGTATGTTTCTACCAATTTAATCTGCTCTTCACTGCGGCCAGTTAGACGCATATATTCTAAAGATTCCCCATCTACTGGGAAGAAACCACATGTAGCACCATATTCTGGAGCCATGTTGGAGATCGTTGCACGATCTGCCAGCGGCATTTCCTGTAAGCCTGGTCCGAAGAATTCAACAAACTTCCCAACTACGTTTTGCTCACGAAGTTTTTGAGTCACTTTTAGCGCTAAGTCTGTTGCGGTAGTTCCTTGAGGGAAGCTTCCGTTTAATTTCACACCTATAACTTCTGGAGCAGGGAAATAAGAAGGCTGACCTAACATTCCTGCTTCGGCTTCAATACCGCCTACACCCCACCCAAGTACTCCAAGACCATTAATCATAGTCGTATGTGAGTCAGTACCTACTAATGTATCTGGATAAGTATCTACAGAACCATCATCCGTTTTATTTGAATGAACTACATTTGCAATATATTCAAGGTTCACCTGGTGAACAATACCTGTTGCAGGTGGAACTGCACGGTAATTATCAAAGGCTTTTTGAGCCCAGTGTAAAAATTCATAACGCTCTTGATTTCGTTCAAATTCAAGTTCCATGTTAGCTCTCAGTGCATCAGGTGTGCCATATTTATCCACCTGTACGGAGTGGTCAATAACCAGATCCACAGGGACTTCAGGATTAATTTTATCCGGGCTGCCTCCCATATCGACCATAGCTTTTCTAAGTGAAGCAAGGTCAACTACTGCGGGTACACCTGTGAAATCCTGCAGAATTACCCGGGAAGGTTTAAATGGAACATCTTCCCCTGCTGATTTACTAGTTCCCCAATTTGCTAAACTCTCCACGTGTTCATCTTTAATCACACGTCCGTCGTGCTGACGAAGCAGAGATTCGAGCAGAATACGGATAGAGAAAGGCAGACGGGAGATCTTTCCATGTCCCGCTTCTTCTAAGGCTTTCAAGTCGTAATAGTTGTACGTTTGGCCATTAAGGTCAAATTGTTTGCGAGCATTATATGCATTGCTAGCCATGTTTCCTTTTACCCCCTCATCAAAATTAAATGGCGAGCCCGACAGGCTTCCCCATTCCCCAATTGTTCATTTGCTCCTTTCAACAAAAAAGGACACAAATCTGCAACTATTATTGTAAAACAAAAGAATTTAGAAGTAAAACAATTAAGCAGATTTTTAATTATTCAGTTATTACTAAACGGCGAACTATGCTGACCTAAAAGTAAACACAGGTTGTATTTCTTAAAGCAACCTTTTATAATTAACCTAATCAATCATACTTAGAAAATGAAACAAGGTGATTACAAAATGTCTCTCGGATTTTCCCTGTTTATCATTACCTGGGTCATCATCATGGTAGGCTTAATGAGTATAGGCGGTTTCTTTATGTTCCGTAAGTTTTTGAAGCGTTTGCCGAAAGAAGATGGAAAGTCCATCATCGACTGGGAAGAACATTATATTGAGCTGACCAGACATATGTGGAAACAGGATCAGAAAGACTTACTGGAAGAGCTGGTGTCCCCGGTGCCGGAATTATTTAGAGATATCGCACGTCAGAAAATCGCCGGACGCATCGGGCAGGTAGCGCTCGAAAAGAAACAAAAGAAAATTACACAAGAAGTCATTATCGAAGGCTACATTCTGGCTACACCTAAGCGAGATCATAAGTTTCTGATAAAGAAGCTTGAAGAGAAGAAAATTGATCTTGCACCTTATCAGCCATTGTTTGATCAAACCTCATAGTGCTCGTTCTGCTTAACTAATTCGGACGAATCGAAAGAGGCCGGGGTCTAACCACCCCGGCCTTTTCTAATATTCATGCATTGGCATCTGAAGTATGCCTTTTCCGATCAAGCTGCAGAAACTGTTTGAGCATTGCTATGCGCCAGGAAACAATCATCCCAAAGGCAAGCAGGAAGAACATCCCGCTCGTTTCAGCCAGAGTCTCATTCTGACCAATTATGACTTTTAGTATAATCCTTATCACAAGCAGCCCCGCCAAAATAAAGACAAACCCCTTGGAAGGCTTCAAATAAATCTGGTCCCCTCTCATTTCAAAACGTGAAGTCCGAATGAGAAAGATGGAAAATATAATTCCCACAACGAGAGCTTCAGCTACTTGACTCCAAGCGACTCTGAATTCCGGTAAGAGAAACATGAAGGCTCCTGTGCTCATAAAAATCGGCGGTAAAACAATTTTCTTAATACTCGCCGGGCGTTTAGCTGCCCGCAGCCGGATGAAAATCATTCCCGTAGCCATTCCGGCTGCCAGAATTGTGCTTGCAATTAACCAATACATATCCATTCACTCTTTCTTTTAGCCCATTCACGGTTGATTTAAGACTCGCTCAACGGCATCAAGAACTCTATTTTCGTCAAAAGGCTTTACAATAAAATCTTTGGCGCCGCGTTCAATGGCTTCGACAATCATTTTCTGCTGTCCCATTGCCGAACACATGACAATCCGAGCATCCGCTGAATGAGCTTTGATTTCTGTTAATGCTTCGATTCCGCTTTTTTCAGGCATCGTAATATCCATCGTAATTAAGTCTGGTTTTAATTGATGAAACTTAGCTACAGCTTCTTCTCCATTTTCCGCTTCTCCCACCACTTCATGATTTCCATTTTGTAAAATGGCGGTCAGCGTCATCCTCATAAACTTAGCATCATCCACAATTAAAATTCTCGCCATAACTGCTCCCCCTGCTCCTTAATCACGATCATTTGCGATCGATAGAATGATCGTCATTGTCACACCGATAACCGTTATATAAACGCCAAGATCAAACATTAAAGCAGTTGCAAGTTCTGTTCTTCCCAGGACAGGAAGATGAAAATAAGCAAAAGTATGACTTAAAAAAGGCTGACCAAAAACAAATGAGCCTATGCCAGTAGTTAAGGCAATCAACAGCCCTACAGGGATTAGATAGCGGTAGTTCACAGGAAGAACCTTCTGCATGGATTGAAAGCCATAAGCCATATACATGAGAACAATCGCAGCTGAGGTCATCAGCCCGCCTATAAATCCTCCTCCTGGGGCATTATGACCGGCCAGAAATAAATAGATGGAGAACCCAAAAAGAATAAATGCAATCAAAGTTGTAGTTGTACGTAGTATTATGTCATTCGTGCGGGCCATATAGATGCTCCTTTGATTAGTGTCGATATTTTCATCATAATATAAAGCACGGTTAAAATCCACGGTTAGAAACCTTGAAAACCAAACCAGTTAACTAAATAAGAGGTTAACTTCGTCATCCAGTCAAAATAGAGGGCTACTCCCATGACAATCATTACATAGCCGCCTATTTTCACAATGATACCGCTATTCCGTTTAATCCAGGTCATTTTTCCAATAAAGAATGAAAGAATGAGAAAAGGCACAGAAAACCCTAAAGAATAGGATACCATCATCAGCATAAATAAATTGGGACGGTCTGCAGCAAGAACCAATACCGCAGAGAGGATCGGTCCTGTACATGGCGTCCACCCCAGCGAAAAGGTTAACCCAATCAAAAATGACCCTATAAATCCTGCCGGACGATTTTTAAAGGCAATTTTACGATCTCTCATTAAAAATGAGAAATTAAACACACCAATAATGACAAAACCAAAGAAAATAATAATGATGGAACCGAGCTGCCGGATCAAATCTTCATTTCTTATGAAAAATTGTGAGAGCAAGGATCCCGAAAAGCCCAGAATAATAAAAATCGTCGTAAAACCAAGCAGAAAGAGAATCGTATGGGCAAGACTTTTTCGATTCAGCATCCCATTATCTCCCCGTAATTCACTCACACTCATTCCTGTTATGTAAGAAAGAAAAGCAGGGTACAGAGGAAGCACACAGGGAGAAATAAAAGATAAAAAACCTGCCCCGAAGGCGATAAAAATGTTCACGTCAGTCATGATTTCTTCCTCCAAACGAATTGCTAGATACTATTGTATCAAACCCAGTTATAAAAAACGATGACACATTGATGAATCTTTAACTGTCTGGCGGATTACAATACCATTCTCTAATACTGGTTATTTCATTTAGAATAAAAGCAGGTTTCCCCCACCTCAATCTTTCAAGTCTTCAGGCAGAAATATAATCTGTTTTCAAGAGTGTACCTATTTACTACTAGAAAAAAGCCTTCTTTCTATTATTGAAAGAAGGCTTTTTACAGAAATAATTATTTCATTTGGTTGTTCATAGAACGCATCATCTGATTTATCTTTTTCTGCGATGGTTTCTGCCCCATCTGCATCATTAATGTGCGCAGCATTTGTTCATTAATTGGCGGGTTTTTCTTTAAATAGTTCATCATGTATCTTCTTGCGATGAAAAAGCCTAAAGCTACACCACCGACAAGAGCTAAAATAGCAATGATGATCACCCATACAATCCCCAGTGTCATTGATTCGTCTTCCTCCTTCGTGTTGTATCCCATAACAGTATAGTAAAATGCTCTTCTGAATACAATAGGGCATTTTACAATAATAATCGCTGACGAGCTAGAGATGATATCCAGCCATAATGATCCCCGTTCTTCTCCAGAATATAAAAGGATTTATGGGACATTCTTAAGGGCTGAAAGATCATACGGTCTGCCTGACAGAGACTACTACACTGAAAGAAACAGCTATTATTCTTATACTTTATTATACCATAATTGCCCTCTTCATCCGAAAAAGGAAACCTTACAAACCTATCATTTTTCTCACTAACATTCATGTTCTTTCTCTGATTCAGCCAATCTATGTAAGGAAAAGCATCAGTTATATATTCCAGCTGCTTTTGATGGACCTCCGATTGTGGAAAACGGAGACATTCCAGCAGAAAACGTTTCATCATTTCAACTTTATAATAATAGCTGACACTGACTTCTGGCTTCACAGCAAAAATAGCAAAGTGCATCCTTAATCCCCCCTTGAGTCGTAGTATAACGGCTTAGGGAAGCGAAGGATGTCATTTCTTCACGTTCAGTAATTTCGATTTTTGTCATAGATTCCCGGTGAACTATTCTAAAATTAAATCAAGCTGCTGCTAGTACAGCAGCAGCTTAATTAAAAAGACTTTAGGAATTCATAAGGTTTTCTGCATGTTTCACAACATTTTCAACGGTAAAGCCATAATTTTCAATAACTGTTTCTCCTGGTGCAGAGGCGCCAAAGGTATCGATTCCAATTACTGAACCATCAAGACCTACGTAACGATCCCAGCCGAAGGATGCAGCCATTTCAACAGCTAAACGCTTACGAACCTGATTAGGAAGTACGCTTTCTTTATATTCATTACTTTGAGCATTAAATCGGTCAAAGGATGGCATACTTACAACTCGCACATCGTAGCCATTTTTCTTCAGTTCGGCTTGTGCCTGAATAATAAGCTGAACTTCAGAGCCTGATGCCAGCAGAACCGCATCTGGTTCTTCCTTCTCGGAGTCACTGATTACATATCCACCTTTTTTCACGCCTTCGTAAGATTTTTCATCCGTTCCTTCCAGAGTTGGAAGTCCTTGACGTGTAAGAACTAGTGCTGTAGGTGTTTTGTTAGATTCTAATGCAAGTCTCCAAGCTGCACTCGTTTCATTTCCATCGGCCGGACGGATAACGGACAAGTTAGGAATCGCGCGAAGAGAAGCAAGCTGTTCTACAGGTTCATGAGTTGGGCCATCTTCACCAACGGCGACAGAGTCATGAGTAAATACATAATTGACTGGTACATCCATAATTGCTGATAGACGTAGAGCAGGACGCAGATAGTCACTAAATACGAAGAAGGTACCGCCGTATACTTTTAAGCCGCCATGAAGCGCCATTCCATTTAAAGCAGAAGCCATAGCAAATTCTCTCACGCCAAACCAGATATTACGTCCAGCATAATTCTCTCTTGAGAAATCTTCTTCTTCTTTAACAGACGTTTTGTTAGAGCCTGCTAAGTCAGAGCTTCCTCCAAATAGATAAGGAACCGTTTTGGAAAGAGCATTAATAACTTCTCCAGAAGAAGCACGGGTAGCTAACTTGTCTTCTCCGGCTTTATACGTAGGCAGCTGATTTTGCCACCCTTCAGGAAGTTCGCCTTTAATGGCAGCTTCCAGTTCTTCAGCTAACTCAGGATAAGCTTCTTTATATCCCTTCATTAGATCATTCCAGGAATCCTCTTGCTGCTGTCCATTCGCTTGGACTTTATCTTTAAAATCCTGATAAACTTCCTCAGGTACATGGAATGGTTCATGTTCCCATTTATAATATTCTTTCGTTGCTGTCACTTCTTCTTCTCCAAGCGGAGCACCGTGAGAAGCAGACTTACCTGATTTATTTGGAGAACCGTAACCAATTACAGTTTTCACTTCAATCATCGTCGGCTGATCTGTGTTTTGTTTTGCACTTTCAATCGCACGGGCAATTTCTTCTGTGTCCGTTCCATCTTCTACGCGAATAACCTGCCAGCCATAAGCTTCATAGCGCTTCTCAACGCTTTCACTAAAGGATCGATCCAGATCACCATCCAAGGAGATATCATTGGAATCATAAAGAACGACTAGTTTACCAAGGCCCAAGTGGCCGGCAAGAGAAGCAGATTCTTGTGAAACGCCTTCCATTAAATCTCCGTCTCCGCAAATTGCGAACGTATAGTGGTCAACTACATTATAGTCGTCACGGTTGTATTTTGCTGCTAAGTGGGCCTCGGCCATCGCCATACCTGTAGACATTGCAAGTCCCTGACCCAGCGGTCCGGTTGTTGCTTCTACACCGTCTGTATGGTGAACCTCAGGGTGTCCTGGAGTTCTGGAATCCCATTGGCGGAAAGACTTTAAATCATCGATCTTTACATCATAACCGGAAAGATGAAGCAGGCTGTATAAAAGCATAGAGCCGTGCCCTGCCGATAATACAAAACGGTCACGGTTAAACCAGTGAGAATGACTAGGATTGTGGTTCATAAATTTCGTCCAAAGAGTATAGGCCATCGGGGCAGCGCCCATCGGCATCCCTGGATGTCCAGAGTTTGCTTTTTCTACTGCATCAATTGCTAGTGTACGAATCGTGTTTATTGAAGTTTGTTCAAGGCTGTTTGCCATGTTCAAAAATCTCCTTTCATTTCTGTTATATGTAACATGTTTTATCCTATAATGAAAATGCTCCAGTGACAAGCACTCTACAGTGATTTCCTGTTTTTTTCAAGCAAGAGCTCTACCGGAACACCAATTACTTCCAAACAAAGAATCCGCACCTTCACTCAGGTGCGGAAAGTTTATTAGTGTTTTTTTTCATTTTTCTGCATTTGCTTCAGCTTTTCAGGAGTTACATCCTTCCCATTCGGGTCAATGACCTTCATTCCTTTTAACTGATTCTTAAAGGATTTACGGACATTTCCTAAATACTGCTGACGCAATTCCTTTTGTTCTTCTTTCTCAGACTTAGTTAAGCCTTCTTGCTTTGATTTATTAGCTAATTCATTAATACGATTAATTTTTTCTTTAGACAACATATTACATACCCCTTTATTTGGAAGTATCCATGAAAAAGACAAGCGCATTTAAGCCCTTGTCTCTACTATAGTAACGCGATCATTCTTTATTTTCAAGTGATTCGTATTCCTGATACCTGCGATGAACGGTAGCTTTTGATACATCATACCCCAACCCTCTTAGAGTGGCAGCTATATCTTTAAAGGTCAGTTTATTTCGCCTTAAACGCACTACTTCTTCGATTGGAAATTCAATTCGCTCCCTGCCAGAAGCTGCCTCAAGATTAGAAAGATTGTTAGCCGGGTTGTATCCATTCTGAACAGCTTTTTTCATCCCTCTGCGAATCTTCATATTATGTATTTTCCGCTGGTACTCCTCTACAATCCCTACGATTTGCAAAACCATTGAATCAGATTCCGAGATTTCTAATTTACCATCGTGAGAAAGGGAGTAGATCTTCACTCCCAGTTTCTGCAGCTGATGAAATAAAGCAATCTTGGTGTTCCCCCGCCCAAGTCTAGTTTCATCCTGAATGAGAAGCCCTTCAGCTTCTTCACTGGAGAAGTATTGAAGCAAGCGGTAGAGACCTTCCCGTTCAACCTCGTAACCGCTCGCTCGTTCTTCTATACAATCCAACACTTCCATGCCGTGCTCTGCTGCCATCGCATATAATTCTTCCCTCTGCCTTTTCAAGGAAGAAACCTGGGTTTCTTTTTCCGTACTTACACGGCAATATAGTATTACTCTCATGATCACTTAACCCTCTCTAATAAAACTACTTCTTATCATAATATACTTTATCCTGTAATCACCATAGAGAAATATAAGAATGCTAAACTCGCAATAAATAGAACAAGATAAGTAACATCAAGCTTTGATAGTTTATTAAACATTAGATTCCCTCCATTTTAAGAACGAACGTTCCTAAGAACTTTTGTTCGCCTTTTGTTAATTCCAATTATATACGAACAAAGGTTCTTGTCAACCCATTTATTCGAACGCTTGTTTGTATTTATTTTTTATGCATGGTACAATGTGGTTACTATAATCCTATGTATGAGGTGTCAATCTATGAGTAAACTTTCAAAACGGCAGCAGGAAATACTAGATTTTATAAAAGAACAGGTTTTATTAAAGGGTTATCCCCCATCCGTTCGTGAAATTGGCCAATCTGTTGGCCTCGCTTCCAGTTCTACTGTTCACGGGCATTTATCCAGACTAGAGAAAAAAGGGTATATTCGCAGAGACCCGACAAAACCTAGAGCAATAGAAGTAATAGAGCTTGAAGAAGACCATAGTATTCCTAGAAGCGAAGCAGCTTATGCACCTGTCATTGGTAAAGTTACCGCAGGTTCTCCCATTACTGCAGTCGAGAACATTGAAGAATATGTTCCACTTCCTGATTCACTTGCCGGATCAGACCAGAACACCTTTGTTTTGATTGTTCAAGGGGAAAGTATGATCGAAGCTGGCATATTAAATGGTGACATGGTCGTTGTCAGACAGCAGCAAACCGCTCAAAACGGAGACATTGTAGTAGCCATGACAGAAGACGAAGAAGCAACTGTTAAGCGCTTCTTTAAAGAAAAAAATCACATTAGGCTGCAGCCGGAAAACGCGACCATGGATCCGATCCTCTTAAATGATGTGTCGATATTAGGTAAAGTAGTCGGTTTATACCGTACTGTTCATTAAAGAAGAAAGCGCAAGCGAATCGTGAGCACCGACAAACGGGGGGGCGGGTGGTTCATTATCCGCGGAGAGCGATCGCTGATTTCTATTGGCTAATCCCTGGAGCTGGATATACCTAAAGCTATTCAAACCGAAATCGTATGATCATTTCCTAGAAGACTAAAAAGACTGACCGAACTCCGGCCAGTCTTTTTTTTCGAGCGTTTTGATGAATCATTTTCTTGTGTCTCAACTTCACTTTGACTGTAGTAATCAAAAAACAACGGTGCGCCAGTTACTATTTGTTCACAAAAAAACCCTTGATGCTATTAACATCAAGGGTGAGAAGATTAATACGTCTGTAAATATTGTTCTCGTTCCCAAGGGTGAACCTGGGTTCTGAACATATCCCATTCGATTTCTTTTGCTTCAATAAAATGTTCGAATAGGTGTTCGCCAAGCGCTTCCACCATAATTGGATCTTTTTCCAATTCTTCAAGCGCATGAAATAGTGTAGCTGGAAGATCTTTAATTCCATGAGCTTCACGTTCTTTTTTGTTCATAACATAAATATTCCGGTCTACTGGAGTTGGAGCTTCTAACTTATTTTTCACCCCGTCAAGCCCTGCAGCAAGTAACACGGCCATAGCCATGTATGGGTTAGCAGATGGGTCCACACTACGTACTTCGATACGGGTGCTTAACCCTCGTGAAGTCGGTACGCGAATCAGCGGACTCCGGTTACGGCCGGACCAAGCTACATAACAAGGAGCTTCATAGCCAGGCACCAAACGCTTATAGGAATTTACAGTGGGATTAGTCACCGCTGTAAAGTTCGTCGCATGTTTAATGATGCCCGCTGTAAAATGGTAAGCAACTTTAGAGAGCTGTTTGTCACCTTTTTCATCAAAGAATGCGTTGCCATTTTCATTAAACAAGGACATATTCGCATGCATTCCGGATCCGTTCACGCCAAATAACGGTTTAGGCATAAAGGTGGCATGCAGTCCATGCTGACGTGCAATCGTTTTAACTGCAAGCTTAAACGTTTGAATATCATCGCAATGTTTCACAGCATCCGAATATTTAAAATCAATCTCATGTTGTCCTGGAGCCACTTCATGGTGAGAGGCTTCAATTTCAAATCCCATCTCTTCAAGTTCTAAAACAATGTCCCGGCGGCAGTTTTCCCCAAGGTCGGTAGGTGCCAGGTCGAAATATCCGCCTTTATCATTCAATTCCAACGTAGGTTCCCGATCTTCCCCAAGTTTGAATAGAAAGAATTCCGGTTCTGTTCCAATATTGAATGCAGAGAAACCCAATTCCTCCATCTTTTTAAGGTTGCGTTTAAGATTATAACGCGGACAGCCCTCGAATGGGGTTTTGTCAGGATTATAAATATCGCAGATAAAGCGTGCCACTTTACCTTTCTCAGAAGTCCATGGGAAAACTACAAAAGTATCTAAATCTGGTACTAAGTACATATCTGATTCTTCTATGCGTACGAACCCTTCAATCGAGGATCCATCAAACATCATTAATCCATCAATAGCTTTATCCAGCTGGCTTAATGGTATTTCCACATTTTTAATAGTTCCCAGCATGTCAGTAAATTGAAGCCGGATAAAACGAACATTTTCCTCATCAATTTTCTTATAAATTTCTTCTCTGGTTAATCCCATTGCCTCGTCTCCTCCCGAACTGCTTTAATGGAAAAATCGTGATAATTCTCCCTGTCGTAATCCAAGTTTACCTTGTCTTCCCGAAGTGAATAGTTCTTGCTGTAACATACGACGAAGTTCTTTTTCAGAAAGTTCATTGTGGACCTCTTCTACGCGCTCTTCGTTATAGGGCTCGTTCTTCGGCTGGTCCGTCAGCTCCAGAACCTGCTTAATTCCTGCCATATTTACTCCTTTTTCTATGAGATCTTTTATCTCTAACAAACGATCTACGTCGTTAAAGGAAAACAGACGGCGATTGCCATCTGATCTTGCAGGAGTCACAAGTTTGTGCTGCTCATAATAACGGATTTGCCGCGCAGACAGGTCAGTTAAAGATTGAACAATCCCCATCGGGAATAGCGGCATCGAACGACGAATTTCATCACTCATCGAATTGCCTCCTCCCAAAAGAAATGATACTTTCATTATACGACACGAAGGTGATATGTCAATGAATGTTAGGATTGTTTACATAAAAAAAGAAAGCGCTTATAATCTTACATAATATTTTCACTCAGCAGCTGTTCCACTGCCGTGGTGACAGCAATTTTTACATGAGAATAGGTTAACCCGCCTTGGACAAAGGCAGTATAAGGCGGACGGATCGGGCCATCTGCCGTAAGCTCTAAACTGGCTCCCTGGATAAACGTGCCGGCCGCCATAATCACGTCATCCTCATATCCAGGCATAGGGCTAGGGTGAGGAGTCACATGAGAGTTAATCGGTGATGCCGCTTGAATGGTCTGACAAAACCGAACCATTTGGCTGGCGTTTTCAAAACTTACCGACTGAATGAGATCGGTACGCGGAACATCGTAGGAAGGGTTAGTCTTAAAGCCCAGCTCATTTAGAAATTTAGCTGTGAATACTGCTCCTTTAAGAGCTTCTCCCACAACATGTGGAGCAAGGAAGATTCCTTGATACATTTCCTGGAGACTATTTACCGTAGCACCCGTTTCCTTCCCTAATCCAGGCGCAGTGAGGCGGTAACTGCATAATTCAATCAGCTCTTTTTTCCCCGCTATGTACCCACCGATTCTTGCCAGCCCGCCGCCAGGGTTCTTAATGAGAGAACCTGCAATTAAATCCGCTCCTGCCTCCAAAGGCTCCCGCTCTTCTACAAATTCACCGTAGCAATTATCGACGAAAATAATTACATCGTCTTTCATTGAACGGACGTATTGAATAATCTTTTCAATCTCTTCTATACGAAAGGAAGGCCGTTCAGAATAGCCTTTTGACCGCTGAATAGCCACCACTTTCGTTTGGTTAGACAATGCACGTTCGATTTCTGCTTTGTCAAAATCATGTTCATTGGTAAGCGGTATGGACTGATAAGTGATACCAAAGTCCTTTAGGGAGCCCGTGTCTTTTCCACTGCTCCCAATTACTTCTGCGAGTGTATCATAAGGTTCTCCACTAATATAAAGCAGTTCATCTCCAGGGCGCAGAACTCCAAATAAACTGGTTGTAATCGCATGCGTTCCCGAGATCAGCTGAGGACGAACGAGGGCATCTTCCGCGTTAAAGATTGCCGCATAAAGAGCTTCCAGCGTATCTCGCCCAAAGTCATCGTACCCATAGCCCGTGGTCGGATTAAAGTGTGCATCACTAACTCGCAGGGCCTGAAAAGCTTGTAATACTTTCCGCTGGTTTTTTTCCACCTTTCGATTAATCTCATCATGGTAATTTCTAATGGATTCTTCCGTCTCTCGTAAAGCTTGTTCAATATTCATGAGCCGCATTCTTCCTTACTTTTGTATAATCTTGTGTTTTAATGGGTGGTCTGGATGGATATATCCGTGAAGTGCATATCCTTCCCGTTCTTCATAAAATTGCATGCTGGTTACTATGCTGAATTTCTTATATTCCTGAAGTCTTTTTCCTTCACCTGCAGGTACAAACACATCGTATTCATACCAGTCATCCTTGATCACTTCTTCTACTTTATGTAGGATCCGCTTCACATCAATGGAGTCGTGCACACTGACCGATAAAGAAGGGAACGCCGGTGGAATAAAATCTCCTTCCACTAGGTCCTTTTTATTGTAAACAGTAAGCATTGGCAATTGGCTCGCTCCCAGTTCCTCAAGCAGTTTAAGCACAATGTGTTCCTGGTGAAGATGATCTGGATGAGCCGCGTCTACCATATGAAGAATAAAGTCTGCTTCCGTTACTTCTTCAAGCGTTGAGCGAAAGGCAGCAATCAAAGTAGTCGGTAAATCCTGAATGAAACCGACTGTATCGGACAACAGGGCCTGAAAGCCTGAAGGCAGACTGAATTGCCTTGTTAAAGGATCTAATGTGGCAAATAACAAGTTCTCCTCAAAAGAATCACTTTCTGTCACTTGATTAAAGAAGGTCGATTTCCCGGCATTGGTATATCCGACAATCGCAATTTGAAACGCTTTATTTTCTTTCCTCCGCTTACGATATTGATCCCTCTGTTTGACGACCGTGTTTAATCGTTTTTTAATATCATCTATCCTCCGTTGAATATGACGGCGGTCTGTTTCTAGTTTTGTTTCCCCTGGCCCACGGGTCCCTATCCCGCCGCCAAGCCTCGATAATGCAGTTCCTTGCCCAGCCAGGCGTGGAAGCAGATACTCAAGCTGAGCAAGTTCTACTTGAAGCTTCCCTTCCTTGGTATGAGCACGGCCAGCAAAAATATCTAAGATCAACTGACTGCGATCAATTACCCGCCTATCTGTCCGATCTGAGATATTCCTTAACTGACCCGGTGATAATTCATCATTAAAAATAATTAAATCAGCTTCAAACTCTTCAGCTAGAATTTTTATTTCTTCTAACTTACCTTCCCCTAAGTAGGTTGCCGGATGAACACGTTCCCGATTTTGGATTACAACTTTACACACTTCTCCGTCCGCTGTTTCCGTTAAAGACTGCAGCTCTTCCAGAGAGTAGTTAAACCGCTCTTCATCTTCTCTTGGTGCTTTTCTTGCTACAAGGATTACTTTTTCTTTATCTATCAACTTGGGTCACCCTCTTTTCTAAACCATCCTTCCTTTCATAATATCAAAAATAACCAGCAAACGGTATTCCTGCAGAATTAAGGGCAGGAAAGATGGTTGATTCCACAAAAATCATTTACTTCGAGCGTCATTAGGGCGGTCTTCTTTTGATTGTTACTGCTAATTACTCTCCAAGCGTGTTTTCGGATTGCTTCTTCAATTAGATTACGAACATACCTTGCATTCGAAAAGTTGTAAGGGGAGTGGGCACATACAGAAATCAAATGATCATACAGCTTCCGTTCGGCTTGAGGAGTTAAGCAGTAATCCCTTTCTTCCAACATTTTGGAGGCTATTGCAGACAATTCTGCTGCTGAATAATTAGAAAATGGCAATTGAATTGGAAACCTCGAAGCTAAACCAGGGTTAATACGTAGAAATTGGTCCATTTCCTCTGGATAACCAGCAAGAATCATAATTAAACGGTCATGATGGTCTTCCATGCATTTCACAATCGTATCGATCGCTTCTTTTCCAAAATCCTTGTCACCTCCACGCGCCAAAGAATATGCTTCATCAATAAAGAGAACGCCTCCAATGGCTTTATGAATTAAATCTTTGGTCTTTTGTGCGGTATGACCAATATATTCCCCCACTAAATCCGATCGGTCTGCCTCGATAAACTGCCCCTTCTCTAAAACATTCATTTCCTTAAATAATTGAGCTACCATTCTCGCAACCGTTGTTTTTCCCGTTCCCGGATTTCCTTTAAAGACCATATGCAATACTTGAGTATTTGGCTTAAGTCCCAAATCCTTTCGCTTCTGGGCAATTAGAACTTGAGCATAGATTTCTTTCACTCGTTTCTTTAAATCCTTCATTCCTATAATGGTAGAAAAGAATTCATCAATCCTAAGAAAAGGTTTGATCGATGTTTCTTGAGCCTGAATCTGCTGAACGGCAATGGGATTTCCTTTTGTTTCATTCAGCACAATATTTATCGTACCAGATCGAACAGCTTTAGCTTGCGGATGCACATGGATCCCTCCTCATTTCCCTTCATCATACGCATAATCTCCAAAAGCTGTGACAAACGCCTAAGGGAAGTCAGTCAGGAAGGCTGAGCAGAGGAGAAAACCATTCTATCCATGATGCCTCCTTTTGTTTTTCCTAAGGACAGCGGTAACGGTCGAAATATCAGCACAAAAGAAAAAGCGGGCGCTTCTGTGCGCCCGCTGTCATTCTCTATTCTTTATCCAATGTCACATTTTTCATTGGAGCAAAGGTTGAAATTGCATGCTTGAAGATGAGCTGCTGCTTCCCATCCGTTTCAAGTAATACAGTAAAATTATCAAACGCCTTTATTACTCCACGCAATTGAAAACCATTGAGCAGAAAGACCGTCACTTGCATACGTTCTTTTCTTAATTGGTTTAAGTAGTTGTCCTGAATATTTACGGTCTGAGCCATGAATCTTCCTCCTCTTTTCTATCTATATTAATACCATTCTATGTTTTACTGCATCATTCCTGCTAAATCACGTAAAATTGTTGTAAATTTGTCTTCATAGTTTTCCTCAGTCACTTCATACCATTGAACCTGCATTTTGTTTCTAAAATAGGTGTATTGTCGTTTCGCATACCTTCTCGAATTTCTTTTTAACAATTCAACGGCCCGGTCCAGGGAGTATTCGCCCTTTAAATATGGAACAAATTCCTTATATCCTATTGCCTTCATAGATTGGGCATCTTCTAAACCATCCCTGTAAAGAGCCTCAACCTCCTCCAGCAATCCATCTTTCATCATTTCATCAACTCTCATATTGATGCGCTTATACAGCTGCTCCCGGTCCATTTCCAACCCAATAATGATTGGACGAAAATCACCATCTTCCGCCTGCAAATTCTGATACTCACTCATTGTTTTCCCTGTTGCCTCATGAATCTCGAGAGCACGAAGCACACGCCGTTCATTATTGGGGTGGATCTTTGCAGCCTGGGAAGGATCAATCTTCACCAGACGGGCGTACATAGCCTCAGCGCCCTCTATTTTCAGTTCTTCTTCAAGGCGTTTGTAAACTTCTTCATCTTTAGGTTGATCCGAAAAATTAAAATTAAATAACGTTGCCTGTATGTAAAGTCCAGTTCCTCCAACTAAAACAGGTAAATGACCTCGTTCTGTAATTTCAACGATCAGCGACTGCACTTTTTCTTGAAACTCTGCCACCGAAAAAGATTCCTGAGGATTTTTAATATCAATCATATGATGAGGAATTCCTTCCATTTCTTTGGTTGTAACCTTCGCTGTCCCGATATCCATACCGCGATAAATCTGCATAGAATCACCGCTGATCACTTCTCCCGAAAACTGCTTAGCAATTTCCACTCCTAAGCGTGATTTACCTACCGCTGTCGGTCCAACTACAGAAACGACTAAGGGCTTCATATATCTTCACCTTCCTAACTTTCTTTCATTATACATGAACCTTGATAGAATCATACCTCACGACGCAAAATAACGGAATCCGTTACAAGTACTAACGGATTCCGTTATAAAAAATCAAAAAACTCGTTAGTCTCACTATCGCATTTCGTTAGTTTGTGGTATGATATAAAAAAGGAGGCGGTCTTTTCGTGGTCCATGATAGAATTCGATCTCTACGTAAAGAACGGCGGTTAACTCAAACCATGTTAGCTCAAAAAGTTGGTGTATCTGCTCAAGTCGTTTCTAATTGGGAGCGTCAATATACTTCTCCTGATCTTGAGGATTTAACCAAAATTGCTCATGCCCTTCACACGACAGCTGATTATTTATTAGGACTGAGTGATGAAACAGAGGATGAGATGCGGGAAATCAAAGAACACTTGAAGAATCAGGGTTATGACCACCCCGTCTTTTTTGATAAAAAAGCCTGGTTCGGAGTACAGCCGGAGGAAATTAAACAAATTGAAAACTACTTCCGTTTTCTCTTGCAGCAAAAAAATATTTCGTAATGCATTTATTCTCTTATAAATATAACCATAACCAGTTGACGTAACGTTGTTATGTTAACTGGTTATGGTTTTTTAAGTTTTAAATATTTGTAACTTACTCTTTTCATCACCAGTCCGTCGTTACTCCCTTCTTTTTCCATATTCGAATTGAACTTCAAGAGCTGCTCTTATTTCTAATTGTCCAGGCATGAGAGGGGTTGACGATGCCGCTGCTTGAGTCTTGAAATACATAGGAGTAATAGAACCCGAGGCGCTCGTCGTTTCAATAATTTTAATCGGAACAGGATTCATATTTACTTGCATGTTTGAGGCTAATGTTCTCGCTTTTACCAGCGCATCATCCATTGCCCCACTTAATGCCTGCTGCTCGTAGGTTTCTAAATCTCTAGCAGTAAATGTGATTCCGGCTACTTGATTCGCTC
The DNA here is from genome assembly GCF_046719735.1 of Halobacillus rhizosphaerae. Classification (NCBI taxonomy): domain Bacteria; kingdom Bacillati; phylum Bacillota; class Bacilli; order Caryophanales; family Bacillaceae; genus Halobacillus; species Halobacillus rhizosphaerae. Next base: position 799,586 of record NZ_JAUTWQ010000001.1, read on the forward strand.
CATTAGAAACTGCACTATCAATTATTACGCCCGTATTTTCAACCTGACCTACAGTAATCCGAATAAGGTGATTAACTTGGTATCCCTTTAATACCTGCTCTCCATCTATAAAATCATACTTAGGTGATACCGTGTATTGGGACGTTTGAATTGCCCCCTCCCCTACCCCGTAAGTTAATAAAGACTGGAGGATCTGATGCATCGTTTCAGCATTCTCCTGTTGAGCAGCTGCTACATTTTTATTTTCCGTCTGTACACCTAACTCGATAACGGCAGAATTAGGTTCTGCGGTTACCACACCTTCTCCATTCACAACCATATAAGGCAAAGGATTCACTTCCTTTTGCATCTTCTTAGCAGCCTCCCTTTTATTCAGTTCATGTTTCTTAATGAAAAATTATGCATAGAAAGCAAAAATAAAAAACCCTGACTCCCGAGAACGGGTTCAGGGTTTACATGACTCGTTTAAACATTTTTTCCATTTCATACTCTGAAAAGAAGACTATAATTGGCCGTCCATGTGGACAAGTGAATGGATCCGTAGAATTTCTTAAGTCTTCCAGAAGTCTTGTCATATCGGATAAGTTTAAATAATGATTCGCTTTAATGGATCGTTTACAAGACATAAGAATAGCCGCTTCTTCCCGCAGCTTTAGCACATCAATTCTATCTTCAGTCATTAATTGTTCTATCATTTCTTGAATAACTTCTTCTTCAAATCCATTTGGAAACCACTGCGGATGGCTGCGAATGATGTATGTCGTCGTACCAAACGGTTCGAAAAACAGTCCAACCTGGGTTAAATCCTCTTTAAATTCTTCAATTTTCAAAGCTTCCTGACGTGAAAAATCAAAAGTTAACGGAACGAGCAACTCTTGTACCTCATGATCAACTTCAGCGAGCTGGTCACGGAAAAATTCATACTTAATTCTTTCCTGAGCTGCATGCTGATCAACAATGTACATGCCATTTTCATTCTGGGCAATGATATAGGTCCCATGCAGCTGGCCAATGGGATACAAAGGCGGAACTCTTCCGTCGTCTTTTTCATTTGCTTCCTCTTTTGTTTCTTCTTTAGTCTCTGCTCTCCGTTCTGCAGGGACCGCTCGTTCCTCCTCATTCATTTCCCGCACCACAGAATGCTGAACCTGTTCATAACTATCTGATGGTTGTGAGGGTGCCTGCTGAATAAGTTCAGCGAAGGATGTTTCCCTCTCTTCGTGAGCCTCTTCCTGATGATCGCTTGGCTGTTTTTCATGAAACTGAAAGGTTTTCTGTTCACTTTTTTGTTTAACGGGCTTCGATTTAGTATCTTCTACGTGAGGAATCAGCGTCTGTTTTCTAAATGCTTGTCTAATGGCTTCCTCAATAGCGTGAAATAATTCTTTTTCTTTACTAAAGCGCACCTCAAGTTTCGCAGGATGAACGTTAACATCCACTAATATTGGATCCATCTCAATATTCAACACCGATATTGGTGATTTACCAATAGGAAGTAATGTATGATAACCTTGCAGAATTGCCTTGTTTAAAGCAATGCTCCTTATATACCTGCCATTTACCATTGTCGACATATAACTTCTGGATGCTCTTGTGATTTCAGGTTTTGCTATATAACCTTTCACTTTAAAATCCAAGGTTTCCGTTTCAATCGGCACCATTTTCCTCGCCACATTTACACCATAAATCTTTGCGATGACTTGGAGAAGATCCCCTCTGCCATTTGTTTGGAACAGTTGCTTATCATTATGAGTGCATGTAAACCTGATGTCTGGGTGGGAAAGCGCCATCCGGTTTAAAACATCCGTAATGTGTCCCAATTCGGTATGAATCGTTTTCATATATTTCAATCGTGCAGGAGTATTGAAAAATAACTCATTCACACTAATTTCAGTTCCTTGTCGGGCATCACTTTTCGTTTTACTCAAAAGCCTGCCACCTTCAAGCTCAAGACAAGTGCCAGCATGGTCCCCAGTAGAAGATTGGAGTTTTAACCGGCTGACCGCCGCAATACTTGCAAGTGCCTCGCCTCTAAACCCCAGCGTGCGAACATGAAATAAGTCATGCTCATTCGTAATTTTACTTGTGGCATGCCTGTAAAATGCCCGTTCACAATCTTCTTCTTCCATCCCTGCTCCGTTGTCGGTAATCTGAATACTTTCAAGGCCAGCTTCCTTGAGCTCGATCGTTATCCAGGTGCTCCCAGCATCTACGCTATTTTCTACTAATTCCTTAACGACAGAGGCAGGCCGTTCCACTACTTCTCCCGCGGCAATTTTATTAGACAAGTGGTCTGGCATCAACTGGATTTTTGCCATTAAGCACACCTCCTCAAGACTTTATCTGTTTCTTCAGACGATAGAGTTCATTCATAGCGTCCATAGGTGTCATTTCCATTAAATTCAGCTTCTTTAGTTGATTTTCAAGGGGAGTTTCCGCTTTTGCTTTCGGAGCTGGCCGGGCTTCCTCAACAAATAGACTTAGCTGCTGGTCATCTTCTGCCGACGCTGCCACTTCGTTTTCTGCGCCTTTTTCTAACTGAGCAAGCAAATCAGCTGCACGGTCAATTAAAGAGTCAGGCATATTGGCAAGCTGGGCGACATGGATCCCGTAGCTTTCATCCGCAGCTCCATCTTTAATCTGGTGCAGAAATACAACTCTCCCTTCATACTCTTCCGCTCTTACATGAACATTTTTTAATCGATCCAGCTCTAGGTCCAAGCTCGTTAATTCATGATAGTGGGTAGAGAACATCGTCTTGGCACGAATATGCTGATGAATATGTTCAACGATCGCCTGAGCTAAAGCCATTCCGTCATAAGTACTTGTTCCCCGGCCGATTTCATCTAGAAGAATCAAACTTTTCTCTGTAGCATGACTAAGCGCATGGTTCGCTTCCAGCATTTCTACCATAAAAGTACTCTGACCTGAAACGAGGTCATCAGCCGCTCCTATTCTGGTAAAGATTTGATCAAAGATTGGCAGAATTGCAGATTCAGAGGGGACAAAGCTTCCCATCTGACCCATAATTGCCGTTAAAGCAAGCTGACGCATATACGTACTCTTCCCCGACATGTTGGGGCCGGTAATAAGCAGGACATCTGTCTCTTCATCCATATAAATATCGTTAGGAACAAAGGATTCTCCCTTCATTACTCTTTCTACAACTGGATGCCTGCCCTGTTTAATGTCTACGATCCGCTTTTCATGATAGGCAGGACGATGGTAATCATTCTTTTCAGCTATTTGGGCAAACCCCTGTAAAACATCAATCCGGCTGATCTGTTCTGCCAGAAACTGCAATTTATGAACGTAGGCCTTCACCCGTTCGCGTACTTCCAGAAAGAGTTCATATTCCAATTCAACACTCTTTTCCTCAGCTTCTAAAATGAGGGATTCTTTCTCTTTCAGCTCAGGGGTAATATACCGTTCAGCATTGGTTAACGTTTGTTTACGTTCATACCGCCCCTCCGGAAGGTACTTCAAATTTGCGCGTGTTACCTCAATATAATAGCCAAACACCCGGTTATAGCCAATCTTAAGCGAACGAATTCCAGTCGATTCCCTTTCCTTCGCTTCTAATTGTGCGATCCATTGCTTCCCATTCTTAGAAGCATCTCGATATTCATCCAGTTTAGGGTTAAAGCCGTCACGGATCACTCCTCCTTCTTTGATAACAGGAGGAGGATCTTCACCAATACTCTCCACAAGTAACTGCTTCAAACTCTCAAGAGGGTCGATGGTTTCGAACAATTGCTTCATCGCTGGATGGTCAAATGTCTGCAAGGTCGCCAAAATATCAGGAATACGAGATAAAGAATGACGCAGTTGAATTAAATCACGCGCATTTACATTCCCATAAGCGATGCGTCCGGCCAGTCGTTCTAAATCATACACAGAAATCAGCTGTTCCCGTAAATCTTCCCGTTCAAAGTAATTCTCCAAAAACCCTGCCACTTGGTCATGACGAGTTTCTATTTCTTTCCTGGAGAGCAGCGGTCGTTCCAGCCATTTTTTCAGCATTCGCGCCCCCATGGAGGTAATGGTCTGATCCAAAACTGATAAAAGGCTCCCTGATTTCCCCTGTTTCCTTAGCGTTTCAACCAGTTCCAAATTACGCTTGGAATACATATCGAGAGACATAAATTCTTGTAATTCAATGACTTGCACAGGCCTTAGATGGTCAAGAGCCCGCTTTTGTGTATGTTTAATATACTGAAGCATCCGGCCAAACCCAGTTAAAAACTTCTCTTGATGGATTCCTTCCGTTAAACCGCTGAAAGCATCTTCAATCTCTGTACGGTCTTCAAAGGAAACCGTGCAGCCCAGCCTTCCTTCCAGCATTTCCAATTGCTCTTCCGCCATCTCACTTGATACTACAACCTCTTTAACCGGCCGATTGTAAAGTTCACTGATCGCTGCGTCAAAGCCGCCGGTCACAAGGGCGATACTATTTTCTCCTGTGGTCAAATCATTATAGCTGACTGTAAATGTTCCATCAGAAAACTCAGTTAACGATGCCAAGTAGTTATTCTCTTTGTCCTCGAGCATACTCCCTTCCATGACCGTCCCAGGAGTCACCAGCTGAACAACTTCCCTCTTAACAACGCCTTTGGCAGCTTTAGGATCTTCGACTTGTTCGCAAATCGCCACTTTAAAGCCTTTACCAATTAATTGCTTTATGTAATTTTCTGCAGAATGATAAGGCACTCCGCACATAGGAATCCGGTCGGAAGAACCTCCTTCCCGACTGGTTAATGTAATTTCCAGTTCCTTCGATGCTTTTAGGGCATCATCAAAGAACATCTCATAAAAATCTCCTAAACGAAAAAATAAAAACGCATCCTTATGATCCGCTTTAATCTTTAAATATTGCTGCATCATAGGTGTGTATTGTGCCATACAAAAATCCTCCAAAACGTACAAAATTCATCACGGTACAATTATAGCACATTTAACAAGACGTCCTGAACGTGTACGCTTGTCCTTGCAAAAAAAGAAAAATCCTCGCTGAATCAGCAAGGACTGAGCTTTCTACTCGTGACTGCCATTGGAGCTGCTGCTTGACGATGGAAGGAAGTCAGTCTCAATCGCCGAGAAATCATCGGATGATAATTCGACTTCATAGTCATCCTCTTGATCACAGCCATGAGGGTCGACCTTCACACAAAGCTTGGTTTCACCAATAACATCAACGACAAACTCTCTTTCTACCTCTACGCAGATTTTCTGACCCTGAGCGCATATGTTCGCTTCAAGACAGTTTGGCTGCTGAACAGCTTTTGCGATCACTTCAACGTCGTCGTGGATACAATTATGATCTTTTACATGAAGTGGAACTTGGTCACAATAATTGACTCGTTCTGTTACCACTTCTGTTTTCGTATTATCATTATACGAATACCACACGTTGATATCATAACTTCCAGACACTTCGACATGATCGCCCTTCTTCTTCGCGTTATAAATGTGATTAATGACCCAGCATCCTAAAATACTAGTTGGACGATGGGAGGGGCTGATGGTATGCTTCGTTTCTGTGAACTTCTTACCTTTCCCGATTACAGCCTTGGTAATGATCTCCCTGTAATCACGTTCAAAATATGACATAGGATTCACTCCTCCTTATTCTACCACCCATCCTATGTTTGAGCTGGGCGGTTGGTGACTAAAAATAATAATGGCTTTAGGACGTGTGTAATTCATTCTATGCAAACGCCCATAGAATTGTACAAAAAAAATCCGTCAGAAGAGAATTCTCTTCTGACGGAAGTGTTAAAATCAGTGATTACAAGGGCTATTATCCACTTTTGAACCTGTTTCTCCTTTTAGTACATCTCCTCCAGTTGATCGAATAACTTCATTTGTCACTTCTCTGGAGATAGTACT